>CAVIWF010000042.1:0-23900 GCA_963646285.1 bacterium
ATATTCGCAAATATTTGCCATATGGCACCTCCTGAAACAGTCACAGTAATTGATCTCGAAATGCATTACTTCCAGCGATGCGTTTGATCATCAGCCGCAAGATTGACGATTCAGTCTAAATATGATAACCTGCGGAACTTGCTGCGGAACACTCAAGGCAACCACCGCCTGGTTTTTCGTTTCTATGCCACTAGTATATGGGTGAATCTGCGAAAAGTCACGTGCAAATCGTGCACATTGCGGTGCACATTTTACTGTATTTTTCTTGTAATTCATAATTTTCAAAAAGAGAGCCTTATTGCAAGCACTTTTCCTTGTCCTTTTCGTCCTCCACTATGCAATTCATGAGTCACTCATGAATCAACCCATATCTTCCATTTGCCTTGTAGCTGTCCTATCATGAGTGTGTCAGCTGGGCCAAGATGCTCGGCTGGAAGGAGGAAAACTGTTATGCTGAATGAACATGTTGTGAAGCTGCTCAAGACCGGCATGTGGGATCTGGCCACCTGTGCCGATGGCGAACCCAACGTGGTGCCTGTCGCTTTCAAGGACGTAACCCCCGACGGCACTCTGGTGGTAGGCGATGTGTTCCTGGACACCACGCTGAAGAATCTTGCTGCCAATCAAGGCAAGATTGCCGTTTCCGTTTACGATGGGCAAACGCTGGAAGGCTATCAGGTGAAGGGCACTGCCCAGTATGTTACCGAAGGGGATGTGGTTGCCACCTTCAAGGCCATGGTGGAAAAGATGTTCAACGGAACTGCTACTGCCAAGGGCGCCCTGATCATCACGCCGGAAAAAGTGATCGTCACCACCCCCGGTGCAGATAACAAGAAAGAACTGTAATGGTCATCGCCGGTACTGCTTGCGCAAAGCCAGCATTCCCGCTATAATCGTAGGCAAAAGGGAGGTTATGGATGATGTATCAAAGGAAACTGGAAAAGGACATCCGTTGCCCCTTGGAATACGGCATGGAGCTGTTCGGCGGCAAGTGGAACTCCCGCATCATCTGCGTGCTGGCCACCCTTGGCACCCTGCGCTACAGCGAGCTTCGGCGGGAAATGGGCAACATCACGGATGCTGTGCTGGCTGCCACCCTGAAGGAGCTTATGGGGAATGGCATGGTGGAACGCAAGTCCTACGACGAGATTCCTCCCCGGGTGGAATACTCCCTGACGGAAAAGGGCGCCTCTGTGGTGCCGATTTTGCAGAGCATCTGCCAATGGGCAGGGGTCTTCTACAAAGAGGAAGAAGGCACACCCATGATCCAGTGCCAAAAATGCGATCACCGATAAAACTGCATCACAATTTTGCCAATCAAAAGAGGGAACCGACGCACTGCCGGCTCCCTCTTTTGGTTATGACCACTCATTATGCTTATTTCGCTTCAGCTTCGTCCTTTGCCTGAAGGCTCAGCTCGATGAACGCCTGAATCTGAGAAATATTCTGGAAATACTCATCCCCTGTGCCCCGGTCGTGACTGCCGTGTGCCAGCACCGTTAGCAGCACAGGATTCTTTTCGTCTGCACAGGCCTGCATCCGCACGGCAAACTTCTTTCCATGATAAGGCGGTACGTTGTTGTCCATTTCCCCAGTCTGCACATAGACCCAGGGATAGACTGTTCCTTCCTTCACGTTATGGTAGGGCGAATAGGAGTACATGTACTTGAAAGTCTCCTCGTCCCCCAGGGGATCGCCATATTCGGTAACGTACATCATGCCCCGGTCATCATTGCGGAAGCGGAGCATATCCGTGTGGGGAACGCTGGCAATCACCGTGCCAAACAAATCAGGACGCATGGTGGTAATGGCCGTCATCAGCAAACCGCCATTGGACAGACCAGTGGCAATAATTTGCTCCGGGCAGGTCCAGTGCTCCTTCACCAGATATTCTGCAATGTCAATGAAGTCCGTAAAGGCGTGCTTCTTTTGGTTGAACATGGCGCCTTCGTGCCACTTCTTGCCATACTCAAGACCGCCCCGGATAATGGCATGGGCGTACATCCGCCCCATCCGTGCCCACTCCGTCAGCTTACAGCAGGTAACGTATTCAATGGCGGTGGGATTATTGGATGCCGCATATCCGCCGTAGCCGTAGATCAAGGTAGGAATCTTTCCGTTGGGCTGCAGATCCTTTTGACGGACAAGATACACGGCAATCTGCTGACCATCCCGTGCAGGCAGGAAGCACTGATCCACCGTCAGGTCATCGCAGGGTTCCGGTTCCTTGGTGATGCACTTGACTGTAAGCGTGCTCACATCCAACCCATAAACAGCCTTTTCCATCAGGAAGCTTTGGAAGGAGAAATAAAGCTGATCCCCCTGAGCGGCAGTGCCTGCTTCTGCAAACATGGTATGGCCGTACCGATCCGGCAGGGCTACTGTCTGCTTCTTTTCCCCATCCATGGTGTATGCCTGCACTTCCGTGCAGCCATCCCGCTCGTATACGGCGATCAGCCCTGCTTTCGTTACAAAGCACTCCGTCAGCAGGCATTTCTTTTCCGGAATCACATCCACTGCATCGGTCAACAGGCAGTTTGCCTTTGTCAGCTGCACCTTTGCAATGGCTACCACCTTGCAGAAGTCCGCATCCTTGTTGGTTGTGAAGTACAGCGTATCCCCCTGGGCACCGATGAATTTCCATGTGCCTACCCCATCATTCAGAGGAACGACATGCCCTTCAGCATCCTGCCAGAGGACTTGAATGTCCACATAGGTATTCATGGCATCCATGAGGATGCCCCCGTCCGGGCCTTCGTATACATCAATCCACACAGCATCGCCGGGATGCTCGTACACGGATTCCAGCTTGTTCGCCTGCCAGTCGTACCGGTAGACGGTATTGATGTTGCGATGATGGGCGGTATCCACCACAGCACCATCATAAAGGACATAGCGGCCATCTGCCGTCCAGGTCATGCCGAACAAATCATCCAGGCAAGCCAGCTCCTTCTTTTCCGCATCATTCCACAGGATCACAGCACACCGGGGATGTCCGTGCAGAACGCCCAGAATGGCATAGATTGGCTCCTTAGCCGGGCAGGGATATACACCGTAAATGTTCATGCGGTTATGGAAGGTTTCTGCATTGGCAATCACGTGATGAACGGAATAGTCCTCGTTCAGGGCGACGATTTCGCTCAATCCACCGGGCAGCGTGCGAACGGCGGCGATCTTTCCCCCCGCCTCTTCCACGGATGCAATATCCGTCAGGGGCTTTTCTGCCCGCAGCTTTGCTTCCCGTGCGGCAAGGTCAAAGCCCGGATGGGCAGCGAAAAACGCCTTGGTGTACGCATTTTCTGCCTGCACAATGGCCCTGGTTTCTTCACTGTCCCGCTGTTCAAGATAACGATAGGGATCCGTAACCTCCACACCGAAATAGGTATCCACCACCGGCTTCACCGGAACCTTCGGATAATTGCGACTCATGGTATTTGCTCCTTACTCGTTCACTGTAAATGCCTGCGGATGATGGCAGGCCACCTGATGATCCTCGCCGCCTGCAAGCATGGGTACTTCCTTCGCACACTGCTCCGTTGCATAGGGGCAGCGGGTGCGGAAGCGGCAGCCGGAAGGGGGATTGATAGGGCTGGGGATTTCCCCGGTCAGCAGTTTTTCCCTGCCCATGGCCTTCTTGCCAATCTGAGGCGTGGCATTCAGCAGAAATTTGGTATAGGGATGCTTGGGATGGGCATAAATCTCCTCCGTGGTGCCGATTTCGCAAATCCGCCCCAGGAACATCACGCAGACCCGGTCAGAAATGTAGTGCACCACGCTCAGGTCATGGGAAATGAACAAATAGGTCAGCTGCAATTCCCGCTGCAGCTGCCTAAGCAGATTCAGCGTCTGCGCCTGAATGGACACATCCAGTGCGCTGACAGGCTCATCGCATACCACCAGTTCAGGACGGAGGGCAATGGCTCGGGCAATGCCCACCCGCTGGCGCTGACCGCCGGAAAACTGATGGGGATACCGTCCCAGATGCTCCGGATTGATGCCTGTCTTTTGTGCCAGATCCAGCACCATTTCCTGCTGCTCCTTCTGGCTGTAGCCTGCCGCACGCAAGGGCTCACAGATACTTTTGGCAATGGTGAACCGTGGATCCAGCGAGGCGTAGGGATCCTGAAAGATCAGCTGCATATGCTGCCGGAACTTGCGCAGTTCTTTTTTCTTCAGCTCGGTCAGCTCCGTGGTGCCGAAGCGGACAGAACCGCTGTCCAGCTCAAGGAGGCGAATCAGCAGCCGCCCCAGGGTGGACTTGCCGCAGCCGCTTTCCCCTACCAGGGAAAGGGTCTCCCCCTTGTAGATCTGCAAGCTTACATCCGTAACGGCCTGTACCTGGCCATTAGGCGCTTTGAAGGTTTTCGTCAGGTTTCTTGCATCCAGCAACACTTCCCGGGTCATCAATCCACCCCCTTCAGACCTTTTTCATAGTGGAAGCACCGTACCGTGTGTCCCGGTATGGGCTCATACAAATCAGGATGTTCTGCCCGGCACCTTGCCTCTGCATAGGGGCACCGGTCGCAGAAGCGGCAGCCTGTCGGCACATGCTGCAAATCCGGCACCATGCCCGGAATGTTCTCCAGCTCCTGCACCTTCTTCTGCATGGTGGGCACAGACTGAATCAAGCCGTTGGTATAGGGGTGCAAAGGATGCTCGAACAAGGCATCCGTCTCCGCATGCTCCACAATTTCTCCCAGATACATCACATTCACATCGTCGCACAGCTCTGATACGATGCCCAGATTGTGGGTAATCATGAGGATGGAGGTATCGAAGTGTTCCTTCAGCTCCCGCATCAGCTGCAAAATCTGCGCTTCAATGGTCACGTCCAAGGCGGTGGTGGGCTCGTCTGCAATGAGCAGTTTAGGATTGCAGATCATGGCCATGGCAATGCAGATCCGCTGCCTAAGGCCGCCGGAAAGCTGGAAGGGATAGGCCTTGTACCGCGCTTCCGCATCAGGCACGCTAACAGCGTTCAGGATTTCGATGACCCGCTTTTTCCGCTCCGCCCTGTTCAGGTTTGTGTGCAGAATCAGCACTTCTTCAATCTGCTTGCCTACCCGCACCACAGGATTCAAGGCGGTCATGGGCTCCTGAAAAATCATGGAGATGCTCTTGCCGGTCATCTTCCGCATTTGCTCGGGGGTGAACTTGGTAATGTCCTCCCCTTCGAAAATCATTTCACCGCCGGTTACAGCAATATTGGACGCCAACAGTCCCATGATCGACATGGCCGTCATGGATTTGCCGCAGCCGCTCTCCCCTACCAGCCCAACCACGGAATGAGGGGGAATATCCAGATTCACCCGATTGACCGGGTAGGTGACTTGATCCCCATTGCGGATGGAAATTTCCAAATCACGAATGGAAAGAAGCATTTCATTCATCATTCACAACCAGCCTTTGAGCAGGATTCAGCACAGGTATGAAGCTCCGCTGTGCGGGACTTCATACCTGGGTTGATGCCCGAGGGACAGAGCAGACCTCCATCCCTCGGGCGCTTCTATGCAAATCAGTCCTGGAAGTAAGCCTTCCACAGATAAATGCGATAGGTAGCAGGTACGCAGGCGTCAATGCCCTGCAGCTTTGCACTGCCTACAATCTTCATCTGGATGTCGTACAGAGGCACATACTGGGACAGATCCCGTGCAGCCTCGATGGCAGCCAGGGTGTAGGTTTCACGCTCATCGTCATCCCAGGTTTCGGCAGCCTTCTTCAGGTTGGTATCATAGGCTTCGTTGGACACAGCCAGGCCGTACATGTTGTAGAAGCCGTCGGTAGCGAAGTAGCTGAGCATTTCCTCGGGAGAGGAGTAAGCCACGCCGAAGTCCGCAATGGTGATGCCCACGGTTGCATCGTACCACATGTCGTAGTAGGTGGAGGTTTCAACAATGTTCAGTTCACTGTTGATGCCAATAGCCGTCAGGTCAGCCTGTACGGAAAGGCCAGCCATTTCCTGATCAGGGGTTACGGTAATCGTCAGGGTAGAACCATCGTAGTTGGAAGCAGCCAGATGTTCCTTGGCAGCCTCCACATCATACTGGTACACAGGCACCTTGTTGGCATAGCGGCCCATCAGCTTTTCGCTATAGTAGTTGGTGGCAGGGGTCGCATCATGACCCATGTAAGCAGCTACATTTTCCCGGTTTACTGCCTGGTTCACAGCCAGTGCCAGCTCATTATCGCTGTTGAAGGGTTCGCCCCACAGCAGCAGCGTCTTGCAGGCCCAGCCGGCACTGGTGTACACCGTGAAGTTCTCGCTTGCAGCGATCTGCACATCGCTTTCATTCATGGTCATTTCAATGAGCTGTGCTTCGTCATTTTCCAGTGCCACCAGTGCCACGGCACTGTCCAGGGGCACCCGGACTTCCACCGTCTTAATGGCAGGCGCTCCCTGGAAGTAATCCTCCCGAGCCGTCAGCACTACGTAGTTGGTCACCGTATCGAAGGATGCCACGGTGTAGGCACCGGAGCCAACAGGATTCTTGGCAAATTCATCCTCATGGCCATCCCGTGCCGTGGGGGAAACAATGGGCAGGTAGTCGGTGCAGAAGGGGATGATGGAGGAGTAGGATGCATACTTATAAATCTTGAAAGTGTAGTCATCCACCTTCTCAATGTCCTTAATAACGGTGGAGTAGGTGTAGCCCCAGGAGCTCATCTTCAGTGCAGACTGGTAGCTGTAAATGACTGCATCCGTATTCACAGGCGTACCGTCAGAGAAGGTCACATCGTCCCGAAGGGTAACGGTATAATAAGTGCCGTCCTCACTCAGGGTCCATTCCTTGGCCAGCATACCGTGATAGTCGCAGTTTTCATCCCGCTGCCACAGGTTATCAAACACATTGGTCATCACAATGCTGTCCATGTCAATGGTATCAGCATAGGGATCCAGATTCTGAGACTTGGTAGAAGGGATAACAACCAGAGTTTTGCCGTCCTCTTCAGCAGAAGCGAAGGTGACCATTCCCACGGCCAGCATCATGGCCATGACGAGAGCAAGAAGCCGTTTCATCGTCGGATTCCTCCTTTTGTTGTATACAGACCGGTTGAGCCGGTTTGCAGCTTATTTCCTGCGGCGGGGATCAATGGCGTCCGCCAGGCCATCCCCCACCAGATTGAAGCACAGCGCTGTTATCACCAGTGCCAGACCGGGGAAAATGGCCATGGACGGATTGGTGCGCATGTACTTCATGGCATCGGAAAGCATGTTGCCCCACTCCGGGGTCGGGGGCTGAATGCCCATGCCGATGTAGCTAAGCCCAGCAGCAGACATGATGGTGGAAGCAATGCTCATCATAGCATCCACCAGAATGGGGCCGATGGCATTGGGCAGAATGTGGTGCAGCACAATAAACCGGTCGGTGGAACCGCTGGCACGAGCCGCCTCGATAAAGTCCTGCTGGGCAACGCTCAGCACCACCGAGCGGACAATTCGGGTATATCCCGGCACGCTTGCAATGGACAGGGCAATGATCATCGGCTCCAATCCCCGCCCCATCACCGTTACAATCATGAGCAGCAGCAGCATGTAGGGAATGCACATCAGGGCATCCATGATCCGCATCAGCACCGAATCATACACGCCTCCGTAATAGGCGGCGGTAGCACCCAGGATACAACCAATGGCCATGGAAAAGAAAGTGCAGCCGATACCGAAAATCAGGGAGTACCGGGTTCCGTACAGTACCCGGGCAAACAAATCCCGGCCTGCGCTGTCCGTGCCGAACCAATGCGCAGCACTGGGACCCTGCAAACGTTCCGCCGGATTCATGCCAATGACCTGGGTATTGTAATCAATGAAAAAGTCACAGCCAATGGCCACCAGCATGATCAGCACCAGCACAACAGCCGCTACCAGTGCCAGTCGATTCGCCTTGAAGTTGCGCCAAATATCGCTGCCGTGGCTTCCGGTGGCTTTGGTTATGTATTTCTTCCGCTTGACAAACATCAAAAGCCTCCTTAATATTTGGCTCCCACTCGTGGATCCAGCACGGCGTAAAGCAGATCCACCACCAGCATCACCACCATGAACATGGCTGCAATAAAGATGGTAGAACCCATGATCACCGGCACATCCTTGCTTTGGATGGCGGAAAGAATGCTTTCGCTGAAGCCAGGAAGGCCGAAGACCTGCTCGGTGATCATGGCACCGCCCAGCAAGCCTGCAAAGCTCATGCCCAGCTGGGTAACCACCGGCATCAGTGCGTTACGAAGTGCATGGCGGAAGATAAGGCGGGCGGGTGGGCATCCTTTGGCACGGGCAGTGCGAATGTAGTCCTGCTCCATAGCCTCCAGCATGGTGGTGCGGGTCATGCGGGACAGGTAAGCCGCAGAGGGCAGTGCCAGCGTCAGCACCGGCATGATGTACCCTGTCCAGTCCTTAATGCCATTGGAAGGCAGCCACCCCAGCTGAAGGGAAAAAATCAGGATCATCAACACGCCCAGGAAAAAGCTAGGTACTGAGCCCAGCAGCATGGCCAGCACGGTGGTCACCCCATCCGCCACAGAGTGCTTTTTCACGGCGGAAAGGATGCCCGACGGAATGCCCACCAAGGCACTAACGGCGCAGGACAGCAGTGCCAGCAGAGCCGTTACACCGAATTTAGGCAGCAGCAGGTCGAACACCGGCACAGAGTGCTTGTAACTGTCTCCAAAGTCCCCATCAAGAAAAATGCCCTTCAGATACTTGATAAACTTCACCGGCAAAGCGTCGTACCAGCCCAGCTGCTCATTCAGTGCAATAACCTGCTCCTCCTTGGCGTTCATACCCAGAATAATGCGCCCGGGGGAACTGGGAATAAAGCTGAGGATCACAAAAATAATCGCAATAATCAGAATCAGAGTGGGAATTATCATCAAAATCCGCTTGCCTGCATACTTCAGCATCCTGTCGCAATCACTCCCTGCAGATACGGATTTTCATCCGTGTCCCAAAAATGAATGTTGCTATTGTATCATCATTTTTTCAGCCACTCAACCAAATTCGCCATTCAGTACACGAAAAAAACGACACGAAAAAAACAAAAGAAACGCCCAAAGCTGAAGGTCACGCAGGAACAAACGTGACCGCCGCTTTGGGCATGGGTGTTCTTTATGGGTTTTATAGGAGCATCTACTGCTTAGTTCTTCAGGGAATTCAGAGGTGCAGGGATCCGTCCGCCCCGGGCAATAAAGTCCTCGTTGCCGTAAGGATTCACCGGCATCACCGGTGCAAAGCCCAGCAAGCCGCCGAACTCCACCACATCGCCTGCCTTTTTGCCGGGGGCAGGAATGACACGGACAGCCGTGGTCTTGTTATTGATCATGCCAATGGCTGCCTCATCCGCAATGATGCCGGAAATGGTGGCTGCGCTGGTGTCCCCGGGAATGGCGATCATGTCCAAACCTACAGAGCACACGCAGGTCATGGCTTCCAGCTTTTCGATGGTCAAGGCGCCGGCAGAGGCTGCCTCAATCATGCCGATATCTTCACTGACAGGAATGAAAGCGCCGGACAAGCCGCCTACATGGTTGGATGCCATTACGCCGCCCTTCTTCACCGCATCGTTCAGCAGTGCCAAGGCCGCCGTGGTGCCGGGGGCACCGGCCATTTCCAAGCCCATCTCCGTCAGGATGTGCGCCACACTGTCTCCACGGGCAGGGGTGGGTGCAAGGGAAAGATCCACAATGCCGAAGGGAATATTCAGCCGCTGGGATGCTTCCCGTGCCACCAGCTGGCCTACACGGGTAATCTTAAAGGCGGTGCGCTTAATGGTCTCTGCTACCACATCAAAGGGTTGCCCCTTCACTTGCTCAAGGGCCGTCTTCACCACGCCGGGGCCGGACACACCCACGTTAATGGCACACTCCGGCTCGCCAACGCCGCAGAAAGCACCAGCCATAAAGGGATTATCTTCCACCGCATTGGCGAACACCACCAGCTTGGCACAACCCAAGCCATCCTGCTCCGCAGTCATTTCCGCCGTTTTCTTGATGATCTCCCCCATTTCCCGCACGGCGTTCATGTTAATGCCTGCACGGGTGGAACCCACGTTGACAGAGGAGCACAGCCGCTCCGTTTCAGCCATGACTTCCGGGATGGAGGCCAGCAGCCGCTCATCAGCAGCCGTAGCTCCCTTCTGCATCAATGCGGAGTAACCGCCCAGGAAGTTAACCCTCATCTCATGCGCCGCCTTATCCAGCCAGCGGGCAATGGGACGGGGATCTGCCTGGCAAATCAGGCTCACCGGCGTCACGGAGATCCGCTTATTCACAATAGGGATTCCCAGTTCCATTTCGATGGCCTCGCCGGTCTTCACCAGATTGCTGGCCACGCGGCAAATCTTATCGTAAACCCTTTGGCCGCACTTTTCCCCATCCCCATCGGAGCAGTCCAGCAGGTTAATGCCCAAGGTAATGGTGCGGATGTCGAAGTTTTCTTCCTGAATCATCCGCATGGTTTGGAGGATTTCGCCGGTTTCAATCACGGTGCGTCCCTCCTCAAATACGATGCATGGCATCGAACAGATCCATGCGCTGCATATGAATAGCCATCTTCAATTCTTCGCCCACAGGCTGCAGTTCCTGATTGATACCTGCAAAGTCCCGCTTGGCACCGTCAATATCCACCACCATCATCATGGTGAAATAGCCACTGAGAATGGTTTGGGAAATATCCAGAATATTCACATTCAGCTCGCTAAGCTTGGTAGCCACACGGGCAATAATGCCGGTGGTATCAACCCCGGTCACGGAGATCAAAGCCTTGGTCATAGCGCATTCCTCCTCCTTGTTGCTCGACTTTCACTATATCTTTTCCTTCATCCTTTGTCAAGAAAAAGGGAAAATCAGCCATGTACTTTGCATGTTTTCTTCGGCACGCTTGCAAATCCCTTCCGCATGCCGTATGATAGGAAAGCGACAAGCAAACGAAACACACGAGGAGGCGGTATCCTTGCAGAAGCAGGTGCTGGCCATTCATGATCTTAGCTGCGTGGGCCGGTGCTCCCTGACGGTAGCACTGCCGGTGCTTTCCGCCTGCGGACTGCACACTTCTGCCCTGCCCACCGCTCTGCTTTCCACCCACACAGGGGAATTCACCGGCTACACCTGCATGGATCTGACTCATGAAATGGAGAAGATTACCGCCCACTTTACCACCCTGCCCCTTCATTTTGACGGGCTGTATACCGGCTTTCTGGGCTCCTTTGAGCAAATTCAGCTGGTGGGCAACGTGTTGGAAAAATATCATCAGCCGGATACCCTGACCCTTGTTGACCCTGTGATGGCGGATCATGGTCGGCTGTATGCCACCTATACCCAGGCCATGGCAGAAGGCATGGGCGCATTGTGCCGCCTGGCGGATGTGATCGTCCCCAACCTGACAGAGGCTTGCATCCTGCTCCATCGACCCTATAACCCTGCTCCCGACTGGAAAACCGTTCAAGGCATGATGGAAACACTATGCAGCCGTTTTCACTGCAAGGAGGTCATCATCACCGGTGTGGAGCAGGATGGGCTACTGGGTGCTGCCGGTTTCTGTGCCGCCACGGGAGAAACCGCCTTTGCCGGCGGCAAGAAACTGCCCGGCATTTTCTACGGCACCGGAGACGTGCTGGCCAGTGGTCTCATGGGCGGACTGATGCACGGGTTATCTGTGGAAAAGGCACTCCATGCCGCCGTCCATTTCACCCACGCCGCCATGGAGCACACTTTGGCAAATGGTCTGCCTCTGCGCTATGGTGTGGCCTTTGAGCAGGCATTGCCATTGCTGATGCATGAAATCGGCGTGGGGTGACAGTTGTGTTTTTCGGTCTTTCGTTGGGGATTCGTAGGACGGCGAATGGCTGAACAGATGAAATGTGGATATATGGCATGTGATTTCGGACACATTGCAAGATCGCCATAACGGTCATAAAAGTGTTTCAGACACATTGCAAGAAGCATCTTGACAGTTTTCCCGAAAGTGCATATAATATGAGCATAGCAAGCTCCTGGGGTGTGCGACAGTGTGCCGCTTTTCCCCACATTTTCTTAAATGGATCCGGCGTCCGGGTGCGGATGTCATGCCCCCGTTGAAAAACGCCAGGGGACGGCAGAACCATCCGGCAGGAAACCAGCCTGCTTTTAACAGCGGGTGAAATTGCGGTGTGCATCGGCATTCTGGGGCTAGCAAGCTTACAAGAGGACGGCGAAAGTCGTACCTCTTTTTTTGTTTATGTGTGCTTGTCCAAACAGAAATTTCGTGTTAAGATACGCTATAAGAAAATGCGGACAAACGAGCAGGGAGATGAACGCCGTGCACATTTTGATTGCAGATGACATGCCCATGCAGGTGCGCATGCTGGAGAATCACTTGCGTTCCATCCGCCCAAATGACGTGATCTGGACAGCCTGTAATGGCACTGAAGCCTTGCAGCTTGTGCAGGAAAAGCAGATCGACCTTTTCCTTTCCGACATTCGCATGCCTCAGATGGATGGATTGGCCTTGCTGCGGCAGGTCCGTCGCATTTCTCCTGGCACACAGGTGGTCTTCATCACCGGTTATGCGCTTTTTGAGTACGCCCGCGAGGCACTACAGCAGGGTGCTGCTGATTTTCTTGTGAAACCGGTGGACTTTGATGAATTGGATGCCAAGATTGCACTGCTGGAAAAAGACATGCTGCGGAAAAAAGAAGAAGCATCCCTTCGCCTCCAGCAGGAACGGCAATTTGCCCTTATCAAATGGAAGAGCGAAGCCTACGCAGAATTAACCGCAGAAGAGAAAGCTATCCTCCACCGTGACTTTCGCAGCGGCTGGATGCTGGAAGCGTACTTTTCTGCCGATGGCACGCCTCTGTTGGCGTCTTTCTGCAAGGATCTGGATGCCTTTTTAGGCAAGCAGTGCTTCCTTCTGCCGCAAAACCGAAACCAGTTCCGACATGCCGTTATCATCTTACAGGGCGAAGCAAGCAGACAGGAAGCCTTGCTCCGCTATCTGCAGCAATGGAACAGCCGCCAAAGCATGCGTATGGGACTCAGTGCCTGGCAGGAAGACTTGATTGTTACCGGCACATCAGCACAACAGCTATGCCATCAGGCCGCAGACCTGGCCTTTTATGATGGTCAGCGGATTGTTCAGCAATGTATGCTGCGCATGATCGGTGCACCATTCCTGCCCGCCCCTGATGATTTTTTCCGCATATGCAGCATTTGGGATAACGAGCATCAAGATACTATGAAGGGAACGCTTTCCCTCCTGCGCAGGCAGCAGCCGGACGTTGCTCAGCTGCTGGAGCAAACCGTACTCTGCTTTGTTCAGGTAGCGAATCAGGCAAATATCGATTTTGCTGACTGCCGACAAAATCTTGCTTCCGAACTCCGCAGCGTCCAAAGCTGGGATACTTATCAAACCATTTTTCTGCATTATGCCGATGATATGCATCAGAAACTGATTCAACTGGATATCGATCCCGTGCAAAGCTGTGTAAAATACCTTTGGCAGCATTTCCGTGAACCACTTTCCCTAAGCAGCATGGCTCAGCGAGCTCATATGTCCCCCAGCTATTTTTCTTCTCTGTTTAAGAAGCAAATGGGCAGCGGTTTTGTTGATTATCTGACGGAAGTTCGTCTAGAAAGTGCAGCTGATGCTTTGCTGAAGCACCGTGATGCTACCGTAAACGCCATTGCGGAACAATGCGGTTATGCGGATGCAAAATACTTTGTTCGTCAATTTCAGAAGCGTTACGGGATGACCCCGACGCTGTACCGCCGCAAGCACTCGGAGAAGGAGTCCTCATGAGTCACGTTCGTCAACAGCGTTTTTCTGTCCGCATTTTTGCAGGTATCCTGTTGGTCAGTGTTTTTGCCGCACTGATGGTCACCGTTTTTGCTTATTTCCGTGAGCGGGACATGTCGCTCCGTTATGCCAGTCAGTCAGAATCTCAAAGCATCACCTGGGCAAGCTCCGTTCTTGAGAAAACTATTGAACAGACTGAGGATCTTTTCTATACGCTTCAGGCGGACAGTCAGCTCTTTCAATTGATTCACAATTATGATGCCAGCGTCACAAGTCCTGCCGCCGCAAACCGAGCTTTTCAATCCATTGTGAAGAAGCATCTTGCTGACTCAGACATTATTTGTGATGTGCAGCTGTTCCGCTCTGATCTGGTTCTTTCCCTAAACAATGTTTCCATGGCCAACCAGAATAACTATCCGTATGCAGATTTTATTGGTGTCGCCCAAACTCCCGGAACTTTTTTCTGGCAATCGACTTATGATATTGTAACGGCCTATCAACATACTCAGCTGACTGGGATCCCTTTGAGCAATCAATACCTTGTTTCCCTTGTGGGCATGATGAACCCGTATTCACTGGAAAGCAGCCGGCTGGCATACCTGTCCGTCGACGAAGAAAAGCCCGTGCTTGTCATCAGCATTCCGGAAAGCTACTTCCAAACGATCCTGCCTGAAAGCAATTACGAAGATACTCAAACCATGCTGGTGGATGAAAGCGGATTTGTCATTGCCTCTACCGATGCTTCCTTGTGTTCCTCCACACTGCCGAACAACATTTATCAGGTTCTTCTTCAGGTAGAGGATGGTGACAGAACTGATCAAACCATGGATCATCAACATATGCTCGTCTTCTCTGCACAGCTTTCTAACGGTTGGCACTTGGCGTCCCTGGTCAGTTATCGGAGTGTGTGGACATCCATTGCATGGGGGCTTTTTTTGCCGCTGATCGGCATTTTCCTCGGGTTAATCGCCCTGTGTACGCTGATCAGCAGTTCTATTTCCCATGCGCTTGCCAGACCCATCAGCGAGATGATCAATGCCATTCGACAAAATGAGCAGGGCAATTTTGACACCCGTGTGTTGGAAACCAAGGATGAATTCAGCACCATGATCATCGCCTACAACCGCATGTCCAAGCGCATTACAGAGATGATGGAGGAAAACTATCAATCACGATGCCGGGAACAGGAAAACGCCATGATGGCTTTGCGCTATCAGACTAATCCTCACTTCCTTTACAATGCGCTGAACATCCTCTACATGAAATCCTTGGATGAAAAAGCCCCAGAGACTGCTCGGCTGGTACAGCTGCTTTCCAACGTCATGCGCTATGTTATTCGCGACCATCGGGATGCAGTGACAATTAGAGATGAGCTGGAAAACGGACAAAGCTACTTCCAGCTCATGAACGCCGGGTATGATAACAAAATGCAGCTTGACATTGTAATGGAAGAAGGAATTCTGAATGGACTTTTGCCAAAGCTCAGCATTCAGCCCCTGTTGGAAAATGCTATTCTCCACGGCATCAGTGGCTATACGCAGCAAGGCTATATTCGTGTAACAGGTAAGGTTACGGATGGGATGCTGCATATTGCTGTGGAAGACAACGGTGCCGGTCTGTCCCCCACATCCTCCAGCAATGAAAAAGATCATAACTCCATCGGCATTGCCAATGTACAAAAGCGACTTCTGTTCCTCTTTGGCGAGAAAAGCTGCTTAACCTTGACTCCTTCTCCCCTTGGCGGAGCCAAAGCAGAAATGGTTTTACCCTGGCAGTGCGAAAAACCGTGATCCAAATCAAAAAATAATCCACCAATCGTAAATTGTTCTCTCTTGCCGCTTAGAAAAAAGCATAGATAATAAAGGTATCATAAGGAAAGGAGATGTCCCCATGAAAAAGTACATCTCGATACTCCTGCTTCTGTGCGTCCTGGTTTGCTCCTTGAACATCAGTGTGGCTTTGGGTGAAGATGAAAAGATCTTTGCCGGTCACACCATCGTTTACACGGGCACGGGAGACAGCACCGAACAGGCTGCAACCCAAGCCGTTATCGACAAGTTCATGGAAGATACCGGCTGCGAAGTGAAGACCATCTTCATTGGCGACAACTACGATACCAAGATCACTGCCATGATTGCCGCCAACGAAACCATCGACATCGGCCAGATGGAAAGTGGTACCATTGCTTACAAGCTGGCTGAACAGGGGAAATTTGAGCCTCTGGACAGCTACCTGGAGGCCGATGGCATCTCCCTGGACGACTATGTGGGCGGTGCCTACTACTACGACAACGACGGCAACATCATTTCCTACAGTGGTGCCATTGAACTGATGCAGATGTTCTACTGCAAGGATGTCTTTGATGAGGCTGGTCTCAGCTATCCCCCTGCCGACCCGGATGACGCTTGGACCTGGGATGAATTCGTGGATGTCGCCATGAAGCTCACCAAGGATGCCAACGGCAAGACCCCTTATGACGAAGGCTTTGATGCTGATAACATCGTACGCTATGGTGTGAACATGGGCATCTGGTGGCCTATCTGGGGCTCCTTCGTGTTGTCTAACGGCGGCACGCTGGTTGATGATAGCGGCAATTTCGCCTTGAACCAGCCTGCGGCTGTAGAAGCCATCCAGAAGCTTGCCGACCTGTCCCTGGTCAATCACTGCATGCCTAACACCGTTCAGCAGGAAGGCATGCCTGGCTCGGACGTTGCTCTGTTGACTGGTGCTTATGCCATGGTGATTGACGGCCAGTGGCTGGCACTGCAGTTGTCCGAATCCGGCGTCGATTTCGAAGTTGGCGCCATGCCCAAGATGGGCGAGCAGTGTGTTTCCATCTGCACGAACTCCATGACCGTGATCATGTCTGACAGCACTGAAAAAGAAGCCGCTTGGGCATTGCTGAAGTACATGAATGATCCTTCCACCAACATTACCCTGTTTGAAAATGGCAACCTGATGCCTGCCGAAAAGAAATGGCTCACCGAGGAAGCATATCTCAATCAGTGGGCAGCAGCAGGGAATCCGGCTCGTCCTTCCACCTACAGCGGCATCATCAAAATGCTGCTGAACAACGCCGTTCCTCCGCTCACCGCTGACATCATCGGTTTCCCGGATATGATCGACATTGTGAATACAGAGATGGACGAAGTCATGTATGGCAACAAGACGGCTCAGCAGGGCATGGACGATGCTGCAGCCTCCATCGAGGCAGCAGGCATTGTGCTTGGCACTCGCGGCAAATAACGTTATCCATCTGGGTTACGCATCACGGGGTGCGGTTTCTAAAAAGCCGCACCCCTTTTTCAAACAGGAAGGAGGGCGAAAGACTTTATGAAGACAGCATCCTCCTTGCGGCAAAGCAGCCGCAGCGAGACGCTTACCGGATGGCTTTTCGCTGCACCGGCACTCATTGGTTTTGTTCTGCTTACCGTAGTACCGATGATTGTTTCACTGGTTCTCAGTTTAACGGATTACAGCGTTTTTAAGCAGGAAGTCAACTTTCTGGGACTGGGCAACTATCTGACCATGTTCAGCAGTAAGGATGTATACTTTAAGGACGCTCTGAAGGCTACCGCCTATTATACCCTGCTGAACGTACCTGCCTCGCTGCTGGTTTCCCTGCTGCTTGCCTTGGCCCTGAATACAAACATCAAGGGACGTGGAATTTTCCGTTCTATTTTCTATCTTCCCTCCATTGTGCCTTCCGTGGCAAGCTGCGTGGTATGGCTATGGTTACTGAACCAGCAATACGGTTTGCTGACCACGGTGGCTAAGAACCTGGGCTTCGGCACCCCCGGTTGGCTGTGGGACAAGAAAACGGTTATTCCCACCATTGTTATGATGGGGCTGTGGAACACAGGCAATACCATGGTCATCTTTCTTGCAGGGTTGCAGGGCATCCCTCGTGTCTACTATGAAGCAGTGGATGTGGACGGCGGCAATGCCTGGCATAAACTGATCTATGTGGTGTTGCCCATGCTGACACCTACCATCTTCTTTAACGCCATGACAGCCATTATTGGTTCCTTCCAGGTGTTTACGGAAGGCTACATTCTTACCAAAGGTGGTCCCGGCAACAGTTCTCTCTTCTATGTTTATTACCTGTTCCGCCAGGCCTTTGAAAAAGCTAACATGGGCTATGCCTGCGCCTTAGCCTGGTTCCTGATGCTGATCATTCTGTTCATTACCATGATCGTGCTGAAGACGCAGAAAAAATGGGTCTATTATGGAGGTGATTGAGGATGAAGAAGAAGCACCTCATCGGTAAGCTCCTGCTCTACCTTGCACTTCTATGCTTTGCTTTTATTGCCATCCTGCCATTTCTGTGGATGGTTCGGTCATCCTTCATGACCCTGAAGCAAATCTTCGTGATGCCTCCCAAGTGGATTCCTGACCCATGGACATTTGCCAACTACAAGGATGTTGCCTCCAAAACAAGCATCTTTAGTTACTTCGGCAACAGTATCTACTTGGTTTTCATGAACATTGTTGGCGTGTTGCTCACAGGAAGCATGGCCGCCTATGCCTTTTCCCGTGTGCGCTGGCGTGGACGTGACAAAATTTTCGCACTGCTGCTGACTTCCATGATGCTTCCCTCTGCCGTAACACTGATCCCCGTTTACATCGGCTGGAGCAAGCTTGGTTTGGTAGATACGTACGCTCCTCTCATCATCCCGGCTTTTTTGGGTGGCGGCGCATATAACATTTTTCTGCTAAGGCAGTTCTTCCTGACCATCCCGCATGAACTGGACGAAGCAGCACTGGTCGACGGCGCTTCCCGCTTCCGCATCTACTGGAACATCGATCTTCCCCTGGCTGCATCCGCCATGATCGTTGTCGGTCTACTGGACTTCATGAGCACCTGGAACGATTTCCTTCCCCAGATGCTTTACATCAACACCATGGATCGTTACACCGTAGCCGTTGGTCTGCAAAATCTTCTTGGCAAGTACAGTTCCAAGTGGAACATTGTATTGACAGCCTCAGTCATTGTTTCCCTGCCGTGTGTTATTGTGTTCCTCTTTGGTCAGAAACACATCATTGGTGGCATTGCCATGACAGGCATTAAAGGTTAAGAAAGAAGGCGTATCTTATCATGAAAGGTCCCAAAATTGTGGTCATCGGCGCCGGTAGCGCCATCTTCGGTCTGGCTAATCTTGGCGCTATCATGCGCACAGAATCTCTAAAGGGAGCAACGCTTGCCCTATGTGACATCAATACCGAAGGGCTGGAGAAAATCCGCAAGCTTGCCGAGCGCATCAATCAGGAATGGGGCTCCGAAATGCAGATTGAAACGTCTGCAGATCGCTGTGCCCTGCTCCCCGGAGCAGATTTTGTGATCATTTCCATTGCCATTGATCGTGAAAAATGCTGGAAAAGTGATTTCCTGCTGGGGCAGCAATTCGGCATTATGCACTATGCAGAAAACGGCGGTCCCGGTGGTTTCTTCCATGCAGCTCGAAACATGGCTATTCTCATGCCCATTTTCCGGGATATTGAGCGGCTTGCTCCCGAGGCTCTTGTACTGAATTTCAGCAACCCCATGACCCGTATCTGTACCGCCGCCGCTCGATATACCAAGTTGAAAATGGTGGGTATCTGCCATCAGCTGGATCACGGTTACCTGATGGCCGCCAGAATCCTCGGCCCTGCCTTGGGCATGGATACATCCCGTGACTATGTTTTCCGTTGGGAATCCGGCGGCGACGTAGCCGGTAAACTGGTGGAAGCCGGACACAAGCGCTTCAATATTCTCGCTTCCGGCATCAATCACTTTACCTGGTACAAATCCATTGTGGACAAGAAAACAGGTGAGGAGCTTCTGCCTCTCTTTAAGCAGCTGTTCTTGGAGCAAAAAGATTTTGAGCCCTATACCCGAGCTATTCTGGAAGCCTACGGCGAATGTCCTACCTCCGGCGATGCGCACTGTCTGGAGTATCTACCCTTCACCTCCAACATGAAGCGAAAGACCTGGGAGCGCATGGATATTCAGATGTATCCGCTGGATATTCAGGATCAGAACCGTGACGACATGTGGAAGGAAATCGAAGCCATGGGCTCCGGCGAAAAGAGCATTGACGACCTGAAGCATGAGCACACAGAGCGTGCCGAGTTGATTGCCGCTGCCGTGTGGAATGACGAGAACTATTACGACTATGCCGTCAATATTCCCAACACCAACGGTGTTATTGCCAACATGGATCGGGATGCCATCGTGGAGGTTCCGGCTGTGTTGAACAAACAGGGCGTCCTGGGTATTGCCACCGGCGAGCTTTCCCCTATTGCGGCAACACTGTGCAATCGTCAGAAGACCATTGTGGACTATGCGGTGAAAGGAATGGTGGAAGGTGACTACCAATCTTCTCTGACCGCTCTGGCGCTGGATCCTATGATTGATGACCTGGACATTGCCCGCAAGCTTCTTGATGAAGGACTGCGAATCAACGCCGACTATTTGCCGCAATTTCATCAGTAAATGAAAATCCGCTGCATATCATAAGCGAAAGGAACCATGTCCTTCCTCTAGTGATATGCAGCGGATTACTTTTCCGCCAGATTTGTCTTTGCCCTCTCCAGCGCATCCTTCGCAATGCCATACCCGAATCCCCGCCTTGACAGCATGGCAAGAATCCGTGCAGCGGTCTTTCTCGGCTCCTCCCCGGTTTTCGCCCGACGGAGGGCTTTTTCTGCCAGCAAGGTCGCCTGACAAATTTGCTCTTCCTCGTCCATTTCATCAAGAGCTGTAGCCGCCTCTTCGGCCGTAATGCCCTTCTGCTTCAGTTCCTGGGCAATCCGCTGCCGCCCCAAACCGTGGCGGGCACGGGCGGCCACCCATTGCCGGGCAAAATCCCCATCATCCAGCAGCTGTTCCCGTTCCAGCTTGTACAGCACCATTTCAATGGTGCATGGACGGTAGCCGATACGCTTCAGCTTATCCTCGATTTCCTTCCGGCTGCACGGCCTGGCTGCCAGAGCAGCCACTGCCCGGTCCAGTGCGAACCGGTACTGGCGAACCATCAGCCACTGATCATAAGCCTCCAGGTCGATGGGCGTTCCTTCCTCCAAGGGGCGTTCCCGGAAAAGCGCCAGCGGCACCAGAATGGTTTCGCAGCCGTTGACCGTCAGGCGGAACTTTCCTCTCTCCCGCTTGACTTCGGTAATCACGTCCATGAGGGTATCTCCCTCATCAAAGCATAGCGAAGCACATCCCGGTTCACCACACCCAGGCGGCCGGTACGCAGTTCGCTGGCTCCCCCGTTTAGGAAAATCACCTGCTGGTCATGGGTGAAGAACGCCCCATCTACGCACCCATAGGCAAAGCCCTGATGTCCCATGATGGGCATGTCAGGTGCCTCCGGCAAGGTAAAGCGAATCAGTCCCAGCCCGTAATCCATGCCCGGGGAAAGCGGGCCGTAGGATGCCTGAGGAGTCATCATCATCCGCAGAGTTTCCGGTCGCATGAGCTGTTGATGATTTACTGTCCCCTCCTGCTGCAGGAAGGCAAGCAGCTTGCTCAGGGACGCACAGGTGGTGTACATGGCGCCTGCCGTGTGGCCAAAGTGGCGCAGCGGATCCGGAGATTCTAGCGATTTCCTGCCAAGGGGCGTGATCCGCACGTCCTCGCTTCTGCCCCGCTGCACCACTCGGCGAATGGGCATGATGCGATCCTCCTGCAAACCAGATGCGTCCATGGTCGCTTCCATGCCCAGGGGCTGAAAAACCAGCTCCTGCATGACCCTGGCAAGGGACTTCCCTGTTACCTGTTCCATAACACATCCCAGCAAGCCAAAGCCCAGATTACAGTAAGCGAACCGTTCCCCCGGAAGAGAGCCACGCACGCCTTCCGCCTGCAGCACCTCTTGATAGGGAAGGCCGTGATCCAGCGCATACTGATAGGCAGGCCCGTCCCGCAGGCCAGAAGTATGGCAAAGGAGCTGATGAATGGTCACATCCCGCATGGCAGGAATGCCCTGACTATCCGGCAAATACTGAGCCACCGGTGCATCCAGCGAAAGAGCGTCCGCTTCCCACAGGCGAAGGATGGTCAACGCTGTAGCCATTTTGGTGATGGAAGCTACCCGGTACATGGTATCTGCCGTGGCCGTGTGCTGAATATCCCCGCTAACAGAAACATGCACCTGCGCCTCTTGATCCCCTTTCTGCAAAAGCAGGGAGGAACCAAGCACATGGTGCTTCGTCAGGATTCGTTGGTACTCGGATAAATGATGTATGGGCGTGCCGGTATGTGCCACTGTCATCTTCCCCCGGGGGGATGGTGCCAGCAGGGGCAGGGCAAGGCGGTAAGCGACGTTCTTCATCAATCCCGTAGGCATAGGAACCTCCTATTGAATGCGCTTGTTGGCAATGGGATAATAGCAGCAGCCGTCCGTCAGCAGGTTAATCGTCAGCAGCATGCACAGCAGCAAATCATTTTTCCACATAGCAATGGAAGACGATGCCAGCGTCCGTCTGCAAAGCAGGGAGAAAAGAACCGGAAGCAGTGGCAGCAGGGAAACACCTCGCTGCCTGACGGACAGATGGCTGTCCAATGCCAGCATGACGGATGCAGCCGCCGTGCCGCATGCGCTGATAAGCCACACTGCTTCGTATCCAAGGAAAGCCTCGTGAGGACGGGGCAGCAGCAGACTTGCCATCAGGATGCATAAAGCAGCAACCACGCTGGGAACCCATGCATATTTCCTGCGCTTGCGCCCCACAGCCCGCCACGCATAAAGTCCGCACACCAGAAGGCACAAACAAACGCTGAGCAGCTGACTCACCCGGGCGTTGCCTCCCGTTGTCATCAGGCTATCCAGCCGAAGTCCTTCCACAATCAGCCGACCTCCGCCATAAATGAGCAGGTACCAAAAAAGAATATCACCGGAGGAGCGCATTTTTTTCCGTGTCAAGGCAAGGGCAATGAAACCCATCAGGTTCCACATGGATTCATAAAAGAAGGTTGCCATATGCCACACGTAGGTACCGTTTTCTGGAATCAGCACGGCAAAGGGGAAGAATTGCAGTGCCTGGTTGGTGACTTCCAAACCGTAAGCTTCCATGTTGAAAAAATTTCCCCACCGGCCAATCGCCTGCGCCAACAGCACGCCGGGTGCAATCATGTCCAACAAACGCAGCAGCGCAATATGCCGTTTGCGGCTGAAGACAAGAGCCGCCAGTGCACCTCCGATAATACCGCCGTAAATGGCCAGTCCCCCGTTCCATATAGCGAAGATGCTCCAGGGATGGCCAGCAAACGTATCCCATGCGAAAACCACATAATACAGCCGGGCACCGATGACGCCACAAGGGATCAGCCACAACGCCAGGTCCACCACAGTATCCTTGGGTAAACCCATTCGCTTTTCTTCATGCATGGCCCAGAGAATAGCTGCGCAAATCCCTGACACAACCAGCACACTGTACCAGGGCAGGGTTGAAAAAATATATCGACTGGATGGCATAACCGTACCTCCCGTGAAATCTCCTGTCCATTATAAGCCATGGAAGAAGAAAGCGTCAATGAAAATGAAAAAGCAGCCCGAAGGCTGCCGAAAAATCGCTGTATCTTTACGACCACTTAAGTTTAGCACCATGACCATCCCGAGGCGTGCCGAAAAGGAGCACCAGCAAATCCACGAACACACCAATGCCAAACAGCCCCAACGTAAAGAGATACAAAATGCCCATACCGATACGGCCGAGGTAAAACTTATGAATCCCCAGCCCCCCAAGGAACAGGCACAGCAAAAGTGCCACCAGCCGATTCTTTTCCGAAACAGGTTCCGTGTGATAAATATGAGTTTCGTGGCGGATGGTTTGAGGCTCCTGCTGATACACGTTAACAATCACAGGCTGCTGCTGCCCCTGCTGTACAGGAGCTTGCTGCTGCACAGGCGTCACATAACTACCGCAGTACTGGCAGCGATTGACGTCATCATAAATGCTGGCACCACAATGGGGACACTTCACAGGCGATCACTCCTTACAGTTACATGATACCACATTGGTAGCAAAATGACAATATTTTCGCTATCTTTATATGAAGAAAACCCCTCGAAGAAGCTCTTCGAGGGAAATGGGATCCGGCGACGACCTACTCTCCCGGGCCGTGTCCAGCCAAGTACCATCGGCACTG
>CAVIWF010000043.1:0-22860 GCA_963646285.1 bacterium
GTTGAAGCTCATTGTTGGGGAGTTTGACGTGGACGAAGCCACGGCAGGCAAGGACCTGGATGAGCTGGTGGATGGGTTCCGGGAGATGGGGATTTTGGTGGGGTGAAGGAGAAAAGGTAACCCCGCTGCTTCGTGACGCTTTTCTTTCCATTCAGGTTATGCTGTTTTTTATTTTCTATCGAGGGCAGGTCAATCCATGCACGATAAACTCGCCTATATGATCAAACATTATCCCTGGGTGCAGTGTTTTTATCGAATCATCATGAGCTTTTTGCTGCGCATTGTGGGATGCTTTACCGGATTCGATGATCACCTGGTACTGCTGTCATCCATGAGTGGGGATCAGTTTTCCGGCAGCCCTAAGGTGCTTTTTGATGCAATGCAGAAGGACCCACGGTTTGCAGGGTTTCACTATGTGTGGGCTTTTTCCCATCTGGATCAGCACCACGTATCTGGGGCAGATGTGGTAAAAATGGACTCCTTCGCTTACTTTCAAACTGCGCTTCGGGCGAAGATTTGGATTACGGACGTCAATATCGAGCGAGGACTCTCCTTTAAAAAGAAACAGACCATTTACCTGAACACATGGCACGGCACAGGGCCGAAAAAAGGCGGCAATGCCATTGCAGGGCGGAAGGACTACGACTTCTCCCGTGTGGACATTTTCTGCTGTGATGGTCAGTACACCCATGATGTGTTCATCAAGTGGTTCGGCGCAGCAGAAAAGTCCATGCTCTGGTGTGGCCGTCCACGGGAAGATGAGCTCATGGAAATGACTGCGGATGACCGCTGCCGTGTACGCAAGCAGCTTGGCATTGCGGACAATGTGAAGGCTATTCTCTACATGCCCACATGGCGTGAGGGAAAACTCCCGGTTATTGACCATACCTTGTGGGAAAAGACATTAGGCTCCGGCTATTGTGTGCTGACCCGTGCCCATCACTTCTCGAAAGAAAAAGCTAACGTCCTTCAAGGCAGCACGTTTTGGAAAGATGTGTCCGCTTATCCCAATGTGAATGAGTTGTATTGGGCTGCGGATATTTTGATTTCCGACTATTCCAGTGCCTTCTTCGACTACGGTCTGCTGAAAAAGCCCATGATTTGTTTTGCGCCCGACTATGACGATTACAAGACAAATTATGGCCTCTTCATGGATTTGGAGAAGGAATTCCCAGGCGGCGTTCTGCGAGAGGAGCAAGAGGTGCTGAAGCTTATCCAGAGCATGGATCCTGCCAAGGCATCCGCCAAGTGTGGTGCGTATTGCGCCGGCTATGTGCGGCATGATCAGAATGCTACAAGGGCATGCCTAGACCGAATGGATGAATTACTGCATTGTGAGGATCGTCAATGAACATCGCACTCATATTTGCCGGCGGCGTGGGCAGGCGGATGAACTCCAAGGACAGGCCAAAGCAGTTCCTGCTTGTGCACGGGAAGCCTATCATCGTCCACACCATTGAGCTGTTCGAGCAGCATCCGGAGATTGACGGCATCATTGTTGTGTGCCTGGAAGATTGGATTCCTTACATGCAGGAAATGCAGTACCGCTACCGGCTGGACAAAATCGGCAAGATTGTTCCCGGCGGAGCGACTGGGCAGCTGTCCATCTACAACGGATTGTGTGCCGCAGAAGAAGTCTACGGTACCGATGACACCATCGTATTGGTCCACGATGGGGTTCGTCCGTTGATTAACAGCAAAACCATTTCCGATAACATCGCATCTGTCAAAAACAACGGTTCTGCCATCACCTGCAAGCTGGCTACAGAAACCGTGATTCTGGTGGACGAGCACGATAAGGTGTGCCAAGTTCCGGAGCGTGCAGCCTGCCGCATGGCACAGGCACCGCAAAGCTTCTATTTGAAAGACATTCTTTCCTTGCACCGTCGTGCAATGGCGGAAGGGCAAACCAACATGATCGACTCCTGCTCCATGATGCGGTATTATGGCAAGAGCCTCTCTGTGGTCATTGGTCCTACGGAAAACATGAAAATCACCACGCCGGATGATTTCTACACCTTCCGCACCCTTTACGATGTGCGGGAAAATGAACAGCTGAATGGTGGTATAGGCCAGTGAATGTATTCGAAGAGGATTTGGACAGGATCGCCAGCACCATTGCTGACCTGGGCTTGACAAAGAAAAACTTCTTCATCACCGGTGCGACAGGGCTGATTGGCTCCATTCTGGTAAAGGCACTGCTGTGGGCAAACGAAAAGCATGGACTGCAGAACCACGTTATTGCCCATCTGCGCAATCGTGATAAGGCAGAACAGGTATTTGCCGGATGGCAGGGTCTGGACTACTGTGTGGGGGATATTTGTGATCCCATAGCATGGGATAGCAAGGTGGACTGCATCATCCACGCCGCCAGTGAAACCAAGTCAAAAAACATGGTGGAGCATCCAGCAGAAACCCTGTGGACGACTCTCAGCGGCTCGAAAAACGTGCTGGACTTTGCGAAGAAAAAGCAGGTTGAAAAGATGGTTTACCTGTCCTCCATGGAGGCGTTCGGTTCGGTGAATTTCGATGGACGTGCCACGGAAGACATGCTGGGCACCATTGATTTGACCAAGCCCCGCAGCTGCTACCCGGAAAGCAAGCGCATGGTGGAAAACATGTGCGCCTGTTACCACGCAGAGTACGGTGTGCCGGTATCCATCGTTCGCTTGGCGCAAACCTTTGGTGCAGGCGTAGCAGCAGAGGACACCCGGGTGTTCGCCCAATTCGCCCGCAGTGCCGTGAAGGGTGAAAACATTGTTCTCCACACCCAGGGCACATCTTGGGGAAATTACGTCTACACTGCCGATGCAGCCACCGCCATTTTCACCGTGCTGAAGAAGGGCAATAGCGGCGAGTGCTATACCGTGGCCAATGAAAGCACCAGTATGCAGATTCGGGACATGGCAGCCTTGGTAGCCGAGCAAATTGCCAATGGGGAAATCCAAGTGGTGATTGACATCCCGGAAGGTAAGAACTTCGGCTATGCAGCAGATACCCAGCTGAGGCTGGATGCAGGGAAAGTGCAGAAGCTCGGGTGGCAGGCGCAGGTTGGACTGGCAGAGATGTATCGAAGAATGATTCGGGCGTGGGGAGAAACGATAGTCTATGAAAATACTCATGGTCACCAACAAGGTAAAAACATATTCGCTGAGTTCACAAATCACCTATGATGCCTTGCTCAGCCTTGGCCATGAAATGGTGTGGGCAGCGGACTTCTCCATGTTCATTGGCGACAAGGACGTTATCCCCGCTGTTACAGAACAAATCAGCATCAATACAAATCCCCTGAACAAGAACAACCTTCATGCTTACATGCGCTTGCTGGAAATCATTGATGAGCATCACATTGAGGCGGTCATGTGCAGTACACCTATCGGCGGAGCACTTGCACGCTTGGCGGCGAAAAAGAGGGGAATCAAGCCAGTTCTTTACGAAGCCCATGGCTTCCTGTTTTTCAAGGGGGCACCGCTGATTAACCGAACAGTCTACAAGTGGGAAGAGCAGATTCTTGCCCACTACACGGATGTGCTGATCACCATTACCAAGGAAGATTATGCGGAAGCGAAAAAGCTGAAGCTTCGCAGCAAGGAACCGCCCTATATGGTGCACGGTGCTGGCGTTCACGTTGGGGTTCAGGTGAACATCGACCGCACTGAAAAGCGGAGAAGCCTTGGCGTACCAGAAAATGCTTTCGTGATTGTCTCCGCCGGTGAGCTGAACCGCAACAAGAACACGGAAGTCATTGTGCGAGCTTTGACCAATGTTCCTGATGCCCATTATATTGCCTGTGGTGTCGGACCAGAGGAAGCAAACCTGCGAAAGCTGGCAGACGAACTGGGCGTGGCGGATCGCTTTCATTTGCTGGGTTATCGAACCGACATGCCGGAGGTTCTTTCCTGCGCAGATGTGTTCACCATCATGTCCTTCCGTGAGGGCATGCCGCGCGCACTGCTGGAAGCCATGGATCTTGGCCTTCCTTGCGTTGGCAGTAATACCCGCGGCATTCGCGATCTGATTGACACAGACGGCGGATTCATTTGTGAACCAACGGATGTGCAGGCGTTTATCAAGGCGTTCTGTCAGCTTCAGGCAGATGTACAGCTTCGTAAGCAAATGGGCAGCCATAACAAAACCAAAGTGCAAGATTACTCGGCAGATGTGGTGCGGAAGGAACTGTATGACATTTATCGGGTGGCGTTTTGCGGCAGTAACAGGTGAGATACATGACGATAAAACGACTTTTTCAAAAAGCCTTTGTGGGTGGGCAGTGGGGTGTTGGCGTCCGAGTGAAAGACACTGGGCAATACGTCACCATTGACACGCCAGCAGGTACATGGATTGCAGATCCGTTCCTCTATGAAGCTGATGACGAGCACTATCTTTTCGTAGAATTCTACGAAGTTGCCAAAGAAAAAGCCTGTCTTGCCTACTATCGCTTCATTGATGGAAAGCCAGTCTATCAGGGAAAGATCGTTGAACAGCCATACCACATGAGCTATCCGTGCGTGTTCTCCTATCACGGTGAGCATTACATGATCCCTGAGACGTCAGCCAATCAGAGTATGGATCTCTACAAAGCTGTCCATTTCCCGAACCAATGGGAAAAGGTCTCCTGCCTTTCTTCCGGCACACGCTACGTGGACACCACGGTACTGAAACAGGGCGAAAACATCAATCTGGTCACGTATCGGAAGGACAACGGAAGCTGGTATCTGGATGCCTTCGCACTGAATATGGAACTGAAGAAGATTGATCTGCTGGCCTCGAAGAAGTACGACACCAACATTGGGCGTCCTGCAGGGAGCTTCATTATGGAGGATGGTCTGGTTCGCCCTGCGCAGAATTGCGCCAGCAAGTATGGCGAAAGTATCATTCTGTATCAGGTGGATCGATTTGAAAAAGATCATTTCAAGGAACATGAGAAAGCAAGGATTGAAGTTGCAAGCCTTCCCATGGATGTAAAAGCAAACCGTGTTCATACGATCAACCAGGATAGTAAGTATGAGTGCGTGGACGTGTACTTTGAGAAGATCGATCTGCTGCATGGCGTGAAGACGCTGTGGAGAGCGTATTTGAGGAAATATCTAACCAAGGAGTAAAGCAGACTCTATGAGAGTGATTTTGATCCGTTCCACAGACGTAATGCCTGATCCGCCTGTTGAAAAAATGGCCAGTGCTTTGATTGACAGTGGCCATGAGGTGAAAATTCTGGCTTGGGATCGAAGCAATAGCTATGCTGAACGGTCTTCGAACAAACAGGTAGTTGGCCACGAGACCGAAATCATTCACTTTGGAATTCCTGCTGTTTATTGTGGTGGTATCAAGAAGAACTTCCGTGCCTTGTGGATATTTCAATGTCGGATTATTTGCTGGCTAATGAAGCATCACAACGAGTACGATACCGTACATGCTTTTGATTTTGATACAGGCTTTGCGGCGATGATTTGCTGCAAGCTGTACAGGAAAAAGTTCGTCTATCATATTCTTGATTACTATGTTGATGGACATACCCTCCCATCTAAGTGGCTTAACAAGGTAGTTGAGTCCTTTGAAGTCCGTGTTATCAATGCAGCGGATGCCACCATCCTCTGCACAGAAAAACGGATTGAGCAAATTGACAAGGCATCCCCCAAGCAAGTTTTCGTTATTCACAACACGCCAGATGCTGTGCTTCAGCCAAACGAATCGTTCAAGCTGCAAAGTGAGAATGACAAAATGAAAATTGTCTATGTTGGCATTTTGGCAGGTGCACGGCTTCTCAAGGAAACAGTCGAGGCAGTATCACAGATGACGGATGTGGAAATGCATATTGGCGGCTTTGGTGAGTATGAAACATGGATGCAGGAAGCTGCCCGCAAGCATAACAACATTTTCTTTTATGGCAAGCTTCAATATAGTGATACCCTTTCCCTTGAAAAGCAATGCGATGTGATGATCGCAACCTACGATCCATCTTTCCGCAATCACAAGTATGCGGCTCCAAACAAGTTCTATGAGTCGCTCATGCTTGGCAAGCCAATCATCATGGCGCAAAATACCGGTTATGATGAAGTGATTCGTGAGCATGATATTGGTTTGCTGGCAGAGTATAGCCAGAAGGGAATCAATGAAACAATTCAAACACTGAAAATGCGTCGTGGAGATTGGCTAGAAATGGGCAAGAGAGCACGAGCACTTTATGAAAAGTCGTATTCCTGGGCAATGATGAAGCAGAGAATAAAGCAGATGTATCAAGAAATGGAAAGTAAGAGTAGGTAATAAGGAATGAACAAGATTTTGTATGTTGTTTCGCGGCCACTAGAAATCAATACATCGGCTTCCGTTCGTAACAAAGCCATGATTGAGGGCTTGATTGCTAATGGCTTTTCGGTGGATCTGCTGACAACGACACCTGATAAAAAACATGCTGCATATGATAAAAGTCTTTCTGCAGAAGGTGCGCACACGATTAGAATACCTATGAACCAGACGCAGAAGGTAACTGGCTTAAGTAGAAAAAACAAGCTGTTGTCCAGACTGAAATCTGTTGCTTATAAGTGGATAAGCAAGCATGAAGTATATGACCATCTGAAATTCATTGCAACGCATACAGATTATGTTGACTTGGACAACAATCAATATGATTATATTATCTCTTCCTCAGATCCGAAGTCATCACACTTATTTGTAAAAAGGCTGCTTGAGTGTAAAGCAGAGAAATTCAATGGAAAATGGATTCAGATATGGGGAGATCCTTTTTTGGCAGACATAACCCGAACAAATGCAAACAAACAAAAGATTAGAGCAGAAGAGCAAAAACTTCTTGAAGCAGCGGATTATGTCTTCTATGTATCAAAAATGACGCTGGAGCAACAGAAAAAAATATATCCGACATGTGCTCACAAAATGCGCTATACGCCCATCCCGTATGTTAAGGAGAAAATAACTACAAGTCGTAGCCTAGAAAACGCCGGAATAATCGAGCTGGCCTACTGCGGAGATTATGATACATCAATTCGTAATTTGAAACCGCTCTATCATGCTATTAATCAGATTGACAATGCCCATTTAACTGTATGCGGTGGTAGTGATGCTCCTTTGCAAAGCACTGAAAAGGTTAGCGTGAAAGGACGTGTGACCTATGAAGTAACATGCGACGTTGAAAACAGTGCTGATATTCTCGTATTTGTTGCGAATCGCTCAGGGACGCAAATTCCAGGAAAAGTTTATCAATATGCTGGAACGAATAAGCCGGTGCTGTTTGTGTTGGATGGCGATAAGGAAGCACTGAAGAAACAGTTTGAAGCGTATGATCGCTTTGCTTTTGTGGAAAATGATATTGCCTGCATAACGAAAGGCGTGAGGGAAATCACACAAAGGCAGAAGGAATATGCACCACTGACTGCATTTTCCAACGAAAAGGTCATGAAAAAACTAATGCACGAGGTCTCTCGTGATTAATTTTGATAGGAAGTAGTGCGTGGTATGGGTAAAAGTGTGATACAGAAAGTCAAAATTAATTCGAATATTATCGCCTTTATCTTATGTGTCAATACATTTTCAAAAATATTGAGCATATTTGTTGTGATACCCTACAACATTGTAATGATGGAAACATTGGCTATCACTCTGCTGATACTGTCAAATGAGCAAATAATTTTGTTAGAGAAGCAAACAAGTTCTATTCTTCTTGTTGTAGGCGGCATCATGGTGTATTCACTGTTGATCTATCGAATGGATGCACGCGTTATCGAAAGACTGCTTAAATTTGTTATGTATGGTCTATTCTCGATGCTATGTGTGCAATATTCATTTGATAAAAAGACGTTTTACAAAACTATATTCATTTTCGGCTTTATTCATCTCTGGTATCTATATGCTTATGCTACAAACCGAATTCAAGCGGGGCTTATGTCGATAGATGACACAATGGATTTATCCTACACATCATTGATTTATGTATTTGCAGGATCAGAAGTTGTTACAAGCCGAGGAGAAAAGACATTAACGCGATTACTGGCCGCGATATCATGCGTTTTGTTTGTGTTTTTCTTGGTTGGAATTAGCGTTAATCGCGGCGCGCTGATTTCCGCTGTAAGTTATTATGTATTGCGGTTTGTGAACAAGCAAAATGACACAAAGAAGCGTATCGTGCTCTTTGCGTGTGTAATTATCATTGGGATCTTCGCTTATATAAACCTCATATCGATCCTTAAATCGATAGATGCACTTACAACATCCATTGGCATGACAATCCGACCGCTTCAAAAGACCATCCAACAGATGGAATACTCGGACAGTATGATTTCGGGGAGAGAGTGTGTTTATGGTTCGGCCATGGAATTGATAAAAGAATCTTGGGCATTGCCTAACGGTGTGGCTGGCTTCGATGTGTTGAAAGGGATCTATTATCCGCACAATATTTTTCTCGAAGCCGGAATTGAATTTGGATTTATAGGGATCATTCTGGTGATACTAATCATCTTAAGGGCGTGTTACCAAATGGTTATTAGACGCAGGAAAAATACTGATTTGCTGTTATTATTTTTCTGCTTATCAATTCCAAGACTGATGGTTTCGTCTTCATACTGGGAAAACACATTTATCTGGCCAATGATGGTGTTGATGTGGACGAACAGCCCAGGGAAAACACAACGAAGCTGTGTTCAAAGGATTTGCGTGTAGAACACAACGAAATCTGAAAGATTAGGAGAGTGAAAAATCATGATTAACGTAATCGGTCTTGGCTATATCGGTCTTCCAACTGCTCTAATGATGGCTTCCCACGGGGTGGAGGTAGTTGGTACAGATTATAACCCGGAATTGGTGGCAACGCTGAATGCAGGCAAAACCACTTTCAAGGAAAAGGGATTGGACGAGCTTTTTACCGATGCGGTAAAGGGCGGCATTCGCTTTACTACGGAATATCAGGTGACGGATACCTACATTGTGTCCGTTCCTACGCCTTATGACAAATTCAGCAAAAAGGTGGACGCCTGCTACGTGGTAGCTGCCGTGAAGAATGTCATGGAAGTCTGTCCCAAGGGCGCTACGGTGGTTATTGAGTCCACTGTTTCCCCGGGAACCATCGACAAGTATGTTCGCCCCGTGATTAAGGAAAACGGCTTTACCATCGGGGAAGACATCCATCTGGTTCACGCCCCTGAGCGCATCATCCCCGGCAACATGGTGTACGAGCTGCTGCATAACAACCGTACCATCGGCGCAGACGAAAGGGAAATCGGCGAACAGGTCAAGAAGCTCTATGGTTCTTTCTGCCAGGGAGAAATCGTGGTAACGGACATTCGCACGGCAGAAATGACCAAGGTGGTGGAAAACACTTTCCGTGCGGTGAACATTGCCTTTGCCAATGAACTGGCGAAAATCTGCCGCCATGACGGCATGGATGTGTATGAGATCATCAAGATCTGCAACATGCATCCCCGAGTGAACATCCTCCAGCCGGGTCCCGGTGTGGGCGGTCACTGCATCAGCGTTGACCCCTGGTTCCTGGTGGGCGATTATCCCAGCCTTGCCAAGGTCATTGATGAATCCATGAAGACCAATGACGGCATGCCGGATTTCGTGCTAAACCGCATTTACGAAATCATGCAGGAAAAAGGCTTGACGGACATCAGCCGAGTGGGTCTTTACGGCTTGACCTACAAGGAAAACGTGGACGACATGCGGGAGTCCCCCACCCTGCAGCTGCTGGAAAGTCAGGAACGTCACCTTGCCCCCGGCTTGAAGGTTTACGACCCCTTCATTACCAAGGATGTGGTGAAAAACCAGTATCACGACTTGGATGCTTTCCTGAAGGACTGCGATTTAGTGGTCATTATGGTCATGCATACCGAGATCCGTGAAAATGTGGCCAAGCTGGCAAATAAGGTTGTGCTGGACTGCCACAACATCATTGACCTGCCCGGCGTATACCACATCTGATGGGAGAACAGAACGGATGAATGGTAGAATCAGGCGAACAATAAAAAAAGCAATACAGCAAGTAGAATTTCGAATTTGCCAAAGAAAGTATCAGGGCATGAGCTATGTGATGAAGCACAGAAACGCACCTAGTGATGCATTAATTGTTGTTTTTTCTGGCTTCTCGCCCAAGGGAAAACCACCACGTTACAATTACATTGAAACACTAAGGAACATTAATGCTACACAGCTTTTCGTGCTCGATGATACTGGCTATAACAGAGCAGGTAGCTACTATTTAGGTGACGATAATTCATTTTGTGTACCAGAGCAGGTTTGCAAACTAATAGCAAAAACAAAGCAAAAATATAATAAAAAAAGACTTATCACCTGTGGATCAAGCAAAGGTGGCACGATGGCAATCTATTACGGTTTGAAATTGCATGCAGATGCGGTTGTCTGCGGTGCACCGCAATATAGAATTGGAACGTATCTACAGACGGCCGAACACATGCCGATTCTTATGGGTATTATCGGTAATGTTACTGAGAAAAAAATTAACTTCTTGAATGATCTTCTAGAAAATGAAATTGTGGCACATTCTTGTGATACGCACAACCCATGGATTTATATGCATTACTCTCCAGAAGAGCATACTTTTCATGAACACATTGCAGAGTTAATCGAGAAGTTGAAATCTTGCGGATATTCAATGACACTAGACAACAATTATTCCTATAAGAACCATGGCGATGTGGGTCAATATTTCAAAAAATATCTGCTGCAAACAATGAAATTACTTACAGGTGAAAGATAAAAATTGACAGAAAGTGTGAAAATCCCATGAAGAAAGTCGTGCTCGTCTTCGGCACCCGGCCGGAGGCGATTAAAATGTGCCCCTTGGTCAATGAACTGAAAACCCGGGATGGGATTCAGACCATCGTCTGCGTCACAGGGCAGCATCGGCAGATGCTGGATCAGGTGCTGGAAGCGTTCAACGTTGTGCCGGATTACGACTTGTCCATCATGAAGGACAAGCAGACGCTGTTCGACGTGACCACCAACATCCTGAACAGCATCAAGGATGTGCTGGAAAAGGAACACCCCGATGTGGTGCTGGTGCATGGGGATACGTCCACCACCTTCGTGACGGCGCTGGCGTGCTTCTATTTGCAGATTCCAGTGGGGCATGTGGAAGCAGGTCTTCGCACCTACAACATTTACAGCCCCTTTCCCGAGGAGTTCAACCGTCAGGCGGTGTCCATCATCAGCCAGTACAATTTCGCCCCGACCGAGCTGGCGAAGGAGCATCTGCTGAAGGAAGGCAAGCCTGCAGAGAGCATCTACGTGACCGGCAACACCGCCATTGATGCCCTGAATACCACCGTTCGGGATGACTACACCCATCCCGAACTGGACTGGGCAAAAGACAGCCGGTTGATTCTCATCACGGCCCACCGTCGGGAAAACCTTGGGGAGCCCATGCGGCATATGTTCAGAGCCATTCGGCGGGTGATGGACGAGCACCCGGACGTGAAGGCCATTTACCCCATCCACATGAACCCTGTGGTGCGGGAAATCGCTGACGAGTATCTGGGAAATGATGACCGTATCCACATCATTGAGCCCCTGGATGTGCTGGACTTCCACAACTTCATGAAGCGCAGCTATCTGATCCTTACCGACAGCGGCGGGATTCAGGAGGAAGCACCGTCCTTGGGCAAGCCTGTGCTGGTCATGCGCGACACCACCGAACGGCCGGAGGGCATTGCAGCAGGCACGCTGAAGCTGGTGGGGACGGAAGAAGAAGTCATCTATGGGGAGTTCTCCAAGCTGCTGAATGACGACAAGGCGTATGGAGCAATGGCGCATGCGGAAAATCCCTACGGGGATGGCAGGGCATGCGGGAGGATTGCGGATGTGATTTGCTTTAAAGTGTAAAGCATAAGATAAAAGCCTCATGTTTGTGCTGATAATGTTGGATTCAGGGAAGTGATAAATTGAGACTGATTTTTGTTACACTCAGTCACTATCCTCACAGTGGTGCCTGTTCAAGCTTGATAAAAAAGATGACAAACGAAATGCAAAATGTGGATGGGTTAGATATTCATATTATAGCAATGAAGCAAACGCCCACTGAGGGCACGACTACGTATGATAAGACCACAGTTCATCGAATCTGGTGGTGGACTATGGTTAATAAGGAGAAACTGCGATCATGGAGGAAAAGTTATCCGCTAATATATGTAAAAGGGTTCCTCAATAAGACGATGGCGAAATTAAGCAGGAGTGTGCTAAAAAAAGACTTTATAGACCAATCTGTGGTTCATAACATTGAACAGAAGCTGGAAGAACTGCCTATAGAAAAGGATGACATCATTATTCCGGTTGCAGGTCATTATGAAGCTGTAAAGGCAACACTAAACTATACAAGAAAACATACAGCAGTGAAATCTGTTATTTATCAAGTTGATCCGTGTTTATCAAATACTGCGTATTCGGCAAAAACAAAAAGGCAACGAATGAAATTTGAACGTCAAATGTGCGAACATGCAGACGCTATTATTACAACGCCCATACTGCTGGAGGAAATGCAAGCAAACCTTGCGTATGCGCAGCGCGGAAAGATTACAGCGATGGAGTTTCCCAATATTAGCACTCGAAGCAGAACATACCCTACAAGAAGTACAAGTGGCACTTCCTATACTTGCGTGTTTGCAGGAGCCATATACCAGCAGGCGCGCAATCCATCCTATACATTTAAGCTGTTTGCAGCATTGAAAAACAGAAAGGTTTGCCTGCATATGGTGGGTGTTGAGCGACAGATTGCTGCTGGAGTTGCTGAAAAAGGAACATTGCCAGAGAATGCTCAATTTTATGGAATTGTTCCATTAGAAGAAGCACAACGGCACATGGAAGAAGCAGACATTCTCGTCAATATCGGAAACAGCATGATGAACCAGGTGCCAAGCAAAATTTTTGAATATATATCTATGGGCAAACCAATTGTAAATATCTGTACAAGCCATGAATGCCCAACGCTACCGTATCTCGAAAAGTATCCGTATGTTCTGAATTTGTTCGAGTGTGACCACAACTTTGATGAACAAGTTCAGAAGTTGGAAGACTTCATTGTGGAGAATGCGGGAAAAAGTGTATCGGCGGTGTACATCATGAAAACATATGAGACGTGCACTGCTCAATACTGCGCAAAGCAAATACTGGATATTATCAAAAATGTAGCAGAACATTAAAGGACTGGAGAAAAGACGAGCATGCGAACGAAGCTAACACTATTAAATGCACTTACATCTGTGGTGAGCATGATTGTGTCAAGCGTGTTATCACTGGTTTCTATCAGGGTAGTGCTTGTCTATTTGGGATCGGATTATAATGGCCTGAATAGCACGATCAATCAGTTTATCACCGTGCTGATGCTTGTGGAAAGTGGATTTACGTTGGCTGCACTTGTTAGATTATATGCGCCTTATGGCAATAAAGACTATGATGCGGTCAATAAAATACTATCCAAGACCAGAGTAACACTGAAAAAACTAGGACTTGCCATGCTCGTATTGGGCGTTGCTGGGTCGTGTATCTATGCCCTTCTGATAGATTCCGAAATAGATTATATCGTGATGGTAGCACTGTTCTCCTTTTCGGTCGCGACAACGGCTTTCAACTTCGCTTATGTATATAAATATCGTCTCGTTTTTCAGGTTACTCAACATGAGTATATCCTTTATATTGTGAATATATTCCAATACATTGTGATGTATGGTGGCATGATTAGCATCATCTGCACCATGCAGAACATTGTACTTGCCCGATTGTTTTATATGATAGCAAATATCGGATGCGGATTTCTGATTGCTGCTATTGCAAAAAAACAATTCCCGTTTGCTTCGTATACAGAAGATTGCTCAGATATCAGTATCGGCGGAACGAAAGACCTGTTTGTTTCAAAAATCGTTGGCGTTTTATACAACAGTCTTACAGTATTCTATATGTCGGTATTCGTTGGCACGGTACAGACGAGCGTATATGCTGTTTATAACTCGGTTGTGTCGCTTATAAGCAACTTTATCAACACAGCGCTGATTGCTCCGCAAAACGCCTTGGGGCAGATTATTAACACAGAAAAGGAAAAGGCCAAGGAGATCGTTCAGGAGTATGAATTTACCGCAATCCTGATTGCGATGGTTCTGTTTTCAACAACAATGGCGATGATTTTGCCGTTTGTCCGTGTATATACTGCTGGCGTGAATGACGCAAACTATATTCAGCCACAAATTGCTGTGTTGCTTGTTGTTACTGGTGTTCTGCAGATTATACACATTCCGAGCGGTCGCTGCATTGAGTTAAGTGGAGATTTCAAAGCAGTCAGAAACATTCAGCTTGTTACCTTCATTCTATTAGCTGTGCTGTCAATTCTCGGTGCATTATGGGACGGTCTTTGCGGCTTGCTCTGGGCGAAATTGCTGACCAATGTTGTTCTTGCTGCCATGGAAATTGTTTATGCGCATAAGAAAATCATTCAAATTTCAGAAAAAGATTATCTGAGGATCTTAGTGCCATATTTAATCATTACAACAATTACATCCGGAGCGGAATTTAATCTTTTAAAGAATGTGAATTTGAATTGGATGCAGTTCATCATAACAGGTGTGGGACTGATACTGGTCAATACACTTGTTATGCTTGTTGTAGGCATGCTTTTGTATAAAGATGAAATGATGGTCCTTTGGAACAGGTATAGCAGAGTCCTTCATTTGCGCAAGCGAGCAAGTAATTGAAACTAATAAAGGAGAACCTCCCATGTCCCCATTCACCAACGCCACCCTCATGATCACCGGCGGCACCGGATCTTTCGGTTCCACCGTCCTCAAGCACTTCCTGACCTCCGACCTGAAGGAGATCCGCATCTTCTCCCGTGACGAGAAGAAACAGGACGACATGCGGCACGAGCTGCAGCAGAAACATCCTGAGCATGCCAAGAAGGTCAAGTTTTACATCGGCGACGTGCGGAATTCGCAGTCCATCAAGGATGCCATGCCTGGGGTGGACTATATTTTCCACGCAGCAGCGCTGAAGCAGGTGCCTTCCTGCGAATTCTTTCCCATGCAGGCGGTGCAGACCAACATTGTCGGCACGGATAACGTGCTCCATGCTGCCATTGACGCTGGCGTGAAGCGGGTGGTTTGCCTGTCCACCGACAAGGCGGCGTACCCCATCAACGCCATGGGCATCTCGAAGGCTATGATGGAGCACGTTATCTATGCCAATGCTCGTGTGGCGGCAGAGCGGGGCGGCACCACCATTTGCTGCACCCGTTACGGCAACGTTATGTGCAGCCGTGGCAGCGTTATTCCCTTGTTTATTGATCAGATTAAGGCGGGACTGCCCATCACTATCACCGACCCCAACATGACCCGCTTCCTCATGAACCTGGATGAGGCTGTGGAGCTGGTCATGTTCGCCTTCCAGCACGCCAACCCCGGCGACTTGTTCATCCAGAAGGCGGATGCATCCACCATCGGAGATCTGGCCAAGGCGGTGCAGCAGCTTTTCGGTGATACAGGCACCAACATCATCGGCACCCGCCACGGTGAAAAACTGTATGAAACCCTCATGACCCGTGAAGAACGTCTCCGCAGTGAAGACATGGGGCAGTATTTCCGTGTGGCGGCGGACAACCGTGACCTGAACTATGATAAGTTTGTGGTGCAGGGCGAGGTGCACACCATGGCAGACGAAAGCTACACCAGCCACAACACGACACGCTTGGACGTGGAGGGAACGGTGAAGAAAATTTTGACAACGGATTACGTGCAGGAGGCATTGAAAGGCTGAGAACCGTGCTATTCATTTGTGTGCAAATGGAAGGCATAAAGCGTTAGTCTTTCTGTTGATCTTCTTTGTCAGGAATCAACTCTACACTGGCCTCAATCATCTGCAACACAACGTGGTTGAGCTGCATGGCATTTTGACTGGTGATGATGGGGCGGCCAAGGCGTTGTTCCAAGTCCTTGCGTGCGTTGCCAGCGACAGAACCACCGGCTTGGACAACCTGCTTGCTCTCTTCGAAGCCAGCAGGCTGTGTTTGCTGTGACAACTCACGAACGGCAACTTCGGCTAGTTGATTAAGCGTCAATTCTGTGGTGCTCATGTTGTCACGAAGACTTTCTTTTTTGAGCCCTTTGAGGTTCTTGTACTGACGAGTGGTCATGCCCGACCAAGCTTTAGTAAGTTCGTCTGTCAGAATAGCAAACTCCTTGCCCTGATGCACGCCGCGATCCTTCCATTCATCTGTGAGTTCTTTGCGGGCAGAGATGGATTGCAGACGCTGGTTGATCCATTCTCGTGTATAGCCCTTGCGTTCGTAAGTGGCGATGAGACGGTTGGCAATCAGCTCAGGATCAAGGGTTTCTTCGATGCGCTCACGGCCGACTTCTGCCAGCCAAAGCTTGAAGGGCTCGGCTTTTTTAGACGGGATGGACTGGATAATGCGAAGCAGCTGCTCTGCGTTGGCAACGTCTGTTTTATAGCGCTTGCCGTCCTTGGAGGACTTTAATTTCAGTTGGTTACAATTTGTAACCGACTCATTTCCCTCAGCAAGCAGACGCTTTTTTAGAACCTTCCAATAGTTATTGGGGTTGGGACTTTCTGTGAGCACGCCCACAACGTCAACGATGGAAAAGTACCATTCTTCTGTATCTTCGCTCCATGCGGTACGGATGGCTTGATCTTCAAAAAGCTGGAGATTTTCCTGATTGCCCATGATCCTATTCCTCCTTGCACTTGCGCCCATTATAGCATAGACCTATTGCTTTAATCAACTGATAGGAGCACAACCATGAACATCCTCATCACCGGTTCCGCAGGCATGGTGGGTACCGCTTTGGTCAACAACCTGAAAACCATGCAGGATGGCCGCAATAAGACCCGTCCCAACCTTTCCGTTGGCGAAATCTATGAGTATGACCTGTCTTCCACGCCGGAAGAGCTGGATGCGTACTGTGCGAAGGCAGACTTCGTGTTCAATCTGGCGGGCGTGAACCGGCCCACGAACACGGAAGACTTCATGAAGGGGAACTTCGGCTTTGCGTCGGAACTGCTGAACTGTCTTAAAAAGCACGGCAACAAGGCGCCCATCATGCTGTCTTCCTCCATTCAGGCCACCCTGGCAGGACGCTTCGGCAACAGCGAGTATGGCCGAAGCAAAAAGGCCGGAGAAGAACTGTTCTTCGATTACGCCAAGGAAACAGGTGCCAAAGTGACGGTCTATCGTTTTCCTAATCTTATGGGGCACAGCCGCCCTAACTATAACAGCGCCGTCAGCACTTTCTGCTGGGCAGTGGCTAATGATGAGCCTTTCACGGTCAACGACCGAAGCACCGAGCTGGAGCTGCTGTACATCGATGATCTGGTGGAAGGCATGTTTGACTTGCTGGAAGGAAAGGAACAGCACTGCGAGTTTGACGGCGTGGAGACGGTGCTGCAATCCAATGGCCGCTATTGCTGCGTTCCTGTGACCCACAAGGTGACGCTGGGGGAGATTGTGGATCTTCTGCAGGCGTTCAAGCAGCAGCCCACCACCCTGCTGATGCCTAAGATGCCCAATGGTTCCTTTGCCAAGAAACTGTACTCCCTCTACCTGACCTATTTGCCCACGGACAAGTTCAAGTACGCGCTGAAAATGAACGTGGACGATCGCGGCTCCTTCACCGAGCTGGTGCACACGGCGGATTGTGGTCAAGTGTCCATCAACATTTCAAAGCCCGGCATTACCAAGGGGCAGCACTGGCACAACAGCAAGTGGGAACTGTTTATTGTGGTGGCAGGCCACGGGCTCATTCAGGAGCGGAATATCAACACCGGTGAAACGGTGGAGTTTGAAGTGTCTGGGGAGAAAATCGAAGCCGTGCACATGATCCCTGGCTGGACGCACAACATCATCAACCTATCTGATACAGAAAATCTGGTCACTGTGATGACCTGCAACGAGATTTTTGATCCCAAGCATCCGGATACGTTTTTTGAGAAGGTGTGAATCATGGCAGATTACAGCAACATTTCCTTTCGTAACAATGGCAAGCTTAAACTTCTCATCATTGTGGGTACTCGCCCGGAGATCATTCGCCTTGCTGCGGTGATCAACAAAACTCGTAAGTATTTCGATGTGATTCTTGCCCACACGGGACAGAATTACGACTATAACCTGAACGGCGTGTTCTTCCATGACTTGCAGCTGGCAGACCCGGAAGTGTACCTGAATGCAGTCGGTGCTGACCTGGGCGAAACCATGGGCAACATCATTGCCGAGAGCTACAAGCTGATGGTGGCCGTCAAGCCCGATGCTGTCCTTGTGCTGGGGGATACCAACAGCTGCCTGTCCGTGATCGGCGCGAAGCGTCTGCACATCCCGATCTTCCACATGGAGGCGGGCAACCGCTGCAAGGATGAGTGCCTGCCGGAGGAGACGAACCGGCGCATCGTGGACATCATTTCCGATGTGAACATGGCTTACTCGGAGCATGCACGGCGTTATCTGGCAGATACGGGACTGCCTCGGGAACGTACCTACGTGACGGGTTCGCCCATGGCAGAGGTGCTTCATCATAACCTGGAGAAAATCGAAGCATCCGATATTCATGCTCGTCTGGGTTTGGAAAAGGGCAAGTACATCCTGCTGTCTGCCCATCGAGAAGAGAATATTGACACGGAGAAAAACTTCACATCCCTGTTTACCGCCATTAACAAAATGGCGGAGAAGTATGACATGCCCATCCTGTATTCCTGCCACCCGAGAAGCCGCAAGCGCTTGGAGCAGAGCGGCTTCCAGCTGGACAGACGGGTCATTCAGCATGAGCCGCTGGGCTTCCATGACTACAACTGCCTGCAAATGAATGCTTTCTGTGTCGTGTCCGATTCTGGTACCCTGCCGGAAGAAAGCAGCTTCTTCACCAGCGTGGGACATCCCTTCCCGGCCGTGTGCATCCGCACCAGCACTGAACGCCCTGAAGCGCTGGACAAGGCCTGCTTCATCCTTGCAGGCATTGATGGGGATCATCTCCTGCAAGCTGTGGACGTGGCGGTAGAAATGAACAAGAACGGCGACCTTGGCATTCCCGTGCCGGATTATCGGGACGAGAACGTGTCCGATAAGGTGGTCAAAATCATCCAGAGCTACACAGGCGTGGTCGATAAAATGGTGTGGAGGAAATACTGATTCGTACGGAGCGAACGTCAATGATTGATACCCAAACAGTGTTGTCTCTGCTCAAGTCTTCTCTTTGCAATGGCACGTTTGCAGTGGACGCTGCTTTGCCGGTAGAAGAATATCTCGCCTTTGCCCGCACCCAGCAAATCGAGGCACTGATCATTACCGGCATGCACAAATCCGGCGTGAGCATTTCAAAAGAAGTCCGCAACATTTTGCTGCGGGCAACCCTGCTGAGCAATCGCCAAGTCGATGCAGCAAAGTCGCTTGTTACACTTTTTGAGGCGAACGAAATCGATTACATGCCGCTAAAGGGATGCGTGCTGAAGACGCTTTATCCATCTGAAGAGCTTCGCTCCATGGGGGATATTGATATTCTGGTGAAAGCAGACCAGTATGCTCGCATTCGTCCCTTGATGCTTTCCCTTGGCTATCAGGAAGGCGTGCAAAGCGACCATGAGTATATATGGGATAAGGATGGTATTCACGTCGAGCTGCACAAGCGGCTGATTCCATCTTATAACAAGGACTATTACGCCTACTACGGCGACGGCTGGCAGCTGGCGAAGCCTACGGTCACGTCATACCGCTACGAAATGTCTCATGAAGATACGCTGATCTATCTTTTTACTCACTTTGCCAAGCATTATCGGGACTCTGGTGTAGGCATTCGTCAGGCACTGGACTTGTACGTATATCGCAAAGCTTATCCCAATCTGGATGAATCGTACATCGTGGAGAAAATGAGACTTCTTCAGCTGAACCGCTTCTATGAGAATACTATGCACATGCTGGATGTGTGGTTCGGCAACGCTGAGCACACCGAAGCGTCCCAGCTGATTTCTGACCGGCTCTTTGCCAGCGGTGTCTTTGGCACGTATGAAAACAGTCTCCAATCCACCATGCTGAAAAAGGTCAACCGTCACGGCTCTGTGCAGGAAGTCAAGCTGCTGAACTGGTTTCATCGTGCGTTTCCTGCCTATAGCAGCATGCGTCAGCTGTACCCTGTGCTGCGGCAGTGGCCCATCCTCCTGCCCGCCATGTGGGTGACTCGGTGGGGGAATGTGCTGCTCCACAAGCGTGGTAAGTTCAAGCAGTATATGGTGGAGGATCAATCGCTTAACGAGAACTCCGTACAGGAATATCACGAAATGCTTCAGAAGTCGGGCTTGGATTTTAACTTCAAGTGAAATAGGAAAGTCCGTTATCTGTTTAGGCGTATGATGGCTGGGGGATGATGGCTTTACTTCCGATACTGTGCTGGTGAAACTTGATAGTACTTTTGAAACACCGCACTGAAATAGCGTACATCTTTATACCCCACCTGTTCAGCAATCTGTGCGATGGTCAATTCGGGGTGTTCCATCAATCGTTTGGCATTCTTCATTCGTACATCTGTCAGGTATTCACTGAAATTGGTGCCGGTTTCCTTTTTGAAAAGTGTAGAAAGATAAGTTGAACTGACATAAACACGAGAGGCGACACTATCCAGCGTAATATGTTCTTCAAAATGAGTTGCTATGTAGTCGCAGGCAGCTTGTATCAGTTTGCGGCCGGATTCTTCCTGAGGTTTCGGTTGATTCAACTTTTCCAGTGTCTTCTCCAATGCGCTGGAAAGCTCGGCACGATTCACAGGCTTGGGAAGAAAATCTTCTACACCCAGCTGAATGGCCTCACGGGCATAGGCAAAATTGGTATAGGAGCTAATAATCAGGAACCGTGTAGGCATGTCCATTTCCAACGCTTTTGCAATGATTTCCAGCCCTGACTTTCCCGGCATGCAAATGTCCGTGATCACGATGTCGGGACGGTTTTTCACCAGCATGTCAAACAATTCATCTCCGTCGTGGGCGCAGCCAAGGAGATGGAGGCCTAGCCTTTTCCAGTCAATCAAGCATTGCAATAGGGTCAGTGCCAGGGGTTCATCATCAGCTAGCAGAACATTTGCCATCTTTCGTTTCCTCCTTTCTATATGGTAAAAGCATCGTTACGCAGGTGCTTTGGTTAGGCGTGCTATCGATGAGGACACGAATTGGTTCACCGAAGAATTGACTGGCTCGCTGCACAACGCTGGAAAGTCCAATGCCCTCCGTATCGCAGTAGGTTGTGCTCTTGAGCTTTTCACGAATTTCCTGCAGTTGGCTTGACGTAAAGCCGATACCGTTATCTTCAATAGCAATGGCGATGCTTTCTCCTGTGCGGCTTACCTGCACACAGATAGCACCGCCTTCTTTTTTGGGCATAATGCCATGGATCAGTGCATTCTCGCAAATTGGCTGCAGCAGCATGGAAGGCGCCGGCAGATCTGCACATGAGGGCTCTACGGCAATGAAATATTGGAGCCTGTCACCGAAGCGCCGCTTTTGAATGGCCAAATAGTCTTCTGCATTTTTGATTTCTTCTTTTAGCGTAACGCTCTTTCCTAGTTTGCTGAGGGAATACCGAAGATAGCTGGCTGTCTGCTCAATCATGTCAAAGGTTTTGAAGGCAGCTTCTTCAGCGGCTTGCCCGGCAATCACATTCAAGGCATTAAACAAAAAATGTGGATTCACACGGGACTGGAGTGTCAGCAGCTGTGCTTTGGCAAGGCTGCTTTTCATCTGCGCCTCCCGCACCTCTGCCTCTTTCATTTGCCGTTCCAATTCTTCCTGCTTTTTCAGCTGCTCAATCTGTTGCTGAATGGTTTCCAGCATGTGATAAAACGCTACGGTCAGTACGCCGACTTCATCACGGCTTTGCGTGGCGGTTGCCGGCATATCGATGGACCATTCGCCTTGGCAGATTTTTTCTGCACAGGCTGTTAAGGCGGTTAAGTTCCTCGTCATCTTATCAGAAAACTTCATCAAAAACAAAAGAAAGAGCAGAACCAGCAATACGGCTCCAACGATGGTTATTTCGGTTAGCTTGGCCTGCCTGAGTTCAAGTTGGATTTTTCCTTCGCTGCGATGGGCATTGATGGTCTTGGTATACGTCGGCAGAAGCATCTGGATTGTGTCAATTCTGGCATTCACGGAAGAATAGATGCTGAGTGCTTCCTCTGCAGTGGAAAAATACTGTTGAAGCATTTCCCGGGCGGCTGATGTGTAGCTGGCGGTTAGAACCTTCAAGTCGCTGAAGATAGCGCCTGACAGATGATCGCAAAGGTTCTGCGATGCCATATCCATGGCATCCAACTGTACGAGGCACTGGTCACGTGTGGTGCCATTTCTGTTTTGCGCATAAGTAAACAGCAGGCTATCCGCACTTGTAAAGCCATCCTTCAGCGTGTCATAGTCTTCCTGAACAGTGAGAAGAAGACTCTGCTGATAGAAGAGCGAATGATTGTTGACCTCCAGGAATGTGCAGAACGCCAGAAGCAATGCAGACATGCCAAGTACAAAGCACATTAACTTTTGCTTGATGGTGAAGCCTTTCATGGCATTGCCTCTTTTCTGTAAACGGGGATGCATTCGAAATCAAGATCTTCGATGTCCTCACCATTGGCCATGCGGATGAGCATTTCTGCGCAAACCGTGCCTACGGCTTCTGTATTCTGCGTAAGGGTAACATCAACAGCACCGGATTCAAGGTAGGTATCGATTTGCTCAAACCGGTCATAGGTGATGACCACGGAAATCAATTTTCAGAAACTCCCACATGAGACCTTTTCAAGCGGCGAAAAATATGATATAACACGAGCATGGAAAGAATAAGTTTCATCGACTTTTTTGATGAGGTCGAAACGACGGAAG
>CAVIWF010000044.1:0-22159 GCA_963646285.1 bacterium
AGAACGGTGAAACCGTTCGACCAGTGAGTGAGTGCAAAACTCGACAAAGTGGCAAAGCCACTTTGTCGATGCCCTGAACAGGCAAGCCTGTAGCCAATCCCCTTGCAAGCATCCCATGGGCCCTCTGGGGCGGCAGCGAGACTGTCGTCACAGAGGGCGTTTTGTTGTGAAGCTGCTTTCCGAATCAGGGAAAATCAGCAGGAAGCGTGATGCCTTCAGGCAGGAAAACGAGCTGGGCTGCACGTTATTTTTGTTCTCTTTTTTGCAGAAAATCTTGCAAAAAACGCTTGCATTTTAGAAAGATTGCTGTATAATAAAGATGAAAGGACAGCACACTGCAAGATGTGCTGCAAGAAACTGAATCATGGAGGTGCGATCATGGGGATCTTGATTCTTATCGCAGCGGCCGCAGGTCTGATGGTGCTGCTGCATGATCATGACCGCTATCTGATGAGCCGTGAAGCCATGGGTGCCTACAAGCACATGGAGTATCACAGGGTGTACCCGACCAGCAACTAACCGACCAACCACCTCCGCCGCCCCGACAATGACGCCGGGGCGGCGGAGTTTTATTCGTCCTTCTGCTCCATCAGGTCAAAGAAGTCTGTCTGCCCTTCCCACATTTCGGGAGAGACAGGGGATTCCTCCGGCGAATCCTCCCGGGGTGATGAAGAGATTCCCGGCTGATGGATTTTCTCTTGAAGGGATGTTTCTTGGGGCAATGCCTCCTGGAGCGATGCTTCTTGGAGCGGCGCTTCTCGAGGCGATGCCTCTTGGGGCAATGCCTCTTGGGGCAGTGTTTCCTGCCATGTATCTTCCTGAGGCAATGCCTCTTGAGGGGCTGCCACTTGAGATGGTGCTTCCGCAGGCGTGTCCGGCAGGTCTGCCGCCGGGGCGGCTTTGGGCTTTCTGGGGGATTTGGGCTTGGGAGGCGCCATCAGCTCCCGGGGCAGGAGCAGATCCTTCTTCCGCCCCACCTTGTCCCGCATGTAGGCCAGGGTGTCCTCCCAGGTGAAGGGGGTACAGTACAGCGCCAGGTTCATCCACCAATGGGGGGCGTAGATCAGCACCAGCCGCTTTTCCGGCCACAGCTGCACCCGTGCCATGCTCTTCCAGGGCAGATCCCGGGTGGAGATCAGCACCGCATCCTCCCCGTCCTCCATTTCCCGGATCAATCGGGGGGATTTAAGGCGCAGCAGCAGCTTCAGGGGCGTGGGGGATGGGAGGAACCGGCGAACGTGAACCCCCTTGCTGTCCACCACGCAGTCGATGAGATCATCCCCCTGCAGGTGCAGCACCAGCAGGGTGGCCAGTGCGCCCAGGAGGAGAAGGAGCACCATGCTCAGCATGACAACCCCGGTCAGCACCTGTTCCAGAGCGGCGACGCCCCCGGTGATCCCCTCCGGCAGGAGGATGGCCAGCAGCACCACCAGCCACGCCGGCAGGAAGATGCGAGCCACGCTGTTCCAGCACAGCCAGTCTTCCACCGGGGTATGGGTCACGCACCATGCCACCCGGGCAGAGGATTTGGCCAGCTTGCCGCCGCAGTGGGGACAGCGTTCCCCCAGAGGGACGTCTTCCTGACATTTTTTGCAATAGGCAGTGATGGCCATAGGGTGGTGATGCTCCTTTCGCTTTCCGCAGGGATGATGGTTCTTTTCGCCCCGGAAAGGGGAAAATCCTGCACGGGGGCTTCGCCCCATGCGTCGACAAAGTGGCTTCGCCACTTTGTCGAGTTTGCACGCTCTCACTGGTCGAAGGGTTTCATCACTCCGGCTATTCGTGTAAGGAAGCTCGCCCAGGGGAATCAGCGAAAACCCCAGCTGGTTTTCGGGTGGGTGCGGGAGGGGGCTTTTGACTCAAAAGCCCCCTCCCGCAATACAACCAAAAAACATCCTGCACCCCTTGACAGATGGTTCCCTCGGGGCTATAATGCCAAGCAATTCAAGGTAAGGAGGTTGGAGAGCATGTACGGCATGATGTGTTGTTGTCAGCAGTCGTCCTGTTGCGGAGGACAGCTGTGCATGGCTTTCCATGCCTGACAACGCAGCTGCAAACCAGGTATCTTCCGAGGCAGGATGAGAAGGAACAACTCGTCCTGCCTTTTTTTGCGTTACAAAAAACCTTGAAGGAGCACCATCATCCCCCCCCCAAAAAAGACCCTACAGAAAGGAACGACGAATCATGAAGATTTATCATCAGGCAACGGAACTCATCGGCAACACTCCCCTGCTGGAGCTGGGCAACTACGAGCAGGCTCATCAGCTTCACGCCACCATTCTGGCCAAGCTGGAATACTTCAACCCCGCCGGCAGCGTGAAGGATCGCATTGCCAAGGCCATGCTGGATGATGCAGAGGCCACCGGCAAGCTGAAGAAGGATTCCGTGATCATCGAGCCCACCAGCGGCAACACGGGCATTGGCCTGGCTTCCGTAGCGGCGGCACGGGGCTACCGGATCATCCTCACCATGCCGGAAACCATGAGTGTGGAGCGCCGCACCCTGCTGAAGGCCTACGGGGCAGAGCTGGTGCTCACCGAGGGTGCCAAGGGCATGAAGGGCGCCATTGCCAAGGCGGAGGAGCTGGCACGGGAGATTCCGGGCAGCTTCATCCCCGGGCAGTTTGTGAACCCTGCCAATCCTGCCGTCCACTACCGCACCACCGGGCCGGAGATTTGGCGGGATACGGAGGGGAAAGTGGACATCTTTGTGGCTGGGGTTGGCACCGGCGGCACCCTGACCGGCGTTGGCCGGTACCTGAAGGAGCAGAACCCCAAGGTGAAGATCGTGGCGGTGGAGCCTGCCACTTCTCCCGTGCTGTCCAAGGGGGTGGCTGGTGCCCACAAGATTCAGGGCATTGGCGCAGGCTTTGTGCCGGACACCCTGGACACCAGGGTGTATGACGAGATCCTCCCCGTGGAGAACGAGGACGCCTTTGCCGCCGGGCGGGAGATTGCCCGTCGGGAAGGGGTGCTGGTGGGCATTTCCTCCGGCGCCGCCCTCCACGCCGCTACCGTGCTGGCCAAACGGCCGGAAAACAAGGACAAGATCATTGTGGCCCTGATGCCGGACACAGGGGACCGGTACCTGAGCACGGCACTGTTTGGGGAGTGAAGGAAAATGTGAAGGGTGCAGGGGATGATTTCAAAGTCCTCTGCGCCCTTTTATATGAAGCCTTGCCCTGTAAAAAATCTTTCCATTTCATCTTATCCATGGTATCATACGATCATGATCAGGCAACAGGAGCGGATCAGTCGTCGCCGGTCAATGAAAAGGAAAGGAACGTATGATTTTCTTTTCAGGATGTATCATACAAGAGATAAAATGCGGGTATGGTTCAATCACTGGTTCAGCACCGCCTATCATTTGATCAACCTGATGCGGGAAGGTTACGGGGAAACCATAACGGTCGTTGGTTCAGGCAGCAATGCCAAGGCTGTTTACCGGCAGGCCTGTGATGAATGGTATCCTGAACAGGAGCTTCCAGATGAGGCGTATGTGCTGTTTTGCCTGAATTTCTGCCTGGAACATCATATTGACGTATTTGTTCCCAGAAGGGGCATGGTGGCGATTGCCAAACACGCTGCATCCTTTGAATCGCAGGGCATAAAGCTCCTGTTGGAAGAAGACGGTGACATGGTTTCCCTGCTGGATGATAAGATGCAAACCTATGGTTTCCTTGCAGAAAAAATGCCGGACATTCTTCCGAACTATCGTGTAGTTTCCAGCGTAGAAGCCTTTGAGAAGGCCTGTCTTGCACTGCAAACAGAGGGGATGCGCCTTTGCTACAAGCTGATCAGGGATGAAGGGGCAAAAAGCTTCCGTGTATTGGATGACACGATTGAAAGCGAAGAGGCGCTGTACGCAAAGCCCGGCACAAAGGTGACCTACCGTGCAGCCCGTGAGATTCTGTCTCACTATGATTTCAAAATTCCGCTGATGGTTATGCCCTACTTGCCCGGTGCCGATGTTAGTGTGGACTGCATGGAAACAAGCAAGGGGCGGTTGATCATTCCCCGGTTTAAGGTGGGACGGTTTTCCGAAGTCAGGCCGGATCCTGAAATCACCCGGATCTGTCAGGAAATGATGAACCTTTTCCACTTTGACATGCCGGCGAACATTCAATTCAAGATGGACGGCACAAAACCCTACCTGCTGGAGATCAACACCCGAATGTCCGGTGGACTGCAACTGTCGTGCCTTGCAACGGGCATTAACATGCCTGCCATTGCCCTTCGCAAATGCATGGGACTTGATACGGAATGGCAATATCCTGACCCATGGAACACCCGGGGCATTGTCAATTTGGAAACGCCCATCATTGTTTCTTAAGGAGAAAAGCAAGTGGAAGGTTATCACGCTGATCAGCTGTTCAAGTTAGCAAAGCGGCACCACAACATTAAGCGGACTTATCTCCTGGTAAACCCTTTGCAGGGCAAGCATATTCCCGTATCCCCCACCGCATCCCTTGCCATGATGGACACACTGGGACGCAGCCTTGCAGAAACAGCGCCGAACATTGACCTGGTCATCGGCTTTGCAGAAACGGCAACGGCTGTTGGTGCTGTTGTGGCATCCGCCTTATCCGACCAATGCCGATACATCCATACCACACGGGAGCCAAAGGCAGCAGCGGGTTCCATCTTTGAATTTCAGGAAGAGCACAGCCATGCAGCGGAACAATTTCTTTGTACAGAGCAGTTGGGTGCATGGATTCGGGAGGCTCATGGGATCGCCTTTGTGGACGATGAACTGTCCACAGGCAAAACCCTGCTGAATATGATGGATACAATTCAAGCCCGATTCCCTGAAATCAGCGAAAAAGAGATTTGGGCTGTATCCATCATCAATCGGCTGACTGATGAGCGATACGCCTTGCTTGCAAATAACGGCATTCGCTGCCATTCGCTGCTAAGGCTGCCCATGATGGATCTGACAGCGCAGGCAGCAGGGTATACCATTGTCGGTGCTGAAAAGCCCACCAAGGCAGAAAGCGGCGTGCCGCCAATTTCTTTGGCACCGTGTACCAGTGATACAAGGCATGGATGTGTAATCGGAGACTACATGACCCAATGTCAACGTTTGGCAGAAGAGATTTGCAGCCGTATGCGCAATGATCTTCTCGGCAGGCATGTGTCTGTCATTGGAACAGAAGAATGGATGCTTCCGGGGCTTTTGCTGGGTGCATGCATGGAAAAGCACAGCATTGCCGCCTCTGTTCACTGCCATGCAACAACCAGAAGCCCCATCGGCATTTGTACAGATTCTGAATACCCGATCAGGAGCGGTGTCATGCTGCACAGCTTTTACGAGGCAAACCGTACCACCTTCCTTTACAACCTTCAGCCGAGCGATGTTGTGGTCATCCTGACCGATTCCGATGATAAAGCAGCCATTGCTCAGGCTTATGGGGAACTGTGCGGTGCTTACGCTGCCCTCGGATGCAATCGTGTGATGCTGGTGAAGGAGGCAGGCCATGTTCAGCACTTATCATCCTGATGATGTTACCCTCCTGCTGAAGGATATTACCGGTCTGATTGAACCTCAGCCGGCTTCCGTGCGTGAAAAACTGATTCAGAGCGGAACACACTACTGTGAAATGCTTCCTTTGGAATATGCGCCAAGCGCCATGTACATGGCTACCTTCCATCGTGCACTTCACCAGTATGCACAGATCACCGCCCATGCTGTCGCCGTGGTGGCAGAAAAAATCTATCAGGAAAAGGGCAAGGAAGCCGTCCTTGTGTCCCTTGCACGGGCAGGCACCCCTATTGGCATCCTGATCAAGCGTTATTTGCAGCAGAAATATGATGTTGCTGTCGCCCACTACACGATTTCCATCATCCGTGGCCGTGGCATCGACCGCAATGCCATGGATTTTATACGAAACCGTCACAGAGCAAAAGATATTCAGTTTGTGGACGGTTGGACCGGAAAGGGAGCCATTCAGCGCCAGCTGACAGAGGCCATGGCGGCTTTCCCGGAGGTTGATCCGGGGCTGGCGGTGCTTTCTGATCCTGCTTGTGCTGCAAGGATTTGCGGCACCCATGATGATTTTTTAATTGCAAGCTCCTGCCTGAATGCAACGGTGTCCGGGCTCCTCAGCCGAACTTTTCTCCGCAGTGACATCATCGGTCCGAAGGATTTTCACGGAGCGGCTTTTTATCCGGGACTTCTAGATCAGGACTTAACCTATGGGTTTATCGACACTGTTCAGGGGGCATTCCCGGCAAAGGTTTCTTTGCAGCAGGAGACAAGTGCCGCATCTGATGATGCCCTGGCGGAGGTAGAATCCATTCGCCGGCACTTCGGCATTCGTGATGTGAACCTGGTCAAGCCCAGCATTGGCGAGGCAACACGGGTGCTGCTGCGCCGCCTGCCTTGGAAGGTGCTTGTCCGCAGTTTGGATGATGATGCCCATTTGGCCCATTTGTATCAACTAGCCAGGGAAAAGCAGGTTGAACTCATCGAATACCCATTGCAGCATTATCGTGCCTGCGGATTGATCAAAGAAATGGCGGATACATAAATGAAGCAATGCCTCTTTGCCTGTGATATTGATAATACCCTGGTGTATTCGCAAAAGCATCCCCATGACGGCTGGCCTTGCGTGGAATGGATCCACGAAAAAGAGCAGGCCTATATGTCCCCACAGACCTATGAAGGATTACGGGAAATTCTTGATCAAGCACTGTTTGTGCCCGTTTCCTCCAGAAGCGAGGAGCAGTACAGACGGATTCACTGGCCGGAACACCGTGTCCCCGATTTAGCAGTTACAACCCACGGTGCCAGGCTTTTTGTTCATGGCGTGGAAGATGAAGGGTGGCACCGTGAAACGCAGCCTATGGTCGCCCCCTGGCTGGATGAAATGCAGCTGTTGGAAGCACGGTTTTCCTCCGATCCGGCGTTTATCCGCTGCCGGCTTGTGGATCATGCCTATTTGTTTGTTTACTGTGCCAGCGATACAGATCCCCACGCAGTAGAAGAAATGTTCCATGGAATGACCCGGCTTTCCATTCAGGTCAGTGGGAAAAAGATTTATCTTTTGCCTCCCGGGCTGCATAAGGGGACAGCCATCCTGCGCCTGCGGCAGCGTTTTCCCCAGTATCGGATTGTTGCGGCAGGGGACAGCGAAATGGATCTTGATCTGCTGAATGCTGCCGATGCATCCCTGTTTCCGCAGAAAATTGCCTTGCAGGTTTCTTCCCCGGGACAATGCTGCCCGGAAAATGAACTGTTTTCCGACTTTGTGGTAACCCAGTTTCTTCACATGATCAGGCATTGATCCCTAGGCTTGCAATGATACAAACCTTTGAATGGCGTGCCCATCAGCCTGCAACGGGGTGATTCCGCCCTCTGAACGAAACGGCGGCAACAAGATCGCCATTGATTAAGGAACCTCTACACTCCCCCAAAGAAAGGACCACCACCATGATCGAATTCGTGCAGCGGGGCGGGGATGCGCCCCGGCAGATTGGGGACTATCCCCTGTGGCTCAGCGGACTGATGCTCAGCCGGGGCATCGACACCCCGGAGAAGGCAGAGGCCTTTCTGCACCCGTCCCTGTCCCGGCTGCATGACCCCATGGCAATGCAGGACATGGACAAGGCGGTGGCCATCATCCGGGAGGCAGTGGCGGAGAAGGTGCCCATTCTCGTTTATGGAGACTACGACGTGGACGGGGTCAGCGCCACCTGCATCATGCTGGAAACCCTGCGCGCCATGGGGGGACAGGCGGACTTCCGCATCCCCAGCCGGCACAGCGAAGGCTACGGCCTGAATGAAAAGGCTGTGCGGGAGATGGCGGAGAAGTACAAGCTCCTTATTACGGTGGACTGCGGCGTGACCAATCTGGAAGAGGTGCGGCTGGCCAAGCTGCTGGGCATGCAGGTGATTGTGACCGACCACCACCAGCTGGCAGCGGAGCTTCCCCCGGCGGATGCAGTGCTGAATCCCCTGCTGGGGGAGTATCCTTTCCGGCGGCTGTGCGGCGCAGGGGTGGCGCTGAAGGTGTGTCAGGCACTGCTGGGCACATCGGGCATCGAGGACAAGCTGGAGATTGCCGCCCTTGCCACCGTGGCGGACGTGGTGCCCCTGATTGACGAAAACCGCATCCTTGTCCGGGAGGGGCTGGAGCGCATGGCCCGCACTGCCCGGCCGGGGCTGAAGGCCCTGATGACCATCAGCGCCGTAACCCTGCCCATGACCAGCGACCAGATCGCCTTCCGGCTGGCGCCCCGCATTAACGCCGGGGGGCGCATGGAGGAAGCCGCCATCGGGGTGGAACTGCTGATGACGGCGGATCAGACCCGGGCAGAGGAACTGGCTCTGCGCCTGCAGCAGAACAACCAGCAGCGGCAGAGCATCGAGCACGACATGACCGCCCAGGCGGCGGACATGGTGCGCCGGGAAACCGACTTCCGCAATGATCGGGTGCTGATGGTCATGGGGGAAAACTGGAACAGCGGTGTGATTGGTTTGACGGCAGGGAAACTGTGCGAGAAGTGGCACTATCCCACCATTGTGCTGAGCCGTCAGGGGGACACGGCGGTGGGCAGCTGCCGCTCCATCCCCGGGGTGAACATTCACGCCATGCTGACCTGCTGCAAGGATCTGTTCATCCGCTACGGCGGACACGAGCAGGCTGCCGGGCTGACCATCCGGGCGGAGTACGTGCCGGAGCTGAAGCGGCGGCTGAACCTGGCCATTGAGGAGAAGTGCGACCTGAACTGCTACATCCCCCGGCAGGAGTATGACCTGGAAATGCCCCTTAACGGGGTTACACTGGACTGGATTGATCAGCTGCGGGTGATGCAGCCCACAGGCTTTGGCAATCCGCCGCCGGTGTTCCTTGTGCGGAACGCTCAGGTGCAGCAGATGCGCCGAGTCGGCAAGGATCTGAGTCACCTGAAGCTGTCCCTGTTTTCCGCCGGGCAGGTGCGAGATGGCATTGGCTTTTCCCTGGGGGATGCGGCGGATGAAGGCATGGAAGCGGTGGATGCCCTTTACGCCCCGGAGAAGAACGAATTCCGCGGCAGCGTAACCCCCCAATTGCAGGTGAAAGCCCTGCGCCCTGCAGAAGGCAGCATTCCCTGCCCGGAGGCAGCAGGCTTTTTTCAGCCCCTGTTGCAGGAAATGACCCTGCTGGCGGCGAATTTTAGCAAGGTTGACCCTAGGGAGAAGCCCATCACCGATGCGGGAGCGAAAAAGCTGCTGGCCACAGGCATGGGCACCCTGATCATTGCCCACGAGCGGGAAAAGGCCCTCCACTGCGCCCTGCTGGGGAAGGTGGATATTGCCGCCGGTCAGGTGAAGGATCCCCGGGGATTCAACACCCTGCTGTGTGCCCCGGATGTAAGCAAAATCAGCGATCAATGGCAGCACATCCTCCTTGCAGATGGGGAGGTGCTGCCCGGGGAAATGGAACTGATCCGCAGGCAATGCCCCCGGGCAAAGCTTCACTGCTTCCGTGCCAATCCCCTATTGGAAAGTCAGCTCCGCAGCCTGGCACTGACGGATGACGACCTTCGCCAATTGTACCGCAGCTGCATGGCCGGGGATCTGACCCCCCGGGTGCTGGCGGACAAAAGCGGCCTGAGCCGGGAGCAGGTGCTGACGGGACTGACCGCCTTTATGCAGGTAGGTCTGGCAGAGCTGAACCTGAACCCCTACCGGGCTCATCTGGTGCTGCCGCCCCCCAGGCCGGAGGGTGGCAAGGGGAAGATCAACATGGGGGACAGCCCCCTGATCCGCTACCTGCGGGAGATTGCAGGGAAAGATTGATTTTTTACTTATCCCATGGAAAGGAGGATGCAGGATGACGTATACGGCCTATGAAGCCATGCCGCTGGATCAGATGCTGGCACGGGTGCAGAAGTACAACCCCGGTGACGGCTACAAGCTGGTCGAGAAAGCCTACCGCTTTGCGGAAAAGGCTCACGAAGGGCAGAAGCGGAAAAGCGGCGAGCCTTATTTTGTCCATCCCTGCTTTGTGGCAAGCATCCTCACGGAATTGATGATCGACCCGCCCACCATTGCGGCGGGTTTGCTCCATGACACCGTTGAGGACTGCGAGGGCATTACCCTGGATACCATCCGTCAGGAGTTTGGGGACGAGGTAGCCCAGTTGGTGGACGGTGTTACCAAGCTGAACAAGCTGGACTTTGCCGATAAGGAAGAAGCCCAGGCGGAAAGCCTGAGAAAAATGATCCTTGCCATGGGCAAGGACATTCGGGTGGTGCTCATTAAGCTGGCCGACCGGCTGCACAACATGCGCACCCTGAAGTATCAGCCGGAAGCCCGGCAGGTGGCCATTGCCCGGGAAACCCTGGACATTTATGCTCCCCTTGCCCACCGGCTGGGCGTGTATGCCATTAAGCAGGAGCTGGAGGATCTTTCCCTCCGGTACATTGACCCTGCCGGATACCAGAACCTGGTGCAGAAGGTGGGCATGAAGCGTGCCGAGCGGCAGGAAAACATCCGCATGGTCATTGAAGAATTGTCCGCCAAGCTGGATGAACAGCATATCCACTACGATATTGACGGCAGACCCAAGCACTTCTATTCCATTTACCGGAAAATGGTGCTGCAAAACAAATCCTTCGACCAGATCTATGACCTGATTGCCATTCGGGTGCTGGTGGACACCATCCCGGACTGCTATGCGGTGCTGGGCATTGTCCACACCCTGTGGAACCAGATCCCCGGCAGGTTCAAGGATTACATTTCCGTGCCCAAGGCCAACATGTACCAGTCCCTCCACACCACGGTGGTAGGGGGGCGGAAGATGCCCTTCCCCTTTGAGGTGCAGATTCGCACCTGGGAAATGCACCGGGTGGCTGAGTACGGCATTGCCGCCCACTGGCGCTACAAGGAAGGCGGCAGCCCGGCAGATGATCTGGACAGCAAGCTGTACTGGGTGCGTCAGATTCTGGTGTGGCAGAACGACGCCCGGGACGGCAAGGAATTTGTGGATACCCTGAAAACCGACCTGTTCTCCGAGGAAGTGTTCCTCTTTACCCCCAAGGGGGACGTGGTAAGCATGCCCAAGGGGGCTACCCCCCTGGACTTTGCCTACCGCATCCACTCCGGCGTGGGCAACAAGTGCGTAGGTGCCAAGGTGAACGGCCGCATTGTGCCCCTGGACACCCCCCTGGAAACAGGGGATCGGGTGGAGGTCATGACCTCCGCCTCCTGCAAGGGCCCCAGTGCGGACTGGCTCCGCATCTGCAAGACCCCCCAGGCCAAGTCCAAGATCCGTCAGTTCCTGAAGAAGGAAATGAAGGAAGAGAACATCGAAAAAGGCCGGGACATGGTGGAGCGGGAGTGCCGCCGCCGGGGCGTGCAGCCTGCCAACGTGATCAAACCGGAATACTACGATGGTCTGCTGAAGAAATACGGCTTTCAGGAGCTGGATGACATTTACGGCTCCGTAGGCTACGGGGGCATGGCCTCCGCCTATGTGGTGACCCGGCTGATTGACGAGCAGCGTGCCCACGAGCAGGCGCAGGGTCCCAAGCTGGAGGAGATTCCCGAAACGGTGGAAGCCCCCCAGCACCGTGCCGGGGGCAAGAACACCCACGGCGTGATTCTGGCAGGCATGGAGGACATGGACATTCCCGTCCGCTTTGCCATGTGCTGCTCCCCTGTGCCCGGGGACGATATTGTGGGCTACATTACCCGGGGTCGGGGCGTAACCATCCACAAGGCGGAATGCCCCAATGCCCTGAACGGGGAAAGCGAACGCCGGGTAGACGTGGCCTGGGCAGACAGCGACGGCACCAGCTTCTATGCCTCCATCAAGGTGGTGGCGTACGATCATGTAAGCCTGCTGGGTGAAATGGCTACCTACATCGGTGCCATGAACGTGCCCATCAAGGCCATTTCCGCCCAGGTGGATGAGAAGACGAAGACCTCCTCCATTCGCCTGACCCTGGAAGTGCGCACAAGGGACGAAATGGACAAGGTGATCAAGCAGCTGAGAAAGCGGAGCGACGTCATCGACGTGTTCCGTGTAACGGGGTGATTGTGTGCGTTGCGTGGTACAGCGTGTAACCAGGGCAAGCGTTCAGGTAGATGGGGAAACCATCGGGCAGATCGGCAGGGGCTACATGGTGCTCATTGGCGCCGGGGTGGAGGACACGGATCAGGATGTGCGGTACATGGCGGAAAAGGTGCCGAACCTGCGCATCTTTGAGGATGAAAACGGCAAGATGAACCTGTCCCTGGAGCAGGTAGGGGGCGAAATTCTGGCAGTAAGCCAGTTCACCCTCTACGGAGATGCCCGGAGCAGCCGCCGTCCCAGCTTTACCGCCGCCATGCGCCCGGAGGAAGCCAACCGGCTCTACGAAGAGCTGGTAGCCGCCTGGCGGCAGCGGGGCATTCATGTGGAAACAGGCAGGTTCCGGGCAGACATGCAGGTCAGCCTTGTGAACGACGGTCCCGTGACCATGCTGATGGACAGCAAAAAGGGATTTTGAAGATTTCGACATCCCGGAAACCGAGGAAGAAAAGCAGTGGCTGGAGAAGCAGAACTTCAAAAACACTGCGGATGATGCCTATACGGGCTGAATCGAAAGGGTGCGAGGATCAGCATGGCAACCTTTGATGATTTTTTGAAGCTGGATATCAGAGTGGGAACCATTATGGCGGCAAAACCCTTTGAAAAGGCGAGAAAGCCAGCCTATCAGCTGCAAATTGATTTCGGGGAAGCGCTGGGCGTAAGGAAATCTTCTGCCCAGATCACCGATCACTACCAGGCAGCGGAGTTAGTCGGCAAGCAGGTGCTGGCGGTTGTCAATTTCCCGCCGAGACAGATTGCCGACTTTATGTCCGAGGTGTTGGTGCTGGGCACCTACAGCGAGGGGGGCGTTGTGCTCATTACGCCTGATCAGGCAGTGAAAAATGGCGATAAACTGGGCTGACTGCTGCCCGTTTGCCTGCCGGAAGGCCATTCTTTTCATCAAGAGAGGCAAAGATGGAAATCAACATTGTAACCGTAACCGTAGGCATGCTGAACAATCAGTGCTACATCCTGTCCCTGCCGGGGCGGGAGGACTGCCTGGTCATTGACCCGGGCAGCGAGCCGGAAACCATCCGCCGTGCCTGCGGAGGAAAGAAGATTGCCGCCATCCTGCTGACCCATGGTCACTTCGACCACATTGGCGGGGTGGATGCCCTGCGGGGGGAGGATGTGCCGGTGATGATCCACGAAAAGGATGCGCCCCTCCTTGCATCCCCTGAGCTGAACGCCAGCTGGATGATTGGCCGGAGCATCACTGCCCGGCCTGCCCAGCGGCTGCTCCATGACGGGGAAGAGGTGGACATGGCAGGGATTCCCCTGCATGTAATCCACACCCCGGGGCACACAGAGGGCAGCGTGTGCTACCAGACCGGCAGCCATTTATTCACCGGGGACACCCTGTTCCACGGGGGCTATGGCCGCACGGATCTTCCCGGCGGGGATGGGCAGGCGATGACCGCTTCCCTGAAGAAAATTGCCCCCATAGCCGCCAAGTGCACCATTTATCCCGGACATTGAGGTGAACCATGACCCAGCTTGCAGCCTATTTGGAAGAAATTCTGCCGGAGATGAAGAACGTTACCCGGCTGTTTTCCCTGCCGGAAAGCGTGTGGGAAGGCGACCCTGCCCCCTTTTTCTTTGAGGAGCAGGAGGAGGATGGCAGCTACCTGTGCACCTGCGCCCTGGACGGGCGGAAGGTGGTGCTGTCCGTGCCTGTGCCGGAGGAGGAAGCAGACCCCCGGCTGACCGACCTGCACCGGAAGCGTGCCGCCCGGCGGCTCTGCAAGCAGACCGCCTACCAGCTTTGCCGCCTGGTCACCGGGCTGCACCCGGCCTGGGGCAGCATGACGGGGGTGCGTCCCACCCACCTGATGTACGAGGCCATGCACCGGGGCTTGAACCCTGAAGCAGCCGCCCGTCAGCTTCAGGGGGAGTTTGACATTCTGCCGGAAAAAGCGTCCCTCCTGCGGGACATTGTAACGGTGCAGCGCCGCCTGACGCCCCCCGACGATGGGGACATGGACGTGTACATCGGCATTCCCTTCTGCACCACCCGGTGCGCCTACTGCTCCTTCTCCGGGGGAGAAATCGGGGATGGCCGGCTGGTGGAGCCCTACCTTGCCGCCCTGTGGCAGGAGATGGACGCCTGTGCCCGACTCATGCAGGAGGCAGGCAAGCGGCTCCGTGCCGTGTATGTGGGGGGCGGCACCCCCACCGCCCTGAATGAAGGCCAGTTTGCCCGGCTCATGGACAAAATGATGGCCGTGTTCCCCGGGGCAGAGGAATACACGGTGGAAGCCGGCAGGCCGGACACGGTGACCCGGGGGAAGCTGGCATGCATCCGTGACCACGGGGTGCAGCGCATCAGCATCAATCCCCAGACCATGGTGGATCGCACCCTTGCGGTCATCGGCCGGGGACACACCGCCCGGCAAATCGAGGAGGCCTATGCCCTGGCACGGGAGGTGGGCATCCCCCACATCAACATGGACGTAATCGCCGCCCTGCCGGGGGAGGATTTAACGGACTTTGCCTACACCATGGACAAGGCGAAGGAACTGCACCCGGAAAGCCTGACCGTCCACACCCTTGCCATTAAGCGCTCCAGCAAAATGCATCTGGAGCACGCCCCCCTGCCGGACGGGGACACCGCCGCCGCCATGGTGCACCTGGGGCTTGAAACCGCCAGGGCCATGGGCATGACCCCCTACTATCTCTACCGGCAGAAGTACATGGCAGGCAATCAGGAAAACGTAGGCTATGCCCTGCCCGGCCACGCCTGCCTGTACAATGTGGACATCATGGAGGAAACCACCCACATCCTTGCCCTGGGGGCAGGGGGCATTTCCAAGCGGGTTTACCCGGAGGAAGGCCGCATTGGCCGTGCACCCAATGTGTACAACATCGAGCAGTACATTGCCCGGGTGGAGGAAATGGTGCAGCGGAAGCGGGATCTTTTCCTTGAAAAATAAGCGGGCAGATGCCCGTCAAAACCGAATCGCAATAAACCCGGCGTACCTATGCAAAGACAAAGGTACGCCGGGTTTTTTTCCGCCATGCCGATTTTACGTTGATTTTACATTTTTCAGGTCGCACACTTTACACGCCCCCTTTATACTCAAAGTGCACGTAGAAAAGAGGGCTGACATGGAAATTCGATTGAACCGGATCTCAAAGCGTTTTGATCAGAAGCAGGTCATCCATCCCACCACGCTGACCATTCAGGATGGGGGATTCACCACCCTGCTGGGTCCTTCCGGCTGCGGCAAGACCACCCTTTTGCGGATGATTGCCGGACTGGAAACGCCCGACGACGGCGAGATCTGGCTCGACGATGCCTGTGTGTTTTCCTCGGAGCACAGGATCAATCTGCCGCCGGAGAAGCGGCACCTGGGTTTTGTGTTTCAGGATTTTGCCCTTTGGCCCCACATGACGGTGTTTGAAAATGTGGCCTTTGGCCTGCGTGCGAGGAAGGACACCAGAGACCTGCCAAACCGGGTTCGCACTGCGCTGCGCACCGTGCACTTGGAGGACTTTGAGAAGCGCTTTCCCCACCAGCTTTCCGGCGGACAGCAGCAGCGTGTGGCCTTTGCCCGCGCCATTGCCGTTCAGCCGGGGTGCATCCTTTTCGACGAGCCTCTTTCCGCCCTGGACGCTTTGCTACGGGACGAAATGCGGCACGAATTGACCACCCTCACCTCTGCCCTGGGGATTACTGCCGTTTTCGTGACCCATGACCAGACGGAAGCCATGAGCATGAGTGACCGCATTGCCGTGCTGAATGGCGGCCATGTGGAGCAGTACGCCCCGCCGGAGATGATTTATCACGAGCCTGCCACCGAGTTTGTGGCCCGGTTTGTCGGCAAGTCCAACTGGCTTGGCAAAACGGCCATGTTCCGCCCGGAAGCCGCCTCCCTGACCCCTGTCAAGGGCGGGCTGCACTTTGCCCTTCCCGTTCAGGGGATGCAGTATCTGGGCAGCACCTACGAGGTGACCCTATCCTATCAGGATGTAAGCTGGACGATTCACACAGGGCAGAAAGTCAAGCCCGGTGAGATCCTGTCCGTTTACATAGATCCCAACCAGGTGATTGCATTTCAGGAGAAAGAGGGTTTATCTGCATGAAGAAGCACCTTGTATCCCTTTTGCTGATTCTTTGCCTGTGCCTGAGCGTGGCTGCCGCCTCCGCTGAATCTGGCAAGGTTACGGTTTACATGCCCAGCCCTGCCGGGTTGGCTGACAAGCTGGCTGCCGCCTTCACCGCCAAGACGGGCATTGAAGTAGAGCAGTTCCAGGGCACCACCGGCGAGATTCTCGCCCGCCTGGAAGCAGAGCAGGCCAATCCCATTGCGGATGTGGTGATTCTGGCTTCCTGGTCCGACGGCCTGAGCATGAAGGCCGAGGGCAAGCTGGAAAACTACACCCCTGCAAACGCCGACAAGATCAACGCCGGCTGGATTGACAGCGACAGCACCCTGTTTGGCTACAGCGCCTCTGCAGTGGGCGTGATCTACAACACCACCCTGATCCCCGAGCTGAACGCCGACTGGGCTGAGTTGGCCGATGCCCAGTACAAGGACATGATCGCCATCCCCGACCCGGAAAAGTCCGGCGCATGCAAGGACTTTCTGGCTGGCCTGGTCGCGGGCACGGACAATGGTGAAGCCATCCTGCAGCTCTGGGCAGACAACGGCCTGACCGTACCCGGCGCCAACAAGGCGGCACTGGAAGCCGTGACCACCGGTGAAAAGGCCATCCTGATTGCCGGTGTGGACTACAACGCCTACACCTCCATGGCCAAGGGCGAACCCCTGAGCATCTACTATCCTGCCTCCGGCACGGTGGTGAATCCCCGCCCTGCCATGATCCTGAAGACGGCCCCCAACATGGACAACGCCAAGGCCTTTGTGGACTTCCTGTTCAGTGATGAAGCCCAGCAGCTGGTTGCCGACGCCTACCTGCTGCCCGGCCGCAGCGACGTAACGTGCGAGAACCGCACCAACCTTTCCGACATCCCCCAGATCACCACCGACTGGGACAAGATGATGGAAGTTGCTTCCGACACCGCAGCCAAGCTGAACAGCCTCTGCAAGTAACCAACCCGGAGGGCCTATGAGACAAATCGAACGGAAAAAGAACCTGCCCACAGCTTGCCTGCTGGTGCTTCTGACCGGGATGATCCTCTGCCCCCTGATTACAGTATTCGCCAAGGCGGTCATCGTGGATGGCCGCCTTGACCTGTATCAGGCGTGGCAAACCATTGCCAGTGCAGAAAACGTGCAGACGGTCTGCAATTCCCTGCTGCTGGGAGTGTGCGTGGTGCTGTGCTCCACGGTTATCGCCCTGCCCACGGCTTACCTGCTGGCCCGCACCCAGCTGAAGAAGCACAGCTGGCTGGACATTATCTTCATGATCCCCTTCATGACGCCCCCGTACATTGCCTCCATGGGGTGGATCCTGTTCATGCAGAAAAGGGGCCTGTTTCAGCAGCTGTTCCCAGCTACCGGCGCCTGGTCAGAGGGCTTTTTCTGCTTCGGGGGGTTGGTGCTGGTCATGAGCCTCCACGTGTTTCCCTTCCTCATGACCATGCTGAAGAACGCCATGCTGAACATTCCTGCCAGCCTGGAGGAAAGCGGGGCTGTGTTCGGGGCAGGCTTCGGGCTGCGGCTGCGGAAAATCTTTGCCCCCCTGCTGACGGGCAACTATGCCATCGGCGCCCTGCTGGTGTTTGTGAAAACCCTGTCCGAATACGGCACCCCCTACACCCTGGGGCGGCGCATCGGCTTTTACGTGTTCACCACGGACATTCACCGCTATTCCACCACTTCCCCCATTGACTTTGGCCGCTCAGCCAGCCTGTCCTCCATACTGGTGTGCATCTGCATGGTCATGTGGCTGTGGCAGAACCACATGACCAGCAAAAACAGCTACCGGCTCCTCAGCGGCAAGGGCAGCCGCCCGGCGGAAACGAAACTATCCCCCATGGGGCAAGTGGGCGCATGGCTGTGGGTGGCGCTGGTGGTGCTCATCGCCATTGGGGTGCCCTACTTCGCCATCATTGCCACTTCCCTCATTAAGCTGCGGGGCTACGGGCTGGCAGCAGGCAACTTTACCCTGGACCACTACAGGGAGCTGCTGACCACCCCCAAAGCCCTGGCCTCCATCGGGAAAAGCCTGTTTCTGGCCGTATCCTCTGCTACCATCTGCTCCGTCATTGGCACGGCGGTGGTGGTGGCGGTACGCAAGTCCAGGGGATTCATCAAAAAGGCTCTGGAAGCCATCAGCCTGCTGCCGGAAATGCTGCCCAGCATTGTGCTGGTCATTGGCATCATGCTGTTCTGGAACAGCATCTACAAGGTGTTGCCCCTGTACAACACCATGGGCATCATGGTGCTGGCCTATGTGGTGCTGTACCTGCCCTACACCGTGCAGTACGTTACCTCCGCCTTTACCCAGATCAACGATAACCTTTTGCAGGCAGGCCGGGTGTTCGGCGGATCCCCTGCCTACGTTTTCCGCCGCATTACCCTGCCCATGATTTCCCGGGGCATTTTCGCCGGGTGGATGATGATCTTCATCATTGCCTTCCGGGAGCTGGTGACCGCCAGCCTGATTGCCCCGCCCAATACCCTGGTGGTTTCCACCTACATCAACCGGGAGTTTGAGCAAGGCAGCGTGTCCCTGGGCATGGCCATGGCCGTGCTGTGCGTGCTCATTACTACAACGGCGCTGCTGGTGTTCAACCGCCTGACCAGCAGGCAGAAAGGCACATAACATGAAGCTGATCATTGCCGGGGGCGTTGGGGAGCACGGCCGCAACTGCTTTCTGGTGGAAGGGGAAGGAAGCCCCTTCCTGGTGGACTGCGGAACCATGGCAGACACGCCCAAGTCCCCCTATCCCCGGCTGATTCGGGAGCAGATTGGGGAGCTGGGTGCGGTGTTCCTGACCCACGCCCATGGAGATCACACCGGGGCGTTGCCCTGGCTGTATGAAAAGGGCTTCCGGGGCGTTGTCATCGCCGCAAGAGAAACCCTGCGGCAGCTTCCCTTCCCCCTGCGGGAAAGCCTTGCGCTGGAGGATGTGTGTCCCCAGGGAGCAGGCGTGTATCAAAACCTGTCCATCCAGTGGGGACGCAGCGGCCACTGTGCCGGCAGCGTGTGGTACCACTTTGCCGAAAAAGATCAGTCCATCCTCTTCTCCGGGGATTACACGGAGGATACCCAGGTTTATGCCTGCGACCCCATTCGCCACCGCCATGCTGACCTTACCGTGCTGGACTGCGCCTATGGGCTGGATGAAACCACCTATGAAGCAGCCTGCAACCGGCTGGTGCAGGAGACGGAAAGGCTGCTGTCCGCCCATTCCCTGCTGCTATTTCCCGTGCCGAAGTACGGCCGGGGACTGGAAATCGCCAAGCTCTTTTCCGACCGGCTGCCCCAGGTGCCCTGCTGCGGGGATGCCCTCTTTCTGCAGAACCTGGAAGAGCAGAGAGCCGGAGGCTTCTGGTACCTGCCAGGAAAAATCAACGCCCCCATCCTCCCGTATCAGGGGCAGAACAGGGGCGTGGTGTTTGTCAGTGATCCCCAACTGCGCAGCAGCGGCGCCCGGCGGACAGCAGACCGGGTGCTGTCCCTCAAGGGCAGAGGGGTGATGACCGGCACGGTGGAAAAGGACTCCTACAGTGAGCATCTCCTCCAGCAGGGCAGCATGGTGCAGCTGCGGTATCCGGTGCATCTGCATCACGGGCAGTTTGAACAATTGAAAGCCCGGAACGATTTTCAGCAGGTGATTCCCTATCACGCTAAGGATTTTCCTTCGAAACAGGAGATACTGCCGTACCTGACAACAATGAAGCTTCGCTAAGCGGGGCTTCAGGGCATCGACAAAGTGGCGAAGCCACTTTGTCGAGTTTTGCACTCACTCACTGGTCGAACGGTTTCACCGTTTTCCCGGCCGTTCGTTCGTGTAATGAAGCTTTTTCTGACGAAAAAGCGCGAAAATCGCCGCACATGTCGCCGATTTTCGATCTAGAGTTGAAGGGCTTGCGAGCCCTCCAACGCCACCCAGAGTTTGTTGATGGTCTGAAGCTTCGCTAAGCGGGGCTTTATTTATTTCTTCCTCCACTTCAGCAGCAGGGCGGAGTTGATGATCACCAGCACAGAGCCTGCATTGTGGACAAGGGCACCTACCACCGGGTTCAGGGTGCCGATCATGGCCAGCACAATGGCGGCAAAGTTCAGCGTCATGGAGAAGGTCATGTTGATCTTGATGGTGGTCATCATCCGCTTGGACAGGGCCATCAGGTGGGGCAGCTCCTTCACCTCGTCATCCACCAGGGCAATATCTGCCGCATCCACCGCAATGTCGCTGCCTACGCCCCCCATGGCAATGCCCACATCCGCCTTCTTCAGGGCGGGAGCGTCGTTCACCCCGTCGCCGATCATGCACACGGGCTGATTCTCCTTCTGATAGGCATCAATGGCCTTCAGCTTGTCCTCCGGCAGGCAGTTGGCACGGACTTCGCTGATGTGCAGCTTGTCCGCCATGGTTCTGGCGGCGTTTTCATGGTCGCCGGTAAGGAGCACCGGCTTGACCCCCAGGGCGGACAGGGCGCTGATGGTTTCAGCACTTTCCGCCCGCAGGGTATCCGACAGGGCAAGGAAGCCGGCGAAAACCCCATCCACCGCCACGTAAATCACAGTGCACCCTGCATCCAGATAGGTCTGGGCATCCCCGGTGCTGACCGCAACCCCCTGCTCTGCCATCATGTCCAGATTGCCTGCAAGGATGGTTCTGCCCCCTGCCCGGGCACGTACCCCACGGCCGGGCATCATGTCGAAATCCTCTGCCGGCAGCAGTTCCGCCCCGGTCTTCTGGTAGCAGCGGACAACCGCCTTGCCCAGAGGATGCTCGGAAAACTGTTCGGCACAGGCAGCCAGCCGGTTCATTTCCTCTGCCGTAAAAGCGGGAGATGCGCTGCGCACAGCCACCACCTCCGGCTTGCCGTAGGTCAGGGTGCCGGTTTTGTCAAAGGCAATGACCTTGGCCTTGGCCAGCCGCTCCAGAGCATCCCCTTCCCGGACAAGAAAGCCGTGCTTGGTGGCATTGCCGATGGCTGCCATAATGGCGGTAGGGGTGGCCAGCACCAGGGCACAGGGGCAGAACACCACCAGAATGGTCACGGCACGGATGATCTGCCCGGTAACAAGCCAGGTCAGTGCCGCCGCCGTCAGGGCAATGACCACCACCCAGGTTGCCCACCGATCTGCAATGCCTACGATCTTCGCCTTGCCTGCATCTGCGGACTGAACCAGGCGAATCATCCGCTGAATGGAACTGTCTTCCCCCACCTTGGTGGCTTCCATTTCAAAGGCACCGAACTGGTTGACCGTGCCGCTGGACACGGTGTCGCCTGCGGTTTTGTCCACCGGCAGGGATTCCCCGGTCATCACCGCCTGATTGATGGAGGTCTGCCCCACAAGGATCACCCCATCTACCGGGATGCTTTCCCCGGGCAGCACCCGGAGCCGATCCCCTACCTGCACCTGCTGGGCAGGGATGACCGTCTCCTTCCCATCCCGGAGGACCCGGGCAGTTTGAGGCGTCAGGTGCACCAGCTTTTCAATGCCGGCACGGGCACGGGCCACGGTCAGCTCCTCCAAAAGGGCGCCCAGCTGCATGATGAACGCCACCTCGCCGGCGGCAAAGGTTTCCCCAATGCACAGGGAGGCGATCAGCGCCATGGACACCAGCACGTCCGCCTTGATGTCAAAGGCGGTTACCAAACCAATGACCGCCTCCAAGATAATGGGCAGGCCGCACAGCACAATGGCAAACCACGCCATATCAAAGGGGAAGGGCTGATATTTCATAAGGCTGCACAGCACCGCTATGCCGGAAACTGCCAGCAGGGCAATGTCCTTTTTGATGCCCCCCAGATCCAACAGGTGCTGCAACTTTTCCATGGCTTTCTTCATACAAGGTGCTCCTCTCTATACCCCATGGGGTATCCATCTGCATTATACATATGGGGGTATAGGTTGTCAAGAAGGATAAAAAAAATCGCCCCGGGAGGGGCGAAACAGGGCATCGACAAAGTGGCCTTGCCACTTTGTCGAGTTTTGCACTCACTCACT
>CAVIWF010000045.1:0-21951 GCA_963646285.1 bacterium
GATGCTGGATTGTCTCCTTGAACCTGATCACCTTTTTCTGATCCTTGAAAATTGAAATTGAAAATTGATTTCCGTGACTGCGCCTTGCAAGGGATTGACATTTTCCATTGCTTGTGCTACAATAAATAGGCTGTATGAGCGCCTGTAGCTCAGTTGGATAGAGTGTCAGACTCCGACTCTGAAGGTCACAGGTTCGAATCCTGCCAGGCGTACACAATGAGACCCCCTGAATCGCAATGGTTCAGGGGGTCTCTTTTTGCATTTTGCGGGTTTCAACGAGGCAGAACATGGGCATTGAATGCTTAGGGTCTTTGCGTTTTGAACGGGTGCTATGGAATGAGAACTCCGACAAGCACGATACCAGCCCTTCTTTCCAAGATCACCTTCATCCCCCCTCACCCCCGTCCCCACTTCTCCGTCAGCATCAGGAAGGTCAGTCCCTGCCCGTAGGCGGTGGGTTGAATCGGAATGGTCCGGTAGAAGTCCAGGGTGCTGCCCATGGGTGTGCCGTAGGATACGCCCATCACCGTGCCGTCGGGGGCAACCTGCTCCAGCACGCCGGCAAGGGCCTTTTCACCGGCAAGGCGGTGCTGGTCGCCCAGCAAGCCGAGCCGGGCACCCTTGAGCAGGCCATAGGCGATGGCGGCAGAAGCGGAGGTTTCCAGATAGCTGTCCGGATGATCCAGCAGGGTGTGCCACAGGCCGGATGCATCCTGCAGGGCAAGGAGGGCTTCGCACTGCTCCTGCCATGTCTGGAGAATCATGTCCCGCACGGCGCCCTCCGGCAGCCACTCCAGAAAATCGGCAGCACCGGCAGTGAACCAGCTGTTGCCCCGGGCCCAGAAGGCTTCTCCAAAATGATGATGGCCGATGAAGCAGAAGCCGTGGTACCACAGCCCTGTGCTGGTGGCGTGGAGGTACTTGATGTGCAGCAGGAACTGATACTCCGCTTCCCTGCACATGTCCGGGTTCTCAAGCACAATGCCTGCCTGATAGAGGAACAGACAGGTCATGTACAGGGTATCATCCCACAGCTGCTGCAGGTTTTCATCATCGGAGGTAATGTGCTGCAGTCCCCGTTCCCTGGTGCGGGGCATATCCTGCATGACCCAGTGAGCCCAATCACGGATCATGGGCAGATAGGCGGGATTCCCTGTTTCCTGATAGAGAAGGGCCATGGTCAGCATGGGGGCGGTGGTGTTCACATTCCGCAGCGGCAGCCCCTTGGCGATGTTGCGGTCATACCAGGCGATGATGTCATGGAGCACCTGCTGATTGCCGGTGGCCTTGTACAGCTTGTACATGGCATAAACGGCCACGCCCTGGGGCCATTCCCATGTGTCCATGGTCATGTGGTCGTGAATATCCCCTGAACCGTGCACCCCTTGCAGGCGGCTGAGAACACGTGCGGTGATTTCCTGATAGTTGGGTTCCATTTGACTAGCCTCCTTGTCCGATGTGTGCTTGAACGTACAACCTGATCATAGTATAGCAGATGGTGCATGGAAAATCAATCAACAACACAAAAAATTACCCAAAAGTCGCCCATTTTACCCTTTACTTTTGCTCAAAAACATGATAAGATAAATCTGTGAGTAAGGTATGGAGATGGAACAATGAAAAATACAAGGTTAATTGAAATGGAAAAAATGATCGCAAAAAACGGAACGGTTTCCATGACGGAGCTTTGCGAGCATTTCCAGGTATCCATGAACACCGTCCGCCGTGATATTGCGGAGCTGAAGCGCCGGGGCGAAATTGAGAAGGTTTATGGCGGCGTTTCCGCTGTGAAGAGCGGGCAGGAGCATCTCAGCTCCTATGAGGAGCGGACCCAGGTAGGGGAGGCATCGAAGCGGGCTATTTGCCGCAAGGCTGCCGAGCGGATTCAGGCGGGGGACATTATTTTTGTGGATTCCGGCACAACAACGGTGCATCTGCCGGATTGTCTGGCAAATTTAAGCGAAGTCACCATTGTGACCAACAATCTTGCCCTGGTGCAGCGGGCCATTCCCTATGAGAACCTGCGGGTGATCGTTCTGCCGGGGCAGCTGCGCAGGAAGACCAATTCCCTCACCGGCCTGGATGCCATCAGCAACCTGCGGCAGTACAACGTGCAGAAGGCCTTCCTTGCCACAACGGGCACCACCCAGGACGGGGTGACCAATTCTTCATCCCAGGAGCTGGAAATCAAGCGCACCGCCATTGCCTGCAGTCAGGAAAAAATTCTGCTGCTGGGGGCGGAAAAATTCGGCCATCCCGGGCTGATAACCTACGGCAAGTTCACCGATTTTGATTACATCGTAACCGACGGCACACCTCAGCAGCCCTATCTGGATGCCATTCGGCAGGCAGGGGCGGAGCTGATGATTGCCGAGCAGTCATAAGAAATCAACAACAGGAGGTGTTGAGGATCCATGCCACTTGCCAATATGAGGGATTTGATTGCACAGGCTGGACAGCAGCAGCGGGCGGTGGGAGCCTTCAATGTCTCCAGCATTGAAATGATCTGCGGGGCAGTGCAGGCAGCGGAGGAAATGCACACCCCCATTATCATTCAGGTTGCCCAGGTACGCCTGCCCACAACGCCTCTGGCGGTGTACGGCCCTGCCATGCGTGCAGCGGCGGAGCAGGCCAGGGTGCCGGTAGCCCTGCATCTTGACCATGCAGCCACCATGGACTGCATTGCCCAGGCACTGGACTTGGGCTTCACCTCGGTCATGTATGACGGCTCGGCGCTGCCCCTTGAGGAGAACATTGCAAACACGAAGCATGTGGTCGACATGGCGGCAAAGTACGGTGCCGCCGTGGAGGCGGAGGTGGGCAGCCTTGGCCGCACGGAGGCCGGGGAGCATGTGAAAGCCTGCTACACCGACCCGGAGGATGCGGTACGCTTTGCAGCGGAAACCCGGGTGGATGCGCTGGCAGTCGCCATTGGCAATGCCCACGGCGTTTACGCAGGCACCCCCGTATTCCACTTCGAGGTGCTGGATGCCATCCGGCAAAGGTGCGTCACCCCCTTGGTGCTCCATGGGGGTACCGGCTCCAGCGAAGCAAACTTCCGGCGCTGCATTGCATGCGGTGTAAGGAAAATCAACATTGCCACGGCGATTTTCATGGCGTCTGCCCATGCGGCTCAGGAGGCAGCACCGGGGGGATGGTTTGCCATGTCCGGCGCCATGACCCAGGCAGTCAAGCAGACGGTGAAAGAACACATTGCCATCTTCGGCATTGCAAAGGAAGCATAAACCATCGGCAAACCGAGAAAGGAGCGCTTTCCCATGCTGTTTACGGAAGCATCACGGCCACTTGACATCATCCCTGTGGGGCGGATTGCCATTGATTTCAACCCCACGGACATGAACCGTCCCCTCTCCCAAAGCGAGCATTTCAACAAGTATCTGGGCGGCAGCCCGGCGAACATTGCCGTCGGCATGGCACGGCTGGGGCGGAAAGTCGGTTTCCTGGCACGGATCAGCGACGATGCATTCGGCGACTTTGTGGAGCAGTATTTTCAAAACGAAGGCATTGATGTCAGTCATGTCCGGCGGTGCGAGCACGGCGAAAAGCTGGGGCTGACCTTCACGGAGATTCTTTCCCCCACCCAGTCCAGCATCCTGATGTACCGGGAGGGTGTGGCGGACCTGATGCTCCATCCCGATGACGTGGATGAAGCCTACATTGCATCCACCAAGGCGCTGCTCATCAGCGGCACAAGCCTGTGCTGCAGCCCCACCCGGGAGGCAGCATTCAAGGCTCTGACCTTTGCCAGACGCACCGGCACCACGGTGATCTTCGATGCGGACTACCGTGCCTATACCTGGAAGAACAAGGATGAAATCTCCATCTATACGGCCATGACGGCGGAAAAGAGCGACATCATTCTGGGCTCCCGGGAGGAGTTCGACCTTATGGAGCGGCTCCTGGGGCTGGACGGTACCGACCGGAGCAGTGCCGACTACTGGCTGAACAAGGGGGCAAAGCTGCTGATTATCAAGCACGGCAAGGAAGGCTCCAGGGCGTACACGGCGGACAGTGCGTGGAGCGTCAAGCCTTTCCCTGTGGCGGCACTCAAGGGCTTCGGCGGCGGCGACGGCTATGCCTCGGCCTGCCTCCATGGGCTGATGACCGGGAAGGAACTGCCTGAAGCACTGGAAATGGGCAGCGCATCGGCAGCCATGCTGGTGGCAAGCCATGCCTGTTCCCGGGATATGCCGGACGAGGCATCACTGATGGCTTTCATCAAGGAGAAAAAGGCACAATACGGCGATATGGTTACAAAGCTATAAAGCGATACAAAGGAGCGTGCGATGATGCAGACCCTGAAACCTTTCATCAATGGGCAGTTTGTGGATTCTGAATGTGAAAAGTACCATGACATTTTCGACCCGTCTACGGGGGACGTGATCGCACGTGTGCCCAACTGCACGAAGGCGGAAATGGAATCGGCCATTGAGGCGGCCAAAACTGCCTTCCCCGCATGGAGCGCAACGCCGGTGCGCAAGCGTGCCCAGCTGATGCTGAAGCTGCGGGAGCTGATCGTCCGTGATATGGATGCCCTGACCCTGCTGTGTGCAACGGAAAACGGCAAGACCCTGGCCGAGGCGGCAGGGGACGTGGGCAAGGCACTGGAAATGACCGAACTGGCGGCCAATGCGCCCATGCAGCTCATGGGGGACAGTCTGATGAACACCTCCACCGGCTATGATACCACCACGTACCGGGAGCCCATTGGCGTATTCGGCGGCATTGCACCCTGGAATTTCCCTGCCATGATTCCCGTGGGCTGGATGGCGCCCCTGTGCATCGTCTGCGGCAACACCTTCGTGCTGAAGCCTGCCAGCACAACGCCCATGACCAGCCTGAAGTTTGCCGAATTGTACAAGGAAGCCGGATTCCCGGATGGTGTGCTGAACATTGTGCCCTGCTCCCGCAACGAGGCAGAACTGCTGCTGACCCATCCGGATGTGAAGGGCATTACCTTTGTGGGCAGCACATCGGTGGGCAAGCACGTTTATGAAACGGCGGCGGCTCACGGCAAGCGGGTGCAGGCACTGTGCGAGGCGAAGAACCATGCCCTGGTATTGCGGGATGCGCCCATTACCCGGACGGCGGCAGGCATCATGAATTCCGCATTCGGCTGCGCTGGAGAGCGGTGCATGGCACTGCCGGCAGTGGTGGTGGAAGAAGCCATTGCGGACCAGCTGGTGGCAGAACTTGTTCGCCTGTGCAAGCAGCAAAAGGTGGGTCCTGCCTATGACAAGACCTCGAAGCTGGGACCTGTGGGCTCGGCTTCCCACATGAAGTTTGTGACGGACTGGATCGCCAAGGGCGTGGAGGAAGGCGCAGAGCTGGTGCTGGACGGCAGGCAGGTGCAGGTGCCCGGCTACGAGCATGGCTATTACATTGGCCACACCATTTTCGACCATGTAACGCCGGAGATGACCATTGGCCAGCGGGAAGTGTTCGGTCCGGTGCTGTGCATCAAGCGGGTCAAGGACTTTGAGGAAGGCCTTGCCCTGATGAACGCTAACCCCTTCGCCAACGGCAGCGTGATTTTCACCCAGAATGGCTATTACGCCCGTGAGTTTGCCCGCCGGACGGATGGGGGCATGGTGGGCGTGAACGTGGGCATTCCTGTGCCCATTGGGGTATTCTCCTTCACGGGGCATAAGCAGAGCTTCTTTGGCGACCTGCACTGCCATGGGAAGGATGCGTTCCGTTTCTACACGGAAACGAAAACCGTTACCACCCGCTGGTTCGATGAAGAGGAAATGCAGAAGGAACACGTTGATTCCTGGGATGGTTCCCTGTAACTTGGCAGGGATGAGAAAAGGAGGATGGTTGTCATGAAAAAGCTTCGCATCGGTATTGTAGGCGCCGGCCGGATCGGCAATGTTCACGCACAGTCCATCACATACCATATTCCTGAGGCAGAAGTTGTCTGTGTGACGGACGTTAACGAGGAGGCAGCGAAGAAGCTGGCGGAGCGCTTCGGCGTGCCGAAATACGGCAAGGATTATCGGATGATCATTGATGATCCGGACATTGACGCTGTGCTGGTGTGTTCCCCCACGCCCACCCATGCGGACATTGCCATGGCCGCCATGGAGGCAGGCAAGGATGTTTTCTGCGAAAAGCCGGTGGACTTGACCATTGAGAAGATCAAGAAGACGGCAGAGGTGGCCAGGGAAACGGGCAGAAAGCTGCAAATCGGCTTCAACCGGCGCTTTGACCACAATCATGGCCAGGTGCAGAAGCTGGCACAGGATGGCAGCCTGGGCAGGATCGAGCTGATCAAGATCACCTCCCGGGATCCCGAACCGCCGTCTCCCGAATATGCCGCATCCTCTGGCGGACTGTATATCGACATGATGATTCACGATTTCGATATGGCCATGTTCCTTGCCGGCTGTGATGTAACGGAAGTGTATGCCCTGGGCACAAGCCTTGTGGATCCCCGCATTGGGGAAGCAGGGGATGTGGACACCGCCATTGTGACGCTGACGTTCGCCAATGGTGCCCTTGGGGTCATTGATAACAGCCGCCGGGCAGCCTACGGCTATGATCAGCGGGTGGAAGTGTTCGGCAGCCTGGGCATGGCAGCGGACGAAAATGACGGCGACACCACGGTGCGTGTATCCACCGCAGCAGGCGTTATGAGCGACAAGCCCCAGTTCTTCTTCCTGGAACGGTACATGGGCTCCTTCATTGCGGAAATGAAGCAGTTCATCCATGCCATTGAAACGGATAGCGATGTGCCGGTGGGCATCCATGCAGGGCTTATGAGCGTTGTGCTGGCAAAGGCAGCCAAGAAGTCCCTGGATGAGAAACGCCCGGTGAAGATTTCCGAAATACTGGAGGCATGAGCATGGATTTGATGACACGTGCCCATGGCCAGCTGCCCCAGGGCTATACCCCGCTGGCAGAAATGCATGGTATCCATGCAGAAATGCTGATGGATTTCGGCGTGCTTCGGCTGAAGAAGGGCGAAAGCTGGACGGAAACCCAGCCGCTGGAGAAGGCTTACCTGCTGGTGCAGGGATGCGTGCGCTTCACCTGGGAAAATCAGCAGCATGAGGAAATGCGGGAAAACTGCTTCGATGTGCCGCCTACGGCGCTCCATGTGTGCCGAGAGGTGACGGTAACGCTGGAGTGCTTATCCGATACGTGCGAAATTGACATTCTCCGCACGGATAACGAGAAGGTATTCCCCTCCAAAATGTACCTGCCCAGCGATACGCCGGATGAATACCGGGGTGCAGGCACCATGCATGAAGCAAGCACACGCATTGTCCGTACCATTTTCGATGACCGGAATGCGCCCTATGCCAATCTTGTGCTGGGGGAGGTTATTGGCTTCCCGGGCAAGTGGTCCAGCTTCCCGCCCCATCATCATCCCCAGCCGGAAATCTACTATTACAAGTTGAACCCTGCAAACGGCTTTGCCTATGCCGAGGTAGGGGAAGATGTGCTCAAGGTACACGACAGCGACACTGTGTTTATTCAGCCGGGGCTGACCCATCCCCAGAGCACGCCGCCGGGCTATGCCCTGTGGTACCTGTGGGGCATCCGCCATCTGGACGGCGACCGCTACGGCACGCCCACCTTTGTGCCGGAGCACCTGTGGGTGCAGCAGCCCGGACAGGCCTATTGGGGGGATGATCACCATGACTGAACGTGCTGCGGAGCGGGTTCGCCTGACCATGGCCCAGGCTCTCGTCCGCTTTCTGGATGAACAATATGTGGAAATGGATGGGGTGGAAAACAAGTTTGTCCGCAACATCTTCGGCGTGTTTGGCCACGGCTGCGTGGTAGGCGTTGGTCAGGCGCTGAGTCAGGGCGATCATCACATCCGCTTCCTCCAGGGAAAGAACGAACAAAACATGGCACTGGCGGCAACGGCCTTTGCCAAGCAGAAGAACCGCCGGGAGATCATTCCCTGTGTGTCCTCCATTGGCCCCGGAGCCATGAACATGGTAACGGCGGCAGGCTGCGCCACCGCCAACCGGATTCCTCTGCTTCTTTTGCCCGGCGATACCTTCGCCTGCCGTCAGCCGGACCCGGTGCTTCAGCAGGCGGAATTTTTCCAGAGCTACGGCCAGACGGTTACGGACGCATTCCGTGGGGTATGCCACTACTTTGACCGGATAGAGCGCCCTGAACAGCTGATGACGGCAGCTCTGCATGCCATGCGGGTGCTTACCGACCCGGCGGACACAGGGGCTGTATGCCTTGCCATGCCTCAGGATGTGGAGGGGGAAGCCTATGACTACCCTGTAAGCTTCTTTGAAAAGCGGGTGTGGCACCTGGATCGCCGCCCCATGACGGCAGCTCAGACGGAGCGTGCCATGGCGGTGCTTCGCAAGGCAAAGCATCCCTTCGCCATTCTCGGCGGCGGTGTGCGCTACAGCGAGGCAGGTCAGGCATTCGTTGACCTGTGTGAAAAAGCGAACATCCCCTTTGGGGAAACCCAGGCAGGCAAGGGCACGGTGTCCTGGCAGCATCCGCTGAATATGGGCGGTGTGGGCGTTACCGGCGGCAAGGCGGCCAACGTTATTGCCCGGGATGCAGATGTGATTCTGGCAGTGGGCACCCGGCTCAGCGACTTCACAACCTCCTCCAAGTGGCTTTTCCGGCAGGATGCGAAGGTACTGGGGCTGAATATCTGCCCCTTTGATGCCATCAAGATGGATGCGGAACCCCTCATCTGCGATGCCCGGGAAGGCTTGACCGCCTTGACTGCTGCCCTTGACGGCTACCGCTCTGCCTGGGCGGATGAACCGGCAAAGGCTAAGCAGGAATGGGACGAAATCGTGGATGGGTACTATGGTCAGGAACTGCCGGAAGGCTTGAGCCAGACCCGTGCCCTGGGGGAAATCAACCGCTTCATGGGCAAAAATGATATTGCGGTGGGTGCAGCAGGCAGCCTGCCCGGAGATATGCAGCGGCTGTGGCGTGCAGGGGAACCGGGCACCTATCACATGGAATACGGTTTCAGCAACATGGGCTACGAACCCAACGGTGCCCTGGGGGTGAAGCTGGCAGCCCCGGACAGCGAGGTGTATACCTTCTTTGGGGACGGTTCCTACCTGATGGCGCACAGCGAATTGCTGACCTGCGTGCAGGAAGGGCTTCGTGTCCACTTCTGTCTGTTTGACAACAGCGGCTGGGGCTGCATTGAGAATCTGCAAAACAATCAGGGCAACGACACCTTCGGCACGGTGTTCCGCCGCCGGAATCCTGAAACAGGGGAACTGGACGGGGAAGCCCTGCCGGTGGACTTCGCCATGAATGCAAGGGCCTATGGGCTGAAGACCTATACCATCCGCACGGTGGAAGAACTTCGTGCCGCCCTTTCGGACGCACTGACGCAAGATGCACCGGTGCTCTACGATATCAAGGTGAAGCCCAAAACCATGACAGACGGCTTTGAAAGCTGGTGGCGTGTGGGCGTGGCAGAAGTGTCCACCCAGGAGCGTGTACAAAAGGCCTATGAGGATATGAAGACCCATATCCGTGAAACGAGAGATTATTGAATGCGTGAAGGGAGGTCGTATGTCTATGAAACTTGATCCCGCAAAGGTACAGCTGGCCATTGCCCCCATTGGCTGGACCAATGATGATATGCCGGAGCTTGGCGCAGAGAACACCTTCGAGCAGTGCGTCAGCGAAATGGCACTGGCAGGCTTTACCGGCAGCGAAATCGGCAACAAGTATCCCCAGGACGTGGAGGTCCTCAAGCATAAGCTGGATGTCCGTGGGATGCGCATCTGCAATGCATGGTTTTCCACCCTGTTCACCTCCGAGCCCTATGAGGTAACGGAGGAGGCCTTCATCCGGCACCGGGATCGGCTGCATGCCCTGGGTGCCAAGGTCATTGGCGCCAGCGAACAGGGCAATTCCATTCAGGGCAAGCCCCTGAACATCTTCGGCAATGACAAGCCGGTCTATACCGAAGAGGAATGGAAGAAGGTTACGGAAGGATATAACCGCCTGGGCAAATTGGCGGCAGAAAAAGGCATGCGCCTGACCTGCCACCACCATATGGGCACAGGGGTGCAGACCGTGGCGGAAATCGACCGCTTTATGGCGGAAACGGATCCCAACCTTGTGGGGCTTCTCTTCGACAGCGGTCATCTGACCTTTGCCGGCGTTGACCCTGTGCCGGTGCTGAAAAAGTACATCGACCGTGTGTGGCATGTGCACCTGAAGGATGTGCGCATGGCCATCCGGGATCAGGCGCAGCGGGAAGGCTGGAGCTTCCTGACGGCGGTGCGCTCCGGCGTGTTCACGGTGCCCGGCGATGGTGATGTGGACTTTGCCCCCATTTTCGACACCCTGGCAGAAAACGACTACGCCGGCTGGGTTGTGGTGGAGGCGGAGCAGGATCCTGCCAAGGCCAATCCCTTTGAGTATGCCGTGAAGGCACGGAAGTACATTGCTGAAAAAACAGGACTGTAAGGATCCATGATAGAGGGACGCCGCACATGTGACGTCCCTCTTCTCAACATACGGAGGATTGTATGACGAATCAGCAGCTTGCAGAGCGCTACGCCCCACGTGTCTTCTTTGATGATGGGGAAACGATTCCATTGCGTGCAGTCGGGTATACCGTGGCAAGGGAAACCCGGCGCAGCGACTCCTTCCCCAAGCGAATGCTTACCCCGCCGGGGGATGGGGTGATGATCGAATATGCCTTCTACTGGGACTACGACATTCAGCACATGTATGACCTGGAGCACGTGTGGGTGATGGTGGATGGTGCCGGCCGGGTGGTTGATGCGGAAGGCAGCTTCCACGGCAACTACCTGAAGCTGCTGCCGGATCTGCCCTGTGTGCGGCAGGTGGAGGACGGTCACGTCAGTGCCTTCTGTCAGCCGGGGAAGCATGCGTTCCTGCCGGATGGTCAGCTGTGCCGCCTGCTGCCGGACTGGCGTGAGGCGTGCAGTACGCAGGCAGGGGGCGGCGTGCTGGTGGGCGGACCCTTTGCAGGCATCTACCAGCCAACCGAGGAAGATGATGCCCTGTCGGCAGCCTATCTGCGGGAAAAGCTGGCCTTTGTGCCCACCCTGTCCTTTCAAAAGATCATGGCACCGGAGAAGATTGCACAGCTGCTTTTGCCCTGGGAAGAACTGAAACAGAAGATTCCCGGCTGGATTCATGCAGAATGTGAACGCCTGCGGATGCTGGCGGAACGGAGGTGAACGGGATGCTGGGGCGGCAATATCAACAGCAGCAGCGGGCGTGGCTGGAGGAAATGAAGCAGCAGACGTACACGCCGGTGATGGACGTCACGTTTGAGGGATTCACAACCACCAAACGCCTGACAACAGCTGAAGCGGAGCAGGGAGCCTTTGTGCCCTGTCCTGAGGGAACGGCGTGGGGCGCATGCTGGGAATATGGCTGGTTCCGGGCAGACTTCTGCCTGCCGGAGGCATGTGCCGGACGCCGTGTCGTCCTCCTGGGGGGACTGGGCGGCGAACAGCTCTATTATTGCAATGGACAGGTCATCGGTTCTGTGGACAAGGGGCACCCTTACGTGACGCTGACACGGTGCGCCAAGGCGGGGGAGACGGTGCATCTGCTGGTGGAGTCCTATGCCGGGCACGGTGCACGGCTGGAGAACCTGGGGCTGTGCCCCCCGGAGCGTGCTCCCATTCCGCCGGTGCCGGACAAACAGTGCACCGTAGGCAAGTGCATCCTTGCCGTATGGGAGGAGGAAGCCTATCAGCTGCTGGTGGATGTGTACACCCTGGGGCAGCTGATGAAGGTGCTGCCGGAAAAGAGCCTGCGCATGCAGCGGGTAGCGGCGGCAATGGATCGTTTTACCCACATCGCAGACCCTGAACTGCCCATGCGGGAACGCAGGGAAAGTTTCCGTCAGGCACGGCTGGCACTGCAAGAAGTGCTGGACTGCCATAACGGCTCCACGGCGCCCCTTATGTGGCTGCTGGGTCAGTCCCATATTGATTTGGCATGGCTCTGGCCTATGGAGGATACGTTCCGCAAGGCAGTGCGCACCTATGCCAACCAAATGACCTTGCTGGATGAGTACCCGGCGTACCGCTATCTCCTTTGCGAGCCTGCCCTGCTGGACATGCTGAAAAGCCAGGACGCATCCCTGTATCAGCGGGTGAAGGATGGGTGCGCCCGTGGGCAGATTCTGCCGGAAGGTGCCTTCTTTGTGGAGTGCGATACCAATCTGCCCTCCGGCGAAAGCCTGATTCGCCAGCTTCAATGGGGCAAAAAGTGGTTCCGGGAAGAGGTGGATACGGATCCTCAGGTGGGCTGGCTGCCGGACTGCTTCGGCTTCACGGCTGCCTTGCCTCAAATTCTGAAAGAAATGGGCGTGCCCTATTTCGCCACCCAGAAGCTGCAGCGTGCCGACCCGGAATGCGAAGGCTTCCCGTATCACCACTTCATTTGGGAGGGCATCGATGGCTCGGAGGTGCTGGGGCTTTCCTTCCTGAAGGACAATGGCCCCATTGACCCCGTTTCCTTTAAGGAACGGTGGGAAGACAACCGGGTGCAGGAGACGAATATTGATACCCTGCTGCATCCCTTTGGCTACGGCGACGGCGGCGGCGGCCCTACACGGGACATGGTGGAAATCAGCCTGCGCCTGAAGGATCTGGAAGGCATCCCCCGCTCCAGGTACGGCGGACTGCGGGAATATTTTGAGCACATTGCTGCGGAAGGCGTTACCAACCGGTGGGTGGGGGAAATGTACCTGAGCTGGCATCGGGGGGTGTTCACCTCCCAGCGCCGTGCCAAGGCACTGATGCGCCGTGCAGAGTTTGCCCTGCATGATGCGGAAGCCATGATGGCACGTGCACCGGCATGGTGCACCCCGGCGGATCATGCAGCCCTTCATGAGGCGTGGCGAATCCTGCTGCTTAACCAGTTCCACGATGTGGCAGGGGGCGTTGGCATCCGGCGTGTCCATGAGGAAAGCGAACAGCAGCTGCGTCAGGTGATTGAGGTAGCCAATGGGTTGACAGAGAAGCTCCGCAAGGGGTTTTACGACATGCATCCGGCAGAAGGGGCATGGACGGTTTGGAATCCTCTGCCTTGGGCACGCACAGAATGGGTGCAGATGGACGGCAGGTGGCAGTACCTTCATGCACCGGCAGATGGTGCAGCACAGGTGACCCCCATGCCTCAGCCGGAGGATGCCCGCTTGACGCAAACGGCAGAAGGCTACGTGTTGGAAAATCGGTACCTGCATGTGGAAGTAAATACGCAGGGCGTTATCACAGCCCTTGTTGACTTGGAAAACGGACTGCCCCTGATGGCACATGGCCAGCGGATGAACGACTGGCGGCTGTTTCAGAATGTACAGGCGGTCTACGATGCGTGGGAGCTGGACCGGGACTGGGAAACACGCCTCATGCCAGATGCCATGGATGTGACGGTGGAAGTGGCGGAGGACACGCCCGGCTGTTGTGCCCTGCGGATCGTGCGGAAGTTTGGCGCTAGCTGTGCCACGCAGGTGATGCGCCTGTACGCATCCTCCCGGCGGATTGACTTCACCACCCACATTGACTGGCAGGAACGGCATCGTATGCTGAAAACGTTCTTTGAAAGCAACATCCTGACAGACAACGCCGTGCATGAAATTCAGTTCGGCTATGTGACACGCCCGGCTCACCAGTCAACGAAATTCGCATCCGACCGGTATGAGGTGTGCAATCATCGGTATTCGGCTCTGTGCGAGGATCGCCGAGGCTTTGCCCTGCTCAATGATGGCAGCTACGGCATCAGCAGTCAGCGCGGCACGCTGGCACTGACGCTTCTGCGTGCGCCCCTTGTGCCGGATGATAAGAATAACCTTGGCGAGCATGACCTGACGTACGCCCTGTATCCCTTTGCCACATCCTTGGCAGACAGCGGGGTTGTGCAGCAGGGCTATGCATTGAATCAGCCCCTTACGGTGATGCAGGGATCCTGCCGCCAGCCATCGGAAGGCTTCTATGCCGAGGGCCTGCATGTGCTGGTGGAAACCATCAAGCCGGCGGAAGATGGCAGGGGGGTTGTGCTGCGGCTCTATAACAGTCAGCATATGTATGCAAAAACCACCCTTCATCTGCCCTATGCAGCCACGGTGACGGAATGCGGCATGGCAGAGGAGGAACAATTGCCCATCGGTAAGGGCAATGCATTGGAACTGACCTTTGCACCGTTCCGTGTGCGGACGTTCCGGGTGATCAAGGAGGCATAACGTGAAGAAACTGATTCTGTGTTTTGACTGCGGGGATACTCTGGTGGACGAGGGTACGCAGGTATTTGCGGATAACGGGGATGTGCTGTCCGCCGAACCTATCCCCGGTGCACTGGAGGCACTGGATACCTTCAGCAAGCAAGGCTATCGGCTTGCCCTGATTGCGGACGGGCGAACCGCATCCTTCCGCAACATTCTGGGCAAACTGAAGGGGTGGGATCTTTTTGAAACCCACACCATCTCCGAGGAAGTCGGCGAACTGAAGCCCAGCCCCAAAATGTTCCATGATGCAAGGCAGAAGCTGGGATTGACAGAAGAGGACTTCGGGCATATGGTCATGTTCGGCAATAATCGCCTGCGGGACATTAAAGGGGCAAACGGTGTGGGGATGATTTCCGTGCTGCTGGACTACAGCCCCCGGTATGTGAAATCGGCCAGTATGCCGGACGAAGAGCCCACCTACCTGACCAAATCCCCCAAGGAGTGGGTGCAGCTGATTGAAAAGATCGAACAGGAAACAAAATAAGAAGGGTGCCCAGAAGGAACCCTTCTCTGTCAAACAAGTGAAAAGATTTTGCCAGGATGCCGGAAACGGTGTCCTGGTTTTGTTTTGCCCATTAAGCTTCAAAGGCCTGGACGCTTTGCAGATCCTCGCTCTTCATCAGCAGCCCGGGGAAAACAATGCTGGAGGTAAGCCCGATGAAGGCAGCAATCAGGAACATGGGGCGAATACCCACAAGGTCGGCAAAGATGCCGCCAAGGAAGGAAGAAATCAGGATGGACACGGCAGATTCAAAGGTGTACAGCAGCGTCTGGATGGTGGTCTTGAACTGGGGTGCTACCATGCGGCTGAGGGTCAGGGAAATGGCAACACTGTTGAGCATGTTCAGGCAGTTGAGCATCTGAATGGCGAACTGAATGGCGGGGGAGCTGATCAGGTACGTCAGCAGCCAGCGAACAGCGCCGATGATGCCGAGAATCAGCAGAATCCGCTTCGTGCCAACCTTGCGGACAAGCCGGTCGGCGAGGAACAGGAAGGGAATCTCGAACAGGGCACCGGCAGCCAGCATGGTGCCGTACAGCTCATTGGAGCCGTGGAGGGTTTCCGTGAAATACAGGGAGTAATAGGAGAAATAAATGCCCTGCACCAGGGTGTACAGCATCATGTAAACCATGAGCAGCAGGATGGGGCGGTTTTTCAGGATGATGCGGATGGGAAGGTGCTCACCCTTCTGACGGCTGTTGTGCCCCTTAAAGGGAGGCAGCAGAAAAATCAGCAGCATGTTGAGCACGCAGAAGGCGGAAAAGACGTAGAACGTGGAGGTGGTGCCGGAGGCGGAAATTTGTCCCACCAGGTACATGGCCATGGCGTAACCCAAAGCCCCCATCATACGGATGGGACCATAATCATGATGGGTCAGCTCGGAATACTCCACGCTCATGGACACATTCAGGGAGGGTTCGGCACGGCGGCAAATGTAGTAGAGGGCATAAAGAATCAGGATGTAAAGGAAGGACTGGTTCAGCAGAATCAGGGGATACAGAACGGCGGTGATCAGGATGAGCAGCTGAAGCAGCCGGTTTTTGCTGCGGGAGCTGTCTGCCATCACGCCAAGAAAAGGCTGGGCGAACATGGCGGCAGCGGCGGCGACACCGGTGATGAGACCAATCATGGACTTGCTGAGACCGATTTCGTTCAGATAGATGCTGAAGTAGCTGCTCGTTGTATCCATCATGAAGAAAGTAAAGTTGAACAGCAGAAGTGAGTAATAGGAACGCCTGGAAAAGGATGCGGACTGCACGAAGACTTCCTCCTTTGCGGACAAAAAACGATTGCAATCATTATAAACCTAAAAGGAAACCCTTGCAAGGCAGAGAACGAGAAAATTGCTCAAAATATAACCAAAGTGACAACCGTGATGCAAGGAAATTCAAGGAGAATAACAGGCGGGAGCTGATAAAAGAATGACAATGCGTGAAAACAAACAAAAAATCCCCATGGCGAGCGAGAAAAGATGCGTAACAATCGACAAAAGCCATGAAATAAAAATGCCAAACCTATTGACGGAATGGATAAGTTGTGGTATAGTTTTGGTAGACTTAATGAGCGCAATGTATCCATTCCATCCATAGGAAGGGATACAATAAGATGTTACAACCCCCCCGACCGTTGGAAGGACGGTGCAAGAACCTGATGCTTCACTTATCTGAAATGATGGCAAGCCACGATGCCCTGATGGATCGCCTGATGGCAGCCCAGGAAACAGATCCCCAAAATCCTGATTTCGGCGGCTTCATTTATCCCAAGGCCATGATGGTGGAACCGAGAGAGAGCGGCTTCCGCCTGTCCGATTTGATTATTGGCTATATCTGCAAGGAAAGCCGCCACTATCATGAGGAGCGCACCGCCGAAGCCATTCGCCGCACCTTTGTCTACATGGAGCGTCATCAGCGCCCCGACGGCTGCTTCGATTTGTCCGGCTGCAATTTCGCATCTCCCCCGGACACGGCCTTCATGACCAATGCTATCTTCAACGCATGGTGGCTTATGGAAAAGCGCTGCGATGCAACCACCGAATGGCTCAAGGCGCCGGTGAAGCACTTCATCGAAACCTGTGCAGAGGGAATCGCCGCTGGCGGCTTCCATACGCCGAACCACCGCTGGGCCATTTCCGCCTGCCTCAAGTGTGCATGGAAGGCAACGGGGCGCAAGGAATTCTCCGACCGGGCGGATCAGTATCTGGCGGAAGGCCTCGATATCAATGAGGATGGGGAGTTTGCCGAGCGCAGTGCCGGCAACTACAATCAGGTTAACGATGATCAGATGATCCGCCTGTACATCGGCACAGGGGAAAAGCGGTTCCTCGAAGCCAGCAAGGCAAACCTGGAAATGATGTTCGCTTACATCGACCCTGATGATTCCGTGTTTACGAACAACTCCACCCGTCAGGACAATGGGCGGAAGGTCTATCTGGATACCTATTATATCCTTTTCCTGCTGACCGGCTACTTCCTCAAGGACAAGAAGCTGGCCAGTGCGGCGGAAGTCATGTACGCCACGGCGAAGCGTCACGGGATTGTATCCAACGGCATTGAATGGCTGCTCCTTTACGATGATCTGGACGGCTATGGGGATGACGAAACCTTCGACACCACCTGCATGACCAAGTACAGCCGCATGTTCCCCGCCTCCCGCATTGCCCGGACAAGAAACGGAAATTATTCCTGGACCATCATGGAAGATCGGCCGAACTTCCTGTATTTCCAGAGCGGCGCACTGACGATGTATCTGGTGATTTACGCCAATGTCTGCGACCGGCGGCATTTCTCAGGTGAGAAAATGGAAGCGATTCCCGGCGGCTATCAAATGAAGTCCCATGCGGCAGGATGGTACTATAAGCCCTTCTGGCCGAACCTGCCGGCAACGTCGGACTGGTGGGCAATGGATAACCCCCATACCCGGGAAAAGGTGCTGGGGCTGCCACTGGATATGACAGTGAGCGTTACGGATACCGGCGACGGCATTGATGTTGCCATCCATACAGAAGGCATTGACCGGGTACCCTTCCGCCTGGAAGCAGGGGTACTGCCCTGCAAGGTGCGCGGGGAGCAGTTCCTGATGGAGGGCAAGGCAGGAGAAAGCATCATCCTGATGAACGGCGAAGTGGAGTTGAGCAATCAGGCAGGGGACGTGATTACCCTGTCCCCCGGCTTCTGCGAGCACGGGAACCTTGGCCGCTCCACCAACGCTTACCCCCAGAGTACAGACCACTTTACGCTGTACATGACGGACTTTACCCCCGTTGACCGGGTCATTCATCTGGGCACCAAACCCTTTGATCCCAGGTCCCTGAGGGGGAGCAGCAACCGCTGATCAGACCGATGGAAGGAATGTGAATGCAAATGAGCAAGATTGCACGTGCAAGCAAGCCGACGCTTGGCGATCGGTTCTCCAGGACGATGCGCAGCTACTGGCGGTATCGCTACCTGATGATCCTGCTGATCCCCAGCATCGTTGTGCTGCTGATCTTCAAGTACGAGCCCATGTACGGCGTGATCATTGCATTCAAGAACTTCAAGATCAAGCTGGGCATCACGGGCTCACCCTGGTACGATCCTTTCTGGGGCGTGTTCGCCAAGGCCTTCAGCAAGCCGGCGTTCTGGCAGGCATTCCAGAACACGGTGATCCTCGGCCTTATGAATTTCGTCATCGGTTTCCCCATGCCCATCATTCTGGCGCTCCTGCTCAATGAACTGCGCAACGAGCGGTACAAGAAAGTGGTTCAAACCTTCTCCTATCTGCCCCACTTCATTTCCTGGGTTACGCTCTCCGGCCTGTTCATTCAGCTGCTGTCCCCTTCCACGGGTCCCTTTGCAGCACTGGCAAGGGCGTTCGGATTGACACCCTACTACTTCATGGGTGAGGTCAGCACCTTCCGTTGGGTGCTGGTTATCACCAACATCTGGAAGAGTGCAGGCTGGGGTTCCATCATCTATCTGGCTGCCCTTTCAGCCGTGGATCAGGAAATGTACGAGGCAGCCCTGATTGACGGCGCATCCCGGTTCCAGCGTGTGTGGTACATTACCCTTCCGTCCATCCTGCCCACTGTTACGGTGATGCTGATTCTCCGCTCCGGCTCCATCCTGAGCGACAACTTCGATCAGGTGTACAACATGATGAACAGCGCCGTGTACCGGGTATCGAACGTGCTGGGCGTTTACACCTATGACCTTGGCTTGAAGAACATGACAAACAGCTCCCTGGCAGAAGCAACGGCTGTGGGACTGTTCCGCAATGTGATTTCTCTGGCACTGGTGCTGATAACAAATGGCATTTCCAAGAAGATCAGCGACAATGGCATCTGGTAAGGAAGGAGGAGCATGCATATGACGACGGCGGTAAAGAAGCGTGGACACAGCAGCCGGATTAAGCGCACCACTGGCGAGCATATCTTTGATGTGATCAACGTGATCGTCCTCGGCCTGCTGGCACTGACGATGCTCTATCCCTTCTGGTACGAGCTGGCCCTGTCCCTGGCGGATGCGGAAAAGGTCGCCATCTCGAAGGTTTACATCTGGCCGGAGTACATGAGTTTGGAGAGCTACGCCAACGTGCTTTCCTCCAAGTACATTTATTACGGTTACTTCTGGACCATTGTCCGCACGGGTCTGGGCACTTTGGTGGCATTGCTGCTGGGCGTCCACTACGCCTACGCCCTGAGCAAGAAGGATTTCCCCAACCGGAATTTCTGGACGACTCTGCTGGTGATCACCATGTTCTTCTCCGGCGGCATGGTGCCGGAATACCTGCTCATCCGCAACCTGCAGCTGATTGACAGCATCTGGTCGCTGATTCTCCCCGGCGCCATCAGTGCATACAACATTACCATCATGCGCAATTACCTGATGTCCCTGCCGGATTCTCTGGAGGAAAGTGCCCGAATCGACGGTGCCAATGACATTCTGATTCTCTATCGCATTATCCTGCCCCTGTCCAAGCCCATTCTTGCTACTGTCGCCCTGTGGACGGCCGTGGGTCACTGGAATGCTTGGTTCGATGCCATGCTCTACGTTCATGACACCACCAAGCAGGTGCTTGCCATTACCCTGCGCCGCATCGTGCTCCAAGGCTCCAACAGCGTGGTGAGCATGTCCGGCGAGGAAGTGAACACCAACATGACCAGCGACACCATCAAGGCTGCTACCATCATGGTGGCAACGGTGCCCATCCTGTGCGTGTATCCCTTCGTGCAGAAGTACTTCGTCAAGGGCGTTATGGTCGGTTCTCTGAAGGGCTAAGGTTGCAGCGTGCTGCACTTCCCTTCTTGAGTATATACAACAAAGGAGGAGATCCCATGCGTAAACTCGTCTCTCTGGCTGCCATCCTGTGTCTGCTGCTTACGATGGTTGTGATCCCGACGGCTTCCGCCGAAACGACGGAAATCGACTGGAGCACCCGGGACAAGGTAACCATTACATGGACGACCTACTACACCGCACCGCCGGCTGAAGATGCCGTCATCATCAAGATGATCGAAGAGCGCTTCAATTGCGATATTGAAATGCTGCCCATCGACGATGCCAACTTCAATGAGGTGCTGAACACCTACATCATGGGCGGCAACGTGCCTGACGTCATCCGCCTGAAGGATCCCAGCCAGTTCTCCGGCTATGTGGATCAGGAAGTGCTGGGCGCCATCGACATGGACACCCTGCGCACCCTGGCTCCGAAGATCTGCGCCGCTATTGACAACTACGCCGACGGCTCCTTCTGGTCCTACGGCGCTGTGGATGGCGTGCAGTACGGCATTCCCGCCATCGCTTCCGGCAACATGTTCCATCTGCCCGTTGTTTACAACGAAACCTGGCTGAAGAACCTGAACGCCGAAATCCCGACCACCTTGGACCAGTTCCACGACCTGATGGTTCGCTTCACCAAGGAAGATCCTGACGGCAACGGCGTGGACGACACCTACGGTCTGTCCTCCGACGGTCTGCGTGTGCTGTGGGGCGCTTATGGCGTGAACCCCGGTGCCTGCGACGGCCGCACCGACCACTCCTACTTCCAGCTGCTGGATGGCGAAGTGCAGTATGCTGCCGTCTCCAACCAGTACAAGGAAGCCCTGAAGGTTGCTCATGAATGGTACCTGGAAGGCATCATCGACCCTGAATTCGTCACCGGCGAAAACACCGGCGGCTACTGGGCAATCTCTCACAGCCTGGTCAATCACCGCATCGGCATGACCGTCCGTGGTAACTACTATCACTGGGTAATGCCTGGTCAGTATCAGGTTTACGACACCGAAGGCAACCTGATCGACTGCGAAGCCGGCAACGTGGCCAAGGAATTCCTGGCAGTGAACCCCACCGAATCCGTCGTGCTGGGTCAGCCTGTTGAAGGCCCCTATGGCGCTGGCGTGAAGAGCTGGAACATGCTGTCTCAGTTCTACTGCTTCTCTGAAAGCGCAACCTCCAACCCCGACAAGTGGGAACGCATCTGCGCCATCATGGAATTCATGGATCGTCAGTATTCCGACGACGTGGAAACCTACACCAGCTGGTGGGAAGACGTTTACGGCGAAGTGAACAACTACTGGTACTGGCAGGATCCTGAAAACCACATTGCGTATACGACCGACGCCTTCCGTGAAAAGTATCCGGAATTCGCTTCTGTTGACGAGTACGGCCCGACCCAGTGGGGTCCTCAGCTGGCCATCCTGCTGCCTACCCGCGGCAACCTGTGGGCAGAAAGCATCAACTATGACGAGAAGGGCATCGTGAACCTGGTGCAGTTCTCTCTGCCGCTGATGGCTGAATATCAGAGCAACCTGACCCATCTGAAGGACACCTGGATGATCGACTTCATCACCGGTGCGAAGGATGTTGACGCTGATTGGGACGCTTACATTGCTGAAATGAACGCCTCCGGTCTGCAGGAAATGGTTGACGAAGTCCGTACCTGGTACGCATCTGCCACCAAGTAAAAGCATTCGCAGCCTGCAAGCTGCTGAGTGGGAATAACGAAACAGGGCACCCCATGGTCAGCGTGACCATGGGGTGCCTTTGAACATCGACAAAGTGGCAAGGCCACTTTGTCGAGTTTTGCACTCACTCACTGGTCGAACGGTTTCACCGTTCTCCCGGCCGTTCGTTCGTGTAATGAAGCTTTTTCTGACGAAAAAGCACGAAAATCGCCGCACAGGGGCTTCGCCCCGTTTAACGCCCCGAAG
>CAVIWF010000046.1:0-21323 GCA_963646285.1 bacterium
CTCGCAAGCCCTTCAACTCTAGATCGAAAATCGGCGACATGTGCGGCGATTTTCGTGCTTTTTCGTTAGAAAAAGCTTCATTACACGAACGAACGGCCGGGAGAACGGTGAAACCGTTCGACCAGTGAGTGAGTGCAAAACTCGACAAAGTGGCGAAGCCACTTTGTCGATGCCCTGAAACAGGCTGTCTCCCATGTGATCTGCAAAGGTCAGGAAGAGACAGCCTTTTATGCATTTTAAGGGCGGTTGTCGGTGCAGCATTACAGCTCGTTCAGGGGAATGGAACCACGGAGGATCATATCATTGGCAAGGTTCGCCATGTAGGAAGTGCTCTCCTGACAATGGCGGGAAAGCCAGGTGCGAATCAGCCCAATGCAGCCGAAGACAACAAAATCATACCGATAGGTAAACTCATCCTGGGAACAGGGATGGCGAATCAGCTGCCAGTCTGCCATGCACTTTTCGTGTACCACATGGTTCAGACGCTGGACAAAAGCCATGTCCCCGTGTTCCCCAAGGAGCACGGCGCACATTTCACTGTTTTCCTGAATGAAGTTGAACAGATCCTCCAGGAAGGGGAGGGTGTGGCTGAACATCACGTCATCCTTGTGGGACACAACGATCTGGTCAAACTTGCTGAACAGGTCTTCCTCCACCTGCGTCAGCATATCAAAGATGTCCCGATAATACAGGTAGAAGGTGCCCCGGTTCACATCCACCCGTTCTGCCAGCTCCCGCACGGTAATATCCTGCAGGGGCTTTTCCTGCATCAACTCCGTCAATCCTTGAGTCAAAAGCTTCTTTGTGCGCCTTACTCGGCGGTCTTCCTTCTTCTCAGTCATGGTTTCTACCTCACATTCAGCAAGTTGGGAAAAAGATTCTCAACATTTTCAAACATTGCTGTCGATAAAAACAACAACCGTTGAAAACGATGTTGATTTACCGACGATGAATGAATCAACTGTCGATTGATTTTCATCACGAAAGTTATTATAATGCCTACCGTTGATAAAGTCAACACATTGTTTAGTAACTGTATGGTAATTCAGAAAAGGAGGATGCAGCGTGAAGAAGTTTTCCCGATGGCTGGTGCATCACAAGGCATTGGTCATCATTCTGTGCCTGGTACTGCTGGTGCCGTCTGTTTTCGGCATGGCAGCCACCAAGGTAAAGTATGACCTGCTGTACTATCTGCCGGAAGATCTGGACACGGTACGTGGTCAGAACATTCTGATGGAGGACTTCAACAAGGGAGCTTTCAGCCTGTGCGTAACCCAGGGCTTGACCGAGGTGGAACAGGCGGATCTGGAAGAAGCCATCCGGGGTGTTGATCATGTGGATTCCGTCATCGGATATGCTTCCATCGTGAAGGGTTCCATTCCGGTGGAAATCCTGCCGGAGAACATTCGGGAGATTTTCCAGAAGGACGACTGCCGGCTGATGGCTGTGTTCTTCGATGAAACTTCCTCTGCAGAAGGCACCATGGAAGCCATTCAGCAGATTCGCAGCATTGCAGATAAGACGTGCTTCGTAGGCGGCTTGTCTGCTGTGGTTACGGATACCAAGCAGATGGTGGAGGAACAGGAAGGCATTTATGTGGCCATCGCCGTGGTGCTGAGCTGCATCGTGCTGATGCTGACCATGGACTCCTTCCTGCTGCCGCTGATCTTCCTGCTGTGCATTGGTGTCAGCATCCTGTGGAACATGGGCAGCAACTATTTCCTGGGCGAAATTTCCTACATCACCAAGGCTGTTGCCGCTGTGCTGCAGCTGGCTGTGACGCTGGACTACTCCATTTTCCTTTGGCATAGCTACAAAGAAAACAAGGCGGTCATTGCAGATAAGAACGAAGCCATGGCGCAGGCCGTGCGGCTCACCTTCTCCTCTGTGATTGGCTCCAGCCTGACCACGGTGGCCGGTTTCGTTGCCCTGTGCGGCATGAGCTTCACCCTGGGCCGTGACCTGGGCATTGTCATGAGCAAGGGCGTGATCCTGGGCGTGCTGGCAACGGTTACCCTGCTGCCCTGCGTGATCCTGTGCATGGACAAGGCCATTGAGAAGACTTCTCACAAGCCCCTCCTGCCGGATATGACCGGGTTCAGCCGCTTCGTGGTGAAGCATTACAAGGTGCTCTTCGTCATCCTGCTCCTCATCTGCATTCCGGCCTTCTACGGCTACAACAACGTGGCTGTGTATTACGACATGAGCTCCGTGCTGCCGGATACCCTGGAATCTACCCAGGCCAATGAGAAACTGTCCGAAACCTTCGATGTTTCTACCAGCCATCTGGTGCTGGTGGATGCAGACGTAAGCCAGAAGAACGTGAAGGACATGGCGGAAGAAATGTCCGCTGTGGACGGTGTAAAGCAGGTCATCTGTCTGGACAGCCTGCTGGATGCAGGCATCCCTGAAAGTATTCTGCCGGATGATGTGCTTTCTCTGCTGAAGAGCGATCATTATCAGCTGATGCTTGTTTCTTCTAATTATGTGGTATCCACCGATGCGGTGAATGCTCAGATCGATTCGCTGAACAGCATCCTGAAGAAGTATGATGAGGGCGGCATGCTCATCGGCGAAGCCCCCTGCACCAAGGACTTGATCAGCTGCACGGATCAGGACTTCAAGGTGGTTAACGTTATCTCCATTGCAGCCATCTTCCTGATTATCGCACTGGTGCTGCGTTCCATCTCCCTGCCTGTGGCACTGGTAGCCTTGATTGAAGCGGCCATTGCCGTGAACCTGTGCATTCCTTATTATACGAATACCACCCTGCCCTTCGTGGCACCGATTCTGATTTCTACCATTCAGCTGGGTTCTACAGTGGACTACGCCATCCTGATGACCACCAAGTACCTGCAGGGCCGTAAGGCTGGCAAGGACAAGCAGGCGGCTGTGGGCGATGCCGTTGCATCCTCTGCCCAGTCTGTGCTGGTCAGCGGCTTCGGCTTCTTTGCTGCCACCTTCGGTGTAGGCCTGTATTCTGATGTAGACATTATTTCCTCCATGTGCAGCCTGATGGCTCGTGGCGCACTGTGCTCTGTGGTTGTGGTGCTCTTCCTGCTGCCTGCCCTGCTCATGACCTGCGATAAGCTGATTATTCATACTTCCATGGGCATGAAGCGTGCCCGGGAAAAGAAGCAATAAGGACTGGGACGAAAGGAGCGGAACTGATCATGAAGAAGCAATTGATCTCCCTGGCACTGGCTGGTGCCATGATGGTAACAACCGCCTGTGCCGGTGCAGAAACCGTAAAGAGTGAACGGGTCTTCGCCGTGATGGATGCAGCAGGCACCCAGACGACGGTGGTTGATAACGTTCATATTAAGAATGAGGATGCCCTGGACACCATTACCGACCGTACGAGCCTGACCAATGTGGAAAACATGGCCGGACACGAAACCTTCACCCTGGATGGGGAAACCCTGACCTGGAACGCTGCCGGGAAGGACATTACCTATCAGGGCAAGAGCGACAAGGAAGTTGCCGTAAAGCCTGTTGTCACCGTGAAGGTGGATGGGAAGGAAGTTTCCGCCGATACGCTGAAGGACATCAGCGGTGAGGTGGAACTGACCGTGACCTACACCACCGCTGCCCCTTATGTGGCGGTAAGCATTCTGCCCATGCCTGAGGATGGGGTTTCGGACATTGAAGTGGAAAACGGTATGCTCCTTACGGAAGGCAACCGTCAGGTAGTGGTTGGTTATGCCGTGCTCGGTCTTGATGAAAAGCTGGAGCTGCCTGACCACTTCACCGTGAAGGCGAAGGCAGACCATGCGGAAATCAGCTGGATGATGACCCTGGCTACTGCTGAACCCATTGATGTGCTGTGCAATGAGGTGGGGGATGACGTGCAGGATCTGACGGAGCTGAAGGATCAGGCCGTGTCCCTGCTGACTGCTTTGTCCGAGGGCAAGGATCTGCCGGAAATGGATGGGGATTGGAAGACCCTGACCGATACCCTGGCAGAGCTGAACGATGGTGTGGATCAGCTGGTGACCGGTGCGCAGGCACTGAAGGACGGTGCCAATCAGCTGACGGAAGGCATTACCTCTCTGGAAGATGGCCTGACCACGCTGACCGCTAACAATGAAACCCTGAATGCAGCCGCAAGCCAGCTCTTCGATGCCGTGCTTGCCACCGCCAATCAGCAGCTGGCTGCCGCCGGCTTGGATCAGGCTGGCATTACCCTGCCGGAGCTGACCCAGGAAAACTATGCGGAAGCACTGCAAACCGTTCTGGATGCTCTGAACCCTGATACCCTCCGTGCAGCTGCCACCGAACAGGCACGGGCTACGGTAGAAAAGGCTGTACAGGCAAAGGAAAGCGCCGTTCGTGAAGCGGTGGAGCCTGTGGTGGAATCCAAGGTGCTGGAAGCGGTGCTGCAGGCTGTGGGTCTGAACCTGTCCGCAGAAGATTATCAGAAGGCCGTTAAGGCTGGTCAGGTGACGACTGAACAGGAAAAGCAGATCACGGCCGCTGTGAAGCAGCAGATGGCAACTGATGAAGTGAAGGCACAGATTGACGCTGCTGTTCAGGAGCAGATGGAAGCCCTGGTGGAGCAGAACCTCCAGTCCGAAGATGTGCAGAATCAGATCGAAGCTGCCATTGCTCCTGCACAGGCAGGCTATGAGCAGATTGCCTCTTTGAAGACCCAGCTGGATAGCGTGAACGCCTTTGTAACTGGCCTGAACACCTATACCGCTGGTGTTGGTCAGGCAGCTGACGGCGCAACCCAGCTGCACACCGGCGCAACCACCCTGGCCGATGGTGCTGCTCAGCTGGCGGATGGCACGGCTACCCTTCAGACTGGTCTGACGGACGGTGCCAAGAAGGTGGCTGACAAGCTGCTGCCTTACTGCACGGACGACCTGGCGGACGCACTGCGGATCTACAATGAAGCTGCCGATGGCGCTGCTGAGGCCGGTCACTATGATCTGGTGGCAGAGGACATGAAGGCAACCACGGTGTATATCATCCGTACAGATATGAAGTAAAATACCAAATCATCCATGGTGGGAGAGTCTTGCAAGCAGGACTCTCCCTTTTTCGTTGTTCAAAAGGAACAAACAGAAGGGAAGAAGCTGAAAAAGTTCGTGAAAAACAAACAAGAAATATAGACACGCCGGAAAGCGTGTATACAAAACGAAGGGAGGAAAGCAGGAATAAGCCGGTGAAAACAGGCGAAAAATCAGGAAAAACAACCGTTTCAGAGGTAAAGCTGAAAGAACGAATGAAAAATGAGATACGCACGAAGGCGTGTAATCATAGTGGAAGGCGTAACATAAGCATAATAAGGGGTTGCAGGCTTTCTTGAAAGAAAAAATACGAAAAAAACCGAAAAAAGAAGCGGAAAACCTATTGCAATTTATCGCCGTATACTATATAATATGCCTGTTGTCTGTTTAGGGATGAAGTGGTAAGTTGCCGCCAGGCCAGGCGGGTAATTACCACGGACCAGCCCGATAATCGGGCGACGGACTCGCAGCGCAGCGCTGATCTGCACCTGCAGTGGGTGAGTGCCATGCGCAACCGAGAACGATCAAGGAGGTAAATCAATGGCCAGCCAGAAAATCCGTATCAAGCTCAAGAGCTATGAGCACAATCTGATCGACCAGTCCGCAGAGCGGATCGTCGAGACTGCCAAGCGCACGGGCGCTCGGGTGTCCGGCCCTATCCCGCTCCCCACGGAGAAGGAGATCGTCACCATCCTGCGTGCTACCCACAAGTACAAGGATAGCCGTGAGCAGTTCGAACGCCGCACCCACAAGCGGCTTATCGACATCCTCAATCCCAACCCCAAGACTGTGGACGCCATGATGAAGCTCGATCTTCCTGCTGGTGTCGAAATCGAAATCAAGCTGTAAAGGCAGGAGGAACGAAACATGAAGAAAGCGATCGTGGGCAAAAAGATCGGCATGACGCAGGTCTTCGCTGAAGACGGCCGTCTCGTTCCGGTCACCGTGATTGAAGCGGGCCCCTGCACGGTTGTGCAGACCAAGAATGTGGAATCCGACGGCTATGACGCTGTGCAGGTTGGCTTTGGCGAGCTGACCGAGACCCGCGCCAAGAAGCTGCTGAACAAGCCTGAACTGGGACACTTCGCTAAGGCTGGTGTTGCTGCCAAGCGCACCCTGCGGGAATTCCGGTTCGATGATTGCACCGGCTACAAGGTCGGCGACGAACTGAAGGCTGATCAGTTCGCTGCGGGTGATAAGATTGACATCACCGGCACCAGCAAAGGCCATGGCTATACTGGCCCCATCCAGCGCTGGAATCAGCACACCGGCCCCATGGCACACGGCTCCAAGTATCACCGTGGTGTGGGCTCTATGTCCGCTAACTCTGATCCTTCCCGCGTGTTCAAGAATAAGCACATGGCTGGCCACTATGGTGTGGATCGTGTAACGATTCAGAACCTGGAAGTCGTGAGCGTGGATGCAGAACGCAATCTGCTGCTGGTGAAGGGCGCTGTGCCCGGCCCCAACGGCGGCCTGCTGATTGTCCGCGACACGTGCAAGGCCTGACGCTGGACAAGGAGGAAGAAAGAACAATGCCTAAGACTGCTCTTTATAACATGGAAGGCGCGGCCATTGGCGAGGTTGAACTGAGCGACGAGATCTTCGCTGCCAACGTCAACGAAGCTGCCATGCACCTGGTCGTCCGTGCCTACCTGGCCGCACAGCGCCAGGGCACCCAGAGCGCCAAGACCCGCGGCGAAGTTCGCGGAGGCGGCCGCAAGATTTATCGCCAGAAGGGCACCGGTAATGCTCGCCATCACGGCAACCGGGCTCCCCAGTTCAAGCACGGCGGCGTGGTGTTCGCTCCCAAGCCCCGGGATTATTACCTGGCAGTTCCCAAGAAGGTTCGCCGTCTGGCTTTCAAGTCTGCACTGACTGCTAAGCTGAACGCCGAAGAGCTGATGGTGGTTGACGAACTGAAGCTGGCCGATGCAAAGACCAAGCTGATGGCTGAAGCCCTCAAGAAGCTGGGTGCTACCAAGAAGGCTCTTGTGGTGCTCCCTGAGCGGGACGAGACGGTTGTCCGCGCTACTGCCAACCTGGCTGAAGCAAAGACCACCTATGTAAACACTCTGAATGTTTACGACATCCTGAACGCCGGCAAGGTGATTCTCACCAAGGCTGCTGTTGAATCTGTCGAGGAGGTGTACGCATAATGAAGGATCCTCATGACATCATCCTGCGCCCCGTCCTCACGGAAAAGGCGTACGAAGGCATCGCTGATAAGCGGTACATCTTCGAAGTGGCTGTGAACGCTACCAAGACCGAGATCAAGATGGCTGTGGAAGCTGTTTTCGCCGATGACGGCGTGAAGGTGGAGAAAGTCAACACCCTCCGCACCATGGGCAAGATCAAGCGCCAGGGTCGTACCGCCGGTCGCACCCCGGAAGTCAAGAAGGCCTATGTGACTTTGAAGAAGGACTCCAAGCCCATTAAGTTCTTCGAGGGCATGGCTCAGTAAAGCAGGGAGGACAGAAAAATGGCTATTCGTCTCTACAAGCCGACTTCGCCCGCCCGGCGCTTTATGTCGGTTCTGACCTATGAAGAGGTTACCAAGAAGGCCCCTGAGAAGAGCCTGATTGAGTACAAGAAGAAGAATTCCGGTCGCAACAACCAGGGCAAGATCACCGTTCGTCATCAGGGCGGCGGCAATAAGATCAAGTACCGTGTGATTGACTTCAAGCGTAACAAGCTGGAAGTTCCTGCAAAGGTTGCTGCTATCGAATACGATCCTAACCGCAGCGCCTTCATCGCTCTGCTCCACTATGTGGATGGCGAGAAGCGTTACATTCTGGCTCCTCTGGGCCTGAAGGTAGGCGACACGGTGGTGTCCAGCGAGAATGCCGACATTAAGCCCGGCAATGCGCTGCCCATCAACAACATCCCCGTCGGCACCCTGATCCACAACCTGGAGCTCAAGCCCGGCCGCGGCGGCCAGCTGGTTCGTTCCGCCGGCATGAGCGCTCAGCTGATGGCTAAGGAAAACGGTTTCGCTCAGGTGCGTCTGCCCTCCGGCGAAATGCGCAAGCTGCCCCTGAACGCAAAGGCCACCATCGGCACCGTGGGCAACACTGACCACGAGAATGTCCGCCTGGGCAAGGCTGGCCGTGTTCGTCACATGGGCGTCCGTCCTACGGTTCGTGGTGTGGTTATGAACCCCTGCGATCACCCCCATGGCGGCGGCGAGGGCAAGAGCCCTGTTGGTATGCCTGCTCCTGTGACTCCCTGGGGCAAGCCCGCACTGGGTTACAAGACCCGGAAGCACAAGAAGTATTCCAATCGCATGATTGTGAAGCGCGCTAACAGCAAGTAAGCGCATCCCATAGGAAGGAGGCAGCTAACGAATGAGTCGTTCCGTTAAGAAGGGCCCTTATGTTGAGGGCGCGCTGATGAAGCGTATTACCGAAATGAATGCATCCGGCAAGAAGAATGTTGTGAAGACCTGGTCTCGTTCTTCCACCATCTTCCCGGATTTCGTAGGTCACACCATTGCTGTGCATGACGGCCGTAAGCATGTGCCGGTTTATGTCACCGAGGATATGGTAGGCCACAAGCTGGGCGAATTTGCCCCCACCCGCACTTTCCGCGGGCATGCCGGTGACAAGGCCACCGGCCGCAAGTAAGAAGAGAGGAGTGAAACGAAATGGCAACCCGTTCTAAGGAAAAGGCTGCTGCTCGTAAGCTGAATGCTGACAAGCGGCCTCAGGCTCATGCCAAGTACGTTCGCATCTCCTCCCGTAAGGTGAAGATCGTTATCGATCTGATCCGCGGCAAGAATGTGGACGAAGCACTTGCAATCCTGCAGTACACGCCCAAGGCTGCTTCTCCCGTTGTGGCAAAGGTGCTCAACAGCGCCATCGCCAATGCGGTGAACAACCAGGAGCTGAACCGTCAGAACCTCTATGTCGCTGAAGTGTATGCCAACCCGGGCCCCACGCTGAAGCGCTACGTTGCCCGCAGCCGCGGCAGCGCGTCCCCCATGCTCAAGCGCACCAGCCACATCAGCGTGGTGCTGGATCAGAAGTAAGGCGAAGGAGGTTTATCCATGGGTCAGAAAGTTAATCCCCACGGCGCTCGCGTCGGTGTGATCTTTGACTGGAGCACCCGCTGGTATGCTGGCAAGAAGGACTTTGCCAACTACCTGGTCGAGGACCACAAGCTGCGCGACATGCTGAAGGAAAAGTATTACGCAACCGGTATCAGCAAGATTGATATCGAGCGTACTGCCAAGGATATTACGGTGAACATCTTCACCGCTAAGCCTGGCATGATCATTGGCCGCCAGGGCGCTGGCATCGAGGCACTGAAGAAGGACATCACCGAGTTCCTGGGTCGTCCGGCTCACATCAACGTGATGGAAGTCAAGCAGCCTGATGCCGATGCTCAGCTGGTTGCAGAGAACATTGCTCAGCAGCTGGAGAAGCGCATCAGCTTCCGCCGTGCTCTGAAGCAGGCTCAGCAGCGTGCCATGAAGATCAATGGCGTAAAGGGTATCAAGACCTGCGTAAGCGGTCGTGTGGGCGGCGCCGATATTGCCCGTACCGAGCACTATCATGACGGCTCCATCCCGCTGCAGACCCTGCGTGCCAACATTGACTACGGCTTCGCAGAAGCCAAGACCACTTATGGCCGCCTGGGCGTAAAGGTCTGGATCTACAAGGGACAGATCCTGCCCAAGGCCAAGAAGGCCCCTGCCGCGAAGGAGGTAAAGTAACCTATGCTGATGCCGAAGAGAGTAAAGCGCCGTAAGGTGTTCCGCGGTCGTATGAAGGGCGAAGCCCATCGCGGTAACTTCCTGGCTTACGGCGAATTCGGCCTCCAGGCAACTGAGCCCTGCTGGGTCACTAGCCAGCAGATCGAGGCCGCTCGTATCGCACTGACTCGTTACACCAAGCGTGGCGGTCAGGTGTGGATCAAGATCTTCCCCGATAAGCCTGTAACGGAAAAGCCTGCTGAAACTCGAATGGGTTCCGGCAAGGGCTCTCCTGAGTACTGGGTAGCGGTGGTCAAGCCCGGCCGTGTGCTGTTCGAGATCGCCGGCGTGCCTGAAGACGTGGCTCGTGAAGCCCTGCGTCTGGCCGCCCACAAGCTGCCTCTGAAGACCAAGTTTATCAGCCGTGCTACCACGGCCACGACAGAAGCGGGTGGTGACAAATAATGAAGGCTAATGAATTCTCCGCTATGAACCAGGAAGAACTCACCGCTAAGGTGAAGGAGCTGAAGAGCGAGCTGTTCAACCTTCGTTTCCAGCTTGCCACCGGTCAGCTGCAGAACACCATGCAGATCAGCGCTGTGAAGCGTGATATTGCACGGGCAAAGACCATTCTTCGCCTCAAGGAACAGGCGTAAGATATACTGAAAGGAGGCAGCCGCTTCAATGTCTGAAGAAAGAGGACTTCGTAAAACCCGGATCGGTGTCGTGGTCAGCGACAAGATGGATAAGACCTGTGTCATTCAGATCAAGACCCGTGTCCGTCATCCCCTGTATGGCAAAATCTTGAACCAGACCAGTAAGCTGAAGGTTCACGATGAGAACAACGAGTGCGGCGTTGGCGATACCATCCGCGTGATGGAAACCCGCCCGCTGAGCCACGACAAGCGCTGGCGCCTGGTGGAGATCATCGAGAAGGCCAAGTAAGCCTGCCGTCATGTTGTAAGGAGGAAATACCCTATGATTCAGCCGCAAACGCGACTTAAGGTTGCCGATAACTCCGGCGCCAAGGAAATCATGTGCATCCGCGTGCTGGGCGGTTCTTTCCGGCGTGATGGTTCCATTGGCGACGTGATCGTTGCCAGCGTGAAGACCGCCACCCCCGGCGGCACCGTCAAGAAGGGCGATGTGGTCAAGGCCGTTATCGTCCGGATGCGCAAGAACAAGCGCCGTCCTGATGGCAGCTACATCAAGTTCGATGACAACGCTGCCGTGATCATCAATGATCAGAAGATGCCCCGCGGTACCCGTATCTTTGGACCTGTTGCCCGTGAGCTGCGTGAGAAGGACTTCATGAAGATCGTCTCCCTGGCTCCCGAAGTTCTGTGAGGAGGTAAGACGATATGCATGTGAAGAACAATGATCAGGTCGTTGTCATCTCCGGCAAGGACAAGGGCAAGAAGGGCAAGATTGTTGCCGCTTTCCCCAAGACCGGCCGTGTGACCGTTGAGGGCGTTAACCTGGTGACCAAGCACCAGAAGGCCCGCAACGCCATGCAGCCCGGCGGCATCATCAAGAAGGAGCTCCCTGTGGACGCTTCCAATGTGATGCTGGTGTGCCCCAAGTGCGGCAAGGCTACCCGTGTTGCCCACAAGGTGACCACTGTGACCAATGATGCGGGCAAGAACGTCCGCAAGATGATCCGCGTGTGCAAGAAGTGCCAGGCGGAAATTGACTGAGAAGGAGGAAAAGCCAAATGGCTACCCGTATTAAGGAAAAGTACCTGGCCGAGGCTGTTCCTGCTTTGCAGCAGAAGTTCGGCTACAAGAACGTTATGGAAATCCCCAAGCTTGAGAAGATTGTCATCAACATGGGTCTGGGCGACTGCAAGGACAACGCCAAGGCACTGGAGATGGCAGTGAACGAGCTGACCACCATCGCAGGCCAGAAGCCCATGGTCACCAAGGCCAAGAAGTCCATTGCAAACTTCAAGGTTCGTGAAGGCCAGAATGTGGGCGCTAAGGTTACCCTGCGGGGTGCTCGCATGGAGGAATTCCTGGACAAGCTCGTCAGCGTTGCGCTCCCCCGCGTGCGTGACTTCCGCGGCGTGAGCACCAAGGCCTTCGACGGCCGCGGCAATTACGCCCTGGGCATCCACGAGCAGCTGCTCTTCCCCGAAATCGAGTACGACAAGGTCGAAAAGATCCGCGGCATGGAAATGATCTTCGTTACCACCGCTAAGACCGATGAGGAGTGCATGGAGCTGCTGCGCCTGCTGGGCATGCCCTTCGCACAGGCGTAATTGAAGGAGGAAAAATCAAGTGGCAAAGCTGAGCATGAAACTCAAGCAGTCGAGGACTCCCAAGTTCTCCACTCGCGCTTACACCCGTTGCCGTCTGTGCGGTCGTCCGCACTCCGTGCTGCGCAAGTATGGCGTGTGCCGTATCTGCTTCAGAGAGCTGGCCTATAAGGGCCAAATCCCCGGTGTCCGCAAGGCCAGCTGGTAAGCGGAGAAGAACGGAAGGAGGTTAAACCATGGTTATTAGTGATCCCATCGGCGATATGCTCACCCGGATCCGCAATGCCCAGGTCGCCAAGCATGACGCTGTGACGCTGCCTGCAAGCAATACGAAGAAAGCCATCGCCAAGATTCTGCTGGATGAAGGCTACATCAAGGCTGTTGACTATGTAGATGACGGACTGCAGGGTTCTCTCAAGATCACCCTCAAGTATGTCAACGGTAAGCAGACCCCCGTTATTAACGGTCTGAAGCGCATCAGCAAGCCCGGCTTGCGTGTGTATGCCCGCTGCGAAGAGCTGCCTAAGGTGCTCGGCGGTTTGGGCATTGCCATCGTCAGCACCAGCAAGGGTCTGATGACGGACAAGGAAGCCCGCAAGAACGCCATCGGCGGCGAAGTGCTGGCTTACATCTGGTAAAAACCGACACGTCAATGGAGGTGCGAATATGTCTCGTATCGGAAGACTTCCGATTCATGTCCCCGCGGGCGTGACGGTTACGGTCGGTGACGACAACCTGGTGACGGTAAAGGGTCCTAAGGGCACCCTGTCCCAGCAGGTGAACAGCGCCATCACCGTGAAGCAGGAGGGTAACGTAGTCACCCTCGAGCGCCCCACCGATTCTAAGCCCCACAAGGCCATGCACGGCCTGTATCGCGCGCTGGTGCACAACATGGTCGTCGGCGTGACCGAGGGCTTCTCTAAGTCTCTGGAGCTGGTTGGTACCGGCTATCGTGCCGCTGCTGAAGGCGGCAAGAAGCTGACCATCAACATCGGCTTCTCTCATCCCGTTGTTCTCGAAGCCCCCGAAAACATCAGCTTTGAGACCCCCAACCCCAACACCATCGTGGTGAAGGGCATCTCTAAGCAGCAGGTGGGCAACCTTGCAGCAGACATCCGTGCAATCCGTAAGCCTGAACCCTATCTGGGCAAGGGCATTAAGTACACTGATGAGCACATCCGCCGCAAGGAAGGCAAGACCGGTAAGAAGTAAGGAGTGACTGCAGAATGTTCAAAAAGCGTGACCGTAATGAGGTTCGCGTGATTCGTCACGCGCGGGTTCGCAAAAAGATCAGCGGCACCCCTGATATGCCGCGTCTGTCCGTGTATCGCAGCCTGAACCACATCTATGCTCAGATCATCGACGATGTGAAGGGCGTAACGCTGGTGAGCGCATCCACCGTTGACCCTGAACTGAAGGGCCAGCTGGCAGATGTGGACAAGAAGGGCGCCGCTAAGAAGGTTGGCAAGCTCATCGGTGAGCGTGCTGTCCAGGCCGGCATCAAGACCGTGGTCTTCGACCGTGGCGGCTATGTTTATACCGGCCGCGTTGCGGAAGTTGCTGCGGGCGCCCGTGAAGCCGGACTTGATTTCTAAGAAGGAGGACACACGCAAATGCAACGCTACGAACAGGTCAGCGAATTCAAAGAAAAACTGGTCGCTGTCAATCGCGTGTCCAAGACCGTAAAGGGCGGCCGCAACATGCGGTTCTCCGCTCTGGTCGTGGTTGGCGATGAAAACGGCCGTGTCGGTGCGGGCATGGGCAAGGCTGCTGAAATCCCCGAGGCCATTCGTAAGGCCGGCGAGGATGCCAAGAAGCACATGGTGACTGTTCCCCTGAACGGCACCACCATCCCCCACGAAACCACCGCTTACTACAGCACCGCCAAGTGCGTGCTGCTGCCCGCTCCCGAAGGTACCGGCGTGATCGCTGGCGGTGCCGCCCGTGCTGTGCTGGAGCTGGCTGGTGTGAAGGACATCCGTACCAAGTCCTTCGGCACCAACAATCCTATCAACATGGTAAAGGCAACCCTGGAAGCACTCAAGCAGCTGCGCAGTGCTGAGCAGGTTGCCAAGATGCGCGGCAAGACCGTGGAAGAACTGCTGGGCTAAGGAGGAAGGAACGATGAAACTCAAGATTACCTTGACGAAGTCTCCCATCGCCAGCCTGCCCACGCACAAGGCCACGGTGGCAGCGCTGGGCCTGCGTAAGGTGGGTCAGACTGTGACTCAGCCTGACAATGCCTGCATCCGCGGGCAGATCTTCGCCGTGAAGCACATGGTGAAGGTCGAAGAAGTGAATGAGTAAAGGAGGGAAACCCCAATGAAACTGCACGAGTTGACCCCCGCAGCCGGTTCTACCACGGCGCCTAAGCGCCTGGGACGCGGTGTGGGTTCCGGTCTGGGCAAGACCTCCGGTAAGGGCCATAAGGGTGCAAAGGCTCGTTCCGGCGGCGGCAAGCGCCCCGGCTTCGAAGGCGGCCAGATGCCCCTGTATCGTCGTGTGCCTAAGAAGGGATTCTATAATGTCTTCGGCACCGACTATGCCTGCGTGAACGTTGAACGCCTTGAGATTTTCAACGATGGCGATGTGGTTACTGCACAGTCCCTGATCGACGCCGGCATCATTAAGAAGACGCTGGGCGGTGTTAAGGTCATGGGCAACGGCGAGCTGACCAAGAAGCTCACCGTCCAGGCTGCAAAGTTCACTGCCACGGCAAAGGAAAAGATCGAGGCACTCGGCGGGAAAGCCGAGGTGATCTGATATGATTCAGAGCCTCAAGAAGATGTGGCGGATTCCTGACCTGCGTAAGAAGATCCTGTATACCTTCGGTATGCTGATCCTCTTCCGCCTGGTCGGCGTGATTCCTGCTCCCGGCGTGGATGCGGCAAAGGTGCTCAGCAGCACCAATGCCAGCTCCCTGCCCCTGCTGGAACTGGTAAACATGATGACCGGTAATGCGTTCTCCCAGATGACCATCATGGCCATGGGTATTACGCCTTACATCAACGCCTCCATTATCATGCAGCTGCTGACCATTGCCATTCCGGCACTGGAGCGGCTGAGCAAGGATGAGGAAGGCGGACGTGAAAAGATCGCACAGATTACCCGCTATGTGACGGTTGGTTTGGCTGCCCTGCAGGCCATTGGTCTGGTGGCAGGTCTGGGCTACATCAAGTCCGGCTGGCTGAACTACGTGCTGGTGGGTGTCAGCATGGCTGGCGGCAGTGCCTTGGCTATGTGGATTGGCGAGCGCATCACCGATAAGGGTGTGGGCAACGGCATTTCCCTGCTGATCTTTGCTGGTATCATCTCCAACCTGTTCAACGGCATTGTGAGCAGCTTCGGCACCGCATTCTCTACCGGCACCGCCTCTGCTTGGCTCAGTGCCATCAGCATCATTGTGGTAGCCATCATCATGACCGTTGTGGTTGCCTTCGTGGACATGGGCGAGCGCCGCATTCCGCTGCAAATCGCCAAGCAGGTGAAGGGACGCCGGGTTTACGGCGGCCAGAGCACCCACATGAGCCTGAAGGTGGTCAGCGTCGGCGTGCTGCCTCTGATCTTCGCCTACAGCTTCCTCGCCTTCCCCGGAACGGTGATTCAGCTAATCGGCGGCACCAGCAGCGGTGCTTACGTTTGGTGGTCCACCTACATGAACACCGGCAGCGTGTGGTACATGATCATTTCCGCACTGCTGATTGTGGCGTTCACCTTCTTCTACTCTTCCATCAGCTTCGACCCCAAGCAGCAGGCTGAACAGCTGATCATGCAGGGCGCAACGATCCCGGGTACCCGCGGCAAGAACATCCGCCAGTACCTGCAGACCACTGTGAACCGCTTGAACCTGTTTGCAGCACTGTTCCTGGCCGTCTTGGCTGCCGTGCCTACGCTGCTGACCGCTCAGCTTCAGACCAGTGTGCCCTTTGCGGCATCCTCCATTCTGATTGCTGTGAGCGTGTCTCTGGAAACCATCCGCACCATTCAGGGCGAGATGAGCATCCGCGGCATCGACATGGACGTGGAGAACATTGGCTTTATGTAATGCATCAGCCATGCATCGGTGCTGCAAGGCCCGGTGCATGGCTTGATGGGTAAAACAGCCAGAAACTTTCCGAAAGGAGAGACCCAGCGCATGAACATCATTTTTCTGGGACCTCCGGGTGCCGGTAAGGGAACCCAGGCACAGCGCATCTGCGAAACCCTTGGTATCCCTCAGATTTCCACCGGCGATATTCTTCGCCGTGCAATCAAGGAAGCAACGCCTACCGGACTGAAAGCAAAGGCCTACATTGACGCAGGCAAGCTTGTGCCTGACGAAGTGGTGATCGACATTGTTCGTGACCGCCTCGCCCAGGAAGACTGCAAGGCTGGCTACATCCTGGATGGATTCCCCCGCACAGTTCCCCAGGCGGAAGCCCTGGCGGAATTCGCACAGATTGACGCTGTGGTGGAGCTGGCAGTGGCGGATGAAAACCTGGTGCAGCGGCTGAGCGGCAGAAGGGTTTGCCTCAACTGCGGTGCAACGTATCATGTGTCTACCATGAAGAGTGACAGCTGCATTCACTGCGGTCAAGCACTTGTCCAGCGGGATGACGATAAGCCGGAGACGGTGCTGAGCCGCCTGAAGGTTTATCATGAACAGACGGCACCGCTTGTCAGCTACTATCAGGATAAGCATCTGCTCCACGTCATTGACGGCGCACAGCAGGTGGATGTCATTTTCGACGCTATCCTGAATACCTTAGGGGTCAAACAATGATAAGCTTGAAGAATCCTGATCAGATTGGGAAAATGCGGGTTGCCGGTGCGCTTCTGTATGAAGTGCTCCAGAAACTCCGCGAGGCCGTGAAGCCTGGCATGACCACTGCTGCACTGGACGTGTATGCAGAGCAGCTGATTCGCAAGAATCATGCCATTCCTTCCTTCCTGAATTACGAGGGCTACCCTGCCACCCTGTGCACCAGCATTGATGACCAGGTGGTTCATGGCATTCCCTCTGAAAAGCAGGTATTGAAGGAAGGTTCCATCATCAGCATTGACTGCGGTCTGGTGCTGGATGGCTGGCAGGCAGACAGTGCCTTCACCATGGGCGTGGGTGAAATTTCACCTGAAGCTCAGGCTTTGATCGACATTACCGAGGAATGCTTCTGGAGAGGCGCACGTCAAGCTGTTGCGGGCAACCGTCTGGGCGATGTGGGACACGCCATCCAGGTCTATGCAGAGGGAAATGGCTGCGGTGTCATCCGTGATTTGACCGGCCATGGTATTGGTCGGGAAATGCATGAGGATCCGGCAGTGTACAACTTTGGCGAGCCCGGACACGGTTTGCGGCTGCGCAAGGGTATGACCATTGCCATTGAGCCCATGATTGCTGCCGGTGACTGGCGGCTGAACGAGGATGACGACGGCTGGTGCTTCCGCACCCGGGACGGCAGCCTCTGCTCCCACTACGAGCATACCTTGGCCATCAATGAAGACGGACTTCCTGAAATCCTCACGTATCCGGGCTTTACCTGGAAGGAGGAGGAATGATGGAGCGTCTTCCGATGGAAATCGGCCGTGTGGTTCTTTCCCGTCAGGGAAGGGATGCGGGGCGCTGCTTCGTAGTCCTTCAGGTAGTGGACGAACAGTTTGTGATGATGGCCGATGGGCTGACACGCAAATTAGATCATCCCAAGAAAAAGAAAGTCAAGCATTTACACCCCAAGCCCATTGTTGTGCCTGATGTTGCTGAAAAGCTGACCACACACCAGTTGCTGGATAGTGATCTGCGGAAGGCACTACAGGCTGTGGGGCTTGAAATCGACCAGCCGCTGTGCAAGGAGGGCTGAAGTTGTCCAAGAGCGACGTCATCGAAATGGAAGGCAAAGTCATTGAAGCCCTTCCTAACGCCATGTTCCAGGTGGAGCTGCCTAACGGCCACCAGATCTTGGCGCATATTTCCGGCAAAATGCGCATGAACTTCATCCGCATTTATCCCGGTGACAAAGTCACCATTGAGCTTTCGCCCTATGATTTGACCCGTGGTCGGATCACCTGGCGCAGCAAAGGCTGAAGAAACTACTGCAAGGAGGTAACTGAGCATGAAGGTCAGACCGTCTGTGAAACCGATTTGTGAAAAGTGCAAGATCATCAAGCGTAAGGGCAAGGTCATGGTGATCTGTGAGAATCCGAAGCACAAGCAGAAGCAGGGCTAATTCCCTGGCTTGTTGCAAAAGAAGAAATGCGCCTGTGAGCAATTCACTGGGCGCATTTCTTCTTTTTGGTTTGAAAAGTGGTTTGGCATTAAACGGGCTGTAAGACCAGCAAACCGTTTACCGGCATGAACAGCTCACCCGTAACAGTTCTGTCGTTGAGCAAGTCATGATAGGTATGGGTAAGCTGCACCCTTTGCTCCTCCATGGAGAAGTTTTGCAGGAAGGTCACATTGTCTCTGGATGCAGGGACAACCCCCTTGGGCAGGCTTTCGCAGAAGGTGGGGGAAACACCGGCTTCCTTGGCAATATCACGGTAGAAATCCAGCAGGAATTGCTGCTCCACCTTGGCGGCAATGTACCATGCTTTGCCCTTGCCGAAGGAATGAACGGTCAGGCAGGGCTGATCCTGATAGAAATTCCGCTGGTAGGTGCCCTTGACTTCTGCCGTGCAGTTGGCAAGGATCTCACACAGCTCCGTGATCTCATAGGTTGCTTGGCTGTCCTTCAGCACCAGTGCATTCTTTTCCGTGGGGAAAAGAGCATCCAATTCAGCGGCACGGAAACCGAACACGTCTGTTAACCCATGGGGGGTAGGCCCTAAATAGGCAAGATCATGCTCGTCCACCACGCCGGTGAAATAGGTGCTGATCAGGGTGCCGCCGTTTTCCACAAAGCGGTGAAGCTTTTGTTCAAAACCGTTGCGGAACATGAAAAGCATGGGGGCAACCACAATCCTGTAGCCGCTCAGGTCGGTGCAGTCCCGCATGTCACGGAAGTCAACGGTCAGGCCCTGCTCCCAGAAGCCCCGGTAGTGGCTCAGCACCGTGTCAAAGTAGTGCATAGCACCCTTTTGACCGGTTTGGGCATAGTCAATGGCCCAGCGATTCTGCCAGTCAAAGATGATGCACACCTCTGCATGGGGCTTGGTTTGATAAATGGGCTCCAGCTTTTCCAGTGCTTCACCGACTTCTGTTACGTCTGCAAAGACCCGGGTGTCGCTTTCACCGTAGTGATCCACCACTGCACCGTGGAACATTTCTCCGCCGCCCCGGCCCTTGCGCCACTGGAAGTACATCACGCTTTGGCTGCCGTGGGCTACCGCCTGCATACTGGAAAGCAGATGCATGCCCGGTTCCTTCAGCTTGTTGTGAGGCTTCCAGTTCACCTGGGAAGGGGTGGATTCCATAAGGAGGAAAGGTGCATCCTTCAGGGAACGCATGATGTCATGATTCATGGCAAACTCTGCGCCCCGGGCAAGATCATCGCCGCTGTGCCAGCTGGGGTAACTGTCCCAGGACACCACATCCACTGATTCAGCCATGGAGAAGTAGTCATAGCCCCAGAACCGTTCCATCATGTTGACGGTTACCTTCAGGGAAGGATCCACAGCCTGCACCGCATCCCGTTCCATTTCAATGAAGGACTTGCATTGATCCGTCAGGAAGCGCTGCCAATCCACCGACATGGAGCAGCTGCTGATTTCCCCCAAGGGGCCAGGGGCTTCAACCTGGGACCAGTCGGTGTATCGCTGGCTCCAGAAGCTTGTCCACCAGCACTTGTTCAGCTCCTCAAGGGTGCCGTACTTGTCCTTCAGCCAGTCACGGAAGGCTTGCTGACAACGGGGGCAATGGCATTCGCCGGAGAACTCGTTGCTCAGGTGCCACAGGATCACGGCAGGATGATGAGCGTATCGCTTGGCCAACGCCGTGTCCATTTCCCGCACCTTCCGCCGGTATACGGGGGAGGACGGGCAATGGTTGTGCCGCTCGCCAAAGTGCATCTTCTGATGCTGACTGTTGACACGCAGCACCTCGGGGTACTTTTGCGCCATCCATGCAGGACGGGCACCAGAGGGGGTGGCCAGGATGACATGAATGCCGCCCTTCCACAGCCGATCAATGACCTGATCCAGCCAGATGAAGTCGTACACGCCGTCCTCAGGCTCCAACCTTGCCCAGGCAAAAATGGCAATGGAAACGCAGTTCACGTGGGCTTTCTGCATCAGCGCCACATCTTTTTCCAAGATGTCCGGCCGATCCAGCCATTGGTCAGGGTTGTAGTCGCCGCCGTGGAGAAAATGGGGGAAACGAGGCGTAAGTTCCATGAAGCACCATCCCTTCTTTGCATTTTGATGAACCTATAGAAAAAGGAGCACTTTCAGCTCCTTCAGGGATCAATGTATCGTTGTTAAAGGAACAGTCCTGGATAAATGGTGGTGACCCCCTGTACCTGGGCACCGAAGTCAGCCATTAGCCGAGCCTGAGGAATGCTGCGGCTCATGACCCGGGTGGTAACGGTGCTGACGCCTTCGGCAGCCATAATGGCCATGGAGCGGTGGAGCAGTGCACGGCCCATGCCCTGCTGACGTGCGGCAGGGATGATGTAAATGGCCACCAAATCGCAGCTGTCTCCGGCGCCTGCCAGCACAATTTCACCAATCAGGTCGGTATTGTGATACAGCCCCAGGGCAAGGAAGTGGGGCTGCTGCTGAAGGCTGGCCAAATAGTCCTGATTCATGTAGGTCAGGTCATTCTGCTGCAATCTGGTGATGAAGGCAGCCTGTTCCTCCGGCGTGTTCAGGGGAACCACAGCCACCGTGCAGCTCATGGGAATGCGTCCGTCTCCCTGGGGAATCTGCAGCGTCAGCAGATCCTCTGTCTCGTCGCAGGTAAAACCGTTGTGCTCATAAAAATCTTTCAGCCGGGTATCCGTAGGGGAAATGTTGGTATACACCCGGGCGCGGACGTCCCGATTTGCATCCCGCAGCTGGCGGGCACGAGCCACCAGCGCACCAAAGAGCAGATACCGGGCAACGGACTGGCACTCCATGGAGAAGTACAGGTTAATCGGGCAATCCGGGTAAAGGTGGGGCTGATACTGATAGATGATATATCCCATGCCGAGTTCAGTGCCCATGTCATCAACGGCGATGAACACGTTCTCAGGCGGAAGATTCTGAACCATCCCTTGGGGATGAATGACTTGCATGCCGTTCGTCCTTTCGTTGAAAAAACAATGGTGTTCCAGCTTCTTATTTTACCACAAAGGGAGAGGATTCTGCAACCCTAATTCGGGTTTTGGCACGGAAATCAATTTTCAGAAACTCCCAGATGAGACCTTTTCAAGCGACGAAAAATATGATATAACACAAGCAT
>CAVIWF010000047.1:0-18776 GCA_963646285.1 bacterium
GCCTATTTATTGTAGCACAAGCAATGGAAAATGTCAATCCCTTGCAAGGCGCAGTTTCACGGATCATCAGCCTCAGCCTCGTCAACAAACGCAGCCTGATCATGCACCTTGCCATCAGACTGTTCTTCAATACCGAATGCCTGAGCACGGCGCAAAATCATGTTTGCCCACCGTCCATGACAGCGTACCTCGTTCATACGGTTTCCAAAGTGACTGCCCGAAACCCCCAGTGCTTCATCCTGCCAGCCAAGAATTTGCTTTGCATCTTCATAATCCTCACGGGACACACGCATGCTCGCATTGATGAGTGGAATTTGTGACGGATGAATGCAGGTTTTCCCGATCAAGCCATTGGCTCTGTCAAGCTCCAGTTCTCTTTTCAGGCCGGTTGCCCAAGGATCCTCCGGGTTTTCGCCATAGTATTCCCATACAGGGCCGGAGACCACATACGCATCGGCAAAGACATTCAGGATGTCCATCAGAATATCTCTGACAACGCCTAGATCATAGATGGTTTGATTGACTTTTCTCCTTAACCCGTAAAGGTTGCTGAAGTCATTGCCGCCCACCCGCACATTCAGTACAAGCTCCGCATATGCATCCAGCATGTTCCGGATGGCTTGCAGGCTTTCCTTTCGTGTCAGCGTGGAGGCAATCTGTCTGCTTTCCAGAATGGGCATGCAGTACAATTTCCTGCTGCGATTTTGATTGATCTCCCGCAGGGTTTCCAAGTATTGCTTCCCATTGCTTACATCGAATTTGGGAAAAATGAAACCCGTCAGTGCCTCTTCATCCTCGGCGATCAGTCGGTGCACATGGGCCAGATGTTCCGGCGTACGAACCCGCACAAAAACAGCCGGCAGATCCTCCGCCTTTGCTTCGCATAACGTATGCAGTGTTTTCTTCAGCTGCTGTTCAGCTGCCTGCAAACCATTTGCCTGAATCGAGTCTTCCAGGCAGAGCGAAACAGAGGTCAGGCCAGGCCAGTCATGGTGCAGAAGCCGGTCAGCAATATGGGCACGACTGGCAGGCGTATACAGCAATGCGCCCAGGACATATTGCAGGCTTTCCTTTGAGTTCATCCCTTGAATTGACAGCTCCTTTCCCCATGACAGCCGGTATGCAGCATGGTTAAGAAAAGGCATACAAGATGCCATCCCGTATGCCTTCGTAATCAATGATTACTTCCTTCCTGTAACCCAGTTGAGGCCCCAATGAAACGCCCGATCCATGTCTCTGTGTCCGGGGAAAAACTTAACCTGCTTCTCAACGCTGAGGGTATCGCCGCCCACGTTTTCCATCAAGGCAATGGCACACATTCTCTTGGAGGAACCATATTCATCCATTTTCACAATGATGTCGTCATTGCCCGGATACTTGAGGGTCACAACGCCATCTGCCTGCTGCCAATTGGCAACACCATCGTAGATGAACGTATAAATCAGGATCCTTTTGATTTGCGCAATCATTCCGCCGTTAACACGCAGGTTTTCACCGGCAGCAGATGCACCGGAGCGGTCATCCCCATCAAGGGCGATATAGGGCGGATTGGTCAAACTGCCAAAGGCATTGCCCAGTGCCTGCACGGTTCCCTTGCGTCCATCCTGCAGTTCATAGAGACATCCGAGATCCAAATCAATGGGCTTCGGGGAGAAAAAGAGTCGCTTGGGCGGTTGGCTCCAATTCAGGTTGATGAGAATTTCGCCAACGGACGCCCCCTTCTTCACCAGATTAACCTTTTGACCTTTTTTCAGTTCGACTGCCATCCTTATGCCTCCTTTACTTTCTCCGGCGCTGCTTGGGACGATGGGTGCCAATGAGAAGGAATACCGCCATACAGCGTCAGTTCATGACGCCTGTCATAACTAACAACCATGATTTTTGCCCAGGTGCGTTGGGCAAGATTCAAGTCCTGCCCAAGGTCCCCGGACAGTGATACGCTGCCATAATTCGGAAGATTGACCCGTGATCAATCAGGTCACGAAGGGAGCTAGATCAGCGTAAGAAGTTTTCTCATGCATTTCATCCTTTTTTCGTGATGCAGCTTACTTCTTAGGCATGTTATAACGGGACATGAAATCCTTCTTGATGGCTTCCAACTTTGCCTGATCCTGAACCCGCTGTGCCCGGGCGCTTTCCTGAATCTTCTTCGTTTCATCCAAGCCGGTCATGATGGTACGCCAGGTCGTTTCCAGCGTATCTGCCTTGATCGAGCTACCGGAAGCAAGGCGGGCGGTCATCTTTGCCTGATCCACCGTGTTGCGGGCATTCTTCAGAAGCATTTCATTCGTGCGCTCATCCAGTGCGGAAATGGCATCTGCCTGAATCTTCTGCCGCTTGAGCATAATGGCCTGCGCCAATGCCTGCTTGAAGACAGGCAGCGTTACAATAAAGGCAGAGTTGATCTTCCGCACCAGATTCATGTTGCTGAACTGGATCGTCTTGATCATGGGAATGGACTGCAAAGCAACACTTTCTGCCGTGCGAAGGTCCTGCGTACGCTGTTCCAGCATCATCAATGCCTGCTGCAGGGACTGGATTTCAAACGTAATCGACTGGTCACCGGTCTCCCCCAGCTGCTGCTGAAGCTGCTCCAGGTAGTCCCGAATTTCCTGACACCCTTGATCGCCGGCAACAATATACTTCTCCAGCTCATGGAAGTACCCTACATTGGCCTGAAACATGGTTTCAAGCTTCTGGTTCGACTGCTTGATCTCCCCTTCGTACTGCTTCAGCTGAACATAAATCTTGTCCACTTCATCGCCCATGGTATGATACTTGGCAAGGATCTTATCCAGCTGCTTGCGGAGGTTGCCAAACAGCTTGCCGAAGAGGGTGGGGTTATCACGGATTTCATCAATGTCGAACTGATCCATGATCTTCGCAAGGGTATTCAGCATTTGGCTGGATTCATCCAGCTGGGACAGGTTCATACTGCGGAGCACCACATCAGAAGCCTTGGAAATTTCTTCAGCAGAGTGGCTGCCGAAAGAAACAATGGTATTCAGGTCATTAACGTCAATACCGGCGGTAAGTGCCTCGATCTCCGGGGAGTGAGCCAGCTGCTTCTGCGTCTCCTGCTGATCCGCAATAATATCATAGGGCTGCACTTCCATCAAAGCGGTTTCAGGCTTCGCCGCAACAGGAGCAGCCGCAGGCGAGGTGACAGGGCGGTTGAAATTCATGGCCATTTTCAATTACCTCTTTTCAAAATATTTTCAAGCCAGGAACGGCTCTTTAACGGAGGAAGTGTATTGAAATCCGGTATTTGCAGGTCGTACACATACTCTCCGATTTGATGCTCCACAGGGTAGTTGTCATTCAGGTGCTGCTCCATAATCTGATACCCGGTCGGTGCGAAAAGGACAATGTCAAATCCAATCAGGTTCAGGAAGGTCAGCAGGATGGTATCCTCTAGGGAGCAAACCTTTTCCCCCGGGCAGATCGCAACAAGCTTGGGATTTTTCTTGGTGAAATCAAAGCTTTGCAGCATACGAACCAACTCTTTTTTCAGGTTCAGAATCGTTGCTACAACAGTGTACTCCGTCCCGTTAACGTAGGTGCCCTTGATCAGCTTTCTGTCCAGCATGAGCTGCATCTTGTCAAAGATGTGCTCCTGAAGTTCTTCCCGCAGCAGGGCAAAGGGATACTGACGATGTGCCTTGATTTCCTCCCTTTTCAGCTTGCCGTTGCGCAAAGCCTTCACGGCCAGGGACTGAAACGGATTGCCTGTGCCGGAGGATGCAAAGGGGAAGGACTTCACCAGTTGGGTCTGATCACCGAGCAAAAGTTTGATCTTTTGCCAGTATGCTTCGACTTTTCCCCCTTCTATGCCGGAAATCTTCGCATAGATAACGGGCATATTAACGACCTGATTGACCGTGCTGAAGTTGGAGCGATACTTAAGCTCCTGATTCCAGAGAATAAAAATCTCGTCATAGGTTGTTTGAAGGGTTATGGCATCTGCATGGGAAAACTGACGATTTCTGTAGATGCCGGAATCCGAATACAGGATGGAGGAAAGATCCCGCTCCGCGTTGGACGCCATGGTGCGCATTTGCAGCGTTCCTGCATCCTTGGGAAATTTGGGAACAGGCAGGGACTCCTTTCCTGTCAGCTCCAGCAGTCTGTCGCTTACCAACGTACACGGGCGATTCAGGTCGCAGGCAAGGATGAGCACATCCACCGGCAGTTGAGAAAGGTACTGGATGTAAAGTGCATCATGCTGGTTCTTGCAGCCCCCCATCAGAATGAAGCAGGGGATTTCGTTTCCCTTGTATCCTTGAAAAAGGGCACCTTGATATCGCTGAATCCAGCATAGCAGATACACGGCGGACACCACAAGCCTGTTCAGATTTGTTTCTGCCTTTCCTGCCAGCTGCATTGTGCGGACAAAGGCCTGCTGCATCAGCCGCTGAAGATCCACATTGGCGCACGCCGGAAGGTTGCCCGCCAAATCGATCACCAACTCTTCAAAGGAGCGGTAGGGATGCCGGCGAATTTTTGCCGCCTCCTCAGGATCAGGAAGGGACAGTTCATCATCCACAATAACCAGGTTCCTTCCCGTGTTCCGGAACCTTTGGTAGAATTGGAACAGCTCGTTCATGTAGGTCAGCTTGTCCGGGACGCCTTTCAGGTGGATAAAGGCATGGTAGAAAAGTTGAAAATCATCCCCCCGGCTGACAACCGGTGTCAGAATTTCTTCATAGGACGCTTCTTTCATCCACGCATTGGTGCAGGCCGATCTTGATGGTTTGGGAAAACGAGATTCCAAATCCAGCTGACTGGTTTGCGCCTTCCTTGCAGACTGCGGAACAACAGCAGTCCTGCCAGCCACAATGCCCTGTACACCAGCCGCAGAAGGAACTGTGCTTCTTGGTGCCACAGACGGCCTTTCCTGTTTTCGGGGTTGGACAGCCATTGCCGCCATTTCTTTACGAAATTGCTTCAGGGTAAAGTCCTTCGGAAAGGACGTTCCCTGGCCATTCAGCAGCTGTGACCAGACTGACCCTGCATCCTGTTTCTTATAGGCCGCATCCCCCTGTGGTTCAAGGAGCAGAATATCCGCTCCCATCATGGCCAGAATACGAAGCAGAATCAGTTCGTGGGCTGTGATCGAATTGCTTTCGTAAAGAATCCTGGGCGGATCGTCATTCCCTAAAAAAGGCATCAGCCGTTCAAACTTGTAATACAGCCAGCACATCATTTTCACATAAATGTTTTTGAGGATGCTGTCCGTTTTGCCCTTTCTGCGCAGCTCTTCAAACTGTGTACACAGGGCAACTGCAAACTCTGTACGGTTCTGTGCGCTCATGCGGGGCATCCATTTTTGCAGTGCCTGTTCTATGAACGGCTGTCTGGGTTCAAATGCATCGCCCAGCGTCTCTGTCAGGTAGTTTAACTGCCTCTCGTCCGGATTGTTGATTTGCCCTTCAAGCATAACACCCTTTGCCCGTGCCGCTTCATGGTATTGCCAAAGGAACGACTTGACTTCCGGGCTCCATTGGCACAGGCGGACAAAATAAACGCCTCGGCTGTTGGCTCTTTTGCTCATGGGCAGGAGCAGGTCGGTCAGTTGGTTTGCATCGATTCTGTTATACATGATTGCCTCTCTCATACCGGCTCATTTGGTACTTATTCATGACAAAGCCAAGGACGGAGCCAACAATGCCGCCGACAATATGCGCCATCTGCGAAATATTGTCCTTCGTAAACAGTCCTGCATAGACCTGCTGCCCAATGTAAATACATGCAACCAAAATGAAGGAGACGGGGATGGTGTGCTTTTCCGTGATCGTAATGGAGGACAGCAGGATCATGGCGAAGACGATTCCGCTTGCACCAAGCAGCCGGACATGGGGAAAAAAAAGCATGTTCACGATGCCCGTAATCACCGCCGTGGCCGCCATGATGAAAATCATGTTGGAGGAGCCGTACTTTTCTTCCAGCATCGGTCCAAGGATGAGCAGATACATCATGTTGCCAAACAGATGATCCCAGCTTGAATGGCCAAAGACGTGACCAATGCAGCGCACATACGTCAGCGGGTCAAGGAGCGATGAGCGATACACGCTGAAAACCGTGCGATTGCTTGCCCCGCCCGTAAGCACATTCAGTCCCTGCACCCCAAGACAGATCAACACAAACGTCAGCACCACAGGGGCATTATAGCTAAGTCGAAGCCGTTTCTTACTGCCCATCATTTCACGTCCTTCACGCCATTCAAGTCAAAAAAGAGGAGGAGACGATTCAGGCCGTCTCCTCCTCTGTCAAGCATTGGATCCTGCCTGATATGGAATCTTGCGTTCTTGATTATACATTCACACCGTAGGCCTTGCACAGGGCATAGAGACCACCCTGATAGCCAGCACCCACAGCATTAAACTTCCAGGTTGCTCCGCTGCGATAAATCTCGCACACAACCAATGCGGTTTCAATGGAGAAATCCTCACCCAGGTCATAGCGCAGCTCTTCTGTGCCAACATTGTCATTTTCACTGCTGCGGCGGGCAACACGCACATAGGCGTTGGAAACCTGACCAAAGTTTTGTCCCCGCTCCTGTGCTTCGTAGATGGTCACGGTAATGGCAATCTTTTCAACGTCCGCAGGAACCTTGCTGAAGTCGATGAACAGCGTTTCATCATCGCCGCCGGAACCGCCTTCCAGGCTGTCGCCCGTATGGGTCACAGCACCGTCTGCGCTCTGCAGGTTGCCGTAGAAGATAAAGTCTTCATCCTTGCGAACCTTGCCGTTTGCTCCCAGCAGGAATGCAGAAGCATCCAGGTCAAAGTCAGCACCGCCGTCATAGCGGTTCGTATCCCAGCCCAAGCCGACCAATGCCAGCTTTACGCCCTTATCCAGGCTTACCCGTTGACCCTTCGACAGATTGATTGCCATACAATTTCCCTCCTGTTGCTTAGCGATAGAGATTGATCAGACTATCCAGACGGCTTGCATTGGTCACGCCTTGGCCGATGGCGTTGAATTTCCACTCGCCTTCATGGCGGTAGATTTCACCAACAATCAGACCGGTCTTGCCGCTGTAGTCTTCAGACAGATTGTACTTGCAGATTTCCGTGCTATTACGCATATCAACAACGCGGATGAAAGCATTCCGGATCATGCCGAAATCCTGATGGCGGGCGCTGGCATCGTAAATGTTGACCACAAAGACGATCTTCTCCACGTTGCCCGGCACCAAGGACAGATCCACCATGATCTGTTCATCGTCCCCTTCCCCTGCGCCCGTCAGGTTATCGCCCTGATGGATCACAGCGCCGCTAGCGTGGCGAAGGTTTCCGAAGTAAACAACGCTGTCCTTCGTTCCGCCAATCGTCTTGCCGTTGGCACCGCACAGAATCGCGGAGGCATCACAGTCGATGTCTGCCGGCTTGGCGGCAAACAAGCCAAAGAAACCCTTTGCCTGGGGCTGTGCTTCGTCCCAGCCCAGGCCGACCATGATCTTCTTCAAACCAACGCTTCCAGCCTTGGTCAGGCTGATCTTTTGTCCCTTTTGCAAGCTGACAGACATCACTGTTTCCTCCTTTACACTTTACACATTCACACCGTAGTTGATACAAAGTGCTTCAAGGCCACCCTGGAAGCCACTGCCGATGGCATTGAATTTCCATTCGCCGTTATGCCGGTAAATTTCGCCTACAACGACCGCCGTTTCAATCGAGAAATCCTCTTCCAGATCGTAACGGATCAGCTCCGTCCCGGTGGTTTCATCAACAATGCGCACATAGGCGTTATTGACCTGACCGAAGTTCTGGCGACGCTCTGCCGCTTCATAAATCGTGACGGTAAAGTCCACTTTCTCCACGTTGGCAGGAACGGTTTGCAGATTTACAAAAATCTGCTCGTCATCCCCTTCGCCCTCGCCGGTCTTGTTGTCTCCACCATACTTCACCGCACCTGAAGGATCGGCAGCATTGCCATAGAAGACGAAATCCTCATCCCGCTGAACCTTTCCGTTCACGCCCAGCAGGAATGCAGAAGCGTCCAGGTCAAAGTCATAGCCGCCGTCGTAGCGGTTAACATCCCAGCCAAGGCCAACCACAATGCGGCTCAAGCCGGGGTTGGCCTTGGTAAGATCCACCTTCTGCCCTTTTTTCAGGTTCACTGCCATGTGCAGAACCTCCTTTACTTCACAATCTTCTTGCGAATGATGTCAATCGGGATGACCAGGAAAGCAATTGCTGCGCAGATCAGCCAGTTAACAGCGCTCATGGCCTCCACGCTCAGCACTTCGCCGCCGAAGGTAACAAAGACAAACTGCAGCACAAAGATGCTGATAATCACCCGAAGGAAGTTACGGTTGCGCCCCAGGTGTTCGAAGACATTAATGTGACTCGTCCGTGCATTAAAGCCGTTGAACGTAATCGCCATCATGAAGGTAGCGAACACGGCAGAGTTCAGCAGCACGGTGTCCAGTCCGCCCTCTTTCACAGCACCCAGCAGGTTATGGAAGAAGGGCGTAAAGCGAATACTCAGGCAGGCAGCGGTGATAAACAGGGCGCTGACAAGCACTTCAACAAACATGTCCTTCGTAACAATGGAGGCATCCCGGGCAACGGGCTTTTCCTTCATGTATTCCTTCAGAGCAGGTTCGCTGCCGAAGGCAATAGCAGCCAGCGTGTCCATGGCCAGGTTGACGAACAGCAGCTGAATGACCGTGAGGATCTCGTTTTCACCCAGCAGCGGCGCCAGGAAGCAGGTCAGCACGGCAGCCACGTTCACCGTCAGCTGGAAGATCAGGAACTTCCGAATGGACTTGAACATGGTACGGCCGTACAGGATAGCCTTCTCAATGGAGAGGAAGTTATCGTCCAGAATGGTAATGTCGCCGGCTTCTTTTGCCACTTCCGTGCCGGAACCCATGGCGAAGCCCACATCAGCCTTTTTCAAGGCAGGGGAGTCGTTCACGCCGTCGCCAGTCATGCCGACAACCATGTTCAGTTCCTGTGCGCAGCGCACCAGACGGCTCTTGTCCGTAGGCAGGGCACGGGATACCACACGCAGATCCGGCAGAACCTTCTTCAGCTGATCGTCCGTCAGTTCAGCCATTTCAGCACTTGTCAGGGCCACATCGGTCTTGTTCTTCAGCAGGCCCGCTTCCTTGGCAATGGCCACAGCCGTTTCCTTCCGGTCGCCAGTAACCATGACCACCTGAATGCCGGCTTCCTGCACTTCACGAATGGCATCCACGGCTTCCTTGCGCACATTATCACGAATGGACAGTACGCACACCAGGGTCAAGTCATCGCCGTCGGCATTGTCGTTTTCGCACTTGGCCACAGCCAGCAGACGCATGGAACGACCAGCCTGCTCGTTCATGTAAGCAGCCAGGAAGTTACGTTCGGTCAGGGGCTTCACTGCGCCGTTTTCATCAACGTAGTTCTTGCAGCGGTCAATGATCTTCTCAGGAGCGCCCTTGATGTAGGTCATCACATGGCCTTCCCGGGAAATGGTCACCGTGGAATACTTCTTTGCAGAGTCAAAGGCGTTGAAATTGGATACATCCTGCCGTGCCATTGCATTGACAGCATCCCCTGCCGCCAGGAAAGCCATCAGGGCACGGTCGGTGGAGTTGCCGCCGATAATCTTTCCATCGGAGAAAGAGGAGGAGTTGTTCAGGCCAATGCCCACCACCACGTCATCCTTCAGTGCACGGGGAAGCTCCTTCACGGAACCGAACTTGCGCACATTACCGGTGGAAACTTCCACAACGCTCAGTTTGCCCTCGGTGATGGTACCCGTTTTATCGGAGAAAAGGATGGAGAGGGAGCCGGCTGTCTCCAGACCGTTGATCTTGCGGACAAGCACATTGTCCTTGGCCATGCGGAGGCTCTGGAAGCTCAGCAGAATGCTGGTCAGCATGGGCAGTCCTTCAGGAACGGCGCAGACAATAATGGTAACGGCAACAGTGATCGCCTCAATGGCCAGCGTAACCCACTCGAAGGGATCATCCGGCATACCGCCGGTCACAAAGGCCTTTGCAAAAACGCTGATCACAATGGCAATGGCGCCGATGTAGCCGAAGGTGGAAATCTGCTTGGCCAACTTGCCCAGCTTCACCTGCAGGGGGGTTTCCCGGGTGTCTTCCTGCACTTCCAGTGCCAGCTCACCGAAGAGGGTCTTGTCACCGACCACCTTCACTTCCATGTAGGCTTCACCGCCGCACACCACCGTGCCCCGATAAGCGTAGCAGGTGTTCAGCAGATCCTTGATATCGTAGGCTTCGCCGGAAGTGTTGACCGTCTTTTTGGCTTCTTCCGTTTCACCATTCAGGGAAGCCTGATCGACCTTGACTGTTCCCTCAATGATTTCACCATCGGCAGCAATCTTGTCGCCGGACTGGAGATACACGATATCCCCCACAACGACTTCGCTTACATGGATTTCCTGAAGCTTGCCATTGCGGATAACCTTGGCCATTTCCTTGGCCTGTTCCTCAGCCTTCAGTGCCGAAGCCTTGCCTTCCTGCTGGCTTTCGCTGACGGAGGAAACGCCGTTGGCAATCATGATGGCCACCAGGATGCCTACCGGTTCATACCAGTGTGCCTTGCCCATGCACGTCAGAACCACCTGAATAACAAGGGCAACGAGCAGGATCATGATCATGGGATCCTTGAAACCTTCGAGGATCTTCTTCCACAGGGGATCGGCGGGGATTTCTGTCAGCGTATTGGCACCGTGAAGTTTTCGGCTTTCTTCTACCTGCTGGTTATTGAGACCCATGCGTTCCATATTGGTTATTCTCCTACCATTTTAAGTCAGAATTTTCGTTTGTGTCGTCCGAAATCGCATGATGTGCCGCCAAAGTCATTGCAGCGCACCTCGCACATCATCCGTAAAAAAGCATTGTGCACGACCTGTGCCCTTCCCTGCAACTACCCTCCTGCGCTTTTCAGATTCGAAACTGTGCTGTAAACAAGCACACCTATTCGATAGTAATAGTACTACTTTTTCTGTTTGATTTCAATCCGGTTTTTCATTTTCCATGAGTTTTTACACAAAAATTTTCCGGCAGAGGTAAAGTGTTTCACAGCCGAGGATGGGACGCAGGGGATTTGCTGTATTCGGTTGGAGTCAAGCCTGTTTTCTTCTTAAACACTTGCGAAAAATAGTATTCGTTTTCGAAGCCGCAGTTCATGGATACTTCCTTAACCGCCACAGAGTACGTCAGCAGGGTTTTGGCCTTCACAATCCTTGCGTCCAGCAGATCCTGCCTGGGGGTTACATCGAAAAACCGCTTGTAATAGACGATGAACTGATTAACGCCAAAGTGCACGGAAGCCGCCATTTCCTCATTGGTCCATTTCTTTTCCGGTGCACTGTAGATATTCTTCCGCAGCTCTTCAAAGGCTTTTCTTTGCCGAAGCTCATTGCTGTTTGGGGATTGATGATAAGCAACCATGCTGCGCCCCAGCTGAATAAACATGACCTGCATCAGGGAAGAAACCATTTCCACATAGTTGGAGCGGACGGACAGCTGCTCATCAACGATCATTTGCAGCGTTGTGTAAAAAGGAGAGGATTCCGACTGACGGAAGGGTGTGGCGATAGGTACTTTGTTTTTCTCCAGCATGTCCATCATGACACTGGTATTCGTTACCGAAAAATGCACCCATGAATTCACAAAAAAGTCTGCTCCACTGGCGCAGTTTAGAAAGCGTGGATAATCAACCGGATACAGCATGCAGGTGCCAGCCGGTACATCCGCCATTTCTCCGTTCCAATTCATTCGCTGGGGCGTAACGGCATACAGAAAGCTCCAACTATCAAATCCGTTGGGCTTGGCAATGAAAAAACCCCTCCCATGATAGCTATCCACACCGCATCGATGAACGACAAACATGATTCCTTCCGCCTCCTCATCCTGTGGGAAAAATCATAGCACAGCTCGTGATTTCTTTCAATTATTTTTCTTTATAATTGTCACTTCTGCTGCATTATATATATATATATATATATATTGCCCATCTATCACAGTTTTTTGCACCGTCATGCTCCTTAAATAGATAAAAAAATACTAATCCTGTGTGACTTTTTTTATTTTCAACCATGGGGAAATGTTTTAATTTAATGATAACAATACCGTTGCAGATACGGTAAAACAGCATAAGGAGGTTATCCCATGAAGAAGGTATTCTTGTTTCTCTTAGCATTGTGTTTGATGCTCAGTGCCTGCTCTGCCCTGGCTGATGTCAGCTACCCCATTGAAAATGCAGCCACCCTTACCATTTGGCGCGTCCTTGACGGCTCCATTGCCGATGGCGGCTACACCACCTCCATGGACACCCCCGGCTTCAAGGCATGGTGCGAGAAGACCGGCGTTCAGGTGGAACTGAAGGAATTTGCCGACGGTACGTCTCTGGTGCTGGCACTGAACGGCGCTACCACGCTGCCGGACATGTTCATGTTGCACGCAGCCAATTACTATAACGGCGGCATTGCCGGTGTCATTTCCGACGGATTGACCATCGAAATCGAGCCTGCCATGCTGGAACAGTATGCGCCTGACTACTGGGCATACATCAACAAGCCGATTTACCTGAACGAAATCACCCAGCTGGACGGCAAAATGTACTATTTGGCCGGACACGTTTTTGAGGAAAAGTCCCCGTACCGCTTCTGGCGCGGCTTGATCTACCGGCAGGACATTCTTGATGCCATTGGCCGTGATGTGCCCCAGACCATTGACGAATTCTACGACACCCTGGTTGCCATGAAGGAATACGGGGTCGAAACCCCCTTCGTTTTCCAGAACAAAAATTACCTGCGTGAATGCATTGCAACCGGCGAATTGACTTCTGCCTTCGGTTTGGCCAACGCAGCCGAATATCAGGCAGACGGTGTTTGGCACTACGGCGCCTACGAGCCGGAATACAAGGATCTCCTGACTTTCCTGAACAAGCTGTACAACGAAGGCCTGATCTCCGTTGACTACCTGTCCATGGAAGAAGCCACTTCCCGTGCCATGCTGTGCAATGGTCAGGCTGGCGTTATGTATGCCAACAACTCCCGGCTGAGCACCTATGTTGCCTCCCTGCCTGAGGGCGCATCCCTTGTAGGCGGATACGTCATTCACGGTGCAGACCAGGAGCGTGCCCTGTACTCCTTTGCCGAGCCCATGACCACCAGTGATGACATCACCTACATCAGCGCAGACTGCAAGAACGTTGAACTGTGCATGGCATTTTACAATTACCTCTTTACCGATGAAGGCAACATGCTCCGCAACTACGGCATCCTCAACGAGTCCTATGTGATTGGCGAAGACGGCAAGCCTGCTTACACGGAGCTGATTACGAACAATCCTGACGGCCACTCCCTGGATGGTATGGCTCGGTCCTACGCACTGATCAACTGGCCCGGCATCCATGCCAATGATCAGCTGGCCATGCGCCACCCTGAAAGCAGCCAGATTGTTGCCTATGAGCGCTGGTCCGATACGGAGCACGATGATTATGTGGTCATTCACACCTCCGTGCTGGACGAGTATCTGGATGAATATACGGATTTGTGGACCGACATCAACCTGTACATTGATGAATGCCGTGCCAAGTTCATCTCTGGCGAAATGTCACTTGAGAATGACTTTGACACCTACATTGCCACGCTGAAGTCCATGGGCATGGATCGCATCTATGAGATCAAGCAGATCACCCTGGATGCTCACAACGCCGCAACGATTGCTGAGTGACAGACAACCCCTTCTGGCGTGCAGGACAGGCGCCTGTCCTGCACGTCAATCCTCAATGTATGGAAGGAGCAACAGCCATGCAGGGACGACAAGTACCCCTTAGAAAAAAAGTCGGAAAGGATTTGCGGGACTTCGGCGGTGCCTATCTTCTGGCGCTTCCCGTCATTATCTATTACATCCTCTTCCACTACAAGCCCCTTCTCGGCGCCGTTATTGCCTTTAAGGATTTCAAGCCTCGCTTGGGCATCTGGGGCAGCAAATGGGTGGGGCTGAAGTATTTTGAGTCATTCTTCAATTCTTTCTATTTCGAGCGTCTCATTCGGAATACGCTGACGATTTCCCTGGGCGGTCTTCTTTTCACCTTTCCTTGTGCGATCATTTTCGCATTGATGATCAACGAAGTTCGCTGCAAGTGGTTCAAGCGAACCATCCAAACCGTTTCCTACATGCCCCACTTCATTTCGCTGGTTGTTGTCTGCTCCATGATTACTTTGTTCGTTGACAAGGACGGTTTCATTGTGCAGTTGATCAACCTGCTGAACGGCAACATCAGCCAGAACCTGCTGAACATCCCCTCTGCTTTTGTGCCCATTTACATCCTGTCTGACATTTGGCAGGAAACAGGGTGGAACTGCATCATCTATCTGGCAGCCCTCGGTGCCATTGATCCGCAGCTGTACGAAGCTGCCCGCATTGACGGTGCCAATCGCTGGCAGCAGACCCTCCACGTAACCCTCCCCGGCATTGCCCGCACCATCATGCTGCTGTTGATCCTTCGGGTAGGCTCCCTGATGAGCGTGGGACACGAGAAGATCATCCTGCTTTACAACGACTATACCATGGAGACGGCAGACGTTATCTCCAGTTACGTGTATCGCCGTGGTCTCATTAACGCCGAGTATTCATTCTCCACCGCTGTGGGGCTGTTCAATTCCGTGATTAACTTTGCGCTCGTTGTGCTTGCCAATTTCATCAGCAACAAAACAAGCGGATACGGCATCTGGTAAGGAGGGAAAGAGTATGCTTCATACAGCCAAAGCTGAGCATTCTTCAGGCAGTCATCTGCGGCAGGAAGGCGTCGGCTATTCCATCTTTACAGGCATCAACACCGTTTTGCTTGTGCTGATCTGCATCATTACCTTGTATCCCATGTACTATGTGGTGATTGCTTCCATTTCCGAAGCAGATGTATTGGGACGCAATTTCGGCCTGCTACTGCTGCCTGTAGGGCAAATCAACACCTACAGCTATCAGCTCGTTTTCCGCAACACGCTGGTGCTTTCCGGCTTTGCCAATACGTTTATCATCCTTGCCGTGGGACTGTGCGTCAACATGGTGCTGACATGCCTGGGCGCTTACTTTCTTTCCCTTAAGGGATCGATGCTGTCACGGCCGATTGCCCTGTTGATTCTGTTCACCATGTACTTTTCAGGGGGCATCGTGCCGGAATACCTGAACATCCAGAGTCTGGGGCTGATCAATTCCCTGTGGGCACTGATCATTCCCGTATCCATCAACACTTACAATCTGCTCATCATGCGTTCCGCCTTTTCTTCCATCCCAGATTCCTTGGTTGAAGCGGCGAAACTGGACGGCGCATCCCATTTCAAAATTTTGGTTCGTGTGTTTTTACCGTTAAGTGGTGCCACGCTTGCCGTTATGGTGCTATACTATGCTGTAGGGCACTGGAATTCCTGGTTCCGCGCCTCGCTGTACATTCACGACACCACGAAGTATCCCCTGCAGCTGGTGCTTCGGCAGATCCTGCTGCTGAACCAGAACGCCGAACTTGCCGCCTCCACAACGGACGCCGGGGAGCTGGCCAAGTATGCGGACTCCATCAAGTATGCACTGATTGTGATTTCCTGTGCGCCCATTTTGATTCTGTATCCATTCCTCCAGCGCTTTTTCGCAAAAGGCGTAATGGTAGGTGCATTAAAGGGATAAATGAAAGGAGTAATCAACTATGCTTCGCCTCTTCAATGAGCACCGGGTGCGCCCTGCCCATTCCCTGGATGGTTTATGGACCCTGACGGTGGAAGACGGTTCCGGTCGGGTATTTCCTGCCATGGTGCCGGGGATTTGGCAGGCCATTCCCCCATTGACCCTGTACCGGGGCAAGGTACGGTACGACCGCACCTTTGACACTGCCAGGGAAGGGAACCTGCTGCTCCGCTTCTCCGGGGTCAGCCACACGGCAGACGTGGTGCTGGACGGAGAAAAGATCGGCCACCACTACGATGCTTTCACCGGCTTCCGCTGCACCGTGGCCAAGGTCAAGCCCGGTGCCCACACCCTGACGGTGTACGTGGACGACAGCTTCTCCGAGGCTTCCACCCTGCACCTGCCCAACGACTACTACACCTATGGGGGCATTACCCGCCCCGTTGCCCTGGAGGAAATCCCGGACGCCTACATTGACCTGATCCACTTCACCCCCAGCCAGAATGGCGACGGCTCCTGGACGGGGGATGTGCTGGTGACGGTGAAGGCCGTGGCGGACAGCCCTGCCTGCAAGCTGGTGGTCACCCTGGCGGATGGCACGGCGGAAGGGGAGATTCCCGCCCTGAAGGCAGGGGAGGAACACCAGGCGGAGGTAAAACTCCACTGCACCCATGTGACCCCCTGGGGGCTGATGGACGGTCACCTGTACGACCTCCACGCACAGCTGGTGGTGGATGGCAGGCCTGTGGACGATCTCATGGACCGGGTAGGCTTCCGCACCGTGACGCTGGAGGGGGAGAAGATCCTCCTGAACGGAAAGCAGGTGTTCCTGAAGGGCTTTAACCGGCACGAGGACTTCGGCAGTCAGGGCTGCGCCGTGGCCATGAACGCCATGATGGAGGATCTCCACCTGATGATGGACATGGGTGCCAACAGCGTCCGCACCTGCCACTATCCCAATGATCCCCGGTTCCTGGACCTGTGCGACGAGCTGGGCATCATGGTGTGGGAGGAGTGCCATTCCCGGGCCATTCCCGGGGAGATCATGCGCAAGCCCCTGTTCAAGGAGCAGATTGACGGCAGTGCCAGGGAGATGGTGGTGCAGCACTACAATCACCCCTGCATCTACACCTGGGGTCTGCTGAACGAGTGCGAAAGCGAGACGGAGTTCGGCCACAGCATGTACAACCATGTGATTGACCTGCTCCACAGCCTGGACAAGACCCGGCCGGTCACCTTCGCCTCCTGCCGGTTCTTCAAGGATGTGTGCCTGGGGCTGGTGGACATTGCCTCCTTCAACATTTATCCCCTGTGGTACACCACGGAGGATCCTTCCGAGTACAGCGACCGGCTGATGCAGTGGATGGATGAAAATGGTGCGGCAGGAAAGCCCATCATCTTCTCCGAGTTTGGCGCCGGGGCTATTTACGGGTACTACGATCCCCTGTACAAGTCCAAGTGGAGCGAGGAGCGGCAGGCGGAGATCCTGGACAAGCAGCTGCAGGCCCTGTGCCACAAGGAGCGGGTGTCCGGCACCTACATCTGGCAGTTTGCCGATGTGCGGGTATCCGAGCAGTGGGCCATGCACCGCCCCAAGGGCGTGAACAACAAGGGCGTGGTGGACATGTACCGCCGCCCCAAGCTGGCCTACAAGACGGTGAAGGAAAACTACACCAAACTGGAAAGATAAAAGAGTACAAAACGGGCTGCGGTTCAGCATTTTGAACCGCAGCCCGATTTTTGTTTGCAGGTTCAGTCCTGTTCCTTCCGTGCATACACCCCGGTGGTAATCTCCTTAATGTACGCATCCCGGTGGGGGAGGTCTTCATCCGCCATGGCCACGGCGGCGGCGTTATCGTAGGGCACGGAAAGGATGGTCATCATCAGGGGAGCAGGGGCCTCCCCTTCTTCCCCTTCCAGCAGGAGGGCGTGAGCCTTGGGCACGCCCATGCTGTTGCCCACGCTGCCGGTGTTCAGCATGTATCCCGTGTTCAGGGTGCGGAGGAAGGGACGGTGGCTGTCGGCGAAGATTACCCCGCTGAAGGTGCCCTGTTGGGTCTGGAAGGTACTCTCCAGCACCTCGCTCTTCTCCTGCACCATCATCAGGGGTTCCACCGGCCTGCCATGGAACAGCCGGAAGCGAATGCCGCTGAGGGTCACTTCCCCCTCCATGGGCAGGCTGCCCAGCCACTGCATCCGCTCATCCCCCAGCTGACGCCAGAAGTACGCATCATCAGGGAACTGCTTGCAGCCAATGCCGTAGTCCCAGTTGCCCCCGATGCACACCTGGCAGTGGGTGCGCACCCAGTCGCAGGTTTCTGCATTGCTGGGGCCTTTGCCCACCGCATCCCCCAGGAAAATGATCTTGTCCGGGTGGATTTTATTGATTTGCTCCTCCATGGCCAGGGTGGCAGGCAGGTTGCCGTGGAGATCGCCGAGGAAAATCAGTTTCAAGGGTCTTCAACTCCGTTTTCAGGACATCGACAAAGTGGCAAAGCCACTTTATTCCGGGTACACCAGCTGTTCCCTGGTCCAGCCTTCCAGCACACGGCAGTAGGCGGCAGCTTCCCGCTTGGCATCGGGCAGGTCATGCTCCAGATAATTGCCGCATTCCCGCTTTTTCGCCCCGGGGATTTCCCCTTCAAAGTCCGCCGTAAAGCGGAAGGCATCCTGCACCAGGCGAATCACATCCTCCTCGGTGAGGGTGTTCCGCACCACCAGATAGCAGCCCGTGCGGCAGCCCATGGGTCCGAAGTACACCACGCTGTCCGACTTGTCGGAGGAGCGGACGTAGGTGGCCGCCAGGTGCTCAATGGTGTGGAGCGCTCCGTTGGACAGGTAATCCCCAGCGTTGGGGGTCTTCAGCCGCAGGTCGTAGGTTACGCAGTCCCCGTCAATGCGGGAGATATACAATCCGGGGGTCAGCACATCGTGATTGATGGCAAAGGATGCAATCTTCTTTAACATGGTGTTTCCTTCTTTCAAAAAAGAAATTAAACAATGAACCTTCAAACCACCTACAAACCCTGGGTGGTGTTGGAGGGCTCGCAAGCCCTCCAACTTTAGATCGAAAATCGGCGACATGTGCGGCGATTTTCGTGCTTTTTCGCCAGAAAAAGCT
>CAVIWF010000048.1:0-18743 GCA_963646285.1 bacterium
CCAGTGAGTGAGTGCAAAACTCGACAAAGTGGCGAAGCCACTTTGTCGATGCCCGGGGTCTCCTGGTTGCAGGAGGCTCCCCTTTTTTGTGCAAAAGCGAAAAACCTTCCGGATTTATCGAACTTTTATGTAAAATCCACTTGAAAAGTTCGTAAAGTTATTGTAAAATCTCTCCCGGTTCCTATCAAACAGAGAGGAAGAAACCCAAAATGGCTAAGAAAATTATTTCTCTTCTCCTGGTGCTGGTCATGGCCATGAGCGTGACCCTGTCCGTTTCCTTTGCAGAGGATGAATACGCAGACATCATCAACATCGCTGATGATAACCAGAGCGCATCCTACGACCTGCACAAGGACACCTCCGTTAACGGCCGCAACATGCTCCGGGGCACGGTGATGGAGCAGCTTGTGACCCTGAAGGCTGACGGCAGCATTGCACCGGAACTATGCGAAAGCTATGAAGTGAACGAGGACAATTCCGAGTTCACCTTTACCCTGCGAAAGGGCGTGAAGTTCCACAACGGCAAGGAAATGACCGCCGAGGATGTGGTTGCTTCCCTGAACCGGTGGATCGACTGCTTCGCCACTGCCGCCTCCATGGTGGGAGATGCCCGGTTTGAGGCTGCTGACACCTACACCGTGACCCTGAAGCTGGATCACTCCGCCATTATGCTGCTGGACATGCTGGCAGGCGCCGCTCAGGCTGCTGTTATCTACCCCAGCGAGTCCATTGCGGCGGTGAACGCCGACACCGGCTATGTGCCTGCTGAGTACATCATCGGCACCGGACCCTACATGTTCAAGGAATGGGTTGTGGATCAGTACGTGCTGCTGGAGCGGTTCGACGACTATGCCGCCTACGGCGATCCTGATCAGGATATTGACGGCCTGTGGGGCTACAAGCACGCCTACACCAAGACCCTGAAGTACTGGATCGTGAAGGACGCCGCCACCCGCTTCAACGGCCTCATGTCCGGGGAATATGACTTCATCGTGAAGGCTACCGACGCTTATCTGGATACCCTGAAGTCCATGCCCGATATTACCTGCTACTCCATGCAGACCGGCATGATCAACCTGGTATGGAACAAGCACAGCACGGATAAGTACCTGCGCCTTGCCTTCCAGGCCCTTGCCAATGCGGACGACCTGAACACCGCCAACTACGGCTCCCTGTACGATAACGACCCCTGCTTCATGGAAAAGTCCCAGCCCGGCTGGTACACCACCGCCGGTGCAGAGTACTTCTGCCAGAACGATCCTGAAAAGGCCAAGGAACTGCTGGCACAGTCCACCTGGGATGCATCCCAGCCTGTGCGCATCCTGGCTGCTTCCGGCGGCGGCGCAGAGGCCATGCTGGAGGTGCTCCGTCAGGAGGCTGCTTCCATCGGCATCACCCTGGAAATCACCGTAACCGACCGTACCACCATGACCTCCCTGCGGAACGATGAAACCCAGTACGATGCCTACTTCACCACCTTCTCTTCCGTGGCTGTTCCCTCTCTGCGGAACTTCCTGTCTGCCAACTATGCCGGCTGGTCCGATGATGAGCACCTGCAGGCCCTGATGCTGGAGATGACCACCGCTTCCACCAAGGAAGAGGCCTTCAAGACCTGGGAAGAGATCCAGTACTACTGCTACAGCGACTATTGCCCCATTCTGATGATGGGTCACTTCCATCAGGCTGCTGCATGCACCAATCGGCTGACGGGCTACAATGTGTTCCTGACCACCAACTTCTGGAACGCCAAGCTGGCTAAATAAACCATCCCCTGCAATCCCCAAAACGTTTTTCATCATGTGGTCGGGCTTTCCAGCCCGGCCACATGACGCATGGTTCGTTGATGGTCTGAGGCAGCCGTCATCTCAGTACGGTTGCCTCTTTCTTGTGAGCTTGGAGGTGCCTTGGAGCTTACAGGAAAGGGGCAGCAAATCCGCCTCTTGCCCGGATGGATGCCCTATGCCGGAGGAGAAATGGTATGAAGAAATATGTTGTGAAACGATTGCTGTCCCTGATTCCCACGATTTTTATTGTGTCCGTGGTGATTTTTCTGCTGGTGCACCTGACCCCCGGTGACCCTGCTGCTGCCATGCTGGGGGAGGATGCCACAGCGGAGGAGATTGCCGCCCTGCACACCCAGCTGGGGCTGGATGATCCCCTGCTGGTGCAGTATATCCGCTGGGTGAACAACTGCCTGCACCTGAACTTCGGCACATCCACCGCCGTGGTGGGCAAGGCGGTCAGCGAAATGATTGCCAGCCACTTTCAGCCCACCATCCTGCTGGCGGTGTATTCCCAGCTGATTACCATCCTCATTGCCATTCCCTGCGGCATGGTGGCGGCCAAGAAGCGGGGGTCTGCGGCGGACTATCTGGTGTCCGTGCTGTCCATGCTGGGCATTTCCCTGCCCAGCTTCCTGATGGGTCTGGGCATGGTGCTGATCTTTGCCGTGGGGCTGCGAATCCTCCCGGCTGCCGGGTATAAGAATCCCTTTACCGATGGGCTGCTGCCCTTCCTGCGGTACGCAACCCTGCCTGCCGTGTCCCTGGGCTTTATCCACGCCGGGTACATGATGCGCATGACCAAGGCCTCCATGCTGGAGGTACTGGGCAGTGACTACATTAAAATGGCACGAGCCAAGGGCGTGAGGGAATGGAAGATTGTGACCAAGCACACCTTCCGCAACGCTCTGCTGACGGTGATTACCGTGGTGGGCCAAGGCTTTATCAGCGCTCTGGCAGGGGCTGCCGTGGTGGAGCGGCTGTTCAACATCCCCGGCATGGGTTCCCTCATGGTGGACTCCATTGAAAAGCGGGACTATCAGGTGATTCAGGCCATCACCCTGCTGATCGCCATGCTGAACGTCTTTATCAATTTGCTGATTGACCTGATTTACGGCCTGGCTGACCCCAGAATCCGCCTGGACTAAAGCAGAGGAGGAAAACATCCCATGAAATACACAACCGTTTCAGCGGAGGATCGTGCCTCCCTGCGGGAGATGCGCAAAAAACTGATCCGGGAACAGCGCATGGTGTCCATCCATAAATTTTTCCGCAACAAGCTTTCCGTGGTGGGCATGGTGCTGGTGCTGCTGATGCTCATCTGCGCCCTGTTTGCCCCCCTGATTACCGGGGCTATGGGGGTGGATCCCTACACGGCCGTGATGCAGGATCGGTTTCAGGCTCCTTCTGCCCGGCACCTGTTCGGCACGGATAACCTGGGGCGGGACATTTTCGCCCGGGTGCTGTACGGGGCGCAGATTTCCATGACCGTAGGCTTCTCCGTAGGCCTTCTTTCTGCCCTTATGGGCACGGCACTGGGACTGTACGCTTCCACCAGCAAGGTGCTGGATAACCTGCTTATGCGCCTGTGCGATGGCTTGAAGGCCATCCCCAACATTCTGCTGGCCATTACCCTTATGGCGGTGCTGGGGGCGAACATGAAAAACGTGATCATTTCTCTGACGGTGGTCAGCATCCCCGGCGTGGCACGCATTGCCCGCTCCCAGGCACTGCTGGCAAGGGAGCAGACCTATGTGGAGGCCATGACCGCCGTAGGCGCCGGCAAAACCCGCATCCTGTGGCGGCACATCCTGCCCAATATCGTATCCCCCATCATTGTGCAGATGACCTTCACCTTTGCCACTGCCATTATTTCGGAAGCCTCCCTGAGCTTCCTGGGGGCAGGCATTCCATCCCCCTATCCCAGCTGGGGCGGTATGCTGAACGAGGCAAGAAGCTACGTGTACATGGGCTGGTGGATGATTGTGTTCCCGGCGGCCTTTACCGCCCTGTCCGTGCTGGGCTTCAACCTGTTTGGGGATGGTCTCCGGGACCTGATTGACCCCCTGTCCGGGCGCTGAGGAGGAAGGCAACGTGAGCGAAAAAATACTGGAGGTACGGGAGCTGGCCACCAGCTTCCATACGGATCGGGGCTGGCAGAAGGCCATTGACGGGGTTTCCTTCGATGTATACAAGGGGGAGATTCTGGGTCTGGTTGGGGAAAGCGGCTGCGGCAAAAGCGTGACGAGCCAGTCCGTCATGCGCCTGTATGATGAAAGGCATCTGGTGCGCTACGAAGGTCAGGTGGTGCTGGACGGCCAGTCCCTGATGGATCTGCCCTTCCGCAAGATGCAGGATATTCGGGGCTCCAAGGTGTCCATGATTTTTCAGGATGCCCTCAGTTCCCTGAACCCGGTGCTGACCATCTGTGACCAGATCAGCGAACCTTTGCGGATTCATCAGCACATGTCCAAAAAGGAAGCACGATTAAAGGCGCTGGAAATGCTGAAGCTGGTGGGCATTCCCGCCCCGGAAAAGCGGCTGGATCAGTACCCCCACGAGCTTTCCGGCGGTATGCGGCAGCGGATGATGATCGCCATTGCCCTGGCATGCCACCCCCAACTGCTGATTGCAGACGAGCCTACCACGGCACTGGATGTGACCATTCAGGCGCAGATCATGGAGCTGATTGTGCAGCTGAATCAACAGCTCCACATGGGGGTCATGCTGATTACCCACGACCTGGCGGTGGTGGCTCAAACCTGCTCCCGGGTGATTGTGATGTATCTGGGGCAGATTGTGGAGGAAGCGGATGTGCTGACCCTGTTTGATCATCCTCTCCACCCCTACACGGAAGGGCTGATGCGCTCCATCCCCCGGATGGAGGGGGATCGAACCCAGCCCCTGTACATGATTCCCGGCACCGTGCCCCTGCTGAGCCAGATTCCTTCCGGCTGCCGCTTCGCCCCCCGGTGCGCCTACGCCACGGACAAGTGCCGCCAGTCCATGCCGCCCCTTCAGCAGGTGGGAAATGGGCATAAAGTGCGGTGCTTCCGGGCATGCCCCTGCAGTGGAAAGGAGGAAGAACCATGAGCCAAGGCGATGTGATCCTTCAGGCAGAAGACCTCCGTACCTATTTCCCTGTGAAAGGGGGACTGGGGGGCAAAACCAAAGAAGTGAAGGCAGTGGACGGGGTCAGCCTGTCCCTGAGGGCAGGGGAAACCTACGGCCTGGTAGGGGAAAGCGGCTGCGGCAAAAGCACCCTGGGCAGAACCCTGATCCGCCTGCTGGAGCCAACCGGGGGCAAAATCACCCTCTTCGGGCAGGACATTACCCACCTGAACAGCAAGCAGATGCTGCCCTTCCGCCGGGATGTGCAGATGGTCTTTCAGGACCCCTACACTTCCCTGAACCCCCGGCAGCGGGTGGGGGATATGCTGATGGAGGTGCTGGCCATCCATCACATGGGCAACGCTAACGAGCGCATGGCCAAGGCCCTGAACATCATGGAGCAGGTGGGACTGAGGCCGGAGCACTTCTATCGCTATCCCCACGAGTTTTCTGGTGGACAACGGCAGCGGATCGGCCTTGCAAGGGCGCTGATCCTTGACCCCAAGGTGGTGGTGTGCGATGAGCCTGTGTCCGCCCTGGACGTGTCCATCCAGTCCCAGATTATCAACCTGCTGAAGGACTTGCAGCGGCAGCGGGGGCTGACCTACCTGTTCGTGGCTCATGACATGAGTGTGATCCGCTACATTTCCGACCGGGTGGGGGTCATGTACCTGGGGCACCTGGTGGAGGAAGGGGAAACGGACGAGGTGTTCGAGCATCCCCTGCATCCTTATACGAAAACCCTGATGTCCGCCGTGCCTTCCATTGATCCCCGGGATCAGCATCAGCGGGTGCTGCTGGAAGGGGATCCGCCGTCCCCCATGGATCCGCCCAGCGGCTGCGTGTTCCACACTCGCTGCCCCTATGCCAGGGAGGGCTGCAAGACCGCCATGTGCGCTTTGAAGGAAGTGCGGCCGGGGCATTTCTCGGCATGCGAGTGAGATTCGAAAAAGCGGCAAAGCCACTTTTTCGAGTAGTGTACTCGGTCACTGGTCGAAGGGGTTGCGAATTCTTGATCCCTTCGGTGTTCACTTACAAGCAGCTGACTTCTCAAGATAGGTTTTGCAGAGGGCTTTCCGGTCGCCCCCTGCACCCCTTCGGGCACTCCTTTTTTGCAGGAATTCAGCCGCTCGTTTCGGTTGATGCGTTCGCAGCTGCTATACACGCCACTGGCGTGTAGCCGCTCACTTACCCCTGCACCCCTTCGGGCATCCATCTTTTCGACACCTTTTGAGAGGCAAACAGCTTTTAGATGGTTTTCGGGAGGGTGCGGGAGGGGCTTTTGATTCAAAAGCCGCCTCCCGCAAATCCTTCGTAAAAATCCCGTTTTCCCGGTTGACTTCTTTTTCCGATTGCGGTAAGATAAATCAATTTCAATCCGGCTTGCGGGCGAAGGCTCGCTTTCCGTAGGTAAATGGAGGAGGTATCGCTTTGGCGTATTACTATCAGGAACCCAGCCACACCTTCAGTGAATATCTGCTGATCCCCGGCTACACGGGAGAGGATTGCATTCCGGCCAACGTGTCCCTGCGTACCGCACTGACCAAGTACCGCAAGGGAGAGGAAGAGCCCGCCATTTCCCTGAACATTCCGCTGGTGAGCGCCATCATGCAGTCCGTATCGGACGATAAGCTCGCCATCGCATTGGCCAAGGAAGGCGGACTTTCTTTCATCTACGGCGCCCAGACCATTGAGTCCGAGGCAGCCATGGTGGCACGGGTGAAGAGCCACAAGGCAGGCTTTGTGGTTTCCGCCAGTAACCTGACCCCGGAAAACACCCTGGCAGATGTGCTGGCCCTGAAGGCCAAGAACGGCTACTCCACCGTGGCCATTACCGAGGACGGCACCGCCACCGGCCGGCTGCTGGGCATTGTGTCCAGCCGTGACTATCGTGTCAGCCGCATGAGCACGGAGGAGAAGGTGGCCACCTTCATGACCCCTCTGGAAAAGCTGGTTACCGCTCCCGCAGAAACCACCTTGAAGGAAGCCAACGATATTATCTGGGCCCACAAGCTGAATTCCCTGCCCATTGTGGACGCAGAGGGCAAGCTGATGTACTTCGTGTTCCGCAAGGACTACGCCAGCCACAAGGAGAATCCCCTGGAACTGCTGGACAGCAAGAAGCGGTACCTGGTGGGCGCAGGCATTAACAGCCGGGACTACAAGGAGCGGATTCCCGCCCTGCTGGCCGCCGGTGCAGACGTGCTGTGCATCGACTCCTCTGAGGGCTATACCTGCTGGCAGGAAAAGACCATCCGCTGGGTGCGGGAAACCTACGGGGATACGGTGAAGATCGGCGCCGGCAACGTGGTGGATCGGGACGGGTTCCTGTTCCTTGCCAAGGCCGGAGCGGACTTCGTGAAGGTGGGCATCGGCGGCGGTTCCATCTGCATCACCCGGGAGACCAAGGGCATTGGCCGTGGTCAGGCTACCGCAGTCATTGAAGTGGCAGCCGCACGGGATGAATACTTCCGTGAGACCGGCATCTACATTCCCATCTGCTCCGACGGCGGCATTGTTCACGATTATCACATGACCCTGGCCCTGTCCATGGGTGCAGATTTCCTGATGCTGGGCCGGTACTTCGCCCGGTTCGACGAAAGCCCCACCAATAAGGTGATGGTTAACGGCGTGTACATGAAGGAGTACTGGGGCGAAGGCTCCAACCGTGCCCGGAACTGGCAGCGGTACGACCTGGGCGGTGCTACCAAGCTGTCCTTCGAAGAGGGCGTGGACTCCTACGTGACCTACGCCGGTCCCCTCCACGATAATGTGGAAGTGAGCCTGTACAAGGTGAAGAGCACCATGTGCAACGTGGGCGTTACCAACCTGGAAGACCTGCGGAAGGATGCCCGGCTGACCCTGGTGTCCTCCACCTCCATTGTGGAGGGCGGCTACCACGATGTGGTGCTCCGCTCCACCAATCAGGTGACGAGGTAAAAAACTCCGGCAGGTGGATATGGAACGCCATCCTGTTAAAAGGATCATAGGATATGATTTTCCGGCCAGCAGCTAAGCCCTGCTGGCCGCTTTTTATATGCAGGGGAAGAACATCTGCTATCATTTGCTTGAACAATACCCCCAATACCGGGTGTCCAGTATTGGGGGTACAGATCATTTTTCAGTTGTTCATAGAGAGAGTGCAACAATGCTTATCATCACAGTTTCTTCTTCCGCTTTACTGCCCCAGCGCCCAGTCCATCAGGCCCAGGCTTGCGTCCAGCCAGGCCAGCCCGGGCACGTCCCGGTGCTCGGCATCGGGGAACAGGGTCAGCTTGGCGTTGGGGTTCACCTCCTGCAGCAGGGCGATCAGGTTGGTGGAGGAGGCAGGATCCACCACCTTGTCCTTCTCCCCGGCGAAGGCCCACACGGACAGGGAGGACAGGGCTTCCTTGTTCTTATCGCTGACCTTGGTGCTGCCGCTCATGGGGATGATGCAGGAGAACCGCTCCGGGGCAATGGCTGCCAGCGCCCAGGTGCCTGTGCCCCCCATACTGTGGCCGGTGAGGATGATCTTCTCCTTGTTGATGGGGTAGGCGGCGGTGATACGATCCATCAGGGTAAAGACCTGCTTGCTCAGTGCCCGCCAGCCGCTTTGATCCGCCGGGCACTGGGGGCAGATCACATAGGCCCGCACATCCCCCAGCTGCCCCTGCTGGAGATACTGGGGGAAGCCTGCCGCATTGGTGATCAGGCTCAGGTCGCTGCCCTTGCCGCTGCCGCCGTGAAGGTACACAATCAGGGGCAGGGACTGGTTTTCCGCCCCGTCGGGCACGTAGAGCCAGTAGCCCAGGGAATTCTTCGTGGCAGGGTAGGCGGTCATGGTGCCGTAGGCGGTTACCACCGCATCCCCTTGGGAAGGAGCAGCGGTGACGGTGGCCACAGGGGTTGTCTTCCGGGGCCTGGCCGTCAGGGTCACGTAACCGGCGGCGGTGGTTGCGGCAGGGGCAGGGGTTACGGTTTCCAGGGTCAAATCGGTGGGATCAGAAAGGGTCTCTTCCTTCTTCTTTCCTTTGCTGCCGGCATTGCCGGTTTTACTGGTTTTACTGGTTTTACTGGTTTTATCGGTGCTGCCAGTATCGCCGGCATTGCCGGCATTGCCGGTTTTGCCGGTGCCAACGGGGAAGAAGCAGATGCTTTCTCCGATTTTCCGGGTGGAGGCATCCCCATCCCCCAGAGCAACGGTCAGGGAGGAGCCCACCTGAAGATCCGGGGCACTGAAGATCAGGCACTTGAAGTTGGCCTTGGGGGACAGGGCGAACAGGGGCTTCCCTTCCATGGACAGGGAAATGGTGGTGCCCGCGGGCTGCTCTTCCTTCCATTTAATCAGCACGGAAGCCTGACCCTCTGTCTGGTTCACGTTCTGCGTGTTCTTCCCATAGGGGCCGGTAGCGGCAAGAATCCCCCCGGTGATGGTGCAGGTGCACACCTCCGGGTAATCGATGGGCACTTCCTTCATGGTGTTGCTGCTGGCGGCCAGTGTGATGCCGCCGCTGATGAGAATATCCCCGTTGGAGTCAATGGCATCCCCGCCGGATAGGATGCTGTGCTCCCCGCCGGAGACGGTCAGGGAAAAGTCGTGACGCTTCTTTTTCCTGCCGCTTTCCGCTTCGGATACCGCCTTGCTGGCGGCGTTCCAGCCATCGTCAATGGCGGTCACATCCGTCTTCCCGCCGGCGAAGGTGATATGGGAAGCCTCGATGCCCTCGTAGCATTCGGTAATGAGCACATCCCCATCCAGCATGGTGAAATTGTTGTCGGCGTGGATGGCATCGTCATTGCTGCTGAGGGTGAAGCTGCCCCCTTCCAGGGTAATGCTGCCGTTGGCATGGATGGCATCGTCCCGGCTGCTGATGAGGAAGGTGCCGTCGATGATGTCAATGTTGGTGGCCTTCAAGCCCTTGGTGCTGGGAGCATCCTCCGGCTCTTCTTCCACTTCATCTTCCTCCTGCACCACGTCCCCCCTGCGCACGGGGGCTGCCAGCTCCTGCCGGTATTCCGGGCTGCATCCGCCTCCGGATACGATGGTCATCATGCCCCCGTTTATGTTCAGGTCGGTTTCCGCCTGCACGCCGTCGTTGACGGACTGAATGGTGATGTCGCTTTCCATCAGGCTGACCCAGCCCTTGCTGCTGTCCTTGTCGTTGGAGGATTTCAGGCCGTCCTTGCCGGCAGTTACCTGCAGGGTGGCCCGGTAAACGGTCAGGCTGTCCTTGCCCCGGATACCGTCCCCGGCGCTTTCCACCTGCAAGGCGGCAGAGGCGATGAACAGGCTGTCCTTGCTGACAATGCCGTCATCATACTGACCCACCACGTGGAGGGTGCCTTCTCCGTTAATGGCCAGGTCGGCCTTGGAGAACAGGGCGCCGTTGGGCTCATCCTCCCCATCGGGCAGGGTGTAGGTGGCACTGTCCGTCAGGGTGGATTCCGTGCCGGAGGCCAGGGTGATGAACACCTGATGGGCGGATTTCACGTGGAGGGCAGGGCCGTCCGGGGCGGTGATGGAAACGCCGTCCAGCAGCAGGTACACATCCCCCTCCTCTGCGTCAATGATCAGCTGGCCCCGAATACTGCCCTGCACCAGATAGGCACCGGGGGCGGTGATGGTGTTGGTGCCATCCTGCAGGGTCAGGGTTTCGGTGCATTCCTCCCTTTCCAGGGGCACCACTTCCTCTGCATGCCGGTAGGCAGAAGTGTCTGCTGTGCCCAGAGCCATGCCGGGCAGCAGAAGGGCTATGATCAACAGGAGGCTGAGAAGCTTCTTCATCATGTTTCATCCTTTCTTCCCTTGCGGGTACAAGCCCATCTTACCCGATGAAGCTGAAAGAAAGCTGAAAGGCTGCGTCGGGGTCTCCGTCGGAGCCTCCGTCGGAGGTTTGGGGGGGGCAAAGACGGGAGGGGCATGTTGTTGTTCCGAAGAACATCGCCCCCCTCCCCCCTGAAGAACATCCCCCCTCCCCCCATCCTTGCTTTTTCCTGTTCAATCGTATATAATAAGGTGACAATTTATGGCCTGATCCGGCAGGAAAATTGCCGAAAAAAAGGCCTTTGATACAAGCAAGGAGGCATCGCCATGAAAGTCATTCTGTTGGCGGATGTAAAGGGTGTTGGCAAGAAAGATGAAATTCTGAACGTATCCGACGGCTATGCCCGCAATTTCCTGTTCCCCAAGAAGTGGGCGGTGGAAGCCACGGCCGGCGCCACCAAGGAAGTAGAACGGAAGCGTGCAGCCGAGGCGGCACGGGAGGCAGAACGCCGGGCAGCCGCTGAGGAAAAGGCCAAGCAGCTCAAGGGCAAGACCGTGACCCTGACGGTGAAGTGCGGCGATAAGGGTCGCCTGTACGGTTCCGTAACCTCCGCCGAAATTGCGGAAGCCCTGGAAAAGCAGCATGGGGTGAAGGTGGACAAGCGGAAGATTGACCTGCCTGAGGCAGTGCGTCAGGTGGGAGATGTGCAGATGACCGTGTGGCTCTACAGCGGCGTCACCACCCCCATGACCCTCCATGTGGTGCCGGTAACCAAGTAAAGCCAACCATCAGGGAGGAGGTGAGCAGGTGAGCGAATTGCGCGGCGTTACGCCGCCCAACAGCGTGGAGGCAGAACGTTCCGTACTGGGCGCAATGCTGCAGGACGGCAATGCCGTGATGCAGGCGGCGGAACGTCTTCAGGCGGATGATTTCTATCAGCCTGCCCACCGGGAACTGTTTGACTGTATGCTGAGCCTCTACCGGGAGCAAAGCCCGGTGGATCTGGTGACCACCGACAGCGAACTGAGCCGCCGGGGCACCCTGGAGGGCGTTGGCGGCACGGCGTATCTGATTGAACTGAGTCAGTACGTGCCCACCACCGCCAACGTGAAGGCGTACATCAATCTGGTGGCGGAAAAGAGCACCCTGCGGAAGCTGATTCAGGCGGGGCAAACCATTGCCCAGGAGTGCTACAGCCAGCAGAACCCGCTGCAGGAGATCATGAATCACGCGGAGAAGTCCATCTTCGATATTGTGATGAACCGGGCCAGCGGCGATTCTCTGGTGCATGTGAAGGAAGTACTTTACGGCACCTATGGCAAGATTGAGGAGCTGAGCAAGCTCCACGGCAGGGTGTCCGGCGTGCCTACCGGCTTTACCGGGCTGGATAACATGCTGACCGGCCTGCACGAGGGCGAACTGATTATTCTGGGCGCCCGGCCTTCCATGGGCAAAACCTCTTTGGCCATGAACATCGCCTCCCATGCAGCCCTGCAGGCCAATAAGGCCGTGGCGGTGTTCAGCCTGGAAATGCCCCGGGAGCAGATTGCCCTGCGTATGCTCTGCTCCGATGCACGGGTGGATATGCAGAAGGTGCGTCAGGGTACCCTGACCACGGACGACTGGATCAAGCTGGCACGCTCCATTGGCCCCATGTCCAATGCTCCCTTGTATATTGATGATACGGCAGGCATTTCCCCTTCCCAGCTGCGCAGCCGCTGCCGAAGGCTGATGATGGACAAGGGTCTTGACCTGATTGTGCTGGACTATTTGGGACTGATGCACTCCGATACCCGGGCGGAAAACCGGCAGCTGGAGGTCAGCGAAATCAGCCGCTCCCTGAAGGCCATCGCCCTGGAATTGAAGGTGCCCCTCATCGCCTGCGCCCAGCTGTCCCGTGCGGCAACCACCCGCACGGACAAGCGGCCTGCCCTGTCCGACCTGCGTGACTCCGGCTCCATCGAGCAGGATGCTGACGTGGTCATGTTCATCCACCGGGAAGGCTACTATGATCCCAATACCGAGGATAAGAATATCGGCGAAATCATTGTATCCAAGCAGAGAAACGGCCCCCTGGGTACGGTGAAGGTGGCATGGCTCAGCGAGTACACCACCTATACCGACCTGCCGGGAGGATCCACCGGCGCAGAAGGTGCGCCCTTCTAATAGGAAGAAGCCGTGAAGGGACAAAGGAGAATCATCTATGGAGCAGCTGCCTCTGGCACAGCTGCAAACGGGAATGCGCTACGAAGGCTTTCTGCTGGTGCGCTCCTGCGAGCAGCGCAAGGATAAAAACGGCAATAACTACCTGGACATGAAGCTGAGCGACCAGAGCGGCGAAATGGAATGCAAGCTGTGGGACAGGAATGCAGACCCCTTCGCTGCCGGTTCCATCATCAAGGTTCGGGGCTCCCTGACAGAGTTTAACGGACGGCTTCAGCTGAAGATCGAGCGGATCCGCCCTGCCACGGACGATGACGAGGTGGATCGGCGGCAGCTGATCCCCTGCGCCCCGGAGGAGCCGAAGACCATGATGGCGGAAATCACCCGCACGGTGGACGCTTTTGCAAACAGCGACCTGAAAAAGCTGACCCGGGAAATGCTTCGCCTGGCAGGGGACCGGCTCCTGTACTTCCCGGCTGCCCAGCGGCTGCACCACGCCGAGTACGGCGGACTGCTGCACCACACCACCGGCATGCTTCGCACGGCGGAGCATATGATCAAGGCCTACCCCTTCCTGAACGGGGATCTGCTCCGTGCCGGGGTGATTCTCCACGACCTGGGCAAGATTCAGGAAATGGACAGTGACGAGTCCGGCAGTGTGAAGGATTACACGGCGGATGGCTTGCTGCTGGGGCATCTGGTGCGGGGGGTTGCCACCCTGCAGGAAGCCGCCGGAAACGTGGGGGTGGAGGGTGAACTGGTGCTCCTGCTGGAGCATATGATCATCAGCCACCATGGGGAAGCAGAATACGGCAGCCCCCGGAAGCCCATGTTCCCCGAGGCGGAGGTGCTCCACTGGATTGACCTGCTGGATGCCCGGATGAATGAAATGAAGGGCATTATGGATCGGCTGCCGGAAGGGGCTTTCTCCGAAAAGGTGTGGAGCCTGGATCGGCGGCTGTATCATCCCCGCTATGAGGAAGCTTTGCCCCCGGATGAAGCGTCTCCGGCGGCGGAAGAGGCAGCTCCCCATGCCATGGAAGACGCTGATGATTTGCGCCCGTTCTAACGATTGTTTTTACGAAATGGAGGGAAACAGGATGAAAAAGTTCCGTCTGTTTGCACTGATGTGCGTATGCGTGCTGGCGCTGAGCGCCTGCGGAAGCTCCAATACCAACACCAGCCGGCTTACGGTGATTACCACCGCCAACTCTTCCCAGAATCTGTACGCCAATCAGTTCACGGAAGCCCCCACGGAAACCCCCGTCAGCCTGACGGTGGACGACACGGACTACGATGCCGTGGATTATGACCCCAGCAGCGAGGAAGACGCCGGCATAGGGGATGACGGCGTGGTGGAAATCCCCCTGACGGATACGGATGAAGTCACCCCGGTGCCCACCATTCGCAGCGAGTATGCAGGCGCTACCCCGGTGGTTATTGATCCCATTGACAAGCCCACCGCCACGCCCCTGCCTGCCCTGAGCTTTGAGTACACCACCTATGATGCCACCAAGCTGCACCTGAGCTTTGAAGGCCCTGCAGGCTGGACGGTGGATGATACGGACAGCGATACCTTTATCATCACCAACACCTCCTCCAGCGCAGACTATCAGGCCAGCATGACCATTCACATCGCTTCTGTGACCAGCGACTATTCTTCCAGCCAGCTGACCAGCGAAGTGAAGAACATGCTGAGCAACGTGAAGTCCTCCATGGATTTCTCCTCCTTCAGCCCTTCCAACACCGCCTCCCGTACCCTGCTGGATAAGGCGGGCGTGTATGCCAACTATACCGGCACCCTCAGCGATGGTACCCAGGTGGCTGGCCGTGTGCAGGCAACCTGCCTGAACAAGGTGCTGTATACGGTGCACATTACCTATCCCCGGGGCTATCGGGATACCTATGTGGATAAGGTGTACAGCAAAATGCGCTCCACCATTAAGATTACCCAGTGATGACGGAAAGAAGCAGGAATGCCCTGCAAAACTTTGCTGACGGGTGCAACTGCGCCCAGGCTGTCCTTGCCGCCTATGGGGATGTGATGCACCTGACCCGGGAGCAGGCACTGCGCCTTGCTGCCGGGTTCGGGGGCGGCATGGGCAGGCTGCGCCGGGACTGCGGGGCCTACGCCGCCGCCGTCATGCTGGTGTGCGCCATGGAGGAAGGGGCAAGCGAAGCCCCGGAAAACCGGGCACGGCTGTATACCCATGTGCAGCGGCTGTATGGAGACTTTGTTGCCAGGCTGGGCACGGTCAACTGCGCTAGGCTCCTGGGCAAGCCGGAGGGGGCGGAATCCCCTGTGCCGGATCCCCGGACGAAGGCGTACTATGCCGCCCGTCCCTGTGCCAACATTATTCGCATTGCCTGCGAAATCATTGATGAACACCTGGCGGAAGGGGGCAAAGCACCATGAAGGCTGTGATTCTTTCCACCCACACCGGCGGCGGTCACGATGCTGCCGCCCATGCCATGGAGGAAGCCCTGACGGAAGCCGGCGTTACCTGCAAGGTGATGGACTGCGTTGCCTTTGGGGGCGAATGGTTCAGCCGTGCGGTGTCCAAGGCCTATGTCCGTGCAGTGCAGCGTTCCCCGGAGGGCTTCGGCAAGGTGTACCGGCTGGGGGCTATGCTCAGCACCCCCAGGTGGAAATCCCCTGTTTATCTGGTGAACAGCACCTATACCGGAAAAATGGCCAGGGAGCTGGCGGACTACGGGGCGGATCTGGTGGTCTGTACCCACATGTTCGGCGGACAAAGCATGACCCACCTGAAGCGCCGGGGGGCGTACCGGGGGCTGCTGGCCATGATCATGACGGATTATACCCTGAGCCCCTTCATGGAGGACATTCAGGCTGATGTGCTGATTGTCAGCCATCCCGGGGTGATGCAGGAATGCATCGATAAGCATATCCCCAGGGAAACCATGGTGCCCTTGGGCATTCCAGTCAGCCTGAAGTGCCGCCCCTGCACGGATAAACGGCAGGCCAGGAAAGATGCAGGGCTGGAGATGGACAGGAAGCATGTGCTCCTGGCTGGAGGCTCCATGGGGGCAGGCAGCCTGCCGGATACGGTAGCCGCCGTGCTGGCTGGCATGGATCAGGAGGATCGGCTGCTGGTGGTCTGCGGCACCAACGAGGAAGCACGGGCAGAGTGTGAAAGTCGCTGCCGGGGGGATGAACGGGTAACCGTGCTGGGCAAGGTGACGCCCCTGTATCCCCTCCTGGCGGCAGCGGATCTGGTGGCCACCAAGTCCGGCGGACTGACCTCCACGGAGACCATGACCATCGGTGTGCCCATGCTGGTGGTGAATCCCATCAGCGGCTGCGAAACCGCCAATGCGGATTTCTTTGCCGCCCGGGGCATGGCCGCCTATGCTCACAACAACGGGGACATTACAGAATTGACCCATATGCTGCTGAACAACGAAACCGCAAGGGAAGCCATGGTGGCAGCCCAGCACCGGGAGATTGACCCGGACTGCGCTCGGAAGATTGCCGCCTGCCTGATACAAAAGACGGAAGAGTGGGAGAAAACCCCCAAGGGGTGAACATTGCATGCATGATCTGTTCCTGTGCCTGGTGTACACCGTAGGGGGCTACCTGTCGGGCAACATCATGTATGCCTACTGGCTGCCCAAGTGGATCCGTGGGGTGGATGTGCGGGACTACGGCGCTGACCGGAACCCGGGCTCTGCCAACGCCACCGTGGCCTGCGGGCTGCCCATGGGCATTGCCTGCGCCGTGCTGGACATCCTGAAGGGTGCTGTGCCCGTGTACCTGGCCATGCATGTGGCCAAACTCCCCCTGTGGTACATGGTGCCGGTGGTGCTGGCGCCTGTGGCGGGGCACGGCTGGCCGATACTGTTTAACGGCCGGGGCGGCAAGGCCATTGCCACCAGCTTCGGGGTGCTCATGGGGCTTATGCCGGAGATTCTGCTGGCGCCCCTGTGGGCAGTGATCATTCTGGTGTGCCTGCCCTTTATCCACAATCACAGCATGCTGATGGTGGTGACCAGTTCCGCCATGTCCCTGGGCAGCTTCCTCATGTACCCGGTGATTCCCATTCGCCTGATGGCCTGCGGCGTGGCAGGAATCCTGATCATTCGCCACCGCCCGCCTAAGGAGCGTACCCCTCAAACGGAAGAAGCAAGGCAAAACGCAAATACATGATCCTTGAGCGTCGAAAGGCGCTCTTTTTTTGTACCATCGTTCATCAAAGATACATCCGATTTTGCACCCACCAGATGAAAGTCGATCAAGGTTGAACGAAAAAAACAAAAAATTTTTTCAGGTTGTAAACATTTTGGGGTGCTGACTTACTATATAAAGTGAAGGGAGAAAGTACAGCGTGACCTGCTTCATGAAGATCGGAGGTACGTATGCGTTTCAAGAGACTGTTTTTGCTGATGCTGGTGTTTTGCATGTTGACAGGAAATGCCTTTGCAGGACGCAGCGTTTGTTTCTATGGCTTTAACTCCAGTTCGCCGGGGTACACTTACTTTGTCAAGACGCATCCAGGCATAAAGGTGCGTAAAAATAAAACGGTTTATTACAACACGCAGCAGATTTTGAACGGCTTCATTACCGGCGAACTGCCCTACGATGTGTTTACCTTATGGTCGGATAGCTTCGATATTCGTTTGCTGATGGAGAAGGGGTATCTGGCACCCATAACAGGTAATGAAAGCATACAATCTGCCATGGAGGGCATGTATGCGCCTTTCCGGGAGCAGCTCAGTTACAATGGCGTGCTCTATGGCGTGCCTTACGGGTGCAGCATATCCTATTATGCCTACGATCCCGATGCCTGGGCAGCCGCTGGCCTTACAGCAGAAGATGTGCCCACATCCTTCACGGGGTATCTGAACTTTCTGGAACAATGGATAAACCGCATTCAGGAAATGCCGGAGGATGATATTCGTGTTTGCGGTTATTTCGATGAAGAACAGTATGGCGCCCACAGCTATACCCTGTACCTGGTACAGCTGCTGATGGATAACCACATCCTGCAAAGCAGCTACAGCAACCAGCCCCTCCGCTTTGATACCGACGAAGTGAAGGCTTTGCTGGAGCGGTGCCAAAGCATTGGCAGGGAGCTTTACGTCTGCGAACCGGCCCAAGGGGGCACCTATTCCCTTTTCACCGATGCTTCCTCTTTCCATTCCCTGTTTTACTACATTCCCCTTCGCTTAACGGAAGACCAGCCTATGCTGATCAAGGCAGACATGGTTGCAGGGTTTATCAACATTCGCAGTCAGGAAAAGGAGCTGTCCAAGGAATATCTGGCGCAAAAGCTTGGGCAGATGAGCGCCAGCGAAAGGGTCTATTTTTACCCGGATGCCCAGCCTGTGGAAGATGAAAACCATAAGCGTTTGGCAGAAGCCCTGGCGGGAACGATGGCCGGGCTGGAGGCAGAGCTAAACAGGGAGGATTTAACGGAGGAAGAACGTGCAGCCGTGGAGGAGCGCCTTGCAGCAAAGAAGATGCAATATGATCAGGCGACGGATCCGGCTGCCATGTATGAAGTATCCCCGGAGGATATTGCAATCTACAAACAATACGGCGACTGCCTGGTTTTTCAGGCACCCAGTGTCTTTGACCCAAACACCGACGATGGACAAAGGGTTCGCCGGCTGGAAGAACAGTATGCCCTTGGGGACATCACCACGGATCAATTCGTGAAGGAGCTGGATCATCTGGCGCAAATGCTGGAATTGGAGAATGCATCTTCATACCGCTGAGGGCAGTTATCAGCTGGTTTTCACCCCAAAGAGGTTTTCGGGGAGAGCGCAGGAGGTAAGTGAGCGGACTTGCGCCAGTGGCGCAAATTGCGTCCGCAAACGAGGCGATCATATTCAAATCTTCGATTTGAATTGATCGGTCGCCATGGGCGACTTTGCTTCTCCAACGGAGAAGCAAACCTTCTCAACCGAAACGAGC
>CAVIWF010000049.1:0-18370 GCA_963646285.1 bacterium
CTTTCTGGGATTTTTCCCAGTTTTAGTTCAACCACATTTCTTGTCTCATTGTAAATCCCATTCCTAATTCCCACTGTGGAACTTACTTTGGGAATTTACTTGTTTTTTCTTATCGGCATACCCTGCCATGGGTTCTTCCTTTTGCTTGACAGACAGGCCGTATCCCGAGTAAAATAGAATCGGCTCCGTATAGAATCCTCATCACCGCTGTGTGATCGGAATACCTGCCGGGAACGGAAGGAGGAAGGACAGCCCCGTGCTGCCCGATATGTAAGATGAAACGACGGCTATTGACGATGCTGCTTGTGGCTGCGGCACTGGTGTGCCTGTGTGCCTTTGCCTCGGCAGAAACCAACCCTTTGAAGGTCAGCATGGAGCTGAGCTCCAACACCTTTACAGAGCCTAAGACCATCACCGTATCCATTCAGGTGTCCAACGCCGGTGAGGGCGATATGCCCGGTGCCTGCACCCTTTATTATCCCAACGGCAAGCAGGTGGAAGAGTTCGGCGCCCCGGTGCTGTCCGTAGGCACCTCCAAAACCTGGAGCGGCACCTGGAAAGTGACCCAGGCCCAGCTGGATGCAGGAAAGATCACCTTCAAGCTGAAGTATCCCATGTACAACGATGCAGGGGAACTGGTCAACAAGAGCTACAGCTTCTCCAAGAAAATCATTTATGAAGGAGCAGCTGCCAGCCTGGAAATCAACCGTACCATTGCCCCCACCACGGCACAGAAGGGGCAGGAAGTAACCATCACCTACGATGTGGTCAACTCCGGCAACGTGGACGTAACGGATGTGACCATCAAGGAAAACAGCAGCATTTCCTCCAAGTCCGGCACGATTGCCAAGGTTGCCGCCGGCACGAAGGAAAGCTACACCTTCACCGTGAAGATGGGTACCAAGAACCTGACCAGTCAGCCCACCATTACCTATAAAGCAGACGGCAAAACCCAGACGGTGAAGAAGGATGCCGCTACCATCAAGTACGGCCAGGTCAACATGACGGCAGGCCTGACCGCCGATAAAAAAGGCGGCGTACCGGGCGATACGGTGACGCTGACCCTGACCGTTAAGAACACCGGCAAGGTGGATTACCAGAACGTGACCGTCACCGACGCCACCCTGGGCGAAGTTTTCAGCGGTCAAACCATAGCTGCCGGAAAAACCCTGACCCTGACAAAAGACATTACCATTGACCAGACGACAGATTATCAGTTCACCATTAAGGGGCAAACCTCCGATGGCACGGATGCGGAAACCATGTCCGGCCGCGTCACCGTTACCGCTGCCGATCCTGCCAAGGTCATTGATCTGACTGTGGAAGCCGTGGCTGACCGCAGCGTGGTGTACACCATGCCCGGCACGGTGCGCTTCACCGTCAGTGTCACCAACAACAGCCAGATTGACGTATCCAACGTAACGGTATACGCCGTGGACACCCAGCTGTATTCCTTCCCCAGCATTCTGGCAGGGGAAACCCGCAGCTTCGTCCGGGATGTGAACATTTCCATGGCCGGTCAGTTTGCCTTCAATGCACGCTGCCGGGATCAGCTGGATGAAACCGTAACCTTCACCAGCAATGTGGTGCCTATCTCCTACGAAACCCCCACGGCTGTGCCCACGGAAGCCCCCATTGTGACCCCGCCGGAACCTGTGCATGAAGCCATCCCCACATCAGACGGTTTGCCCTCCTATGTGGACGGCATTCAGAGCACCCTGGTGGTCATTAAGTGGATCTGCATTGTGCTGGCTGCTGCCGGCGCCGCCCTGCTGGCCGTGGCCTTCGTCCGCCGGACTCAGCTCAAGCGGGAATCCGACCAGGCCATGGATCACCTGGAACTGGGTGCTTACCGGGATTACAGCCAGCCCGCAGAAGAGAAAGAAGAACCCGTCAGCAAGGCAGATGATCCTGTGACCCGTCCCATTGGGGAGGATGCTGAAGCCCCCGCTGATGGCGACGAAACCGATGAAGAGCAGGAAGCCCCCGTTGCCGAAGAAGGGGACATCATGGCCGAAACCCTGGCTCGCCTCTATCCCAACCGGAAGAAGGCCGCCGATGCGGATGTGACCATTGACGAGGAGCAGGAAGAGCAGCCTGAAGAAGAGCCCCTGCCCGAAGAGGACAGCGAGGAACCTGCTGAGGAAACCACAGAGCCTGCCACGGCAGACAGCTACGCCCGTCGCCGCCGTCGCCGCACGGAAGAGTAAAGCAGGGGTATCCTTGATGCTTTATCTAACTTAATAACGAAATGACTTGTCGTTTGTGCATAGCAGACGGCAAGTCATTTTTCATGACACCGACAGACAGTGTCGCCTCACTCATCAAAAAATCCCCCCGCCTTCATATCCGAAAGCAGGGGGTATCTTATTTTCCCTTATTCATTTTTCAGAAGATCCGTCTTTGGAAGGCTGCTGTCCGTGCATGCGCATGGCCAGTTGTGCCTTTACCATGGTATATTTCTTCTCCGGCACGTGCAGCACTTTCCCGTTGGTTAAGGTGATTTTGAACCGTGCAATGGACTGCACATAGTCCGGGTTCACCAGATAGCTTTCATGGCAGCGCAGGAAGAACCTTGCATACTTCTGCCCGATGACGGTCAGGGATTCCACCGTCTCTATTTCCTGATCAGCCGTGTGGATCAGGGCATGGCTGCCGGCGCTTTCTGCATAAACAATCTGTCCCCAGTTCAGATAAAACACGGACTTGCCCACGCCCCGGAAGGAAAGCTTTTCGGCGCTCATATCCCCTGCCAGTGGCAGATGGGAGGCAGTGGCCTGCACAAAGGTTTTGCTGTAATTAACGGGATAAATCACATCCTGCACATCATAGGCAATGGCATTGGACAGGTGACACAGGCGAATGGACGGCCGCTCCCCCTGGACGCTCCAGGTAATACCGCACCGCTGATGCACCCGATTGGTGCTGCCGTCCGGCCAGAAGGTATCGACGGTGTACATGGCCACCACGTTGAAAACCTTCGTGCTGCCGATGGGCACGGGAATCACCGTCATATCACTGACGGCAAAGCGCAGCGTCTGCTTCTCTGCCCGGAAGGCATCCACCAAGGCCTGCCGTGTGCGGATGATCTGCCCCTCTGCCGGGCCGATCCACAATACATCCTCATGGCAAAGATCCAGGAAGGGCTGGACATCATTCTGGTAATACCGAGTAATGATCTCCACGGTTTTATCGGCGACATCCTGCATCCGCATAGGATCAGACCCCTCCTCCCGGCAAGTGCTGCAACTTTTTCCTTATGCTAAAGCATTTGTTTGTCGTTGTCAAGTTTGCGGAGAGGAGGGCGTTCCGGTAGGCGATCAGGCCTTTTTGCCGGCAACGGCAACCTTTTCGGAGTTCTTTTCCGCATGGAAGTAAGCCCGGAGGGAGTTGACCACGATGGTCACGCCCAGCACCATCAGCAGCACAGCCAGGATCAGCTGGAGACCTTCCACCATGAAGGTGCCCGTGCCTGCGGAGAAGGCATTCACCAATGCGATGGTCTTTTCCACCAGTGCCGTACCGGTTACAGCCAGCATGATGACCAGAGGCGGGAACACCATCTTGTTATTCCGTCCGGTAACCTTCAGGAACACGCTCAGGGTCACCAGCACCAGTGCGCTCAGCAGCTGGTTGGCAGAGCCGAACAGGGGCCAGATGTTGGTGTAGCCGATCTGGGTCAGCACATAGCCCAGTGCCAGGGTAAGCACGGTGGAGAAAACCTTGTTGCACAGCACCTTCCGCCACAGGGGAGCGTGCTCCATATCATCCACACTGAACAGTTCCTGGAAGCACATACGGCCGATACGGGGCACAGCGTCCAGCGTAGTCAGTGCCAGAGCAGACACGCACATGGTCATGAAGCAGTTGGCCACATACTCAGGCAGGCCGAAGCTGGTCAGGAAGTTGGCAACACCCGTGGAGAACACCTGGAAGGGGGTACCGGAGGCAGGGGTGCCGTCTGCAGCAGCCATGGAACCAGCCACACACAGGGCAACCACAGCCAGCAGGCTTTCCAGCACCATGGCGCCATAGCCAACCTTCAGCATGTCCTTTTCATTGGCAACCGTCTTGGAGGAAGTACCGGAGGATACCAGGCTGTGGAAGCCGGATACAGCACCGCAGGCCACCGTGATGAACAGCATGGGGAACATATCGCCAAGATTCGCGGTAAAGCCGGTGAAGGGCTTCAGGTTCATGGTAGGATGGGCAACCAGCAGGCCCAGCACAGCACCGGCGATCATGCCGATGAACATGTACACCGTCATGGCGTCACGGGGCTGCTTCACAAGCCAGATGGGCACAACGGCAGCGAAGAAGATGTAAGCGAAGATCACCAGTGCCCATGCGCCCTTGCCCAGATAAACAGGGAACATCATGCCCAGTGCCAAAGAGGCAAAGGTGAACACCAGACCCAGCACCGTTTCCTTCCAGCCGGTGAACTTCCACTTCCGCTCGATCAGGCCGAAGACCATGGCGAAGCCGATGAAGAACAGGGAGATGGAGCCTGCTGCGCCGTTAACCTGGGCATTGGCTACCATGGTCTTTACCCCATCGGTAACGGTGTAGGCATTGAAGGTGCCCACCACCATATCCGCAAAGGCGGCGATGACCAGCAGGGTGAACAGCCAACAGAACAGGAGGAACAGCTTCCGTCCCAGCTTGCCGATATACTTTTCAATCAGCAGACCCATGGACTTGCCTTCGTTCTTCACGCTGGCGTACAGGGCGCCGAAGTCCGTAACAGCACCGAAGAAGATACCGCCCAGCAGCACCCAAAGCAGCACCGGCACCCAGCCGAACACAGCTGCCTGAATAGCACCGGTAACAGGGCCGGCACCAGCAATGGAGGAAAATTGGTGTGCAAACACGGTATTGCTGTCCGTGGGCACATAGTCCTGTCCGTCTTCCTTGGTAACGGCGGGGGTTTTCGCGTTGGGATCAATGCCCCACTTGTTTGCCAGCCAACGGCCGTAAAGCAAATAAGCAGCCAGCAAACAAACAGCAGCGATCAGAACGATTACCAGGGTATTCATCTTCGAACACTCTCCCTTCTTACTTGCCAACATTCCTCTGCAAATGAAAACGCCTCCGTCTTCCCGCCCCATTAAGGGAACGGATGAAGACGAAGGCGTTGAATCCTCCGCGTTACCACTTCATTTGCCGTATAAAAAAACGGCCTCTCGCTGCGACTATTTCCACTGGAAAGACATCGCACTCCCTTTTAACGGTGGGACACCGGCTCTGAATTACTTGTGCCGAAGCACTTTCATCGAGCTGCTCGCAGGTGATCACTGCCGAAACCGCTGTCGGCTTGCACCAAACGCCGACTCTCTGAAAACGGGTACCTTCGGAAGCTGTATCCCGGTCATCGCAGTTGAATGTTGACAAGGGGCATTATATCGCCATCCTGATGGCGTGTCAACCCAGTTTGCCCAAAATACATGCAAAAAACAATTTATCTCGTGGATTGTTCGGATTATTGCATCCATTCATACAGTTTTTCGCTCGTTTATGTGCGTTTCGTTCGTTTATTACAAGGTTTTATGTGCACATCCGATAAAAATCCACTTTTTATCCAATCAAGCTTGACAGCATCAGCCGAATCATTTATAATCCCACCTGTCAAAACACAACGCTTTGACAGGGAGTAGTAAGCAGTACGTTCTCCTCCAGAGAGCCGCAGTTGCTGGGAGTGCGGCGTTGAACAAGCTGACTGAACTGGCCCTCGAGCGGTTCCGCTGATGACTTCGGTAGGCGGAAACGGGTTTCTCCCGTTACAGAGATAGGGTATACATCCCTTGGGATCGTACCTGAAGGAGCGCCGATCCGTCCATAGTTTTATGGAGTCGGTAGAAGAAGAGTGGTACCGCGAGTGATTCGCCTCTTCGTGCATGAAGCACGAGGAGGCTTTTTTTATTCCCCCGCAGCATTCTTCCCCTGATCTCGGCCGGGTCAGGCGGCGATTCTTCAAAGGAGATCAACCGACAACAACAAGGAGGTTTTCCCTGATGGAGAAGAACATTGCCTATATTCCCGGCGACGGTATCGGCCCGGAAATTGTTCGTGAAGCCATTCGTGTGCTGGACAAGGTGGCTGCATGCTTCCACCACACCTTCCACTACGAGGAAGTGTGGATGGGGGGCTGTGCCATTGACCGCTACGGTTCCAGCCTGCCGGATGCAATGCTGGCAAAAGCCCAAGCCGCCGACGCTGTGCTGCTGGGTGCCGTAGGCGGCCCCAAGTGGGACGGCGTACCCAAGGAAAATCGTCCGGAGCGGGGGCTGCTGCGTCTCCGTGCCGGACTGGGACTCTACGCCAACATCCGCCCTGCCCGGATCTTTCCCCAGCTTGCCCCGTCCTCTCCCCTGCGTCAGGACATTGTGCAGCAGGGCATTGACTTTGTGATTGTCCGGGAGCTGATCGGCGGCGTGTACTTCGGTGAACACCGGACAGAAACGCAGAACGGCCAGCAGGTGGCAACGGACGTGATGTCCTACAGCGAAGAAGAAATCCGCCGCATTGCCCGTTCCGCCTTTGAAACAGCCCAGAAGCGTTCCCGTCGCCTTTGCTCCGTGGACAAGGCCAATGTGCTGGACACCTCCCGGCTGTGGCGGAAGACCGTGGAAGAAGTCGCCCGGGATTACCCGGACGTTACCCTTTCCCACATGTATGTGGACAACTGCGCCATGCAGATTGTGAAGAACCCTGCCCAATTCGACGTGATTGTGACCGAGAACATGTTCGGTGATATCCTCTCCGATGAAGCCAGCATGATCACCGGCTCCATCGGCATGATTCCCTCTGCCAGCCTGGGCGACGGCGGCCGGGGACTGTACGAGCCCATTCATGGTTCTGCCCCGGACATTGCCGGGCAGGACAAGGCCAACCCCATCGGCACCATTCTTTCCGCCGCCATGATGCTCCGCTATTCCCTGAGCATGCCTGCTGAGGCAGATGCCGTGGAGCAGGCGGTGACCGCCGTGCTGGAAAAAGGGTACCGCTGTGCTGACATTGCCGCCCCCGGCGAGGATGCCATCGGCTGCCAGCAAATGGGGTCTCTCATTGCCGAAGAAATCAAAGCAAATTGATGTTGGGGAGGATAAAACAATGATTGCCATTGCATCTTTGATCGTATTGGTGGGCGTTATTGCCCTGAGTGTTTTTACCAAAAAGAATGCCGGTGTGATCGGTCTGGTTGCAGCCTATATTTTCGCCCTGATCGCCCATGCCTGCGGCACGGAAATCAACGTTAGCAAGATTGTCACCAGCAACTGGCCCATGAGTGTCTTCTTCATTGTGCTGGCCACCACGTTCCTCTTCGGCATTGCCACGCTGAACGGCACCACCCAGGCCCTTTCCAAGAACATTGTCTGCCTGGCTCGGGGGAATGCGAAGGTGCTGCCCCTTCTGTTCTTCCTCTTCGGCGCTGTAATTTCCGCTGCCGGTGCCGGCGGATTGATCGTGGCCGTCATCATGCCCGTTGCCTTGTATGTGGCAGTGGAAAACGGCATTTCCGTGCTGATGATGAGCCTTGTGACCATGGGCGGCATCATGGTGGGCGGTCTTTCTCCCCTGGCCATTAACGGCATTGTGGCTCAGCAGCTTTCCGTATCCAACGGCATTATCGTGGAAGACCTTTCCGGCTACATGCCCCTGTGGGGTGCTTATGCCGCCGCCATGACGGTTTTCTCCATCGCCGCCTACTTCATCTTCGGCGGCTTGAAGCCCAAGCAGACCAATGCGGAAAAGCCCCACTTCGTTGCCTTTGACGCCAAGCAGTGGATGACCATTGCCGCCATCCTTGTGGTGCTGGCAGGGGTCATCTTCTTCGGGCAGAACATTGGTCTGATCTGCTTCGCCTGTGCAGGCATTCTGCTTCTCGTTGGTGCAGTGGATCAGAAGAAGGCCATTGCTTCCATTCCCTGGGGTACCATCATCCTGATCTGCGGCATGTCCGTGCTGATTTCCGTGGTGAATCAGTGCGGCGGCATTGCCTTCCTTTCCGATAAGCTGGAAAACGTGATTACCGCCAACAGCTCCCAGCCCATTATGATCGTTCTGGGCGGCTTGATGGGCGCTGTGTCCAGCGGCACCGGCGTGGTCATGCCTACCTTGATTCCCCTGGCTGCTGACCTGAGCGGCAAGCTGGGCATTTCCGCCATGACCATGGTAATCGGCGTCATCGTAGGCACCAACGGCGTGGTCATCAGCCCCCTGAGCACGGTAGGCGGCATCTGCGTTGCCTGCGCCCCGGATACCGTTGACCGGGACAAATTGTACAATCAGCTGCTGCTGTCCGCCGTGTCCTTCATCGGCTTCAGCGTTATCTGCTCCCTGCTGGGCTTGTTCCAGGTTTTCGGCTGAGATGATTTTCTGCAATCAAAAGGAGCTGGCCTTCATCGGTCAGCTCCCTTTGATTTACTTTTCTTTCGCCTCACCGGTTTTTTCCGGCTTCAGCTTGTTCAGGAAATCCGTCAATGTATCACGCTGCCTTTCTCCCAGCATGTCCACCGCATTGACCGCCGTCATGGAAAGGAACATGCGAATGAGCCGCAGAAACATTTTCCGCATTTCCGGTTTCATGCTCCGCACGCCTGCCAGAATCATGGCAGCCGACTTAAGCTTTTCCCCAGAAAGCTGGGCCAGGGTGGTGGCATCGGAGGAGGTCAGCACATCAAACAGGGCTTCCACAAACTCTCGCCGCTCCTCCTTGGTACAGGCCTTCAGCCATTCATGCAGGGTTTCGTCCATGAGCAGGCTGGCAGAGGTGCGCTCACCGGCAACAAAGTCCGTCCCCAGCACCTGCCACTTGAAGGCATCGTGCTGCCAAAGGGACACTGACAGGGACTTCACAACGGTGTAGTTGGCATGATAGTTCATCAGCAGCCCCACCACAGAAGCCTGGGGAATCACCGAGTGCATCACCGGGAGGATCCGGGCATAGCCTTCGCTGGCCATGGTACCATCATCCAGACCCGGGCCATCAAAGCTGTACACGCTGTCAATCCGAGCCTGCACGTCAGGGGATGCATGGGCCGCCGCATAGGCCGCCAGATTGCCCCCCTTGCTGTGGCCGGAAACCCGCAGCTTGCCGGGGCGGGCGGCTGCAATCATCTCCAGAAATTGCCTGGCTTTTTCCTGAGCAGGCACCGAGGCTTCGTAGGACATATCAAAGTCTTCCCGCCAGCCTACCAGGGTACTGTCCGTACCCCGGAAGGCCACAAAGGTGCTGCCGTCCTCCATATCCGCCGCATAGGCGGAAAACTGCATGGCACGCTCCTGATCAACGATGTCGACGTAGTGATGCACCCGCATATGGCGGAACCGAACCGTATCCGCCATGGTGTACAGCAGGGTGCGCCACTGTTCAAAGTACACATTGCCTGTCCGCTGGGGAAGATCCAGCGCAGGTGCCATGTCGCACAGGCAAATACCCTCTTCCCCTGCCGCCTCTGGGCAGGAAAGCACATTATAACTGAAGCTGGCCATGATCAGGCTGTCCACCCCGCACCAGGGAGCAGCCCCAAGGCTCAGGTCGCCGCGCCAGGCAAGGTAATCCATCATGTTTGCCATTGCTTATTCCTCCAGTGATCCGTCCTGTTTCAGCAATTCAAACTCTTCCCGGGAAATCAGGCACATGCGGGGCTTTGCGCCGTCCTTCTGGGAAACCACGCCCCGCTTTTCCATTTCGTCCACCAAGCGTCCCGCCCGGGCATAGCCGATGCGCAGGCGGCGCTGCAGCATGCTGGTGGACGTCTGCCCATCCTGCACGGTCATTTCAATGGCCTGCTGCAGCAGGTTGGCATCGCTGTTGCTGTCATCCTCCGAGGAGGTAATTTCATCCACCGCCAATTCGCTGTTATTGCCGGACTGCATGCTTTCCAGCTGTTCGATCACATTGGGGTCATACTCGCTGGGATTGGCTCGGCGGATAAAATCCGTAATGTTATTGACTTCCTCATCCGTCAGGAAGCAGCCCTGCACACGGATGGGGGTAAACTCCCCGTTAGGCAGGTACAGCATATCGCCGTAGCCCAGCAGCTTTTCAGCCCCGGGACGGTCAAGAATGGTTCGGCTATCCACATAGCTGGACACCTTGAAGGCAATCCGGCTGGGAATGTTGGCCTTGATCAGACCCGTAATCACGTCCACCGAAGGCCGCTGGGTTGCCACCACCAGATGGATACCAGCCGCACGAGCCAGCTGTGCCAAGCGGCAGATCCGTTCCTCAACGTCCTTGCGGCAGGTCATCATCAGGTCAGCCAGCTCGTCAATGATAATAACGATGCGGGGCATGTATTCTTCCCCGTCTTCCAGCTTGTTGTTGTAGCCGGTGATTTCCCGAACGCCCTTTTCCTTGAACTTGTTGTACCGCTCCATCATTTCCGCCACAGCCCATTCCAGGGCACCGGCAGCCTTGTGGGGATCGCTGACCACAGGAATCAGCAGGTGGGGAATATTGTTGTAGCATTGCAGCTCCACCACCTTGGGATCCACCAGAATCATGCGCACTTCCTTGGGAGAGGCACGGAAGAGAATGGAGTTGATCATGGCGTTGACGCACACGGACTTACCGCTGCCGGTAGCACCGGCAATAAGCAGGTGAGGCATTTTCGCCAGGTCGCAGATGATGGGCGTACCTGCAATGTCCTTGCCCAGTGCCACGCACAGGGGGGACTTGGCTGCCTGCATGGCAGGCGTATCCAGTACTTCCCGAAGGGTGACCTTGGAAACCCGGTGATTGGGTACCTCCACACCTACCAGAGATTTTCCCGGAATGGGGGCCTCGATACGAACCGACTTAACCTCCATGTTCATGGCAATGTTCCGATCCAGATCCGTGATCTTGTTCACACGAATGCCGGAGGCAATCTCCAGCTCGAACCGGGAAATAGCAGGACCATGGGTCACGTGCTTCACCTTGGCTGGCACCTTGAAGGATTGCAGGGTTTCTTCCAGCCGGCGGGAGCGAAGGGCATCCTCCTCAGCCGTTTCCGAGGAGGCTGGCTCCGGCATTTTAATCAGGGCATAGTTGGGATAGATGTAGGGCAGCTCCTCCGGCTTTTCCTCCTCTTCCTCCGGCAAATCACTGCGACGAGGGGGCAGCTTCAGTTCCGGCTTCCATGCATCCTTGGGCGGTTCCGTCTGCAAGTGGGGCACGGGGACCCTCTCCTGCTGGGCTGCCTGCTGACGGCGGGAAGGACGATCCTCCCACGGGGGCGTATCATCCCTGGGGGACTGAGGTGCCGCCTGTTCCATGCGCAGCTGGGTGTTCACCGGGGCGTGGCGACCGCTATTGCAGCTTTGCTCCGGCTCAATTTCACGGGTCTGCTGCATTTGATGGAGCTTGCGGGTAATGGGGGTTTCTTCATTCACGGCTGCATCAGCAGGGGCGGAAGGCACAGCGTGATACCGTCCCGTTGCCTGCCGAATGGTGGTCGCACCATCGTCCCGCCAGGAAGGAGCAGCATAGTTGTTATCCTCCTGCCAGGTATCCTGCCGGGCGTAGTTTTCTGCCCCCGCCCGAGTGGAAACCCGTGGGGGCTGATAGGCTGACTGAGGGCGTGCGCCGCTCTGCCGAGGCTGCTGTGCAGGCTGGGGGGTATTCTGCCGCATGGGCTGCGATTGCTGCACAGGCTGCATGGGCTGGGTGCTGTTCTGCCACGTAGGCTGCGTCTGCTGCACAGGCTGCATGGGCTGGGTACTGTTCTGCCACGTGGGCTGCGTCTGCTGCACAGGCTGCATGGGCTGGGTGCTGTTCTGCCACGTGGGTTTCGTCTGCTGCACGGGCTGCATGGGCTGGGTGCTATTCTGCCATGTGGGCTGCGTTTGCTGCACAGGCTCTTCCGGTGGGAAGGAAGCCCGGCGGGGGGCATTGGGATTCTGCCAGGTTTCTCCGGCAGGGCTGGCTTTCACCTTGCTCTGCTTTTCTCCCCGGCGACCGAAAATGCCGCCAATTTTGCCCGTTTGGGTGGTGCTTTGTTCCTGCTGCAGGGCTTGGGTATAGTCCGCCTGTTCGTAAATCATATCGGCAGAGGTAACAGGCACATACTGCTCCCCTTGGGTGGGCTGAAATCCGTTCTGTTCCGTCCCCTGATAGGGTGCCGTTCTCTGGGGCGGCCTATAGGGTTGTTGGGTTTGCCATGCAGGTGCGTTAGGCTGCTGAGGCTGCGCCCCCCACTGATCCACAGGAGGCGGATTATCCTGATACACCGGCTGCATGCTTTGCTGTCCTGCGGCGGCTTGCTGCTGCTGCCACAGAAGTTCCTGCTGGCGCAGCGCATCCTGCTCCTGCTGCTTTTGCTGATCCCGCGCCTTTGCCTTCTGCCGGGCTTGCCCGAAAAGCTTCTTCACATCCACACGGAAGAGGAGCAGACCATCCCCAATGCACAGCAGCACCAACAGCAGCACCCCGGGGATAATGCCGATGGTCTTCCAAATGGGCCAAGCCAGCAGCATGCCCAGACCGCCTCCGCCGGTGCCCTTGCGTCCCAGTTCCCAGCCTCTGCTGAGGAAGAGCTGATAGGAGTCTGCCGGATTATACTTTGTGGCGTTCAAGTTCAGCAGGTAATCCATCAGGGACATGTTCTTGCCGTTATAGGCGGTGTGCATCACCAGTGTCAGGCCGGCAGCCAGTGCCAAATAAAGGCCGGACACCAGCAGAAGCTCCCGTGGGGATGTTTTCTTCTGTGTGGAGAGAATCATCAGCACCCCGCCCCAAATGGGGATCACAGGGAACAGCACCGTCACCCCGCCGCACAGGCCGCAGAACAGGGCACGGATGCTGTCAAAGGCACTGCCCTTCAGCTGCAATCCGGCTGCCAGAAACACCAGCACCCCCAGCGCCACCAGAATCAGACCGATCACAAAGCGCAGCTCCAACGTCCCAGCCGAATACTTGGGCGATGGTTTGCTCCTGTTATTTTTCCTTTGCTGCGCCATCCATGATCCTCCTTCAATTCTCCCTTTATTCCAGCAGCATCAGGCTCACCAGCACGCCCTCTTCATTGGCATGAAGGCGCAGGGTGTGGTTGTCGTAGCGGTAATAATCGCTTTCACCGCTTACCAGCCGCTGATTGTCTGCTTCTTCCCCGTTCAGGGTAACCGTATAGTCCGGCTCCCCCAGCACCTGCCGCCACTGGCTTTGGCTGGTTTTGCCGATGCACAGCCCGTACAGGCTGCCCCGATCCATGCGGATGCCCTGGACAACGCTGCTGTCCAGCGTCTCCGTCAGCCGATCCGTCATCAAATACACCGTGCGGAAGGCCGCACCGTCCAAAGAAATCAACCGCCCGTTTTCGTAAAGATCCGGGTCAATGAGCAGCTGCCAGGTATCCACCAGCTCCTGCATGTTGTCGCCAAGGTGTGCAGGAATTCCCGGCAGGCTGCCGCTGTCCGCCGCCTTGTGAATGCTTTCCCCATCGGAAAGGGTCACCATGGATTCGGCACCAATGCGGCGCAGCACCGTTCCCTCTCCCGTCTTCAGGTAGGGCAGCAGTTCGCACCAGCTCAGGTGCACTGCCCCGGCTCTGTCGCTAAGGGTGGCCAGCTGGCTGATGGGGTAATACAGGGTCATGCCTGAAGCATCCAGCGAAAACGCCTCCGGCAGAGGGGTCAGTTCACTGTTCATCAGGTGAGCGCTAAGCTCCGGCGCAAGCTCATCCTCCAAATAGGAAGCAATACCGGCACGAGCTGCTTCTTCATCCTGAAACAGGTCTGCCCAGGTGATTTTCTCGCCCGTTGCCAGATCCATGTTCAGGGTGGTATACACATGGGTGGAGCGGCTGTCCGTCACAGCGCCTTCCGCCGTGAACACCACCGACAGCACCTGACCGGACAGGCACTGTTCGTCTGCCTGCCAGGACACATTCAGCTTCACGGCGGCAGAGGTGAGCAGCGTGGCACGCTCCAGCCGCTGGCTGATCTGCCCGGCTTCCAAAAGTGCCTGATTCACCAGGGTGGTCTGTTTCTCATCCATTCCCTGCACCTGGGGATAATGAATGCTCCCCCCGGGAAGATCCACTCCCCCATCCGTCAGGGTCAGTGCATTCTCCTGTGCCAGGGCAAAGCAAGGCAGCAGGAGCAACAGGAGTGTCGCAATCCATTTCTTCATCATCATACCGGCCCTCCGTCGGATTCTTATTGTACAGCATTTAACGAATGAACGCAAGTTTTTCATCCCCTTCCTTGCGAACGTTTGTCCGATGATTGCTTTTCCTCCCCCGCCGTGGTACAATGCGGATGGTGATAGTTAGATGAAACTAACGACATTGCCGCCTGATTAGAGGAGATGTTCCTATGCTTTTCAAAACACTGGGTCAATCCAGCCATCCGGCTGTGCTTTTCTTCCATGCCATGGGGGTGGTAGGCGACAGCAGCGAACCTGTGGCCAAGGTGCTGCAGCAGTCGTATTTCTGCATCCTGCCCACGTCCACGGTCTACTGCCCGGGGCAGAAGTACGTCAGCAAGGCCGATGAGATCCGTCAGGTGGAAGCCTTCTTGAAATCCCAGGGCGTTGCCCATCTGGCACTGGTGGTAGCGTCCTCCATCGGTGCGGACTTGGCGGTTGCCTTCCTGTCCCAAACCCAAGTGCCAGTTGATCATGTGTTCATTGACGGTGGACAGTTTGCCCAGATTGGCAGCGTCACCCGGCACATTATGGTGCCTTTCCTGTACCTGGCCATCAAGAGCCTGTACTGGTCCAAAGGCAAAACCCTGAAGAAGATCATGTGGTGCGATGATGACAACATCAAGCCCTACTTTATCACCGCCGGTCAAGGCTTGACCTATGGCAACATGCACCGGCAAATGAAGGACAGTCTGGTGGATGCTTCCTTCCCTCCCCTGCCGGAAACCCTGCAAGTCCATTGCTTCTTTGAATTCGGCAGCAAGGAAGATCACTTCAAGTACCGGGACGCCGTAATGAAGGCTTATCCCAAGGCTCGCTATCCGGTATTCAGGGATTTTGACCACATGCAGTATCAGATCCGTGACCCCCAGGGCTTTGCCCAGATGCTGCTGAATATTATGGAAAAAGATGCCATGCCGGAGCTGGATTTTTTACAGGAAAATTGTTGACTGATCCTGCGGATTTTTCGTGACAGGGGGCAGGTTTTGGGCTATAATCTCTGCTGATGTTTTATGGGAGGGAAAGGGCTTGAAACCGAACTATCAGAAGACCATGTACGCCTGCTTTATCGGCTACATTGTGCAGGCCATTGTGAATAACTTTGTGCCTCTGCTGCTGGTCACATTCCAGACCACCTATCAGATTCCTCTGTCGAAGATCACCATGCTGATTACCATCAACTTCGCCATTCAGCTGCTGATTGATCTTTTGTCCGCCAAGTTTGTGGATCGGATTGGGTACCGAACCTCCATCCTCATTGCCCACGGCATGGCGGCCACAGGATTGGTGCTGCTGACCATTCTGCCGGAAGTGCTGCCCGATGCCTTTGCAGGGATCCTCATTGCGGTGGCCTTCTATGCCGTAGGCGGCGGGCTGATTGAAGTGCTCATCAGCCCCATTCTGGAGGCCTGCCCTACGGAACATAAGGAAAAGGCCATGAGCCTGCTCCACTCCTTCTACTGCTGGGGGCATGTGGGGGTGGTGCTGCTGTCCACGGCTTTCTTCAGCGCCTTTGGTATTCAGCATTGGAAGATTCTTGCCCTCCTGTGGGCAGTCATTCCTGTTGCCAACATGATCCTTTTCGCCAAGGCCCCCATCTACTCCCTGACGGAGGAAGGGGAAAAGGGTCTTTCCCTGAAGGAGCTGTTCTGCAACAAAACCTTCTGGATTCTGATGCTGATGATGGCCTGCGCCGGTGCTGCCGAGCAATCCGTCAGCCAGTGGGCATCCACCTTTGCTGAGCAGGGGCTCCACGTCAGCAAAACCGTGGGCGACCTGACCGGCCCCATGGCCTTCGCCTTTCTGATGGGGCTTTCCCGGCTAATCTACGGCAAGTTCGGCGACAAGATGGATCTGGATCGCTTCATGACCTTCAGCTGCCTAATGTGCATTGCCGCTTATCTGTGCATTTCCATGGTTCCCAGCCCGGTCATCAGCCTGGCAGGCTGCGCTCTTTGCGGATTTTCCGTAGGCATTCTGTGGCCGGGCACCTTCAGCAAGGCAGCCACTGTCATCCGCGGGGGCGGCACGGCACTGTTCGCCATGCTGGCACTGGCAGGCGACGTAGGCTGCTCCGGCGGGCCCACCCTGGCAGGGCTTATGTCCGGCGTATTTGGGGACAACCTGCGCATGGGCATTTTAACGGCAGTGATTTTCCCCGTGCTGCTGCTGGCAGGGCTGAAACTGGCAGGGAAGAACAAAGCCAAGGGGTAAAAGTCTTTCAGAGATGCAAGCGTGATATGCGTTTGCATCTTTTTTATTATTTGCTCGGTACCGGAGGAACATTGTCAGGCGCTACGCACTGACACAGCTTGAAGGAATTTTTATAGAAGGAAATCAACCCTTCCTGCTGCATTTTTCCCAGCTCCTTGGACAGGGCACTACGATCCAGGTTCAGGTAATCCGCCAGCTGCTGCCGGTTAAAGGGAATTTGGAACGTGGTGCTGCCGCTTTTCACGGACTGATAGGTCAAGTAGGTCAGCAGGCGGCTGCGGATGGTTTTCCCGGAGGTGCAGAAAATGCGGGTGGACAGGGTCAGGTTCTTCTGCATGGATACCCGCAGCATGTTCCCCATGACCTTCACCGCCCAGGTTTCTCCGGCTTCCTGCGCCTGCAGGAGCCGCTCCCCGTGGAGGAACAGCACGGTGCAGTCCTCTGCCGCCACCGCATCCACCATCAGCGGTTCCCGGCACAGGGCATAGGTTTCCCCAAACACCTGCCCCGTGGAAACACTGCTGAGAATGGATCGGTCTCCCCACAGATCAATGTTTTCAATGTACACCATGCCTTTGAGCACCATGCCCAGCTCCCGGGTCACGGTACCGGCACGAAAAATGGTTTCTCCCTTTTGATACGCTGCCTGACGGCAGCAGGGGCTTGCCAGCATGCAGTGCTGTTCTGCCTCTGTCAGCCCTGAAAGCAGAGGTGCGGACATCTTTTCCATGGATGCTCCTTTCGTTGTTAAAACAACGGATGTTCTATGCTGATTGTACTATACTGAGGAGGCTGAAGCAAGCAAAACATTGACGCCCCTGGGGTTTCAAAGGAGGAGTTCATCATGATCCGCAGAATTATCCACATTGATGAGGACAAGTGCAATGGCTGCGGCGCCTGCGCAAGCGCCTGCCACGAAAACGCTATTGAAATGGTCAACGGCAAGGCCAAGCTGATGCGGGACGACTATTGTGACGGCATGGGAGACTGCCTGCCCAACTGCCCCACCGGCGCCATTACCTTTACGGAGCGGGAAGCCGCCGCCTACGACGAAGCTGCCGTCATGGCCAACAAAGCCAGAAAGGAACAGCAGCAGAAGATGCAGGCACCTGCCTTCCATGGCTGCCCCGGCAAGCAGATGCGGCAGCTCCATCCCCAGAGTGATGCGCCGGTGCAGGTGCCTGCCGGTGTCATGACCTCTCAGCTGGGTCAATGGCCCTGCCAGATCAAGCTGGTGCCCGTCAACGCCCCCTATTTCAAGGGAGCCAAACTGCTCATTGCCGCTGACTGCACCGCCTATGCCTATGCCAATATGCATCAGGAGTTCATGCAGGGGCGAATCACCCTCATCGGCTGCCCCAAACTGGACGCTGTTGACTACAGTGAAAAGCTGACGGAGATCATCCGCAGCAACGACATCAAAAGCGTCACCGTTGTGCGCATGGAAGTGCCCTGCTGCGGCGGGCTGGAAATGGCCGCCCGGAAGGCACTGCAGGAGAGCGGCAAGTTCATTCCCTGGCAGGTAGTTACCATTTCTATTGACGGTCACATCATTGACCGATAATCAAGGAGGATTCTTCCCATGATGAAGAACATTGACAAGTCCCAGATCCTTGTATTGAAAGAGCAGGTTGCTTATCAGGATGGTCAGGTGGTCAGCAAGACCCTTGCCCAGAACCGTGCCGTCAGCGTTACCCTTTTCTCCTTTGACAAGGGGGAGGAAATCAGCACCCACGCCTCCGGCGGCGATGCCTTCGTGACCTGCCTGGACGGCGTGGGACGGATCACCATTGACGGTGTAGACTATGAGCTCCATGAAGGGGAATCCATCGTCATGCCTGCGGGTCATCCCCATGCCGTGTTCGGGCAGGAACGGTTCAAGATGCTGCTGGTGGTTGTTTTCTAAGCGGTAAAAGCAAACAATCAATCAACCATATTCTCATGGTTCAGGGCATCGACAAAGTGGCTTCGCCACTTTGTCGAGTTTTGCACTCACTCACTGGTCGAACGGTTTCACCGTTCTCC
>CAVIWF010000050.1:0-17431 GCA_963646285.1 bacterium
GGCTCGAACCTGTGACCCTCTGCTTGTAAGGCAGATGCTCTCCCAGCTGAGCTATGCTCCCTTATGTCTCCCTCGCCAGTTGGAAGGGCGCGGCGCTGTCACTTACCGCGACGACTCTGATAGTATAAACGATTTTCCCTCTATTGTCAAGATGTTTTTTTGCGTTTTCTCCCTCCCTTCTGGGAATTTTCTTCGCAAAAAAATCTTGACATCTGCCTTGGAATCTGCTATCATCCGTATGTCGAAATAGTTCACTATTTTCGGTGGCAATGACGAGAGAGTCACACCTGTTCCCATACCGAACACAGAAGTTAAGCCTCTCAGTGCCGATGGTACTTGGCTGGACACGGCCCGGGAGAGTAGGTCGTCGCCGGATTCTTTCATATTCCTCAGTAGCTCAATGGCAGAGCACTCGGCTGTTAACCGAGTTGTTGTAGGTTCGAGCCCTACCTGGGGAGCATAGAGAAAGTCCTCATGCAGTTGCGTGGGGGCTTTTTTCATCAGCTTGACGTTGCCTTGAGCAGACCTTGGAGAGAGGAGCAGTACCATGATTTTTTATTTTTCTGCAACGGGAAACAGCGAATACGTGGCCAGGAAAATTGCCGCCGAAACGGGAGACGTGACCCTTTCTGTGGCAGACTGCTTGAAGGGGCAGACCTTTTCCTTTGATGAGCCATACGAAACCCTGGGCATTGTAAGCCCTACCTACGCATGGGGGCTGCCTAGCGTGATGGCGGATTTTCTGCAAAAGCTGACCCTTGCCCAGCAGCCCAGGTATCTGTTCTTCATTGCTACCTACGGCACAACCCCGGGGCAAACCGGCCGATTTGCGGCAGAGCTCCTTGCACCTAAAGGCCTGACCCTATCCGCAAAGTTCGGCGTGAAAATGCCGGATACCTGGACGCCCCTGTTCGACCTGAGCAACAAGGCAAAATTCGATGACAGGAATGCCCGTGCCAAGCTGGAAATTGACAGGATCATCAGCCAGATCAAGAACCGTGCGGAAGGCAATTTCATGAAGAACCAGGCCCCCTACCTGCTGTCAAAGGCCGTGCACGCCATGGCATACGACGCCATGCGGAAAACGAACCACTTTTCGGTGGAGGACACCTGCGTCGGCTGCGGTCTGTGCGCCAGAAACTGCCCCGTATCCGCCATTGAAATCCACAACCGGAAGCCTGAATGGGTGAAAGAGCAGTGCGTCATGTGCCTGTCCTGCCTGCATCACTGCCCCAAGTTTGCCATTGCCTATGGCAAGAAGACCAAGGGGCACGGTCAGTATACCCACCCTTCCTATCAGCAAAAATAAGGGTGCCGGGAATCCACCATCCCCTGGTGATAACAAAAGCGTATCACCAAAGGGAAAAGATCGTTAATTATTTATTTCACAATCTTCCTTCTTTTCGTTATACTTGCATCAGTACCTGAGGAATAAGAAGGAGGAACATGTATGCGGAACATCATGAAGCATCTTACATCCCTGATGCTGGCTGCCATGCTGACCCTGCCTGTGGGCATGGGCGCCCTGGCAGAGGAAGGCGGCGTCAGCGGTGTATTCAGCGGCGAGGGCACAGGCTATGGCGGCACCATCGCCGTGGAGGTAACCTTGGAAAACGGTGCCATCACCGGCATTGAAGTCACCGGCAGCAACGAAACCCAGGGCATTGGCACCGTGGCCATGGACAAGCTGATTCCTGAAATTGTGGAAACCCAGAGTGTGGCACTGGATGCCGTATCCGGCGCAACCCGTGCCAGCGAAGGCCTGCTCACCGCCGTTACCGCCGCACTGGAAAGCAGCGGCGCAGACATGACCCCCTTCCTGACCGCTCCCGAAAAGGCTGCCGCCGGGGAAACCGTGGTGCAGCACCGGGATATTGTGGTGGTTGGCGCAGGCCCTGCCGGCATGACTGCCGGAATCTATGCAGCAGAAGGCGGCGCTGACGTGCTGGTGCTGGAGAAGATGTCCACCGTAGGCGGCGCAGGTGCCATCAGCAGCGGTGCCACCGATTCCTATGGCTCTGCATTCGCCAAGGAAAAGGGCATTGAGGACAGTGCCGAGCAGCTGAAGGCAGACATGACCACCGCCGGTCACGGCTACAATCAGGAAGATCTGGTGGATCTGTTCATTGACAATGCAGGGGAAACCTTCGACTGGCTGGTCAGCCTGGGGGTTGAGTACGGAGATCCTACCCCCAGCGAGGAACACTCGGTGAACCGGGTCTTCCTGGCAACGGGCAGCGGTGTCAGCATTACCAACGCCATTGAAAAGCGGTGCGAAGAAGCCGGTGCGGAAATTCTGCTGGAAACCAGGGCCACGGAGCTGATTACCGAGGATGGCAAGGTTACCGGCGTGAAGGCAGAGGGCAGCGACGGCACGGCGTACGAAATCTATGCAGATGCCGTGGTGCTGGCCACCGGCGGCTACGGTGCCAACAGCGACCTGCTGACGGATGCTCTGGCTGCCACACCCTATTACGGCGCAGCATGCAGCACCGGCGACGGTCACCTGATGGCACAGGCCGTAGGGGCAGAGCTGGTGCACATGGACTTTGGCAAGGTCTATCCCGGCGGCTGGGAATATGCTGATGGCAAGGCGAAGATCTCCCTGGGCTACACCCTGCTGGCCGTGCAGCAGGAGGGTGCCATCATCGTCAATTCCGATGGTGTGCGTACCTTCCGTGAAGGCGGCCTGAACTATGAATTCAAGAACGCCATCCGTTCCGATAAAAACAATGTGAACTATCTGGTGTTGGATGCTGCCGCCTTTGATGTGTGGAAGACTGCCGTGAACAGCAAGCAGCGGGGCAACCTGGGCAGCGAGGAAGACATTGAAAACGCTATTGCCGCCAACGGCACCAGCAAGCCTGTGATTTATCATGCAGACACTCTGGAAGAGGTTGCTGCCCTGGCTGGCATGGACGGGGACACCCTGAAGGCCACCGTGGAAAAGTGGAACACCTACGTGGAAAAGGGCGTGGATGAGGACTTTGGCCGCACCACCCTGAGCCGGAAAATCGGCGACGGCCCTTACTACCTGATTGCGGAAAAGACCCGGTTCGCCACCACCCTTGGGGGCGTGGTGATCAACACCAACTTTGAGGTGCACACTGCCCAGGGCGATGTGATTCCCGGCCTGTACGCCATTGGCGAAATCACCTTCGGTGTGAACGGTGATGATACCATTCAGGGTACGCCTTTGACCTGGGCCATTTCTTCCGGCCGTTTGGTAGGCCAGCAGCTTACGGCAAAGTAAGGTTATTGATCATGAGGAGGGGCGTTCGCAAGGAAGCCTCTCCGCTTTTGTACCGTCCATGGAATAGGGGCAGTCCCTGCAAGGTCTGCCTTGTGCTGTCCCTTCCTTCTGTGGTATGATCCATTTGGGTGAAACAAGATGAACATGCAAGCGATTCAAATGTTTGTGGCCGTGGCGGAGGAACTGAACTTCTCCCGGGCGGCGGAGAAGCTTTTTGTGTCCCAGCCTGCCATCAGCCGGCAGATTCAGCAGCTGGAGCGGGAATTGGGCATTGCCCTGCTCCAACGGGATCGGCATCAGGTTGCCCTGACCCCGGCAGGCACGGCATGCCTGCCCATCTTCCGGCAAATGCTGGGGGATTGGGAGCGCATCCGCCGCATTGCCCGCCGCTTTGATACGGATGTGCAGGGGGAGGTTCGCATTGCCTATCCCAACATTACCACCCTGGCGCTCCTTTCCGGTGCCATGGAGGAGCTGAAGGATCAGCATCCCATGCTGAAGATGGAGCCGGTGAAGGTGCCTGCCCTGCAATTGGTAGCCTCGCTGGATGAAGGAGCAGCTTCCATGGCCATTGTTTTTCACGAGATGATCCGCCACCGCACCGATGTATCCTATGTGCTCCTCCGCCATGCCCGCATGTGCGCCCTGGTGCCCAGGGGTCACGAGCTGGCTGGACGGTCTTCCTTGGACTATGCTGCCTTGCGCTCCTATCCCCTGATTCTCCACGAAATGAGCGACGATCAGCTGAAAATGACCGGCATGATGGCGGAACTTAGTGCCCACGGCATTGATTACTACGCCTGCCGCCGGGAGCGGAGTGCGGAGAACATCCTTCTTTCTGCTGCTGCAGGAGAAGGCATTGGCCTTATGCCGGATGGGTTCCTGTGTTATCGGGTGGATGCATTAAAGGCACTGCCCGTGGTGGACAGTGCCCTGGAAAACGATGTGGTGCTGACCTGGCTGACGGCAGACGCTTCACCCGCCATCCGTGCCATTGTGCAGGCAGTGGAAAAGACCGCCAAAGATGATTGAATGGATACGAAAAGACCCATGCGCCAGTTGCGGTGCATGGGCTTTTTCATGCGGAGAAGCCGGGATTTGAACCCGGGCTGCGCTTATCGCACACTACTCCCTTAGCAGGGGAGCCCCTTCGGCCTCTTGGGTACTTCTCCATGTCAAGCAAGTATGAAAATGGCGGAGAGAGAGGGATTCGAACCCCCGGTGCCTTTGGGGCATCACCGGTTTTCAAGACCGGCGCCATCAACCGCTCGGCCATCTCTCCAAACAGAACCAGCGAACCTACTATAGCACGTTTTCCTTTTCTCGTCAAGTTTTTTGCACATTTTGCCTGCTCTAGAAGGCATACCTGTGGAAAACTTTCTGCTTCAAATATCCCCGCTGCTGAAGGCTTTGCTCTCAGGCAGCGGGGCATGAACATGTTTTGCAAAGGGGTTCGTTGGCTCAGGTGGATGGTCTTACAGCGTGAACTGCCACTTAAGGAACTGTTCCAGGGCGATCATGGCATTGTGGTACCCATGGTCGTTCCGCAGTACCACATCCGCCATGCTGCGATAGGTGCCGATGCGCTCATGGTACAGCCGCTCCACTTCCCCCAGCCCCTTTTCCGCCAGCAGGGGACGGCGATCCAGCTTAATGTCACTCATAATGTCCTCCAGGGGACGGTCAATCAGGAGGATCAGCCCGTTGGCACGCATAATGGCCCGGTTTTCATCCCGGAGGATCATGCCGCCGCCGGTGGATACAATGGCAGGCTGCTCCCCGGCAAGCTGAATCAGCACATTGGTTTCCGCATGGCGGAAGGCTTCCTGTCCGTACAGGGTAAAGATGTCCGTGACCGGGCAGCCTGCGCTGGCGGTGATCCGTCCGTCCGTGTCCACGTAGGGGAGCCCCAGATCATTGGCGGCACGGCGGCCGAGGCTGCTCTTGCCGCTGCCGGGCATACCGATGATAAACACATGCCGTTCCATCATGGTGGTCAGTCCTCCTTCAGCAGCTTTTCCTGCACGCCGCGGCTTAGCCGCATGATTTCCTGATAGAGGGCTCGAGTCTCTGCCGTAATGGTCGTATCCGTCAAATAGCCGCAGCGGGAGGCAAGCACCTGCTCTTCCCGGCTCTGATCCAGCACAGGCAGCCCCTGCGCCTTCTTTGTTTCGGCTACTTTACGGCTGATGTCCATCCGCTTTTCAAACAGCGCCACCATGTCACGATCAATGGCATCCAGCTTTGCCCGCAGCTCCTTCAAGTCCTCCATTGCCTTACGCCTCCTTGCTTGCGCCCTTCTTCATGGTGAAGGTGAAAGCTGATCCTTCCTTGGTATCCTCCAAATAGATTTGTTCGCCGTGCATCTGCATAATCCTCTGACAAATGCTAAGTCCCAGCCCTGTTCCTTTGCCGGAGGTATGGGCACGGTCGGCGGTGAAGAAACGGTCGAACACCTTCCCCCGGTCTTCCGGCAGGATGCCCACCCCGTTATCTGCCACGGTGATGTGCTCCTTGCCCTCTCGGTCGTGGACGGATAGGGTAATCTGCCCGCCGTCCGGGGTGAACTTCAGGGCATTGTCCAGCAGGTTCACCACCACCTGCTCAATGCGGTCGCTGTCCCCGTGCACCCACACGTTATCGTTATCGAAATCGCACACCACGTTCAGGTGCTTGCTGTCCAGGTCGTTCATCCGGCGGATAATGGCACGGCGGAGCATTTCGCAAATGTCGAAGTCGCTTTCTGTCAGGGCGGCATCATCCCGCTCCAGCCGGCTGAGAGCCAGCAGCTGACCAATGAGCTTGCTGAGCCGCTTGGTTTCATCCCCCACAATGGACAGGTACCGGCTGTGCTCCTCCGGGGGTATGGTGCCGTCCTCCATGCCCTGCACAAAGCCGCTGATGCTGGTAATGGGGCTGCGCAGTTCGTGGCTGACGTTGGCCACAAACTCCCGGCGGCTGGTTTCCGTTTCGCTGATTTTGTCCGCCATGGTGTTGAAAGAGCGGGAAAGCTCCTCCACCTCCGGGGTGCCGTGGGTTACTTCCACCCGGGCGTTAAAGTCCCCGTCCGCCATTTGCCTGGCGGCAGAGGTGACCTGCTTCAGGGGCTTCAGGATGGAGCGGACATAGAGGAAGGCCAGCACCACGGCACACAGCAGCACCGCCAGGGAAAACAGCATCACCTGAAGCATCAGGGTGTCAATGCCGCTTTCGATGTACTGCACTTCCGTTTGAATCAGCACAGCCCCCAGCACCGTGTCATTCTGCACAAAGGGCACGCCCACGGTGAAGGTGGGGGAACCGTCTACCATGGTGCGCAGGGAGATTTCTTCGCCTCCCAGCACCTTCACCAGGGCTTCGGACAGCTCCTTGCCATTCAGGGAGGATGCCAGCGCCGAATCCTGGGAGCTGATGGTCTTCATGTTGTCCATCACCTGGCCGGAGCGGTTGACCACCAGAATGTATGCGCCGAACTCATCATTCACTTCGGCAGCCTTCCAGTTCAGGTACTTCTCCCAGGTCTGGGCAGAGGAAAACAGGTGGCCGCCAATGGAAATGGAGGTGTTCTGCCCTGCCAGGTAGGCGATTTCCCGGGCTTCCTTCTTCAGCTCATCCAGCCGGCTGTTGATCTGCTGGTTTCTCAGGGTGCTGCAGCAGATGCCGGCCAGCACCACGGTGATGACCACCACCACCGATACAATCAGGGAAATGATTCGCTTAAACATGCTGTTTCCTTCAGGTTATTGAACCTCGAACTTGTACCCTACGCCCCAGATGGTGCGGATCATCCAGCCGTGCTTTTCGCAGTCCGGCATTTTTTCCCGCAGACGTTTGATGTGCACGTCCACCGTCCGGGAGGAGTCCCCTGCAAAGTTGTATCCCCACACCTGCTCCAGCAGCTGATCCCGGGTGAACACCTGATTGGGATGGCTGGCCAGGAAGTACAGCACTTCCAGCTCCTTGGGGGGCATGTCCAGCTTCTGCCCTTCGTAGAACACTTCGTACTGGCTCAGGCTGACCGACAAGCCGGGGAAGGTCAGGGTATCCGTTTTATCCTCATCGGAGGATTGGCTCCGGCGGAGCACTGCCTTGGCACGGGCCACCAGTTCCTTGTTGTCAAAGGGCTTGGTGATGTAGTCGTCCGCACCCAATTCCAGCCCCAGCACCTTGTCGAAGGTTTCGTCCTTGGCAGTCAGCATGATGATGGGAATGGAGGAGGTTTTGCGGACGCTCTTGAGCACCGCCCAACCATCCATGCCGGGAAGCATCACGTCCAGCAGCATCAGATCCGGGGGATCCTTGCGGAAAATGGCCAGAGCATCGTCTCCCCGGTCCGCACAGACCACCCGGAAACCTTCTTTTTCTAAGTACAGCTGTACCAGACGGCTGATGTTGGGATCGTCGTCTACCAGCAGGATATAAGGCTTGTCTGCCATGGTTCGTGCCTCCTCTTACTTGAGTGTTACCACAGTAACGCCGCTTTCACCCTCGCCGTATACGCCAAGGCGGAAGCTCTTCACATGGGGATGATGCCGCAGGTGCTGCTGAATTCCGGAGCGGAGCACCCCTGTGCCCTTGCCGTGGATGATCGATACCTCGTTCAGTGCGGACAGCACCGCTTCATCCAGGAACTGATCCACCACAGGAATGGCCTCGTCCACCGCCATGCCCCGAATGTTGCATTCTGTGCGGACGGAGCGGGTCATAGCCCCGGTCTGGGCATGGACGACCGTCTTTACCCTGGGCTTTTCTTCCTTCACCAGCCGCAACTGGGAAAGGTGTGCCTTCAATTTCAGGATGCCTGCCTGCAGCTGCACTTCTCCCTTGGCGTCCGGGGGTGCCAGCACCGTGCCCCGGGTGTTCAGGGTCAGAATTTCCACTTCATCCCCGATTTTCACCGTCTTGGGGGGCGGCGTCACCGTGTCCACCTTTTGCTTCAGCCCTTCGGACAGGCTGTCAATGTCCTTTTCCAGCTTCCGCTTCAGGGCGGCGGCTTCCCGCTCCGGGGCATCGGCGTTCTTTTTCAGCCGCTTCATATCCGCAAGGATGCTTTCCGACTCCCGCCTTGCCTGCTCCAGAATCCGCCGTGCGTCCTCTTTGGTTTTCCGCAGGGTGGTTTCCCGCTTGTCCTCCATCTGCTTGCGCAGCTTCTCTGCCTCATCCCGCAAGCGGGTGGTTTCCCGGGCGGCTTCTTCTGCCAGCTGCCGCTCCTTTTCTGCTACCTGCCGGTGATACTCTGCATTGGCAATCACATCCTCAAAGCGGATGGATTCACCGCTGAGCAGCTCCTTGGCGTTGTCAATCAGGGATTCGGAAAGCCCCAATTTCCGGCTGATTTCAAAGGCGTTGCTCTTTCCGGGAACGCCAATGGACAGCCGGTAGGTCGGCCGCAGGGTTTCCACGTTAAATTCCACGGAAGCGTTCTCCACCCCCTTGGTGGAGAGGGCAAAGGCCTTCAGCTCGCTGTAGTGGGTGGTGGCCAGGGTGCGGACGTGAAGATCCAGCAGCCTTTGCAGAATGCTCTGTGCCAGTGCGGCACCCTCGGTAGGATCCGTACCTGCTCCCAATTCGTCAAAGAGCACCAGATCCCGGGGGGTCACCTCCTGCATGATTTCCACAATGTTGGTCATGTGGCCGGAGAAGGTGGACAGGCTCTGCTCAATGGACTGTTCGTCCCCAATGTCTGCAAACACCTGCTCGAACACCGCCAGCTCTGTGCCAAAGTCTGCCGGAACCTGCAGCCCGGCCTGTGCCATCAGGGTGAACAGACCCACCGTTTTCAGGGTCACGGTTTTGCCGCCGGTGTTGGGGCCGGTAATCACCAGGGTGGTGAAGTCCTTGCCCATCCACAGGTTGGAGGGCACCACCTTGTCCGGGTCAATGAGGGGATGCCGTCCCCGGATGATATTGATGAACCCATCCTTGTTCAGCTTGGGGGTTACGGCGTGCATTTCCCGTGCCAGTAAGCCTTTGCAGAAGATGAAGTCCAGCTCGCTGAGCCGCTCCACATCCTCCCGCAGGGTCTGGGCATAGGGGGCAATCTCGGCAGACAGGGCGGCAAGGATCCGCTCAATCTCCTGCTTTTCCTTGGCTTCCCACTGCTTCAGCTCATTGCCCATTTCCACTGCCGCCAGGGGCTCGATAAACAGGGTTGCGCCGCTGGCAGACTGGTCGTGCACCAAACCCGGCACATCCCCCCGGTGCTCTGCTCGTACCGGCAGCACGTACCGGTCGTTCCGCATGGTTACAATGGGGTCTTGCAGGTATTTGGCAATGGTGGGGTTGTGGGTCATCTGGTTCAGCTTTTCCTTGATGCGCTCCGTTGCTCCCCGCAGATGGCGGCGGATGTTCATCAGTTCGGTGGAGGCACGGTCGGCAATTTCATCCTCGGAAAGGATGGCGTCGGTAATGTCCTGCTCCACGTTCCGCAGGCTGCTGAGCCCCTCTGCCCGCTGGCGAAGGTGGGGCGTGTTGTCCCGGTCGGTGATGAGGGAGGTTCTGGCGGCACGGCAGGCACGGAGCAGCTCCGCAATGCCCAGCAGTGCCTTGGGGCTCAGGGTGGCACCCTTATCACACAAGGCCAGGGAAGGACGCACATCCCCGTAGCTGATCAGGGGATGACCACCAAAGTAGGTCAGCACCACATTGGCTTCCTCAGTTTCCTGCTGCCAAAGGAGCACTTCACTCATGTTCTGGGAGGGCGTTAGACTGCGGCACTTTTCCGCCCCCATGGGGGTCAAGGCCTTCTCCGCCAGCCGTTCGCGGATTTTGGTAAACTCCAGCACCCGCAGTGTTCGATCTGTCATTCCATACCCTCCCGGTTTTGATAAAATCCTCTGCCTTATATTTCTTGTTTCAGTGGGTAAATCCTGCTTTTTTCCGGATTGTTCCCACTTTCTTCACGATTATTCCACGCCCCGCTTCCAGTGCCCTGAAGTGGTGGGGAAGGAAACCCTGCCGCCCAGCACCTGCTGTACCTGCTCGGGGGATTCATCGGTGAAGGCGATCAGGGGGGCGTGCTCGCCTACCTTGGACAGATTGTCCGTAGGCAAGGCGTTCATCAGCTGAATCAGGCACCCTTCCGGCAGACGCTGGCGCATCAGGGGAAAGGCGTACCCCTTTCGGTCAGTCAGCACCCCGCCGGACAGGGCTTCGGCAGCGCCGGTGTCGCACAGGGTGCAGTCCCGGTGCCCATGCTTCAGCCCCAGGGCGGTTCTGGCAGGGCAGTGGTGGAGCAGCATCAGCCGGGTACGGCCGTAGGCGGGGATCACCACCGGCGCATGACCCCTGGCAAGGGTTTCCGCCTCATCGCCTGTTAATTCAGGGGAAGCGGTTACGAATCGGCACCCCTGCTGCAATAGGAAGGCGGCTGCCCGCCGGTTCATCACCGGGATGCCTTCCCCTGCCCCCATGGGTACAGGCCAGGCAAGTCCCAGCTGTCCCACACTGCCCAGCACCACGCCTCCCAGCTGCTCCTTGTGGTCATCCACAAAGCGATGAATGGACAGCAGGGTGTCCTCTTCGCAGACGGTGGGCAGCTGCAGCCATACCCCTTCCGGCAGCTGGTGCAAGCCTGCTTCCAGGGCAACAAGCCGCCAATCCTCCGGGTTCCACACGGGGAGCAGGTTCGTTGTTCCCGCCGCCTGCAGCTGCTGGGGCGTGCGGAAGAGCATCAGCCCCGGCGCATCTTCCTTGGGCAGGGAAACTTCATCCTCCGCCAAAGCCTGCCCCACAGGATGGGCAAAGGTGGCTGTCCGCTTTTCCTGCAAGGCAGCCAGTGCCTCCCGGCGGATGGCGTTCAGCAGGGACACGGGCACAAAGCTGCCCCATGTGTCCACCGTGCAGGAGGCCATGACAAAGGGGGTGTCGCCGGTCTTTTCCAGGCAGTGGCAGGCATCCTCTTCCGTCAGGGCACGGCTCTTCGCCGGAGCGACCACCTCCCCCTGACAACGAACACGGCTGGTGCCGTCGGTAACTTCCAAAGTCAGGGGCTTGCCGGGGTAGGCCATCAAGTGCATCTGCACGGGAATGGCAGGGATGGGCAGTGCCTGCGCCTTTAACAGCTGATGGGCATCCGTCAGGCGAATCACCTGATCCCCCACCTTCGCATGCAGCCCGGGACGCAGGCGCACAGCGGCAGTGGCTCCTGCGGGGGTATCGTGCCCGGCGTAGATCAGCTCCCGATCCCCGTCTGCGCCCCGCAGCTGCAAGCCGTCCCCATCGTGGAGGGTCTGGGTCAAGGCCACCTGCATCATGCTGCCGCTGACCTTTGTGACCTGCCCCATGGCCACGCCCCCGTGGTTCACCCGCTCCGGGCAGATGACCCCGGCATCCTCGCAGCCCATGGCATAGCCGGCCATGAAGCCCCCACGCTGGAAAATCTGTAACAGCGCCTGCTTTTCCTCCTGATCCGCCGGGGCAAAGGCGCCCCTTTGGGCACCGTCCACCCCTTTGCGGTAGCTGGATGCCACCACGGCTACATACTCCGGCCGCTTCAGCCGACCTTCCAGTTTCACAGAGGATACTCCGGCTGTCAGCAGGCTGTCCAGATGATCCCGCATGCACACATCCCGGGGGCTGAGCCAACCGGCTGTTTTGTCCCTCCAGGTGTACTGCATCCGGCAGGGCTGGGCGCACCGTCCCCGGTTGCCGGAACGTCCCCCAATCATGGAGGAAAACAGGCACTGTCCGCTGACCCCCACGCACTGGGCGCCGTGACCGAAAACCTCCACCTCAATGCCTGCCTGGGCGGCTTTGCTGATTTCGCTGAGGGAACACTCCCGTGCCAGCACCGCCCGGGTCATGCCCATGGCCTTGCACCACATGACCCCGGTTTTGTTGTGGATGGACATCTGGGTGCTGGCGTGCACCGGCAGGTCAGGGAAGCACTTGCGGCACAGATCCAGCACCCCCAGATCCTGCACCAGCACCCCATCCACGGGCAGGCTGTTCAGGAACTGCAGCACCTGATACACCTGGGGCATTTCTCCATCCTTGATCAGGGTGTTCACCGTTACATGAACCCGCATGTGGTGCAGGTGGGCAAAGTCCACCGCTTCCCGCAGGGCAGCCTCATCAAAGTTGCCTGCCCCTGCCCGGGCACTGAAGGCGGCGTAGCCCAGATACACGGCATCCGCTCCGGCAGCGCAGGCACGCTCCAGACATTCTCTGTTCCCCGCAGGGGCAAGCACTTCCATCATCATTTCTCTCCATTTCCGGTCTGCCGGTTCTGCAATTCCCTGGCCATGGCTTCCATCTGCCTGCGGAGCAGGCTGTTTTCGTCCTGGGCCTTCATCAGCTCATCCGCCATGTTCAGGGCGGAAAGTACTGCCACCTCCCCGGAGGGACGGCCGGTGGCAACCGCCACTTCCCGCAGCTTCCTGTCCACATAGGCAGCCAGGCGGCGCATGTATTCGGGGGATTCGGTGGATACCAGGGAATATCCCCGACCGCCTACGTAAACCACGGTTTTCTGCTTGTCCATCTGCATCCTCCCTAAAAACAAATCGGAGGGATTTGCCCCTCCGATTCAGATCATCAACAAACCTCGGGTGGCGCCCACAGGTTCGCAAGCCCGTGGGCGCCAGATCGGTCATCGGCGAGCCCATCGGGCGTTTAACGGGACAAGACCCCTGTACGGCGATTACCGAAGCAATCCGCAGGATTGCTCAGAGCATCGACAAATGAGCAAAGCCACTTTGCCGAAAGGTCTTTACATCTTTTCGAAGGGATAGACTTCCCCGTAGGTTTCCACCCGAACGGACTTCATCTTCTGCTCCGTCAGGGGGCGGTCGTTCCAGTCCCGCTTGGTCTTTACAATGGCATCTGCCACTTCAAGGCCTTCCGTCACCTTGCCAAAGGCGGCATACTGGCCGTCCAGGTGGGGGCTGGTGCTGGTCATGATGAAGAACTGGCTGCCGGCGGAGTTGGGCATCATGGAGCGAGCCATGCTCAGCACGCCGGGGGTGTGCTTCAGGGGATTGGCTACGCCGTTGGCGGCAAACTCGCCTTTGATGGCATAGCCGGGGCCGCCCATGCCGGTGCCTTCCGGGTCGCCGCCCTGAATCATGAAGCCGGGAATGACCCGGTGAAAAATCTTCCCATCATAGAAGCCGGCATTGGCCAGGGAGATGAAGTTGCCCACGGAAATGGGGGCAATGTCCGGGTACAGTTCACCCTTCATTTCCTGACCATTCTCCATGGTAATGACAAATGTAGGATTCTTCTTTTCCATTTTCTTATCCTTTCCTGCAAAGCGTTGTACAGGCATCGCTTTCAGGCAATATTATACCAATATGCTACCGGGAACGCAAGGGAAAGAAAAGAGCCGCCGGAGGGGCGGCTCGGACCATCAACAAACCCTAGGTGGCGTTGGAGGGCTCGCAAGCCATCCAACTTTAAATCGAAAATCGGCGAGCCCCTTCGGGGCGTTCAAACGGGGCGAAGCCCCTGTGCGGCGATTTTCGTGGCAATCCGAAGGATTGCTTCCTTACACGAACGAACGGCCGGGAGAACGACGAAGTCGTTCGACCAGTGAGGGAGTGCAAACTCGCCAAAGGGGCAGAGCCCCTTTGACGACGCCCTTTGGGCGAATCCTGCCCCTGTCCCTTTACGAAATCCCTCCTTTCATGGTATACTTGCCATAGATAATTTCGTTATTTTCCCGAAGGAGGCGTATGGTATGGTGACCATGGAAAAGGGTATCTTCCGCTCTGTAACCGGGCAAAAGCTGGATCGGCGTTTGTGGAAAGGGGAGGGAACCCCCAAGGCTGTGATTCAGCTGGTGCACGGCATGGCAGAGCATATTGACCGCTATGATGCACCGGCACGGGTGCTGGCAGAGGCTGGCTTTGTGGTGGTGGGGCATACCCACCTGGGCCACGGCGGCAAGGCGGAAACCCTGGGCCACTTCGGCAAGGAACACGGCTGGCAGAACCTGATTGACGATGTGCACAGCCTGCGGCTTGCTACCCAGAACTATTATCCCGGGGTGCCTTACTTTATCCTCGGCCACAGCATGGGTTCCTTTGTAACCCGGTGCTACCTGATGGAGCACAGCGACGGCCTTGCAGGTGCCATGCTTTCCGGCACAGGATACTTCTCCCACAGCATGGTCACGGCAGGCCTGGCAGTGTCCAATCTGGTGTGCCTGTTCGGCGGTGCGGAAAAGCCCAGCCCCCTTATTAACAAGCTGGCTTTCTCCTCCTCCAACAAGGCCTTTGCCCCTGTCCGCACGGACTATGACTGGCTCACCCGGCGCAACGATGTGGTGGATCAGTACATGGCAGATCCCTACTGCGGCTTCCTGTTTACAGGGGCAGGCTATCGGGATATGTTCCGTGGCCTTCGCCGGCTGAATCACGTAAAGGATCTGTCCCTTGTGCGCAAGGATCTGCCCATTCTCCTGTTCTCCGGGGATCATGACCCGGTGGGCTCCATGGGCAAGGGCGTGAACAAGGTGGCTCAGCAGTTCCGGGAGGCAGGCGTGAAGGACGTGACCGTCAAGCTGTATGCAGGCGGCCGCCATGAAATGTTTAATGAAGAAAATGCAGCAGAAGTCTGCACAGATGTGACCGCATGGGTGAACGCTCACCTGCCGGGGAAAACCGTCTGAAAATTGATACACGAAGGAGCAACCGTTTATGAACATGGTGGAGATCATTGGCAAGAAGAAATCGGGACAGGTGCTGACCCACGAGGAGATTGACTATTTTGTGCAGGGGGCGGCAAAGGGCACCATTCCCGATTATCAGCTTGCCGCCATGCTGATGGCCATTCGCTTAAATGGCATGACAGCGGAAGAAACCACCTACCTGACCCTGAGCATGACCCGCTCCGGGGATGTGGCGGATCTTTCCGCCATTCCCGGGGTGAAGGTGGATAAGCACTCCACCGGCGGCGTAGGCGATACCACCACCCTGGTGCTGGCGCCCCTGGTGGCAGCCTGCGGCATTCCTGTGGCCAAGATGAGCGGCCGGGGGCTGGGACACACCGGCGGCACGCTGGATAAGCTGGAATCCATCCCCGGCATGAGCGTGGAAATTGCCGAGGATGCCTTCATCCATCAGGTGCAGACCATCGGCGGGGCCATCATTGGGCAGACGGGCACCCTTGCCCCGGCAGACAAGACCCTGTACGCCCTGCGGGATGTTACCTCCACCGTGGATTCCCTGCCCCTGATTGCTTCCTCCATCATGAGCAAGAAGCTGGCCAGCGGGGCAGACGCCATTGTGCTGGATGTGAAGACCGGCAGCGGCGCCATTATGCACACCCTGGAAGGCAGCATTGACCTGGCGAAAGCCATGGTAGACATTGGCACTCTGGCAGGCAAGCCGGTGGTAGCCATTGTTACCGGCATGGAGCAGCCCCTTGGCACCCATGTGGGCAACGCCTTGGAAGTCAAGGATGCCATTGACGTGCTGTCCGGCCGCACTGCCGGAGCCTTGAAGGAAGTTTCCCTCCTGCTGGGCAGCCATATGCTGGTGCTGGCCGGCAGGGTAAAGACCACCACCGAAGGCAAGGCGCTGCTGGAAGAAGCCATCCGCACCGGTGCAGGCCTGCAGAAGCTGCGGGAGATCATTGCCGCACAGGGGGGCGACCCTCGTGTGTGCGACGACCTGTCCCTGCTGCCTCAGGCCAAGGCGGTCAAGAGCTACGCTTGGGATGCGGAAGGCTACGTGGAGGATATGGATACCACAGCCATTGGCCTTGCAGCGCAGGCACTGGGTGCAGGCCGGATGAAGAAGTCCGACGTGCTGGATTATTCTGTGGGCTTGGTGCTCCATGCCCGCATCGGCGACAAGGTGGAAAAGGGCACCCCCTTGGTGACCTTGTACGCCAGGGATGAAGCCGCCGCCGATACTGCTGCCGCCAGAGTTCGGCAGGTGATCAAGCTGTCCCAGGTGCCGGTGCAGCAGCCCCCCCTGTGGTACGCCATTGTAACCAAGGACGGGGTGCAGCGGTTCGACCGGTAAAAGGTTCCCTGATAAATCCATGTACCTTTTTAGTACGGACAAGGAAGTCCGAAATAACGGAACAGAAAGCGTGAGCCCCTTGCAGTCCAGCTTTATGAAAGGCCTTCGTCACGGCTTGGCTATTGGTCTTGGGTATCTTTCCGTATCCTTTGCCTTTGGCATGAAAGCGGTGGCGGATGGCCTGACCCCCTTGGAGGCGGTGCTGATCTCCATCACCAACCTGACCAGTGCCGGGCAGGTGGCTGCCGTGCCCCTGATCATTGCCCAGTCTTCCCTTGTGGAAATGGCGCTGACCCAGCTGATTATCAACCTGCGCTACGCCTTGATGAGCATCAGCCTGAGCCAGAAAATGGGGGAGGATATGACCACCCCCCGGCGGATGCTCTTCGCCTTTGTGCACACGGATGAAGTCTTTGCCGTGGCAGCCTCCCAGCCGGGAAAGCTGGAGCACAGCTACCTGTATGGGCTGATTACCCTGCCCTTCCTTGGCTGGACACTGGGCACCCTGCTGGGAGCTGTGGCAGGGCAGCTGCTGCCGGCATTCGTCCGCACAGCCCTGACCTTTGCCATTTACGGCATGTTCATGGCCATTATCCTGCCCCCGGCACGGAAGGAAAAGCCGGTGTGTCTGGTGGTGGTGCTGTCGGTGATCCTCAGCTGCTGTTTCCGTTATGTTCCCTTCCTTTCCGGCATATCCGGCGGATTTGTGATCATCCTGTGCGCCGTGGCGGCTGCCGGCGTAGGGGCGTGGCTATTCCCGATCAAGGAGGATGCTGCCCCATGAGCTTGTCTGCCTTTTTCCCTTATCTGCTGGTGATGGCAGGGGTCACCTACCTGATCCGTATGCTGCCCCTGACCCTGATCCGCAAGCCTATCCGCAGTCGATTCCTTCGTTCCTTTCTGGCCTATGTGCCCTATGCGGTGCTGGGTGCCATGACCCTGCCGGATGCCCTGTATGCCACCTCTTCCCTGTGGACGGCGATTCCCGGGGTGCTGGTGGCAGCGGTCATGGCCTGGCGGGGAAAGAGCCTGCTGTCCGTGGCGGCTGCCGCCTGCCTGGCTGTGGCTGCTGCACAGGCTGTGATGATGCTGATGTAATTCTCGGTAATTGACCACCTCGAAGGGAGGCCAGACCATCAACAAACCCTGGGTGGCGCCCACGGGCTCGCAAGCCCTTCAACTCTAAATCGAAAATCGGCGAGCC
>CAVIWF010000051.1:0-17017 GCA_963646285.1 bacterium
GTTGGTCAGAGAATTGAACCGCATTGCACGAATGTCCACGCTGGAAGATGAGTAAAATTTTTGAATGAGGGAAGAAACGCTTCTCATTGCACGTTGTATAAGTGGCGCAGGCAAAGGGACGTCGTCCCTGCGTCTGCAAATGAAAAGGAGGAATTGAACATGAACATGCACAAGATGGCTGCCGGTCTGCTGGCCGGGATCATGATGGTCGCACCCTTGGGTGTTCTCGCTGAGGAAGCGGAAGAAAACCTCCCCATTGAGCAATACCTGCAAGTGACCATGGGGCAGGATCTTACCGCCAACACCACCAAGTCCTTCACCCTGGAAGGGGACATCAAGGACATTGACTGCACCCTGATCAAGGTTTCCATTGAAGAAGTTTTCTATGACGGGGAGTACGAGAGCCTGTATACCGCCGTCACCGCCGTTCCTGCTGTTGATGATGTGCTGATTAAGCCTGCGGATGCTGCCAATGGGGACAACATCTGCGGCAACTGGGGCGAAAACCTGAACACGGATACCCGCACCTTCCTGGAAGCTGCCAAGGAAGAAGGCAAGCGGCTGATCAGCGTGTATGCCTATCCGAAGGAATTTGAAGAGGAAGGTGCTTACTCGCTGGATCACTTGCAGCTGGCAGACGGCAATCCCCTGCTGCTCAGCAGCTGCCCCGGCACCCTGAATGACAGCACCATTTCCCTGACCTTCACCATTCAGCTGTATGAGGTGAATTTGGAAACCGGTGATTCCTCCCTTGTGGAAACGTATGAAATTCCTGTGACCGCCACTGTGAAGTAATTTCCTTTATACAAAGAACCATGCCGATGCGTTTTCCTTCGCATCGGCATGGTTCTTTTTTTGCAGGAATCCAACCTCCGTAAATCGAATAGTACCATTGACCATGGAGGTGGTTTTCTTTGCTTCATTTTGGATTGATTGGTGAACACCTGGGGCACAGCTTATCCGTGCCCATTCATCAGGCACTTTATGCCCATCTGGGTTTGGATGCGGATTATCGGCTGATTGAAATCCCCAAAGCTGATTTACAGGAAAAGGTGTCGACGCTTTTGCAGGAACTGGATGGCTTCAACATTACCATTCCCTACAAGACGGATGTGATTCCCCTGCTGTCTTCTCTAGACCATGCAGCGGAAAGCATGGGGGCTGTTAACACGGTTGACTGTACTGCTCGGCGTGGATACAATACGGATGCTCCCGGCTTTGCCGCCATGCTCCGCCATCACGGCATGCATGTGCAGGGCAAGCCCTGCTTTGTGCTGGGCACCGGCGGTGCATCCAAGGCGGTGGTCGCTGCCCTAAGGGACGAAGGTGCTTCCAGCATTACCCTTGTTTCCCGTACGCCCCGTGAAGGCGTTATCAGCTATGAACAGTTGACCGATGCCTTTTCCGGGTATCTGATCAACTGCACCCCTGTGGGCATGTGGCCCAAGGTGGAAGGCTGCCCCGTCAGCAAAGAGGTGCTTTCTGCTATTCTTCCTCGGGCGTTGGGCGTGGCGGATGTGATCTACAATCCTCCCGAAACCTGCCTGACCCTTGCCGCAAAGGAAGCAGGCGTGCCTGCCTGCACAGGGCTGTACATGCTGGTGGCACAGGCTGTGGTAGCGGAAAACATCTGGCTGAAGCAGGAGCTGCCGGAGGATCTGCCTTCCCTGCTCATGAAAGACATAGAGGAGATGAAGCTGCTATGAAGCACATTCTTATCCTGAACGGCCCCAACATCAACTTCACCGGCCTGCGGGAAAAAGGCATCTATGGCTCCCAAACCTTTGATGATTTGACGAAGATGATTCAAGCAGAAGCAGATCAGCTGGGCTGTCAGGTGCGGTTTGTTCAATCCAACCACGAAGGGGCATTAATTGATGCCATTCAGCAGGCTTACCTTGATCAGCTGGACGGCATTGTGTTCAATCCCGGTGGATACACCCACACCTCCGTAGCCTTGCACGATGCCATTGCGTCGGTACCCATCCCCACCATCGAAGTACACATGAGCAACATCCACGTAAGGGAAAGCTTCCGCCATGTTTCCATGACGGCTTCCGCCTGCCGGGGGCAAATTGTGGGCTTCGGCTTCAGGGGCTATTTGATGGCACTGCGGGAACTTGCACAGTAATACAATCATGACAGAAGGACGAAGCCGTTAGGATGCAGGCTTCGTCCTTTTTTATAACACTTTATTCAGGAATGCCTGAGCACGTTCGCTCTTGGGGGAAGAAAAGAATACCTCCGGCGGTGCGTCCTCAATCAGCTTGCCACCATCCAGGAAGCATATTCTGTCTGACACTTCCCGGGCAAATCCCATTTCATGGGTCACCAAGACCATGGTAATGCCTGTGGTGGCCAGCCGCTTAATCACATCCAGCACTTCCTTGACCATTTCCGGGTCAAGGGCGGATGTAGGCTCGTCAAACAGCACCACTTCCGGCTCCATGGCCAAAGTGCGGGCAATAGCTACCCGCTGCTTCTGTCCGCCGGACAGGGTACCGGGATACACATCCTGCTTTTCCAGCATGCCCACGCTGTCCAGCAATTCTCTTGCCTTGGCGATTGCTTTTTCCTTGGGCACCTTCTTCACCGTCATGGGGGCATAAATCATGTTCTCCATCACCGTTTTATGGGGGAACAGATTGAAGTGCTGGAACACCATGCCGATCCGCTGCCGAACAATGTTGGTATCCATGAAATCCCGCTTGGTAATTTCCTTCATAAGCCGTCGGTACTCTGCCCCCTCTTTGGTGTGGAACAGATCCTTTTCCTTCAGCAAATCCTTTTCTTTAATTTCCTGAATAGCCTCCATGTCCTGCTTGCCGGCAGCTGTCATGGCGGCATAGGTTCTGCTGCTGCGAATGACGTCAAAGTGCAAGTAGGGGTCCGGGGGCGTAATCAGTTTCCCGTCCACCCAAATTTCGCCGTAGGTCGGTGTTTCCAGCAGGTTAATGGAGCGAAGCAGGGTGGACTTGCCGCCGCCGGAGGGTCCGATAATGGACACCACTTCCCCGTTGTTCACCGTTAAGCTTACGCCGTTTAGCACATGCAATGCGCCGAAATCCTTGTACAGTCCCTTAACCTCGATCACTTTTATTCACCTTCCTTTCCAGCAGCTTGCCGCAGTAGGACAAAATCATCACCAGCAGATAATAGAACACCGCAATGGCAAAGAAAGGTTCAAACGCCCGATAGGTGGCTGCCTGAATCAGCTGACCGGTACGGAGCAAATCCACCAGACCGATGGATGCAATCAGGGTGGTATTCTTCAGCAGGCCGATAAACTCGTTTACCAAGCTGGGCAGCACACTCTTGATGGCCTGGGGAAGAATAATGTCCTTCATCATGGGCGTGTAGGATACGCCCAGCGCCATGGCCGCTTCATACTGTCCCCGGTCAATGGCGTTGATACCACCCCGCATGCTTTCGGAAATATAGGCGGCGCTGTTCATGGCGAACACTATGGTACCGGCGGAGAAGGCGGTAAACTTCAGCCCCGTTACCAGCGGGATGCCGAAGTACATCATAAACACCTGCACCAGCATGGGCACGCCCCGGAAAATGGATGTATAAAAGGCCGCAAAGCCCTGCAAAAACTTCACCTTGGAAATTTTGCACAGGGACAAGGGAATTGACAGCACAAGCGCCAGTGCCAGCGAGCAGAACGTAACCTTCAGCGTCACCAGCAGCGCACTGCCGAACATGGGGATATATTTGATCAGGATGCTGAAATCCAGCTGCACGGCAAGTCCTCCTTCTGCATTGACCATAATGAACAGCGAAAGGCTGCCGAGGCAGATGCACCTCGGCAGCAGTGTCCTTCCTTATGGGAGGATTAGTAGAGCCACTTTTTGATCAGCTCATCCATCTCGCCGGAATCGATCATCTCCTGCAGAGCGGTGTTGAACACTTCGGTCAGCTCGCTGCCCTTGGGGAAGGCAATGTTGTACACATCAGAAATGCCGTCATACTCCAGCACAAAGTACTTCAGCAGCGGAGAACCGTCCTCTGCCAGCACCGTGTTGGCCAGCTTCTTGGAACCATTGATGGAGGTCATGCCAGCTGCCACGCCGTCACTCTGCTGTGCCACAGCAAGGCCCACAGCGGACTGACCCTGATAGGTCACCAAGGTAGCGCCTTCAATGTTCTGGATCACCTGCTCCAGCGTAGCGCCCTGAGAGCAGCAGATGATCTTGCCCTTCAGGTCGTCATAGCTGGCAATGTCGGAATCCACAGGCACCACCACGCCGAAATCCGTCTGCGCATAGGTGATGGAGAAGTCAACCACCTGGGCACGTTCTTCCGTGGCACTCATACCGGAAATCACCAGATCCGCATTGCCGGTCTGCAGCGTACCGATCAAGGAAGAGAAAGCCATGGGGGTAATGGTGAAGGTGAAGCCCAGCTTTTCGGAAAGGGACTTCAGAATATCAATATCCAAGCCTTCATAACCGCATTCTTCCGTTTCGGACACGGTTTCAAAATACATAAAGTCGGGACTCATGGCAACGGTCAATGTTTTGCCTTCCAGAGGCTTCGCCTCATCAGCAAAGGCAACCGTGCAGCACAGCAGGGACAGAACCATCACCAGCGACAGCATCTTCTTCAACATCGGGAACGTCTCCTTTCAGCATCCAATCCTTCGTTTTGTTTGGAACGTGAATAAATATAACATAGTATCCCCATGTTGTCAAGGGTAAAATGAATATTTATTTAATAAAAAGCATATTGCATGAATAAAAAAGATATGATAAAATACCATCGGTCTGAAAGTGGCTTCGCCACTTTGTCGATGCTCTGGCCCATTGTAAGGAGGAAGAAACTATGGCGCAACTCTGGGGTGGTCGCTTCACCAAAGCTGCAGCTGCAACCGCTGCTGCCTTCACGTCTTCAATCACGTTCGACCATCGCTTTTATCATCAGGATATTCAGGGCAGTCTGGCTCATGTGAAAATGCTCGCCAAGCAGGGCATTGTAACAGAAGAAGAGCGGGATCAGATCATTGCCGGTTTGCAAGCCGTTGAAGAAGACCTGGATCAGGGCGCTTTCTCCTTCACCCCGGACTGCTATGAAGATATTCATTCCCTTGTGGAGGCTGAACTGATTCGCCGTGTGGGGGACGTGGGGAAAAAGCTGCATACCGGCCGCAGCCGCAATGATCAGTGCGTCACCGATATGAAGCTGTACACCTTATATGAAGCGAAGGAAATCCGCAAGGCCCTCGTTCACTGGATCCATGTATTGGTGCACACCATGGATGCGCATGTTTATACATTTATGCCTGGCTTTACCCATATGCAGAAAGCACAGCCTGTTACCCTTGCTCATCACCTGGGGGCTTATGTGGAAATGGCACTGCGTGACGTAAGCCGCCTTGATGATATGATCCACCGTGCCAACACCTGCCCCTTGGGCGCTGCCGCCTTGGCTGGAACCAGTTATCCGCTGGATCGGAACTACACCGCCCAGCTGCTTGGCTTTGACGCTCCCACGGAAAACAGCATGGACAGCGTATCGGATCGGGATCACATCTGCGAGCTGCTTTTTGTGATGAGCATGATTGCCATGCACCTGTCCCGCTTCTGTGAGGAGGTGGTCATGTGGACCAGCGATGAATATCAATTCATGGTCATGGACGATCAATGGAGCACCGGCAGCAGCATCATGCCCCAGAAAAAGAACTCGGACGTGGCAGAATTGATTCGCGGCAAAACCGGCCGGGTATATGGCGCTCTCATGGGTATCCTGACCATGCTGAAAGGGCTGCCCCTTGCCTTCAATTCCGACATGCAGGAAGATAAGGAAGGCTTCTTCGATGCCATCGACACGGTAAAGGGCTGCCTTGGTGCTGCGTCCGGCATGCTGGCCACGGCCACCTTCCGACCTGATCAGATGCGGAAAAGTGCCGCCGGCGGCTTCACCAATGCCACAGACGTGGCCGACTATCTGGTGAAAAAGGGCATGCCCTTCCGAGATGCTCACGGCGTAGCCGGTCATCTGGTTCTTCGGTGCCTGGAAGAAGGCTGCGATCTGGATCATCTGCCCCTAAGCGAATATCAAGCCGCTTCTCCCCTGTTTCAGCAGGACATCTATGATGTGATCTCCGTGGAAGCCTGTGTAGCAGCCCGGCAGACCTATGGCGGCCCCGCCCCTGAGGTCATGAAGAAAACGCTGGAAAAGTACCATGCCTGGCTGGCAAAGCAGGAAGCTTGAGGCTTAATCGCCTGTATACAAAAAGGAACTGCCCCATTCATGGTGAGGCAGTTCCTTTTGCCTATTCACTTCAGTTTCAATCCATCGCTGAAGGCATGACCAACCACTGCGCCCAGCCCCACGTAGGTATTGTTCACAGGGTCGTAGGTAATGGGCTTCAGCTTGGCAGGATCAACCTTCCCATCAGTCAGCACCTTTTCATCAGCTGTAACGTTCACGATTTCGCCCACCAGAATGCCGTTTTCGAAGCTCTTCACCTTACATTCCAGCGCCATGGGCAGCTCATCAATCAGGGGCGCATGCACATGGGTGCTGGGCGTTGCATGGAAGCCTGCTTTGGCAAACTTATCCGGCGTCTTCTTGCCGGATTCCACGCCCACATAGTCACAGGCGATTACCGTTTCTTCCGTGCCCATGCTCACCGTGAAAACGCCTGTTTTCGCCAGATTTTCCGTCGTCTTGTGTTCACCCATGCTGATGGAGATTTCATTCATGTCGGTAATGATGCCCCATGCAGCATTCATGGCATTGGGAACACCATTTTCATCGTAGGTAGCCACAATCAGCACCGGCATGGGGTACATCATGGGCTTTGCGCCAAAGTCTACACGACTCATGCTTCTTCCTCCTCTTCCACCCAGTGAACCCGGGCTTCATCATAGCGATTTTCCTGCGTCTTTTCTACAGCAGGATAGCCGCAGGCAACCAAGGCAAAGGGCTGCAGATGTGACGGAATGTCCATCATGCTGCGCACCTTTTCCATGCGATCCTTCCCCGGGGCAATCCCCATCCAGGTGGCGCCCAGGCCTAAAGCATCCGCTTCCAGCAGCAAATTTTCCACCGCTGCGCTCATATCAATTTCGAAATAGTCCGGTGCAGGTCCCTCCGTGCGGTAGCAGGGCACAAACACCACCGGTGCAGCCTTGGCAAACTTCGTATAGGGTGTTGCCTCGGAAAGTTTGGCAATCACCTGCTTGTTCGTAACCACATAGAATTCCCAGGGTTGCTGATTGTGGGCAGAAGGCGCCGCCATGGCCGCCCGGAGCATTTTCTCGATTTTGTCCTTTTCCACCTTTTGCTCCGTATATCTGCGAATGCTGGTGCGGTGAAAAATACTGTTCACGATGCCACCTCCGCTATTTCCGACTGAATGGTATCCTCTGTCGCTGCCATGGCCGCCAGGGTTTTGGTCAGCAAATCATCCAAGCTCCATCCCAGCTGTTCCGCACCCCGTTCAATAACTTCCCGGGAGCAGCCTGCCGCAAAGCCCTTGCTCTTATACTTCTTCTTCAGGGACTTCAGCTCCATATCCTTGGTGGACTTGGAGGGACGCATCAGTGCAGCCGCCCAGATCAGACCCGTTAATTCATCTGCTGCAAACAGCACCTTTTCCATTTCATGCACCGGCTCCACGTCAATGGTCTTGCCGCATTCCACCGTAATGCCGTATCCGTGGGAGCAGACTGCATGAATCATATCTTCCCCCACGCCCCCTGCCCGGAGAAGTTCCGGCGCCTTCAGGCAATGCTCTGCCGGATACAGTTCGAAGTCGATATCGTGGAGCAGGCCTACCAGACCCCAGTACTCTGCATCTTCCCCGTAGCCCAGCTGCTGCGCATACCACTTCATCACAGCCTCCACCGTATAGGCGTGCTGGATGTGAAACGGATCTTTGTTGTACTTTTTCAGCAGGGCAAGGGCATCCTCTCTGGAAATATGTTCTTTCACTTTCGTTGCCTTCTTACTTTTTATTCGTGATGATGTCCGCTGCAGGCATGAGCCTGCTGGGAATAAACCAGCGTACCATTCAGGTAAGCCTGCACCGCTTCATCCACGGAGCCGGTCACGTTGGCGCAAACCTGAATCCCTGCCTGCTGCAGCGCATTCAGCATCCCCATGCCCAAGCCGCCGCAAATGGCCACCTGCACATGTTCCGCCTCAAGCTGCTTGGCCAGGGCTCCATGACCGTTTGCATCGGCAGGCAATTGGGTAACGTTCAGGATTTTGCCATCCTCCACATCGTAAATGCGGAACATCTTCGTTTTCCCAAAGTGCTGAAAAACCAAACCGTTCTCTTCATTCACGGAAATTCTCATTTAATAACCCATCTTTCTGATATTCTTGTAGCTGCGTTCCAGGCAGGCAAAGGGACTATCCCCATAGCAGTCATCCTGCTCCACCAGCAGATACTTGGTCTTCCCCAAAGTTTGCAGGGTATGCAGAATCTTGGGGAAATCCAGATTGCCCTCTCCAACGGGAGCAAAGTGGGCATCCCACCCCTGCACTGCCATGTCCTTCAGGTGGACGCAGGGAATCCGATCCTGCAGCTTCTCAATCCAGTGGATCACATCGCAGCCGGCTGCCTGAAGCCAGTAGGTATCCAGGGTGAAGCCCATAAGATCCGCCGGCATTTGCTCCAGCAGCACATCAATGATGCGCCGTCCGTCCCGGAGGCGGGTCCATTCGAAATTATGGTTATGATACATGAAGATTTTCCCTGCATCACGCATCTTCTGTGCCGGCAGGGTAAAGTCCTTGGCGAACTGATCCACCCATTCCGCCGTCTGATACTTGGGAGCCATCATGCCGATGCCGATGCAGTCGCATCCAAGCACCTCATGATCCCGAATGACCCCTTCCGGGTCGGTGATCATCCGGTCAGGGTTGGTATGGGTCAGCACAATTTTCAGCCCGAATTCATCACAAACCTGCCGCTGTACTTCCACCGGAATGTTGCCGATGGCTGACAGCTGCACACAGTCGTAACCAATGGCCGCAATCCGCTTCACGGATTCATAAAAGTCTCGTTCATTCTGGGTATAGTTGCGAACCGTAAACATCTGAGCACCAAGTAGCATGATATCCCTCCTCTGCTTTGTCTCGATTTACTCTGCTATGACTTGATCTGCCTTTACACTGCGGAAGGCAGCCGCTCTGCCAAGGCGGTTCATTACCGCCAAGCCCATGCCTTCCGCAGGAACCACTTCGCTGAAGATGGCTTCCATCTTTTCTTCATCCATTTTCCGCAGGGTGTCAAACAGGCGATGGGCAACTTCTTCCGGCTTGTCCCTGCTGCCGATGTCATGGGGATGACAGGCCTGCAATGCCTCCATATGCTCCGTAAAGCACATGACGCAGGTGCGATGCCCTGCCGCCGAAGCATGCTGATACAGCTTCGCCAGCGCCTCCACCACCTGCTGTTCCTTCCCTTCTACCAGAGTGACCTGACCATCCGGTGAGTAGTGCTTATACCGCATACCGGGCGACAGAGCTTTTTCTCCGGCCTGCAAGGGGCGAAGCACACTGCCTGCCACCTTCACCTCGCCTACCACCTTTTCCAGCATGTCTTTGGTGACTCCGCCGGGACGAAGGATGCAGGGCGTTCCATTGCAAATATCCAGTACGGTGGATTCCACACCCACATCGCAGCTGCCCCCGTCAATGATCAGGGGGATAATGCCCTGCATATCCTCCAGCACATGGGCAGCCGTTGTGGGGCTGGGCTTGCCGGAACGATTGGCGCTGGGGGCGGCAATGGGCAGATTGCACTCCTTCAGCAAAGCCGCCGCCACTGGGTGGGACGGCATCCTGACCGCTACGGTGCTGAGCCCTGCCGTTACCGCATCCGAGATGGTGCTTTTCCGGGGCATCAGTAGGGTCAAAGGACCGGGCCAGAATGCATCCATCAGTTTTTCCGCAATTTCCGGCACCTCGCAAATGCCTGCCAGCTGTTCCCGCCGCCAAATATGAACAATCAGCGGATTGTCTGCCGGCCGTCCCTTGGCGGCAAAGATGTTCAGCACAGCTTGTGCATTCAAGGCGTTAGCGCCCAAGCCGTAAACCGTTTCCGTGGGAAAGGCCACCAGTTGCCCTTCCGCCAGAAGCCTGGATGCCTCTGCCAGCACCGCTTCATCAGCGGGTGATACTCGGGTTTCCATGGGAATGTTCCTTCTTTCCTGTTTAAGGCAGCTTACTGCATTTCTTTCAGCAAGCGTGTCTGCTCTTCCATGCGCAGGGCGTCAATGATTTCGTCCAAATCGCCGTCCATGATTTCATCGATCCGATACAGCGTAAGACCAATGCGGTGATCCGTTACCCTGCCTTCATGGAAGTTGTAGGTTCTGATTCGTTCGCTTCTGTCTCCTGTGCCCACCTGCATCCGCCGGTCTGCCGCATAGGCGGAATGGGCTTCCTCCCGGCGCTTTTCCAGCAGGCGTGAACGGAGCACTTTCATCGCCTTATCCCGGTTCTTGATTTGGCTTTTCTCATCCTGACAGGTGACCACCATGCCCGTTGGCAAGTGGGTGATCCGCACGGCTGAATCTGTGGTGTTCACACACTGCCCGCCATGGCCGGTGGAGCGGTACACATCAATCCGTAGATCCTTGGGATCAATGGTCACGTCCACCTCTTCCGCCTCCGGCAGCACTGCCACGGTGCAGGTGGAGGTTTGCCGCTTGCCTGTTGCATCTGTGACCGGAATCCGCTGCACCCGATGCACGCCGCTTTCGTATTTCAGCTTTGCAAAGCTGCCGTTGCCCATCACGGAGAACACCGCTTCCTTCATGCCCCCAAGCTCCGTGGGGCTTTCGGAAATGTACTCCACCTTCAAACCATGCCGCTCTGCATACCGTGTATACATGCGCAAAAGATCTGCCCCGAAGAGGCAGGCTTCTTCCCCACCGGCGCCGGCACGGATTTCCATCACAACATTTCGATCATCATCCGGGTCTTTGGGCAGCAGCAAAATCCGCAGCTCCTGTTCCATATCCTCCTGTGCCTGCTTCAATACAGCGATTTCTTCCTTTGCCATATCCGCAAGTTCGGGGTCCTGAAGCATATCTTCTGCTTCCTTCAGGTGCTTTTGCTGTGCCTGGTACTTCTGCCATGCAGTTACGGCAGGTTCCAAGGCTGCCCGTTCCTTCAACACATTGCGATACTGGGCTTGGTCGGCAATGACCTGGCTCTGTGCCATGGCTTCACTAAGTTCAGCAAAGCGATCGCACATCTGCTCAAATTTTGCCGTCATATCGGTCACGCCATTCACCTCGTCTTTTTCGCTGTTACCATTCTGGGAATGCCCTGCCAATCCTGATCAATGCTCAGCACCTCCAGACCGGCCTGCTGCAAAAGCTCTCCTACCTGCTGTGCCTGATTCCAGCCCACTTCCAGCAGCAGCATGCCGCCTGTAACCAGATGTTCCGGTGCTTTCATGGCGATGCGCCTGTAGAAATCCAGTCCGTCTTCGCCCCCTGCCAAGGCAGCCATCGGCTCACATTGCACTTCTTGCTGCAATGCATGGCATTCCTCATTCGGAATATAAGGAGGATTGGACACAATAACCTGAAACTGCTGCCCCGCTACTGCCGCAAATAAATCTCCCTGGCAAAAAGTAACTTTTGCCCCCAGGGTTTGGGCATTACGCTGTGCCACGGCCAAGGCATCTGGGGACAAATCCGTCAGCGTCACGACGGCTTCCGGCGCTTCCAGTGCCATGGTGATACCGATGCAGCCGCTGCCGCAGCAAAGATCCAGTGCATGGGCGGACATAGGAAAGGCTTGCAATGCCTGCACGGCTTTTTCAGCAAGCAATTCCGTTTCCGGCCGTGGAATCAGCACCCGATCATCCACGTAAAAATCCCTGCCGAAGAAGCTGGCTTCCCCTGTCAGGTATTGCAGAGGATAGCGCTGCATTCTCTTCGCCAGCAGGGTTTCAAATGCAGCCACCGTTTCTTCTTCAAGCTGCGTATCCCCATCCAGCCGAAGTTCCAGCGGATGCCTGCCCGTCAGGTGGGCAAGGAGCAATGCCCCGTCCACCTGCGGGTCAGGGATTTCCACCGCCTGCAAGCGTTTTGCTGCATCCAGCAGCAGCATGCGAGGGGTCATGCCTGAGGCTCCTGGGTGGCTTCATAGCCGGGATCAGCTTCCTCATAGCGGTGAAGCACCGCATAGCCTTCCGCCGTGGTTTTGCTATGCTTGGGCATGCCGTACAGGGCAACATTCATAGCCACAATGGCGCACTCCAGCATTTTCGCATCCGGCTGACGGGTGGTCAGGCGCTGCATCTGCAAGCCCGGCCAGCGAAGGATTTTCGCCAGCTTGCTTTCGCTGTGTGCCAAGCCCTTCAGCACTTCATAGCTAAGACCTGCCACAATGGGCAGCAGTGCAATATGCATCAGGAACCGCCAGAAGAATTGATGCACGTGCTGCCCCACAACCAAGGCAACCAGCATGCTGATGACAAACACAATCAGCAGGAAGGCCGTACCGCAGCGAGGATGCAGGGTGGTAAACTGAGCTGCATTTTCCGGGGTCAGGGGCAAGTCCGCTTCATGGCAATACACCGTTTTATGCTCCGCCCCATGATATTGGAAGGTTCTGCGCACATCCGGCACAAAGCCGCAGAAAATCATGTAGCCAATGAGCAGCAGGATTTTCACCAATCCGCCCACAAGGGTTGCCCCCGTAACGGACATACCCAGGGTCAGCATCCCCTTTTCCACTGCCGTGGGGATCAGAATAAACAAGCCCACGGACATGATCACAGCCAGCACCACAGCCACAGCCATAACAACCTTATCAATGCCCTTGCCCAGCTTCTTGGCCAGCCATTTTTCGAACTTGGTGGGTTCTTCATCCAGCACGCCCAGCATTTCCGTGGATTCCTGCAGGGTGGTCATGCCCATGATCAGCATGTTCACCATATTCACCATGCCACGCAGGAAGGGATAACCCATCCATTTATGCTTACGGCTCAGGGGCGGACAATCACGGCGCTTCACCACAATGGTTCCGTCCGGGCGGCGCACTGCAATGGCCAGTGCCTCCGGTCCCCGCATCATCACGCCTTCCATGACAGCCTGACCACCAATATCCACTCTGGGGCAGGCCTTTTGCTTCTCGCTCATTCTTTCCTCATTTCTGCGCCCTTACAGACGCCAATCCATGCATTCATGGGCAAAGCCCTGTATGATTCATTCGCCCAAGAGGGTTTCTTTCCCTGCCTGATATGAAAAAAACCAAGGCAGCGTCCTTTCATCCTTTGCTGAAAAACAAAACAGTGCACCGCATATGCGATGCACTGTAAATGGACTCACTCCATGCCGAAGCGCTTCTTGAAGCGATCGACGCGTCCGCCGGTATCCACCAGCTTCTGCTTGCCGGTGTAGAAGGGGTGGCACTTTGAGCAAATATCCACCTTCAGTTCCTTCTTCGTGGAACCGGTCTCAAACGTCTCACCGCACACGCAGCGAACGATGCATTTGCCGTACTGGGGATGAATCTTTTCCTTCATTGCTTTTTCACCTCTTTCGCGTATGCAATGATCGGCTCTATGCCGCGTAGATCATTGTATCATAGCACCAGATAAAATGCAAGCCTTTTTTTCAGTCCGTTTCGCTTCAAACGGACACATTGGGCAAATCTCAGCGGCTATTCTGCATCAGTGCTGCCCAGTCCTTGATCCGGGTCAGGAAGGTGGCATTGGAATCCACCTTGTCCATCATGCTCAGCAGCTGAGGAATGGCCGTTGCCGAGGGAGTGGAGCCGAGGATCTGCCGGGTCAGGGCAACGCCCTCTGCCTGCTCCTTGGTCAACAGGGCTTCTGCCTTCTTGGTGCCGCACTGCTGCAAATTGAAAGCAGGCTTCACGCCGGCCTTGGCAACTGCCTGATCCAGCACCAGCACCATGTTGGCCGTTCCACGGAACTCTTCCACAATGGTGTCATCCACACGGGAATCCGTTTCCACGTTCATGGCGCCGATGACCGTCAGGCTGCCGCCCTCCTTCATGCAGCGGGCTGCGCCAAACAGCTTCTTGGCACGGAACAGGCTGGTGGGGTTCACCATGCCGGGAACGCTCCGTCCCTGCTGGGCTGCCGTGGTGGTGTAGGTCTTGGCCAGCCGGGTCAGGCTGTCCACAATCAGCACCACGTCCTTGCCCTGCTCCACCAGTCGTTCTGCCCGCTCCAGCACCAGATCCGTCAGGCGCAGGTGGCTTTCCGGAGGCTGATCGAAGGTGGAAGCAATCACCTGGCAATCCACTGCTTCACGGAAAATGGTCACATCTTCCGGGTTTTCATCAATGAGCAGCACCAGCACTTCTGCATCGGGGTGATTCTTGTGAATCACATTAGCAAAATCTTCCAGCAGTTCCTTCTTCCCTGTATTCGGCGGGCAGAGTACCAAGGCACGCTGGCCGAAGCCCAAGGGTGCCATCAAATCCACCAGGCGCATGGTGTCAATCTTTTCCCCGTCATGGCAGTCCAGATCAATCCGACGAGTAGGATACACAGGGGTCAGCTCATCGTAAAGGGGGCGATCCAGTGTTTCATCCACCGGGGTATCGTTCACCGTGGTGATGTACAGCATGGCGGCGAATTTGTCGCAATCCCGCTGAGGACGGGTCTTGCCCACCACGTAATCACCCGTGCGCAGGCCAAAGCGGCGAATCTGTGCCGCAGAAAGATAGATGTCCTTCACCGACGGCAGGAAGGACTTGGAGCGCAGGAAGCCGTATCCATCCGGATGCATTTCCAGCACGCCCTTGCCTTCCGGGCAGTCGCTGGCGGAAAGCATTTCGCTCACAGCCATGCTGGGCATGCTGCCGTCTGTCATGGGCGCATCCTGCCGAGGAGCATTGTAGGAAGGACGGGGCGCATAGCCTCCCCGATCATAGCCGCCCTGGTCCCGGTTATAGTAGCCGCCCTGGGACTGATTGTCATAACCACGGCTGCCCCGGTCATAGCCCCGGTCGTAGCCCCGATCATTCTGCATGGGACGATCCTGGTTATAGCCACGGTCACTTTGCATGGGACGATCCTGGGTATAGCCGCGGTCGTTCTGCATGGGGCGATCCTGACCATACCCACGGGGCTGGCCATAGGAAGAGCGAGGTGCTTCCGTCCGGTAGCCACGGTAATCGTCATTCTGACGAGCAGGTGCAACCGGGTCTTGGGCTTCCGGTCCGAAGCGAGGCGTGAAGCCGGTCGGCCGCACCGTCTGGCGGAAGCTGGGTGCATCGCTCTGCTGATAGCGAGGCGTATCGTCTCCGGTGCCTCTGGGCGCATTGGTGCGACCCTGCCAGGAAGAGGAGCGCTGACCATAAGCGGGAGCCTGATAGGCCGGACGGCTGCTGTACCGGGGCTGCGGAACCGGAGCACGCCAAGCCTGCTTAAATTGAGGCTGCGCCGTAGTGTTCTCGTCCGCTTTCGTCTCCTCATTTGCAGCATAGCGGGGGCTTTCCGTCACTTCCGCTTCTTCCTGCACCGTCTGAGGTTCCGCCTTTGTCTCCACGCTTGCCGGTTCGTCTGCAGCATAAGCCTTAGCAATGCGTTCCACAATTTCCGCTTTGGAAATGCCTGCGCTCAGCTTGACTCCTTTATTCTTCGCTACCTTACGCAATTCAAGCACCGTCATAGCAGAAAGTTCGCTGGTGGTCACTGTGTTCTCCTCCTCGATTTGTATGCAAAAGAAATACAATGGATGAAATGAGTGAAATCATTGATGCCCGTTGAACCATGTCCTTTATGCAGTTTATCCCTTTGACACATTCCCGGATGTCAGTGCTATCACCACATCCCTTGTCACTGCTTGCTCCACAAAGTGGGGCAAAGAGCCGTATGGTTTTTCCTCCAAGGGAACAAAACCTGCTTCTATCATCAGAGATAAGAGCGTTTCCCTCTTCAGCGTCAAGGTGTTGAAGCTGATGGCGGCGGCACCGTCCTTTTTCACGGCCTGCCGCCATGCAGGCAGTACCCGGCGCATCAGCATCGTAAAGCTTTCCGGCTTGCGGCCATCCTGCGGGGCATGCTGCACGCCATAGGGCAGGTCAACAACCAGCACATCCGCCTTTTCTTTCTTCACAACGTTTGGCGCAAGGGCCGTATCACATTGGAAGAATTTCAGCCTTCGCACATCCCCGGCGGCAAAGTGTTCCTTTGTATCCGCCAAGGTGTACGCCGCCCAGGGGACGGACGTTTTTCCGCAGGTTTCAGCACCCTGCTTCAAGCTATGCTTCAAGCGATGCATGGTGCAGTACCGTTCCAGGTGATTCGTCCCTTCCTGCAAATCTTTTCGATCCACATCCAAGCCGATCCCCTGCATGCCCATTTCCAGTGCACAGAACAGCGTGGTGCCCTTGCCGCACATGGGATCCAGCACGGTTACAGGCTGGGCAGTTTCCAACTTGCCCGCAGCGGCGCAGGCCATGTTGATCATCATGCGGGTGAAGGCAGGGCTTGTTTTGCCCTTATACTTTAGCACCTCTGCCAAGTCCTTCGGCAGATAATCCTGTGATTCAAAGGCAAGAGGGCGAAGCAGCTCTCCTTCCTGTGCGCACATCATCAGCAAAGACGAATGCCTGCTCAGCACATTCAATTGACCCTGTGACAAGGTTTCCGTATCAACAAAAAGAAATTCAGCTCCGCCTAAGCTGCAAGATCCAACCTGACTGCAAACACCCACGGTCTGCAGCATACTTCCTAATTCAGAGATTCCCAGCAAGGACTGACCGGCACGATAATGAACATTCGCATGCGGCAGCAATTGAAAAAGATAGCGCATAGATCCCTCTTTGCTTCTTTTCATTGATGTTCTCATTATAGCGAAAAAGTTTACCGAACACAAGGGAACATTTGTGATTTCATCGAATTTTCACATTCTTTTTTTCAGAAAAGCTATTCTTTCATAAGCATGAAGCAGCCGGGCTGCCCAAAAAATCCGCTGCAGAATCGATTCTGCAGCGGATTCAGAGCATCGACAAAGTGGCGAAGCCACTTTGTCGAGTTTTGCACTCACTCACT
>CAVIWF010000052.1:0-16855 GCA_963646285.1 bacterium
AGCAGACCATCAACAAACCCTAGGTGGCGTTGGAGGGCTCGCAAGCCCTTCAACTCTAAATCGAAAATCGGCGACATGTGCGGCGATTTTCGTGCTTTTTCGCCAGAAAAAGCTTCATTACACGAACGAACGGCCGGGAGAACGGTGAAACCGTTCGACCAGTGAGTGAGTGCAAAACTCGACAAAGTGGCAAGGCCACTTTGTCGACGTACTGGGGCGCCGGCAAAATTGCCGACGCCCCTTTGGTGGAATGGATTGCTTACTTGGTTACGGTGATGTAGTTTTCTACTGCAGCTGCATCCGTGTAGGTGCCAACGGTGATCCCAGTCAGTTCTTCGAACTGGTTGGTGTGCATCAGCACGTTCAGGATGTTGATGGTAGCCTTCTGCAGGTCAGCCAGGGACAGGGGATTGTAGTCCGCTTCGCCCAGCATGTTGGTGCCAACCGTAGCAGCGTGCTCCTTATAAGCAGCGGAGTAGTGGGTTGCATCGGAGGTGGAAACCTGAGAGAGCATGTAGGTGATGGTCACAGTGCCGTCGCCGTTGCTCACGTAGGAAGCCTTGCCTTCAGCGTTCAGGGACTCAATCAGTTCCTTCACGGTCACATACTTGAAGTCGCTGTTGCCGTTTTCATCCTTCACCAGGGTAGCCACTTCGGTGGTGTTGAAGCTGTCTTCGGTAGCCTTCACGGTCCATGCGGTGCCGTTGGCATCCAGCTGATAGTCGCCCCAGTCGGTAGATACGCTCTTCCACACCCAGGTGCCCCAGGTAGAGGAGGTAGCCACGGTGCTGGGATAGCCGCCGTCGGTAGCAACGCCGTCTTCATTATAGGTGATGACGGGTTCCACGTCTGCGATGTAAGCCATGATGTTGGCGTTCACGTCCTTGCCGGGCATGATCAGGTCATTGCCTGCGTGCATGGCCAGGAAGTCCCGCATGCCGCCGGATCCGCCCCAGTCGGTCATCACGATGCCGGTGAAGCCCCACTCGGTACGGAGGATATCCTGCTGAATGTCGTAGTCGTTAGCGGAAGGTACGCCGTTGACAATGCCATAGGTGCTCATCATGCCCATGGGATTGGCCAGCTTCACAGCGATTTCGAACTGCTTCAGGTAGATTTCACGGAAGGCACGCTCGGAAACCACGTCGTTCTGGCTGCCGCGGCTGTTCTCCTGATCGTTGCCAGCGAAGTGCTTCAGGGTAACGCCCACGCCCTTGTTGCTCTGTACGCCCAGGGTCTCGTAGCCGCCCGTCAGACCTGCGATCACAGGATCTTCGGAGTAGTACTCGAAGTTACGGCCGCACAGGGGGTTACGGTGAATGTTCATGCCGGGAGCCAGCCACTGGCTGACGCCGTACTGGAGCATTTCCTGACCAACGTTCTGACCCATGGTGTAGGCCAGGTCGGTGTTCCAGGTCTGGGCGATCATGGTGCCCACGGGGTAAGCGGTGCAGTACTGATAGTATTCGTTGCCGTCCAGACCGGTGTAGCTCTGGGAGATACGCAGACCGGCAGGGCCGTCAGCATTGGTCATGGAGGGGATTGCCTTGTCAGCAGCGTACAGACCCACCGTCTGACCGGCAGAACCGTCGATGTACACGCCATTGGTGTAGTCAATCACGTCCTGACCAGCGGAAGCGGTGCTGGGAGACTTAGCGCCGGAGGACTGGCCGTTTGCGTTAGGGGACTTGCTGCCGCCTTCCACGATGTCAGCCATCTGGATGGTGGTCAGGCCGGAAACGAACTGTTCCAGGGTAAGCTTGCCTTCAGCAACGTCCTTCAGGGTAGCGCCGCTGTAGTCAGCCATGGTTTCGGGCTTTTCGGTCACAGCGTTGCCGTCAGCGTCGAAGTACACGGTGTTGATGGTGTACTCGGTGTTGGTGGCATAGTCATAACCCTTGGTGCCGATGAGGGATTCGTCGGTGGTAGCAGACACATAGCCCGTTACGGTGCCGTCGCCTGCAACGCCCTTTTCCTCATAGGGGTTCTCGGTCACGATGTCGGCAGCCTTCAGGGTCAGCTTCACAGCGTTTTCGGTGCTGGGAGCCTGCAGGCCGTTGGCCTTGTCGTTTTCTGCCTTGAATTCGTCAACCAGCTTGTTGTAGTTCTCGATGTTGCTCTCGGTGGTGGCGTCGTCATAGTCGCCGGAAGAGCCGCCGGGATACACGCCGTCACGATTCAGAGACACCTTGTTCTGCAGCTGTTCGGTGGTAGCTTCAGCATCCAGTGCGATGACAGCGGCAGCCACGGTGTTGCGGGAGCTGTTGCCCACACGCACGGTGTAGTCGCCTGCTTCCAGGATGTAAGCAGCCTTCTCCTCGGAGTAGGAGGACATTTCGGTGGTCTTGTAGCTGATGGTCAGGGTCTGGGATGCGCCGGGAGCCAGCTCATCGGTCTTGCCATAGGCAGCCAGTTCCTGATAGGGCTTCTCCAGGGTTCCTTCGGGAGCGGAGAAGTACACCTGCACAACTTCCTTGCCGGCTGCGTCGCCGGTGTTGGTCACAGTGGCCTTCACGGTCACGTTGGAAGCATCGGCAGTCACTTCATCCACCTTGATGTCGAAGGTGGTGTAGCTCAGGCCATAGCCGAAGGGATACAGCACAGCGTCTGCCTTGTAGGTATCGAAGTAACGATAGCCCACAAACACGTCTTCGGAGTAGAACTCGATCTCGTCCGCCCAAGGATCTTCTGCATTGATGTTGCTGAAGTACTTGGTGGAAGGCCAATCGTAAATGCTCTTGGTCCAGGTGTCAACCAGCTTGCCGGAGGGGTTGGTTTCGCCGTTCAGCACGCTGACGATGGCGTCACCGCCCAACTCACCGGGGTTGGAGACCAGCACCAGAGCGTCTGCGCCGGACTCTGCGAACCAGCTGGCGTCAATGTTGATCACGTTGAGCAGCACAACCACCTTGTCGAAGGTTGCGGACAAGGTCTTGATGTTGGCAAGCTCGTTGGCACTCAGCTCGTAGTCGTTCTCAATGTCACGGTCAGCACCTTCACCGGCGTTCCGGCGGATGGTGTAGAAAGCGGTGTCGGTTTCACCAGCCAGTGCCTTCAGGGCATCGTCGGTGAATACTTCGGTCAGGGCGGTGTCGTCTGCCAGGTTGGACTTGCCCATGCCCAGGCCCGTGGTGTTGTTGGGGTTAGCTTCGTCCAGTGCGACCAGATAATCCTTGGTCAGCACGTCATAACCTGCGTTGGTGAAGCCATCCAGAATGGAAGTAGCGATGGCTTCGCCTTCCACCACGGTGCCGTCAGCATAAACAATACGGTTGTTCACAGCGCCGGAACCGGTGCCGCCCTTGGTGGTCTGAATGGCACCGATACCAAACAGGGCAACCTTGCCCTCCTTGGCAAAAGGCAGTGCGCCGTTGTTGTTCTCCAGCAGAACAATACCTTCCTTGGCGATCTGCATAGAGGTTTGTGCGTGTTCGATCTCAGCCTGGGTTACTTCCGTGGTCGTTTGCGGATTGCTCTGTGCAAAGGCTGCCGGCACGCTCGTCATTGCGAGCATGGCGGACAGTGCAACAGAGACAATCATCTGTCCCCGTTTCTTCATGGTATACTCCTTTCCTGTCCACAAAACACAGTCATCCATACCGACTGTGCAAGTCTGTATTTATGTTACCATGCATTTGTGCAGATTGCAATAAGTTGTATCGATACGTTTTGTTTCTATGCTGAAACCGCAAGTTTCCTGTAACCAAACCATAGGCTCATGTCAATCATTTAACATACATAAAATAGGAAAATATCCAAAATGCCATTTTCCGAACGTTCACATTTTCCAAACGAAATTTTCTTTTCTTAAAAAATAGTTCGGAAAATCTCTTGACAGCCGGGCGTTCATCAGGTAGGATAAAGAGCACCCGATGATGTGTGCGCAACGCATGTCCTCGGGCAGCAAAGACAAAGGAGGCCTCCCCATGCGCTGCACCAGCATTCGAACCGGTCGTTCCCTGGGTTGGACTTCCTTTGGCATCAAGGACAGGTGTATACTTCGGCGCAGCCATTCAGCAGACTGAACAGGCGGCGCTTTTTTCATGAAGGAGGTTGCAATTCAAGGTGAAGAAAGTTGCAGTCATCATGGGCAGCGACAGCGATTTGCCGGTGCTCAAGGGCGCCTTTGAACAGCTGAAAAAGCTGGACATCCCCTACGAAGCCCACGTTTACTCGGCTCACCGCACCCCGGCGGAAGCGGCAGCCTTTGCCCAAAGTGCCCGGGAAAATGGCTTCGGCGTGCTGATTGCCGCCGCAGGCAAGGCAGCCCACCTGGCAGGGGCTTTGGCAGCCCAGACCACCCTGCCGGTCATTGGCATTCCCGTGAAATCCTCCACCCTGGACGGATTGGACGCTCTCCTTTCCACGGTGCAGATGCCCAGCGGTATGCCGGTAGCCACGGTAGCCATTGACGGGGCAGCCAACGCCGCCCTGCTGGCCGCCCAGATTCTGGCGGTGGAAGACGCCGCCCTGGCAGAGAAGCTGACCCAAATGCGCAAGGCCCAGCACGATGCCGTTTTAGCCAAGGATGCAGCCCTGGAAACCATGTAAAAGCCGAACATTTCAAACTATGAGGAGGAAATGAACATGAAGAAGCTGGAACAGCTCTATGAAGGCAAGGCCAAGAAGGTATTCGCAACGGATGACCCCAATGTGGTGCTGGTGGACTACAAGGACGACGCTACTGCCTTTAATGGTCTGAAGAAGGGCACCATCCTGGGCAAGGGCGTGATCAACAACCGGGTCACCAATTTCCTGATGCAGATGCTGGAAAAGAACGGCATCCCCACCCACTACATTGAGGAGATTTCCGACCGGGAGACCCTGGTGAAGAAGGTGCACATTGTGCCCCTGGAAGTGATCGTGCGGAACATTGCCGCCGGTTCCCTTTCCAAGCGGCTGGGTCTGCCGGAAGGCACCAAGCTGAAGAAGACCGTGCTGGAATACTGCTACAAGGACGACGACCTGGGCGACCCCATGGTGAACGAGTACCACATCATGGCCATGGGCTGGGTGGAAAAGTCCGTGCTGGATCAGATTGCCGCCTATGCCCTGCGCATTAACGAGCTGCTGACCGCCTACCTGAAGGACGTGAACATTGAGCTGATCGACTTCAAGCTGGAGTTCGGCATTACCAATGATGGTCAGCTGGTGCTGGCGGACGAAATCAGCCCCGATACCTGCCGTTTCTGGGACGCTACCACCGGCGAAAAGCTGGACAAAGATCGTTTCCGCCGGGATCTGGGCAATGTGGAAGACGCCTACATTGAAATCCGCAAGCGTCTGATGGGCGAGTAATATCCGCTTTTCACCCTGCCCCTCCAGGGATGCAGCATCTGCGAGGGGCAGGCGTCCTTTGCTTATTTCACACATGAACAAGGAGTAAAACCATGGACGAGATGCCCTTTGACAAGCTCCACGAGGAGTGCGGCGTGTTCGGCATTTACCGGGCAGACCCATCCGACCGGCATGTGGTGGCAGATACCTACCACGCCCTCTATGCCTTGCAGCACCGGGGACAGGAAAGCTGCGGCATGGTGGTCAACGACGACGGGGTTATGGCCATTCACAAGGATAACGGACTGGTGGCAGAGGTGTTCACCCAGGACGTGCTCAGCAAAATGCCGGAGGGCACCATGGCGGTGGGTCACTGCCGCTACGGCACCATGGGCGGCAGAATCCGTGCCAATGCCCAGCCCCTGCTGATCAACCATCAGAAGGGTGCCATGGCGGTAGCCCACAACGGCAACCTGACCAACGCTTACGAACTGCGGGAGCAGCTGGAGAAAAACGGTGCCATCTTCCACTGCACCTCCGACACGGAGGTCATTGCCTACATCATTACCCAGCAGCGGCTGAAGTGCGGCTCCGTGGAGGAGGCGGTGCTCAGCGCCATGCAGGTGATCAAGGGTGCCTACTCGCTGGTGGTCATGAGCCCTACCAAGCTCATTGCCTGCCGGGATCCTCACGGCTTCCGCCCCCTGTGCATGGGCAAAATCGGCGAGGATGTGGTCTTCGCCTCGGAAAGCTGCGCCTTGGATGCCATTGGTGCCACCTTCGTCCGGGACATTGAAGCCGGGGAAGTGGTGGTGGTCAATCAGGAGGGCATCCGCTCCTACAAGGTTCCCGGTGCCTGCCACGACGGCATGTGCGTCTTCGAATTCATTTACTTTGCCCGTCCCGACTCGGTGATTGACGGCAGCAGCGTCCATCAGGCACGGCTCCGGGCAGGCAGCTTCCTGGCACTGGATCACCCGGTGCAGGCGGATGTGGTCATTGGCGTGCCGGATTCCGGGCTGGACGCCGCCGTGGGATACAGCCGCACCAGCGGCATTCCCTACGGCATTGGCTTTATCAAGAACAAGTACATCGGCCGCACCTTCATTCAGCCCGGACAGAAAGCCCGGCAGGATGCGGTGCGGATCAAGCTGAACGTGATCTCCGACACGGTGAAAGGCAAGCGGGTGGTGATGGTGGACGACTCCATTGTCCGGGGCACCACCAGTGCCCGCATTGTGAAGCTCCTGCGGGATGCCGGTGCCAAAGAGGTGCACGTGCGGCTTTCCTCCCCTCCCTTTACCGACCCCTGCTTCTTCGGCACGGATGTGGACAGCAAGGACAAGCTCATTGCCGCCCACCACTCCATTGAGGAAGTGGGCAAAATCATCGGTGCAGACTCCATTGGCTATCTGTCTTTGGAGGCCTGCGACAAGCTGGCGGCAGACAGTCACTGCGGCTTCTGCAAGGGCTGCTTCTGCGGCCATTATCCCGTGGATCCCCCCATGCACACCGGCAAGGACAAGTTCGACCAGCCCATCCACCGGAAAAACGATTCCGGCGAAGAAGTGTAAAGGAGCGCCATCATGATGAAGAGCGAAAGCGAAAGCTACAAGGCAGCAGGGGTTGACATTACCGCCGGTTACAAGGCGGTGGAGCTGATGAAGCAGCACGTAGCCCGCACCGTTACCCCCGGATGTGTGGACGGTATCGGCGGCTTCGGCGGCCTGTTTGCCCCCAACCTGACAGGCATGACAGAGCCGGTGCTGGTCTCCGGCACGGACGGGGTCGGCACCAAGCTGAAGGTTGCCATGATGCTGAACCGGCATGATACCATCGGCATTGACTGCGTGGCCATGTGCGTCAACGACGTGATCTGCTGCGGTGCAAAGCCCCTGTTCTTCCTGGACTATATTGCCTGCGGCAGGAACGTGCCGGAAAAGATCGCTGCCATTGTATCCGGCGTGGCGGAAGGCTGCGTACAGGCCCAGTCCGCCCTCATCGGCGGCGAAACGGCGGAGCATCCCGGCATGATGCCTGAGGATGATTACGACCTGGCAGGCTTCTCCGTGGGCATTGTGGACAAGGGGCGCATCCTTGACCCCTCCTCTGTTCGCCCGGGAGACGTGATGCTGGCGCTCCCCTCCTCCGGCGTTCATTCCAACGGTTTTTCTCTGGTGCGGAAGGTGTTCCGCATTGGGGAAGGCGGTGAAAACCGGCAGTACCCGGAGCTGGACAAGCCCCTGTGGGAAACCCTGCTGACCCCCACCAAGATTTACGTCAAGCCGGTGCTGGCACTGCTGGAAGCCCTTCGTCCCAAGGCCATCAGCCACATTACCGGCGGCGGCTTTTACGAGAATATTCCCCGCTCCCTGCCGGAAGGCTGCTGCGCCAGCATCCGCAAAAGCGACGTTCGGGTGCTGCCCATCTTTGACGTTATTGCCCGGGAAGGCAATGTGCCGGAGCGGGATATGTTCAACACCTTCAACATGGGCGTGGGCATGACCATCACCGTGGCCAAAGAGGATGCAGACCGTGCCCTGGAAATTCTCCACGCCAATGGAGAAGAAAACGCCTACCTGCTGGGCGAAATTGTTGCAGGAGAGAAGGGTGTTGTGCTATGGTAAACGTGGCGGTGCTGGTGTCCGGCGGTGGCACCAATCTGCAGGCCATCATTGACGCCAAGGCTGCCGGAAAGCTGCCGGATGTGAACCTTGCCCTGGTGGTAGCCTCCACCCCCAAGGCCTATGCCCTGGAAAGGGCGAAAGCCGCCGGTATCGAAGGCTGCGTCCTGCGCAAGGAAAAGGGGGAAGACCCTGCTCTTTACGGTCAGCGGCTGCTGGCACTGCTGGAAGAGCACGCCATTAAACTGGTGGTGTTGGCCGGGTTCCTCACCATCTTGCCGGAAAACGTGATCCACGCCTACGACCACCGCATCCTGAACATTCATCCCAGCCTGATTCCCTCCTTCTGCGGGGACGGCTTTTACGGCCTTCACGTACACGAGGCGGTGCTGCAGCGGGGGGTAAAGGTTACCGGGGCAACGGTGCACTTCGTGAATGAAATCACCGACGGGGGGGACATCATCGCCCAGAAGGCGGTGGAGGTGCTCCCCGGAGACACCCCCGAGATGTTGCAGCGCCGGGTGATGGAACAGGCGGAATGGCTGCTGCTGCCCATGGCACTGCAGCAGGTAGCCGCATCCATTCAGTAATTAACAGGAGGTTCTTATGACCACACAGCAGCTTCACGCTGCCCTTGCCGGCAATGAGTATCCCGGCCGGGGCATTGTACTGGGCATGGACGATGCCGGGGAACACCTGGTCATTGCCTACTTTATTATGGGACGGAGCGAAAACAGCCGGAACCGGATCTTTCTGGAGAAGGAGGGTGGCATCATCACCAAAGCCTATGACGAAAGCAAAATGGTGGATCCCAGCCTGATTATTTATGCACCCGTCCGCACCCTGGGGGACACCACCATTGTAACCAACGGGGATCAGACGGACACGGTGTATGACTTCCTTGCCCAGGGCAAAACCTTCGAGGAAGCCCTGCGCACCCGCACCTTTGAGCCGGATGCCCCCAACTACACCCCCCGCATTTCCGGTCTTGTGACCCTGAAGGAGGACAAGGCTGCCTACAAGCTGTCCATCCTGAAGTCCGACGAAAACGATCCTGCCTATCCCCGCCGCTACTTCTATGAATACGAAGCACCCCGGCCGGGCATTGGTCACTTCATCCACACCTACCGGTGCAACGGACAGCCCATTCCCTCCTTTGAAGGGGAGCCGGAGCGGGTGACCCTTGCCGGGGACATTGATACCCTGACCCAAAGCATTTGGGCAGGACTGAACGAGGCGAACAAGGTCAGCCTGTTCGTCCGCTTCATTTCCCTGAAGGATCACACCCAGCAGACCCGGATTGTGAACAAGCATTGCTGATGAGGAGAACGCTATGCAGGAACTGGAATTGAAATACGGCTGCAATCCCAATCAGAAGCCGTCCCGTATTTTCATGGAGCAGGGAGAACTTCCCCTGCAGGTATTAAACGGCAAGCCCGGCTACATCAACTTTCTGGATGCCCTGAACGGCTGGCAGCTGGTCAGCGAATTGAAGCGTGCCACCCACCTGCCTGCCGCCGCATCCTTCAAGCATGTGAGCCCGGCAGGTGCCGCCCTGGGGCTTCCACTGACGGACACCCTGCGGAAGATTTACTTCGTGGGGGATCAGGAGCTGTCCCCCCTGGCCTGCGCCTATGCCCGGGCACGAGGTGCGGACCGCATGTCCTCCTTCGGAGACTGGATTGCCCTGAGCGACGTGTGCGATGAAAGCACTGCCCGGCTCATTAAGCCGGAAGTGTCCGACGGCATTATCGCCCCCGGCTACACAGAAGAAGCTTTGCAGCTGCTGAAGGCCAAGAAGAAAGGCAACTACAACATTGTGGCCATTGACCCTGACTACCGTCCCGCCCCGGTGGAGCGGAAGCAGGTCTTCGGCGTAACCTTTGAGCAGGGACGGAATGAGTTCGTCATTGATGAGCACCTGCTGGAGGACATTGTAACCGAGAATCACGATCTGCCTGAGGAAGCCAAGCGTGACCTGATGGTGGCTCTGATCGTGCTTAAGTACACCCAATCCAACTCCGTGTGCTATGCCAAGGATGGTCAGGCCATCGGCATTGGTGCCGGACAGCAGAGCCGCATTCACTGCACCCGCTTGGCCGGGGACAAGGCAGACAAGTGGCTGCTGCGGCAGCATCCCCAGGTGCTGGCTCTTCCCTTTGTGGAGAAGATCGGCCGTGCCGACCGGGACAACACCATTGACGTATACCTTTCCGATGAAGCGGAAGAGGTGCTGGCAGAAGGCCGCTGGCAGCGGTTCTTCACCCGCAAGCCGGAAGGATTGTCCCGGGAGGAAAAGCAGGCATGGCTCCGTCAGCAGACCGGCGTAGCCCTTGGCAGCGACGCTTTCTTCCCCTTTGGGGACAACATTGAGCGGGCACACCGCTCCGGGGTCAGCTATGTGGCGCAGCCCGGCGGCTCCATCCGGGATGATAACGTGATTGACGTGTGCAATCTGTATCACATGGTGATGTGCTTCACCCACATGCGGCTGTTCCATCATTAAGCATTTTCCATCTTTCAAATCAAAGCGAAAGGACTGTGTCTGCACAGGCACAGGGTGACACCCATGAAAATTCTCCTTGTAGGCGGAGGCGGACGAGAACACGCCCTTGCCCTGAAGCTAAAGGAAAACCCATCCGTCACCCAGCTCTATGCCGCCCCCGGCAACGGAGGCATGGCGGACGTTGCCACCTGCCTGCCCTTCAAGGCAACAGACGTGGCAGGCATTACCGCCTGGGCGGCGGAGAACGCCATGGACTTTGTGGTGGTGGCGCCGGATGATCCCCTGTGCCTGGGCATGGTAGACGCTTTGGCGGAAAAGGGCATCCCTGCCTTCGGCCCCCGGAAGAACGCCGCTGTCATCGAGGGCAGCAAGGTGTTCGCCAAGGATCTGATGCGCAAGTACGGCATTCCCACCGCCGCCTACGCCGCCTTTGACGACTATGATCAGGCAGCGGCTTACCTGCAAAAGGCAGACATGCCCATTGTGGTCAAGGCAGACGGTCTTGCCCTGGGAAAGGGCGTCCTCATTTGCCAAACCCGGGAGGAGGCGCTTGCCGCCCTTGCGTCCATGATGAAGGAAGCCAAGTTCGGCGCTTCCGGCGCCCGGGTGGTCATTGAAGAATTCCTTACCGGGCCGGAGGTCAGCGTGCTGGCCTTCACCGATGGCAAAACCATCAAGCCCATGGTATCCAGCATGGATCACAAGCGGGCACTGGATCACGATGAAGGGCTGAACACCGGCGGCATGGGCACCATTGCCCCCAACCCCTGCTACACCCCGGAAATCGCCAGGCGGTGCATGGATGAAATCTTCCTGCCCACCATTGCCGCCATGGCAGCGGAAGGCCGCCCCTTTACGGGCTGCCTGTACTTCGGCCTGATGCTGACCTCCAAGGGACCCAAGGTCATTGAGTACAACTGCCGCTTCGGCGACCCGGAAACCCAGGTGGTTCTTCCCCTGCTGAAAAGCGACCTGCTGACCATTATGCTCGCCACCGCAAACGGCACCCTGGCAGAGACGGAGGTATCCTTCTCCACGGATGCGGCCTGCTGCGTGGTGCTGGCTTCCGGCGGCTATCCGGTAAGCTACCAGAGCGGCTATTTCATTTCCGGTTTGGAGGATGCTGCCAGGCTGGCTACTGTGTACCACGCCGGTACCAAGGCCACAGCAGAGGGTCTCGTCACTGCCGGCGGACGGGTGCTGGGGGTCACTGCCACAGCTCCCACCCTGAAGGCAGCGGTGGACAAGGCCTATCAGGCGGCGGACATGATTCACTTTACCAACCGGCACATGCGCCGTGACATTGGTCAGCGTGGACTGGCCGCACTGGAAGGGACGGAAGCAAAAGCATGAGCGTACAGCGCATTTATGTAGAAAAAAAAGCCCCCTATGCAGTGGAAGCCAAGCAGCTGCTGTGGGAAATTCGCCACATTCTGCAAATCAAGACCTTTACCGGTCTTCGTCTCCTGAACCGCTACGATGTGGAAGGGGTGGATGAGGATCTGTACCAGCGGTGCCTGCCGGTGGTCTTCTCCGAGCCTCAGGTGGATGTAACCTATACCCATCTGCCCCAGGATGCCCGTGCCGTGTTCGGTGTGGAATTCCTGCCCGGCCAGTACGACCAGCGTGCTGCCTCCTGCGAGGAATGCATTCAGCTGGTGGGGCAGTGCAGCCGTCCCACTGTGCGCAGTGCAAGGATTTATCTGCTGGATGGGGACTTTACCCCTGAAGAACTCCAGCGGGTCAAGAAGCATGTGATCAACCCGGTGGAAGCCCGGGAAGCTGACCTGAAGGAGAAGGAAACCCTTCAGCAGCACTATCCCACCCCGGATCATGTGGAGACGCTCCATGGCTTTACCGCCATGGATGCCCAGGCAGTGGATGCCTTCGTCCGCAAGTATGGTCTGGCCATGGATGACGATGACCTGGCCTTCTGCCGGGATTACTTCGCCAGTGAAAAGCGTGACCCCACCCTGACGGAGATCCGCATGATCGACACCTACTGGTCCGATCACTGCCGTCACACCACCTTCCTGACCACCATTGACGAGGCGGACATTCGCAAGCAGGCGGTGGAGAAGGCTTTCCGCCGGTATCTATCTGCCCGGAAGGAAGTTTACGGGGATCGGCAAAAGCCCATGAACCTGATGGACATTGCCACCATGGGCGGCAAGTACCTGAAGAAAACAGGCCACACCCCCAACATTGACCTGAGTGAGGAGATCAACGCCTGCTCCATCAAAATCCCGGTGGATGTGGATGGCAAGGAAGAACCCTGGCTCCTCATGTTCAAGAACGAAACCCACAACCATCCCACGGAAATCGAGCCTTTCGGCGGTGCTGCCACCTGCATCGGCGGTGCCATTCGGGATCCCCTCAGCGGCCGCACCTATGTGTATCAGGCCATGCGTGTAACCGGCGCAGCAGATCCCCTGGTGCCGGTGGCGGAAACCATGCCCGGCAAGCTGCCCCAGCGGAAGCTGGTTACCACGGCAGCGGCCGGTTATTCCTCCTACGGCAACCAGATTGGACTGGCTACCGGACTGGTGGATGAAATGTACCACCCGGGCTATGCCGCCAAGCGGCTGGAAATCGGTGCCGTGGTGGGCGCAGCCCCGGAGAAGAATGTGCGCCGGGAAGCCCCTGTGGCCGGGGACAAGATTGTTCTGCTGGGCGGCCGCACAGGCCGGGACGGCTGCGGCGGTGCTACCGGCTCCTCCAAGTCCCACAAGCTGGAATCCATTGAAACCTGCGGTGCAGAAGTGCAGAAGGGCAATGCCCCCACGGAGCGGAAGCTGCAGCGGCTGTTCCGGGACGGGAACGTGACCCGGCTGATCAAGCGGTGCAACGACTTCGGTGCCGGCGGCGTATCCGTGGCCATTGGTGAATTGGCAGACGGGCTGCTCATTGACCTGGACAAGGTACCCAAGAAGTACGACGGCCTTGACGGCACAGAGCTGGCCATTTCCGAATCTCAGGAGCGGATGGCGGTGGTGCTGTCCCCGGAGGATGTGGACGCTTTCCTGGCAGCGGCAGAAAAGGAAAACCTGGAAGCCACGGTGGTTGCCGTGGTAACGGAGGAGCCCCGCCTGCGCATGACCTGGAAGGGCGCCACCATTGTGGATCTTTCCCGGGCATTCCTGAACTCCAACGGTGCGGAGAAGCACACCCGGGTGAAGGTGGAAGAGGACGCCTTGCAGCAGGTTTCCTTTGATGGCAGCACCCTTAGCGAAAAGCTGGCAAGCATGCTGAGCAGCCTGAACATCTGCTCCAAGCAGGGGCTGAGCGAGTGGTTTGACGCCACCATCGGTGCAGCCACGGTGCTGATGCCCTTTGGCGGCAAGCATCAGATGACCCCCATCCAGACCATGGTGGCCAAGCTGCCCGTAACCCACGGGGTAACGGACACGGTCAGCGGCATGGCCTACGGCATGCATCCGGAACTGCTGGAACAGTCCCCCTACGAAGGCAGCTATCTGGCGGTGGTGGAAAGCGTCACCAAGCTGGTGTGCGCCGGGTTTGATTATACGAAGGCCTACCTGACCTTCCAGGAATATTTCGAGCGCATGGGCACGGAACCTACCCGCTGGGGCAAGCCTTTCGCCGCCCTGCTGGGTGCGCTGGATGCTCAGCTTGACCTGCACATTGCAGCCATTGGCGGCAAGGACTCCATGTCCGGCACCTTTGAGCACATGGATGTGCCCCCTACCCTGTGCTCCTTCGCCATTGCCCCCGGCAAGGCTAGCCAGGTGATTTCCCCTGAATTCAAGGCCGCCGGTCACACCCTGCGCCTTGTAACCTGCAACCCCCACGATACTGCCGCCCTGACGACCAACTACACTGCCGTGTATCAGGCCATTCAGGAAGGAAAGGTTGTTTCCGCCTGGGCACTGGGCCTGGGGGGCGTGGCCGAGGCTCTGTTTAAGATGGGTCTTGGCAACCGTATGGGTGCAAGCCTGAAGGCTGCTGCCCTGCCGGAGCTGTTCAGCCAGCAAATCGGCGGCATGCTGCTGGAATGCACGGAGGAACTTCCCTTCGGTGAAGTCATCGGCGAAACCATGGATACCTGGGTACTGAAGACCCCGGAGGAAACCATCGATTTGTCCGCCTATCAGGAGATTTACGAAGGCAAGCTGGACAAGGTGTTCGCCTATCGGGGACACACCGGCGAAACCACAGAAACCTTTACCTTCAAGGCTGAAAAGTATCCTTCTCCTGCCATTGCCTGCAAAAAGCCCAAGGCCTTCATTCCCGTGTTCCCCGGCACCAACTGCGAGTATGACACTGCCCGTGCCGTTGAGCGTGCCGGCGGCGAGGCGGACATTCTGGTCATCGGCAACCTGACCCCTGCCGCCATTGCCCAGTCCATTGAGGAGGCAAGCCGCAGAATTGCCCAAAGCCAGATGATCATCCTGCCCGGCGGCTTCTCCGGCGGCGACGAGCCGGATGGTTCCGCCAAGTTCATCAATGCCTTCTTCCGCAACCCTGCCATGAAGGATGCAGTCCATGACCTGCTCCATCACCGGGATGGCCTGATGCTGGGCATCTGCAACGGGTTCCAGGCACTGATCAAGCTGGGGCTTGTACCCTTCGGGGAGATTGTGGAAACCACGGATCAATGCCCCACCCTGACCTTTAACGAAATTGGCCGTCACCAGTCCATGCTGGTGCGCACCCGGATCGCCTCCAACAAGTCCCCCTGGCTGATGCATTGCGCCCCAGGTGATGTGCACACCGTGGCCATCAGTCACGGTGAAGGCCGGTTCGTGGGCCCGGAAGCCCTGATTCGCCGAATGGCTGAAAAGGGACAAATCGCCACCCAGTATGTGGATCTTGCAGGGGTTCCCTCCATGGATACCCGCTTTAACCCCAATGCCAGCTACTTTGCCGTGGAAGGCATCACCAGCCCCGACGGCCGGGTTTTGGGCAAAATGGGGCACACGGAGCGCAGCGGGGAAAACCTGTACAAGAATGTGCCCGGCAACAAGTATCAGCCCCTGTTTGAAGGCGGCGTGGATTACTTCCGGCTGTAACACAGATGATTTCCCGATGCATAAAGGCAGTCACCCAGTTGGGCGGCTGCCTTTTTCTTGCCTTTTTCTTTTACCATTCCCAGAATCGAAAAAACCCGCTGCCCGAACATTTCGCTCAGGCAGCGGGTTTTGGATGCATGGAAGCTTTGAGAAGTTACTCTTCCTCTTCTTCTTCGGGCAGTTCGGCATTGTGATACACGTTCTGCACGTCGTCGTTTTCCTCCAGCATGTCCAGCAGCTTCTGCACCTTCAGGAGGGTATCCTCATCAGGGATGGCCACGGTGTTCTGGGGGATCTTCTGCACCTCGGCGGTCAGGAAGGTCAGTCCCTGCTTCTCCAAGGTTTCACGCACGTTGTGGAAATCGGCGGGAGCGGTGTAGATTTCGTACACATCGTCCAGGGTCTTCATATCCTCAGCGCCGGCGTCCAGGGCGGTCATCATCATCTCGTCCTCATCGCTGCCGGGGGTACGCTCCACCACCAGCACGCCCTTTTCGTCGAACATAAAGCCCACGGAACCGGTGGTGCCCAGGTTACCGTCGTTCTTGGCGAAGCAGTGGCGCACGTCGCTGGCAGTACGATTGCGGTTATCGGTAATGGTATCTACAATGACAGCCACGCCGCCGGGGGCATAGCCTTCGTAGGTGATCTCTTCATACACCACGTTGCTCAACTCACCAGAGGCCTTCTTGATGGACCGCTGAATGTTGTCGTTGGGCATGTTATTGGCCTTGGCCTTGGCGATAATGTCGCGCAGCTTGCCGTTGGACTCGGGGTTGGCACCACCGTCACGCACAGCAATGGCGATTTCGCGGCCGATCTTGGTGAAGATTGCGCCACGGGCAGCGTCCGCCTTGCCCTTCTTGGCCTGAATGTTATGCCACTTGGAATGACCGGACATCGTATCCCTCCTGAAAAAACACAAGGTTTTCAAAATTCAACAAGATATTATAGCACCGTGAAGGGAAGTGCGTCAAGGGTTGGAAAAGGGTTTGGGATTGTCAATCATTACCAAGTGCGGCGTTGTCATGATGCGTTGGGCAGGTCGTCGTTAAGCGTCCGCGCATAACCTCCGCTGCCTTCCCAATCCAGCAGGCTGAAACCGTTGTCATCCAGTTTCAATCCCTTGACATTCACATAGCCGCCCTCTCGGATGAGGGTGATTTCATAGTCTACCGGATACCAGTACTTATCACGGAAGGTATTGTACCGGGTCACATACCAGGTGCCGGTATGATCCGGCGTGTAGCCGTCTTCCTTGCCGTTATCATCGTAGTTCAGCCAGGCGCCTTCATAGGTGCCACAGACTATCAACAAACCCCAGGTGGCGCCCACGGGCTCGCAAGCCCTTCAACGCTAAATCGAAAATCGGCGAGCCCCTTCGGGGCGTTAAACGGGGCGAAGCCCCTGTGCGG
>CAVIWF010000053.1:0-16808 GCA_963646285.1 bacterium
GGCTGTCCTGGGAATGTGTCCTCAATAAAAGGGATGCGTTCTGCGAGGCCTTTGATGGCTTTGACTTGGAGAAGGTTTGCGCCTATGACGAGGCCAAGCTGGAGGCGCTTCGGAACAATCCCGGAATTATCCGTAACCGCCTGAAGATACAAGCTGCCGTTACCAATGCGCAGGCATTCCGAAAGATTCAACAGGAATACAGCAGCTTCTCAGATTACATCTGGCACTGGACGGACAGCAAAGTGATTTATGAAACCGGACGGACAAGCTCGGAACTGTCGGATAGCATATCCAAGGATTTGAAAAAGCGTGGCATGAAGTTCGTGGGGACTACGGTCATCTACGCCTATTTGCAGGCAGTAGGGGTGATCTATTCTCATGAGCAGGATTGTTTTCTGGCGCATCGAGATTAATACTAATCTCAACTAAATACGTTTAATACCCAATCTCTCAAAGTAATGCTCAAAATCGTTTCCACTGCAAGGTTGTTGGTTGTCTGACAAAGATGATCAACAACTTTTTCCAGCGTTTGAAAGACTTCGTTTTTGAAACCTTCGTTCGAAGTTCCCACCATATCTGCTCAATCGAGTTCATTTCTGGCGTGTAGGGCGGAATGTTAACGATGGTGATGTTTTCAAGAATCACCATCGTGGAGGATTTATCCTTCATGAAAATACAGGTGAGTTTCAAGCTCCAGTCGTAGAATGCCCACTATCAGCTAACATGGGCAGAGGAATCTTTTCCGTAGCCTTCTTTGTAGTCTTCATCATCATCCTTATCTTCAACCGATTCAGAATTAGAATAACTTTTTTTTCTTTTATGAATGACTTGGTATTCTGCTATACGCACATTGACACCATATGCAAAACTTGCGTCGCCTCTAGTAACCGAGGCGACAAAGGCAGAACAACCTCCATCAGCTTGTAGTTTCGCAAAAAACGGGATTAGTATGAAGCATCCAGCGAGGACGCACGCCAGCAAGCCATGGCGGCCGGGGCGCAGGTGATGAAGCAGTGGGATGCCACCTTGGACGGCAAGACACGGGACAATCACAGGCAGCTGGACGGCACGGTGGTGGAGGCGGATGGCTACTTTACCATTGATGGCAAGAAGGCCAAGTATCCGGGGGCGTTCGGCGATGCAGCGGAAGACTGCAACTGCCGCTGCGTTGCCCTGACACGTGCCAAGTGGGCACTGGATCAGGAAGAGCTGGACACCCTCCAGCGGCGTGCAGCGTTCTTCGAGCTGGACAAAACAGAAGATTTGAAGGACTTCACGGAAAAGTATTTGAAGGCAGCCAAATACATGGAAGTCCGCCAAACAAAGCGAATCACTGAAAAAGGTGAACCCAACGATTTTTCTGTGGATGCCAAATTGGTGAACAGCAAAGCATATCACGATAAGTTTGAGGAATTGACCGAACACAAAGCAACGAATGAATCCATTTATCAGGAAGCTATGTGTATATTGGAACACCGAGACGGCACAAGCTATGAAGATGTGGTGCTGCTAGATGCCAGGACGGGGCGATTGATTACGGGCAACCTGAACGGACAGGAAACAGGAAAAACAGGTCTGACAGCAGAACAATATCAGCAATACAAACAGCACCAAGGTTCTGTTGTGCTCATGCATAACCATCCGAATAGCAGCAGACCATCTTGGACAGACATCCGCACGCTGTTTGCGCATGAAAAAGCAAGTGCAAGCGTTGTTCTTGGTCATGATGGTTCAGTTCACCTATTGTCAATGCCAAATCGTAAGATTGATATTGACCATTATTGGAAACAAGCATATAATAAAGCTGTCGAAGAACACCATGGTAATAAAGAACTGGCGATATTAAGAGCAACCGATGCTATTTATGACGCCGGAATTTTCAAGTATGAAAGAAGGTAGGCATCTATGGGCAAGAAGGTTGATAAAAAGAAGGTTAATAACAAGAATGCCGATAACGAGATTCGCTATATGATTCTTGACGATACGGTTGACATTGGCAAAGAGCCATTACCGATTGTATCGGAAAAGGATAAAGCCTACTTTGAATACACAAGAAAGCTCCTGAAAGAATGCATGAAAGAGAAGTAAAGCCATAGAGAAGAAAGCATCATTCGAAAGGATGGTGCTTTTCTTATGGTGTAATGTGCGCATGGTTAATAAGGTCAGTGGGGTGTTTAGTTTTGCCTGGAAAACACCAAAAACTAAACAGCAATGAGGAATGAAGCAAATAGCCGATATATTTGCTAACGACTAACGCCACTCTTTTCCCCCTCATTGCCAACTGCTCATTGCTCATTGCTAATTGCTAATTGCTAACTGCTAACGACTGAAAGGAGGTGAATCCCATGCTGACACCCAGTGAAATCAAGTCCTTTATTGATAACGATGCGGTAAGCGACCGCAAACGTTTTGCACGCACCGGCGTGCGGTACTACGAAGCGGATCATGATATTCGGGGCTATCGAGTGTTCTTCGTGAATGCAGATGGGCAGCTTCAGGAAGACAGGACGAAATCCAATATCAAGATCAGTCATCCCTTTTTCACTGAATTGGTGGATCAGTGCAGCCAATACATGCTTTCCGCCATGCTTTCCGGCAAGCATGGCTTCATTAAGTCGGACATTCCTGAACTGTAAATAAATATGAATAATCTCAATAATGGTATTGACAATATATATACAATGGAATCAGCTGAATCAAATTAACGTTAATCCATCCATCGTTAACGGATTTACATATGCATTCGAAGGAACCCTCAATGAATATGGGGTACCAGACAGCGGTTATTACTATTTGATGAGCATTGACGGAAACTATATTTCCCGCGGTTATAAAAAAGGAAAATGCCTTGGTGTATTCAGCAATGGTGTTTGGTGCGTTAAAGAGGGTGATTCTTGGCATGTGCTTGATATGACTGGTTCAGATGTTTTTTTGCCCATAACTTGTGAGGATCTCCGTGTTTGGGGTGACGATCGTTATGTTGTTAAGAAGAATGGTTATTGGGCTTTGATGGATGAAAATGGAAACTTTCTCACTGATGTATGGGATACTATTTATTATAATACAACGTCAAGTGATTTGATCCCTGTTTATCGTGCTTCTAAGAACCCTGACTTTTGCTTTGTGCGCTGGGACATGACAGAGGACGAAGTAAAAGCGTTAGAAGGTAATAGTCCACAATACAGTGGTAAAGTGAGTGGGTCTAATGCCTGGTATATCGGTTATGATACCACGCTTATGGGAAATGATGTAATACTTGCTTATTACTTTGGTGCTAACGGTTTATACGAAGCACAGTACATTTGGACAGAAACTCATAGTAATGCAAACTTGTATATCTCAGACTACAATGATGTAAAGACGCAGCTTACAAAGAAATATGGTAGGCCGTTGCATGATAAAGAAAACTGGGATACCACCTCTCACAAGTCTTCTTATTTTGAACAGAAAGGTGAAGCTCTTTCATATGGATATTTGACCTATCTTACCCGGTATTCTACAAGGAGAACGAATATTTCTATGCATATAGACGCTGATAATTATGATGTGAGCTTCATCATCTATTATGAAAGCAACGCCATTTCCGCACCGTCAGTTGATTATTCTGATCAGTTCTGATACTTTTCAGCAGATGTGGTGTAATGAATTATCTGTAGATTTTGCCAAAAACCTTTTGAATGATATGTACCCCCAATCCTGGACATCCAGAATTGGGGGTACTATTGGTTTCGGCTGACCTTTTTTTGTTTTGGAGTGTCTACATTACCGCCTTCTGTGTCCGAACAGGAAAGTGAAGACCATGATGTGGAAGAAGCTTATGAAAGTAACTGAACACAATGAAATGAACTGCCATCGCATTGGGCTATGGATCAATTAAAATGAAAGAGACTGCCCCTCTACAAGGCAGCCCCTTCAAACACATCTTCCGTTACTCAACCTTCCGCCAGTCACTGAAGGGATAAACCACCTGCCGCACGTGGCCGATGATCATCTCCCGGGCAATGGGTCCGATAATGTGGCTGTCGTTGGAATTGGAACGATTGTCCCCCAGCACAAAGTAGTAGCCTTCCGGCACGGTGTAGGCCGCCATGGTGTAATTGGGACGGTAGGTCAGGTATTCTTCTTCATACTTGACCCCGTTGACATACAGATAGCCGCCGGAAATTTCCACCGTGTCGCCGGGAAGACCCACCACACGCTTGACAAAGTTGGTGCCTCCCCGGTCAGGATAGTGGCAGATGACCACATCGAACCGCTGGGGATCGCCGAAGATCTTGTAGCTGTTGCCGAACAGGTTCAGGGACGTATACTCGGTCTTGGTGACCAGCATGATTTCGCCATCCGCCAGGGTGGTGTCCATGGAATGACCGTCCACCTTCACCGGCTCAAACAGGAAAGTGCGGACGACCAGGGCAATGGCCAGTGCCGCAATAATGGTCAGGATCCATTCGAAGATTTCGCGACCGACGGATTTCTTGGGCTTTTGGGGTTGAGCTTGCTGCTCCTCCATGATTGTTTACCTGCCTTTCTGCATGCGCATATCAGCGCCATGGAATCATTACAATGCCTTCAGCCGGGCAACTTCCTGCTCCACATCAGCCTTGGTTACCTTGTTCAGGGGCGAGAAGCGTCCTTCCAGTGCCTTCTCCAGCTTGGCAATGGCAGCGGCATAGTCCTGCTTTTCCACATCGTAGCGGCTCAGGAACCAGAGGGTATCGATCTGCCCCGGCTTTTGTTCCAGTGCCTTGGTGAACCAGGTCAGTGCCGTTTCCTTGTCGCCAAGGACACGATAATAGGTTTGTCCCAAATTGTCAAGGGACACAGAATCCTCATCGTCGTACTCCACGGCTTCCAGATTAAAGGCAAGAGCTTTTTGCCGGCCTTCTTCCCAAGCCTGCTCGGGATCGATCTCAGGCACCTCGTCGCCGAAGCGGTCGTCCACATCTACTACGTGGGGCTGGGCAAGGAAGGCTGCCTTGTTGGCCGGGTCAAACTGCTCGGCATACAGGTAGCCCAGGGTTTCGTACACCAGCCCGGAAGGCTGACGTCGATGCTGCTTTTCCAGCAGGTTCACGGCCTTGGCCAAATCCCCTAATTTGTAGCAGCACACGGCGTAGTCCATGTACATCTGCGTTTTCTGGTCGGGGGACATAGGGGATTTCTGCATTTTCGCCAGCAGTTCCTTGGCTTTTTGAAATTCATTATCCCGGATGAGCAGCACTGCATAGGCCAGCAGCAGCCGGGGCTGATCCATGCCCTCTGCATAGGCCTCAGCGTATTTTGCCTTGGCTTCTTCCGTCTTTTTCTTTCCTTGCAGACTCAGTGCCTGCTGCCCTTTCAGGTTTGCCATAAAACCCATGGGATTCACTCCTTTTTCATTTTCTGTTTCAGTCGATCATATCGGTGCTGAAGCGCAGCACGTTTCTCCTTCGTATCTGCACTATCGAAGAGGGTCGGCTCTGCCAGCAGCATCATGGCACGCTGGGTCATGTCCATGGCGCTGGGCAGGTTGCGCTCCACATGCTCATAGTGCTTGGCCATTTCCACATAAGGGATGATGCCGCCCTCATGCCGGTCAATCATTCCTAGCCAAATGGCGGTAGCCTCCTGACGTTCGCCGCTGCGCCGCCAGCTTCGTGCCAGATACAGCTGCCCGCTGGTGCGGGTCATGCCCCGGCTGGCAAGGTGATAGCATTTCCGGGCTTCCTCCGGGTGATGAAACCGCTCCAGCGCAACCCCCATGGAAAACACATCTTCCTCATGGGGATGGGCACCGGGATGCTCATACAGGTGCGCCATGGCACTAAGCAGGGTGCACAGGCTGGCAATGTCCTGGGCATTGTGGGTCAGCACTTCGTCCAGCAGGGCGAACTCGCCGGTTTTCAGGTAGTCGAAGTATCGCCGGGGGGCTTCGCTGCCGGGCAGGTCATGGAGGCGAGGCATTCCCAGCACGGCTTTCTCCAAATGGGACAGGGTGCACCGCTTCAGCCGCATTTTCCACACCCGCCGGGCAATGTGCAGCAGGTCAATATGGGGCAGGTCAAGGCAGTCAGGCTGCATCCGGTTCAGCAGGAACCGATCCCGCAGCAGGGGAATGTCGAAGGTGCGCCCGTTGAAGGTGCACAGCACATCACAGTGCTCCAAGGCTTCCTCCACCTTGGCCAGCACATACCGCTCCTCCGGGTAATCCCGCATGACGTACTGATTGATGATGAAACCTTCCCGGGTAAGCTGCCCCAGCCCTACCAGAAAGGCCACAGTTCCTGTGCCCCCTGCAAGCCCTGTGGTTTCTGTATCCAGATAGAGGATGCGGGTGGGGTCAAGGTCGGCAGGCAGGGGCGGCGTTAATGCGCCGCACATAAGATCAACCGTGGTGCGCCGCAGCTGAAAGGCTTCGAGGAAGTCACCCGGTTCCCGAATTTCCTGCCTGCTCCAGCAGGAGGTAAAGGCGCATGTCTGGGGCACGGCGGCAGGCTTCTTAGGGGGATCCATGGCACGGAGCTTATCTCGAAGGTTCATTGTGTCAGCTCCTTCAGCAGCAGCATGGCCGTGCTCTTGCCATCTTCGCCGATTTCACCTTCCGGGCCTACACAGGAAGGACAGCCCTTGGCACAGGAACAATCCTGCACAATCTGCAGGGCTTTTTCCAGTAGCAACTTCTGCATACCATAGGCTTTCTGTGCAAGGCCGATACCGCCGGGGCAGCTGTCGTACAGGATGACGGTGGGCTTGTCGGTGATGGGACTCTTGACCTGATACACCACCACCACATCCTGAGGAGAACACATCAGGTACAGGGGAGCCACAATGCGCAGCAGGTTGGCAATGGCCAGCATGCCGTTCTTCAGCGTATCACTGGAAAAACGGGCAGCCAGCGTGTCGGAAAGCGTCCACCACATGGCAGTGGTGTGCATGTCTGTTTCCGGCAGCCGCACATGACCGAAGCCCAGGGTTTCATGGGTATCGAAGCGAATCTTCTTAAACATGGTCACAAGGGTTGTGACCTTCACTTCGCCCAGGGCGCATACGCCGCCGCCGGGAGCCTCCTGCTGCTGTTCCACATCCAGCAGGGAAAGGGAAACGTTCAGGTCTGCATCCGTATAGTAGCCCACATCCACCTTGCGGATGAAGGCCTTGCAGGCATCAAAGTCCAGCTTTTCCACCTGATACTGCTGAGCTTCATGCATGTAGATGGCATTCTCGTGCAGCAGCATGGGCACGGTATATCGATCCATTTCACCGATGACCCGGTGGTGCGCCGGATCGGTAATGTCAACGATCACGAAGTTTTCACCGGCGGCTGAACGCAGGGAAATTTCCGATGCAGGGAAATCCTCAGCAGACCAGTGATACCTTCCATCCACATGGCGGAGGATGCTGCTGTCTGTCAGGTATTCCAGCAATTCCTCACTGCCCGGCGCATTGCCGAAGCCTTCACCATCCTCAAAGGGCAATTCAAAGGCGGAGCACTTGAAGTGGCTCAGAAGAATGTAAAGGTTATCCGGGTTCAGCAGGGCATTTTCCGGGGACTGGCGCAGGAAGTAATCCGGGTGGGACACAATGTACTGATCAATGGCAGCCGAGGAAGCTACATAAAAAATGATGCTGGTGTCCTTCCGCCGTCCGGCCCGTCCTGCTTGCTGCCAGGCACTGGCAATGGTGCCGGGGTAGCCGCACATGACGCAGGCATCCAGAGCACCGATGTCAATGCCCAGCTCCAGCGCATTGGTGGATACCACCGCATCGATCTTCCCGGCACGAAGTCCACGCTCGATTTCCCGACGCTCCGTAGGCAGATAGCCTCCACGGTAGCCCCGCACCCGACCGGCATTGCCCAGGGGATCCCGTACCAGATCCTTCAGGTACCGGGTCAGCACCTCCACCGTCAATCGGCTGCGGGCAAAGGTGATGGTCTGAATGCCGCATTTCAGCAGCATGCTGGCCATGTCCCTTGTGACGGGAATCACGCCCTTGCGGATACCCAGCTGGCGGTTGATCACAGGCGGATTGTAAAACACAAAGTGCCTCTTGCCCATGGGCGCACCGTTGTCGTCAATCATTTCAACAGGGCGGCCGATGAGAGTTTCTGCCAGCTCCTTGGGGTTGGCAATGGTGGCGCTGCACAGGATGAATTGGGGGTGACTGCCGTAAAATGCGCACAGCCGCATGAGCCGCCGCAGCACATTGGCCAGGTTGGAACCGAAAACACCCCGGTAGGTATGAATTTCGTCAATCACAATATAGCGAAGGTTCTCGAAGAGCTTCACCCACTTGGTGTGGTGGGGAAGGATGCCGCTGTGAAGCATATCCGGGTTGGTGACCACAATGTGTCCAGCCTGCCGGACGGCTTTCCGGGCTGCTCCCGGGGTATCCCCATCATAGGTGTAGGTTTTGATGTCCACGTTCATTTCTTCAATGAGTTCGTACAGCTCACTGACCTGATCGGCGGACAATGCTTTCGTGGGAAACAAATAGAGTGCCCGAGCATCCTGATTCTGCAAAATGGCGGAAAGCACAGGCAGATTGTAGCACATGGTTTTGCCGGATGCAGTGGGCGTTACTACCACCACATCCTTGCCATCGGAGGTGGCGGCAATGCTGTGAGCCTGATGGGCATACAGCTGATGAATCCCTCGCTTTTCCAACACGGGTAGCAGCCGGGAATCCAGCGTGGCAGGGAAGGGAACATACTGAGCGGGGCGGGCAGGGATCTCTTCCCAGCGCACCACATTCTCCATGAATGCTTCATTTCGGCGCAGTTGATCCGCCAGTTGATCCACGTTCATGCACTCCGCCTCCTTTACCCATGATACTGCTAATGATAACACCATGCAGGCGGAATGTCCAGCAAAGAAAAATCGTCCGAGCAGTAAACCCACTCGGACGAAAGCATTGTGAAATTGTCAGTGCAGCTTCTGGAAGCAGGCAGCGCCCTTTTTGCGGTGCCACAGGATCAGCAGTGCATCCCCCACCAGGGTGAGGAGGCAGGCACACACCATGAATGTGTCAGCCGTCATGTAATCCATGAGCAGTGCACACAGAGCAGCCAGCGCAGCCACATAGGCGAAAGAAGCCACCAGAGAGACGAATACGCCTGCACTCTGCTTGATGACCGTCATTTCGTTTGTCCAGTCCGTTACCGGCATTTTCAAGCCAATGAGCAGATCCAGTGCAGCGCAGAACACCACAAACAGCTGGGGGAAGAGCAGCAGGTAAATGGCCTGAAGCAGGCTGACAGGGAGAATGATCAGCACGCAGATGCAGCAGAACAGCATCGGCAGACCGGTCAGCACCCAGTGGGCTTCCAGCTTGGCACGGAGGATCTGCCACGGGGTCAGGGGCAGGGACTGAAGCAGCCACATCTGCTTGGCCTCCAGAGACACAGAAGGCTCTGCCAGGTTGTTCATGCCTGCAATCATGGCAAGGAGACCACAGGCGGCAGCAACGACACGGCCGGATGCGAAGAAGGGAGAGGACTGCACAAAAGGCACAAATTCGCCGCCCTTAATGAGTACGGCAAGACCGGCGATAGGCAGCAGAATCAGGGCTGAACCACAGTTCATAATGTAGGTGGCGTTGCTGAAGAAATGATCCAGTTCCTTCCGCAAAAGGGTACGGGAAACGCTGCTGGCTTCCAGCTTGGTTTTGCGGACGGACTTGGTGGACACACTGGTGGTCATGGTGGCCATCTTCAGGAAGCTGCGGGAAAGGAGCAGGCAGGTCAGTGCGAAGAGCACCAGCACCACGGCAGCCACCAGCAGCAAAGCAGGCAAATCCCCTGTGCCGGCCTTGCCGAACACATAAAGGGGATAGACGGAACCCTGAATGGTCGAGCCAATGGTCTGGACATTGGCAACCAGCGCCTCCATGGCGTTGGTGAAATACCGAACCATCACCTGATACACGCCCACCAGGATCAGACCACCAATGGCAGACAACAGACCCTTGCTCTTCATTTTCAGGCTCAGCTTGGCAATGACCCAGCCCAGGGCGCAGGAAAGGGTCAGGACAAACAGGGAAATCAACAGCAGCAGCAAAATGGAGCTGATGACAGAAACCACAGTCACCGTGCTCACGTACCAGTAAATGACAATGGCAGGCACCATGACCACGCCGCTGTACATCAGACCCATCAGGTAAACGCTGGTCAGCCGGGCAGTAATGATGCAGCGCAGGGGAATGGGCAAGGACAACAGGGTATCGTTATCCTTGGCAAGGTACAGGCTGGCATAGGTGTTGAAGGCACTGCCAAAGCAGCCCATGAAAATGGCCAGCAAGCCCATGATATCGAAATACAGCCAATCATATCCAAGGGGAATCAGGCTGTCGCCTGCACTCCAGGCAACCACTCCAAAGGCGCCTACCAGAATAGCCGCCAGCACCACCATGAGCACCACATAGGCGATGGTGTTAAAAAGCTTGTTTTGCGGCTTGCTGTTCTTGGAGGTGCGGTAGAATCTGCGGAAGATTTCCGCCATCTGCTTTTTCAGCAGAACTTTCAGCATGGTCACTCACCCTCCAATTCCAGGAAGACTTGCTCCAGAGAAGCATCGCCGCGGACTTCCGCCATGTCGCCGGAGCGAATCAGCTTGCCGCCCTTGATGATGGCCACCTTGTCGCAGAGCTTTTCGGCTACTTCCAGCACGTGGGTGGAGAAGAAAATAGCGCCGCCCTGATCGCACAGCTCACGCATCATGCCCTTCAGCAGATGGGCGGCAATGGGATCCAAACCGACGAAGGGTTCGTCCATCAGCACCAGCTTGGGCTGATGCACCCATGCGGCAATAATGGCCAACTTCTGCTTCATGCCATGAGAATAGGAAGCAATGGGGTGATCCAGGGAACCGGTCAGTTCAAACCGGGCAGCATAGTCGGCGATTCGTGTCTTCCGGTCTTCCGTGGATACACGGAACACGTCGGCGATAAAGTTCAGGTACTTGGTGCCGGTCATGAATTCATACAGGTCAGGGTTATCGGGGATATAGGCCATGATCTGCTTGCAGGCAATGGGATCCTCCTGAATAGACTTGCCGCCGATGAGGATCTGACCTTCCTCGAAGCGGAGAATGCCGGCTACAGACTTGAGGGTGGTGGTTTTGCCAGCGCCGTTATGGCCGATAAAGCCGTAAATTTCACCGGGGTGAATGTGCAGGGAAAGATCGTCTACCGCCTTGGAACCATCGTAGATCTTGGAAAGGTGATCGATTTGAAGCATCGCTTCGTCCTCCTGTTATTACAAGGTAAGCATAGTATAGCGCAATGAAAGGATGATTTTCAACATAAAAAAGCGAAAGTGTTGTAAAATCAGGATGCTTTCTGGGCATTTCGCTGGCGTTCCGGCTGAGTCGTTAGTTTTTTTTCTGAAAAGCTTGCTTTTTCGCCGAAGGCATGATACAATCATAGGCGACAATTTTTGATCCTGATTAAGGAGGTGAACAGAGTTGCCGAACATCCAGTCCGCTAAGAAGCGCGTCAAGGTAAGCGAGAAGAAGAATCTCCGCAATCGGATGGTCAAGAGCGCCATGCGTACTTCCGAAAAGAAGTTTGTTGCTGCGCTGAGTGCCGATCCTACGACCGCCAATGAGCAGTTGACCGCGACCACCTCCGCGATCGATAAGGCTGCGTCCAAGGGTATTATCCACAAGAACGCTGCAAATCGCAAGAAGGCTCGCCTGGCCAAGCAGCTGAGCAAGGCTGCTGCCGTGTGATCCTGTGAGGAAAACGCGTCCAGATAAACCTCGTCCCGCTGGGGACAGAGGTTTTTCTTTTTTTTCGTAAAAATTGCAAGAAAAAAGATACCCGGTGCGTTATATGGGTGAAAAGCGAATTGCAAGGCCGCCCTGGCCGGGCAATAAGGAGGGTATGAAAGCATGGTAAAGAATAGAAACGGCGTGGCGCTGTTCATGGCTTTGGTGCTGGCACTGTGCGGCATCATGACCTGCGCTCAGGCTGAAGAAACTGATTTAAGTGCATTAACCCCCTTGGTGGACCTGACAGCGTCGGCCGCCATGCGGGTGGGGGAATCCTCGGAGATGATTTCGGCGGACAGCACCCTTTCCCAGGCGTTCGTTTATAACTTCTTCCTGATTGGGCAAAAAGCGGACGCTTCCCTGGGCATTACCGCTGATATGCTGACGGACACCTCCAAGCAGGCAGCCTACCTGAAGAGCACCTTCTCCTGCGGCGTGCCTGCACTGGAAGGCATCCTCGGTACAGGAGAGAATTACGACTACATCGGCGTCTGCATCATGGATGCTGACCTTTCTGCCGACGGAAAGAGCGTGCGGCTGATTGGCAACCTGTATCAGGCCAACGGCCGGCTGGATCGGCTGACGGAAGATGAGTACGCTGAAGTTCGCTGGCTGGATAAGCGGGCTGTGATGGATCTGGTGAAGGACAGTGCAGCGCCGCTGGGCTGGAAGGTTTCCTCCTTCTCCGTAGATGCAGAGCTGGATATGGAAGAAACCACCCTGTCCTATTTCAACGAGACCATGGTGGAATACATCAACACCAACCTTGGCTTTGCTATCCAGTATCCGGCAGTGTTTACCGATGATACCCTGACGGAAAGCTCGGACGGCATCAGCGCCAAGCTGGCAGACGGTACGGCTTCCTTCTTTGCCAGAAAGACCAGCAACACCTCTTCCTGGACCCTGGCCAAGGTAATTGAAGCCAGAAAGCAGCAGGACGCTGATGCGGATACCATCATCAATGAAATCAGCGGCTGCGGCCGGGTTGTGACCCAGCAGGATGGACGCACGGTGGTGGATATCTACATTGTGACCAGCCAGTGGGTGTATCAGGCACAGCTGACCTACGCAAACTCCCTTGCCATGGACTTCTCGCTCTACAGCGACTACATGATGAATTCCTTCAGTGCGGATGAACTTGGCATCGGCTGACCGAGCATATTTGGAGGGATAGGTTTATGAAACGTTTTCTTGCAATCTGCCTGACACTGACGCTGTTGCTGGGGGTTCTGCCCATCATGTCCGCCAGTGCAGAAACCACCATGGTGGTTACAGGAGGATGGCTGCGGCTTCGGGCACTGCCCAATTTCACAGCCACGACCTTGGCCAGCTACTATACAGGCACCAAAGTGACGGTGTATGGCACAGCCGGTGACGGCAACTGGTACCATGTGCGAGCCAGCGATGGCTACGAAGGGTACATGTATGGCAAGTACCTGAAGGCTTCCGGTGACTCCGGCAGCACCTCCACGGCAACGGTCATCAGCAGCAACGGCTTGGGCGTGCGGCTTCGTACCGGCCCCAGCGTGGCATACGGCATCATTCAGGTAGTGCCTGTGGGCACTACGGTGACGGTGCTGGCCAAGGGTACCTACTGGTGGTTCATCCGTGTAGGCACTCAGACCGGCTACATGATGAGCCAATACCTGACCGATGGCGCTACCCCTACGCCTTCCTCCGGCTATTTGGCACGGGTAACCAGTAAAAACGGCTTGGGTGTGCGGCTTCGTGCAGGCGCAGGCACCGGCTATGCAGTGCTTGGCGTGTACAGCGTGGGCACGGAAGTGACCGTGCTGACCCACGGCAGCACCTGGGACTATATCCGCATCGGCAGCCGTACCGGCTATATGATGACTCAGTTCCTGACCACCTCTCAGGTGGTGAATACGGTTTCCAAGGTTGCACTGAACAATGCTTCGCCTAAGGTAGGCGATACCCTGGTAGCAGTGGTGACGCCTTCTGCCGCAACGGTTACCTATCGCTGGACCTACAGCGATGGCACCTTGGTGGGCACTGGCTCCAGCTATGTGGTAACGCCCTATGATACCGGCGAACGCATCCGCATTACCGTAACCGGCACCGGCCTGTACACCGGCACGGCCACCAGCAACCTGTCCAACACCATTACCAACAGCGGCACGACTCTCCTGGGTGTGAACCTGAGCTCCTACAGCCCTGTGGTGGGGCAGACCCTGTATGCAACGCCTAATCCCACTGCGGCAACGGCCAGCTATGTATGGTACCGCAGTGATGGCACGGCAGTCGGCGCAGGTCAGTCCTATCTGGTAAAGAGCAGCGATGTGGGTCGCACCCTGTACTGTGTGGCTGTGGGTACCGGCAGCTACAGCGGAACGGCTTACTCCTCCAACACGGCGGCTGTTACCACCGGAGCGGTGGATACGCCCCTGAGCGGCACGTTGTCCATCTCCGGCTTTACGACGGCCGGCAGCACGGTAACAGCTCTGGCCAGCCTGAACACCACCCAGGTGGATTACAGCTGGTATCTGGATGGATGGCTCATGTCCTCCGGCACGAGCAGCCTGCAGGTGCCTAACAACGCAGGCAGCAAGCTGAAGGTGCGTGCAACTGCCAAGAGCGGCAGCGGCTATACCGGCTATGTGGAGTCCGGCGAAATGACCATTACCGAATCCGCCGCCAAGCAGCAGCTCCAGGGCGATATCAGCATTCCTTCTACGGCAACTACCGGCTCTACCGTGGTGGCGGCCCCTGCCCTGAATTCTTCCTACGTGTCCTACTCCTGGCAGCTGAACGGCAGCACCATTGTTGGTGCTACGGGCTCCTCGATTACCGTTAGCGATTCCATGGCGGGTGGCGTACTGACTGTAACGGCCACTGCCAACGGAACGGATGGCTACACCGGTTCTGTGACCAGCAATTCCTGCGCTATCTCTGCGGCAACGCCTTCTCCCGTCGCCTACACGGGCACGGTAAGCCTGCCCAGCACCAGCACGGTAGGCAGCGTGATTTATCCCTCTGTGACCAACAACAACGCTTCCAAGGTCACCTACGACTGGTACGTTGACGGCCTGCTGGAAAACTCCGGTGATTCCTCCTTTACCCTGACAAGCAGCATGGCTGGCAAGACTGTCATGGTTCGCATTACCTCCCTGGACAGCAGCGTGATTGGCTACGCCAACAGCAACGGATGCTATGTGCAGCCTGATCTGGTGGCATCCCCGACGGATAACTAAATCATATAGAAGCACCCGCCAAGGCTTGATGGCTTTGGCGGGTGTCTTTCGGTTCGCCAGGTGGCGCATGTTTCGAAAGGGTGAAGACCCGAATCCGCCCGGTAGCGGGAAGGAGATGGCCGAAGGCAAGGGTGTCCATCACAAGGGGAAATCTGAAGGAAACCGGATGACGGGGAAAAACGATGAATCCAGGCGGACAAACTTCTGGCTTGACGAACAGAAATCGCATAGAAGGCTATATGCAAGGGTCTACTCAAACGCAACCAAAGACAAGACGTCTCCGATATCAGAATTGATGCAGATGGACTGTCGCTTGATTTCTCGAGGACAAGCTGCCTGCCTTTGGTTGATACAGGCATAAGTAGCTTTCGGATTCCTGGCTGTCATCTGCCAGAAAGGATATTTGATAATGACCGGGGTGTTATGTTTATTGCGCACCTTTTTTTAGAGGCCGTCTGCCGTTACTGAACTGGCAGGACTCCAGCCTCCATAAGTAATTTCATGTTTCTGCGAATTTTGGGAGCTTGTAAGGCTTCACCGTCTTTGTCGCCAACTTTACCGATAAAGCGGTAAAAAATATCCACCCGCATAATAATCTTACCATCGACCACTTCTTTTTCATGGACAACGATTTTGTCAACCAGCGTATGAAGCAGTTCCTCGGTTACTTCCGTAATGTCAGTATAGGACTCCACCAACTTGGCAAATTTCTGAGCGTCACGGCTTTGTTTAGAGGAACCATCCAGCAAGGTTTGAAGCTCATAATATCTGTCTTTTATCCGTACTGTTTCTGCTTCATAATCAGCGGACATTGAAAGATAGCGTTCATCAGGAATCAAGCCAAACACGCGATCCTCATAAAGTTTTTTCAAAATCGCTTCCCAATCCGACATCCGCTTCTGGCAGTTTGCGGCTTCCTTCTGATAAGAGGCTCTTTCACCATTCCACTCTTGTTCGGACAAGTGCATCAGGTATTCTATATACCGGTCCGTGTCTGCGGCGGCCAGACTTGCATGCGTGCGAATATCACACAAAAGCAGTTCTGTGACCTGTTCCAAGGTGATATAGTGGTTGGAGCATTCCTTCCCACCGTAGCGCCGATGTTTGTTGCAGCAAAAGTGTCCACGGGATTTCCGGCCAGTCCGCGAGGAAAAGACCATCCGTGTATTGCAGCCTCCGCAAATCAGCAGGCCACGGAAGATGTTATCAGAATTCGCCCATGTGGCTGGCTGCTTGATTTGAATACGCTTTTGTACGGTATCGAAGGTTTCCTGATCGATAAGAGGCTCGTGTGTATTTTCCACTGTAATCCATTCATCTTCCGGCCTTGGTACAATTCGCTTGTCCTTGAAGGATTTCGTTTTGTACCTTTGACTGACCAGCTTTCCGAGGTAAATGGGATTGCTCAAAATCTGATGAACCGTTGTTTTGGCCCACGCATACGGGTGTTTTACCCGTTCATTAGCATGGTACTTCCCAAACGCATCCATCAAGTAAGCCCTCGGAGTTGGAATTTCTTCGCTCTCCAATGTTTTGGCAATGTGAAAACAGGTTGTGCCCTCCAATGCCATTTGGAACATTCTCTGTACGATCGGAGCGTGTTCATCAGGAATCAACCGGTGCCTATTTTCTGGATCTTTGCGGTAACCGTAAGCTGGATAGCCGCCGGTATATTCCCCATTTAGAGCCTTTGTCCGAAATGCTGACCGCACCTTGCGGCTACAATCTTTTGCGTACCACTCGTTAGTCAACCTCGAATAAAGAATGACGCTTTATGCCTCGATATAGCCAACGAAATTGTAGTAGATGTGAATGTCGCGTTCCTCGTGATCGTCCACGGTATAGC
>CAVIWF010000054.1:0-16229 GCA_963646285.1 bacterium
CCCTTGAGTAACACAAACGATTGTCGCAAAGGTACGAGAACCTTGCAAAGCATTGGTTTTGTTTATTCCAGAGGGCTTTGCGATCGCCCTCTGGACTCCTTCGCTCTTCACATAACAGCAACTTGGGTTCTTATGCGAGGCTTTCCAGAGGGCTTTGCGGTCGCCCTCTGGACTCCTTCGCAGTCCCCATTTCAGCAACAGACTTTTCATGATGATTCGCAGGGGGCTTTGCGGTCACCCTCTGCACCCCTTCGCAGCCCCCATTTATGTAACAGGCTTCTTATGCATATTCCAGAGGGCTTTGCGGTCGCCCTCTGGACTCCTTCGCCACCCCCTTCGGAAGCAGCTATTTTTTTTGAAAGCGGCTATTTAGGGAAGCTGTTTGATGGAAAAACCATTTGAAGATGAAAAAAGATCATTTTGATTGTCTCTGGGAAGTAAAAATAGTTTTCGGGAGGGCGCGGGAGGGGCTTTTGATTCAAAAGCCGCCTCCCGCAGAATCCTCAAAAGAGTCCGCCCATGTTTTTTCTCCGTCTTTTCGTTGACAGGGGGGAAAGAGCGTGCTATACTGGGTGCAATTTCATACGGACAGTATTTGTCCCATGAAAGGCTGTGAAAAGCAAAAGTAACCGGGGACTGGACTTTTTGAGAGAGCCGCGTGAAGGTGCAAGTGCGGCAGGTGCAGCCGGTGAAAGAACAGCTTGGAGCCGCCGCCCGAACGGCACACTGGCCTACTAGGCGCGGACGGGAGAAGCCCGTAACAGCTTCAGGCAATCAAGGGTTGCCGGTAAGAGACGCTCGTAAAAGAGGGTCTGATTTTGGGTGGTACCGCGTAAGATGGTCGTCTTTCGCCCCATGGATGGGGTGAAGGGCGCTTTTTTTATACGGCACAAGCCCGAGGGAGGAACAAACATGCATCGGACACATTATTGCGGCGCATTGCGTGCAGAGGATATGGGGAAGCAGGCCACCTGCTGCGGCTGGGTGCAGACCAAGCGGGACATGGGCGGCGTGATCTTCCTGGATGTGAAGGATCGGGAAGGCGTATTGCAGGTGGTCTGCGATCAGCAGTACCTGGGGGATGAAGCCTTTCACCTGGCGGAAAGTGTGCACCTGCAAAGCGTGGTGCAGGTGGAAGGGGAAATCCGCCACAGGGACGAAAGCACCTATAACCCCCGCCTGGCCACCGGCGAGGTGGAGCTGAAGGCGGAAAAGCTGACCATCCTGTCCCAGGCCAAGACCCTGCCCTACGCCATGGACGAGAACGCTCACGTGCGGGAGGAGCTGCGGCTCAAGTATCGCTATCTGGATATTCGCCGGCCGGAAATGCAGAAGGCGCTGAAGTTCCGCCACCGGGTGCAGCGGGCGGCAGAGGATTTTCTGGACGAGGCAGGCTTCTGCCAGGTGGAGACCCCCATGCTCTGCAAGTCCACCCCCGAGGGGGCACGGGATTATCTGGTGCCCAGCCGGGTGCATCCGGGCACCTTCTACGCCCTGCCTCAAAGCCCTCAAATTTTCAAGCAGCTGCTGATGGTAGGCGGCATGGATCGGTACTATCAGGTGGCACGGTGCTTCCGGGATGAAGACCTGCGGGCAGACCGTCAGCCGGAGTTCACCCAGGTGGATATGGAAATGTCCTTTGTGGATCAGGAGGACATCCTTCAGCACCTGGAAAAGCTGTTCAAGCACGTGTTTGCCGCCACCATGGGCAGGGAAATCGACTACGACTTCCCCCGGCTCACCTGGTACGAATCCATGGATCTGTACGGCTGCGACAAGCCGGATCTCCGCTTCGGCATGCAGATCAAGGACGTGACGGACCTGGCAGGCAAGTGCACCTTTTCCGTGTTCCGCAAGGCGGTGGATGCAGGAGGCAAGGTGCGGGCACTGAACTGCAAGGGCTGCGCCGAGAAGTTCACCCGCACCACCATCGAAACCCTGACGGATCACGCCATTAAGTGCGGCGCCAAGGGCATGGCGTGGATTCTCATCCACGATAACGGGGAAATCAACTCCATCCTGCAAAAGTACTTTACCAAGGCGGAATGGGCGGAGCTGCTCCGCCTGCTGGATGCGGAGGAAGGGGACTTTATCCTCTTCTGCGCCGACAAGTTTGAAGTGGTGTGCCGCACCCTGTGCGCACTCCGATTGGAAGTGGGGGATATGCTGGGGCTTCGTCCCAAGGATGACTACCGCTTCTGCTTCGTGACGGACTTCCCCCAATTCGAGTGGTCGGAGGAAGAGAAGCGGTACATGGCCATGCACCATCCCTTCACCATGCCCTATGAAGAGGATCTGCCCTACCTGATGACGGACCCCGGCCGGGTTCGCTCCCAGGCCTACGACGTGGTGCTTAACGGCACGGAGCTGGGCAGCGGCTCCATCCGCATCCACCGCAGCGACGTGCAGTCCCTCATGTTCAAGGCCCTGGGCTTTACGGAGGAAAGCGCACGGCAGCGCTTCGGCTTCCTGATTGATGCCTTCCAGTACGGCACGCCTCCCCACGGCGGCTTCGCCTTCGGACTGGATCGGCTGACCATGCTGCTGCTGGGGGCGGACAGCCTGCGGGATGTGATCGCCTTCCCCAAGGTGCGGGACGCTTCCGACCTGATGACCGGTGCACCGGATTATGTGGATCCTGAGCAGCTGGAAGTGCTGCAGCTGGGGGTTGCCGCCGGGCAGGAAGAGCACCGGCAGGAGCGGAAAAAGCCCCAAATGGCGGTGAAGCAGGTGGCAGAGCTGGCCAAGCTGAGCCTGAATGCGGAAGAGGAAGCCCGCATGGGGGATGAGCTGAACGCCATTCTCGCCTTTGCGGAAGCCTTGCAGAAGGTGGACACCACCGACGTGCCCATGACCGCCCACGTGATTCCGACGGAAAACGTGCTCCGGGAGGACGTGCCTTCCCCCTCCTTTGACCGGGAAAAGCTGCTGATGAACGCCCCCACCCGCACGGAAACCTGCCCCACCGTGCCCAAGACCTTTGACTGAAAGGAGGATTCTACCCATGAAAGCCATTGAAAAGATGACACTGAAGGATATGTGCGATGCACTGAAGACCGGGGAAACATCCTCCCGGGCATTGACGGAAGCCTGCCTGACACGGATCCGTCAGGTGGAAGAAAAGGTGGGCGCCTTCGTGACGGTGACGGAGGAGGAAGCCCTGAAGCAGGCGGATGCGGCAGACAAGCTGCGTGCCGGTGGGGAGAAGGTTCATCCCCTGTGCGGCGTGCCGGTGGCGGTGAAGGATAACATCTGCACCGAAGGGGTGAAGACCACCTGCGCCTCCAGAATGCTGGAGGACTTCATCCCCCCCTATAGTGCCACCGTATGGGAAAAATTGCAGGGGGCAGGCTGCGTCATGCTGGGCAAAACCAACATGGACGAGTTCGCCATGGGCTCCACCACGGAGAACAGCGCCTTCCACCCTACCCACAATCCCCACGATGTAAGCCGGGTGCCCGGCGGATCCTCCGGGGGCAGCGCAGCCTGCGTAGCGGCAGGGGAAGCCCCTCTGGCACTGGGCAGCGACACAGGCGGATCCATCCGCCAGCCGGCGGCCTTCTGCGGCGTGGTGGGCATGAAGCCGACCTACGGCATGGTGAGCCGGTACGGACTGGTGGCCTTCGCCTCCTCCTTGGATCAGATTGGCCCCATGACCCGCACCGTGGAAGATAACGCCCTGGCCCTGGATGCCATCGCCGGGTATGACCGGCGGGATACCACCAGCGTGAAGCGGGGCTACACCCCCATGAACCGGCAGATGAAGGAGGGGGTCCAGGGGCTGACCATTGGTCTGCCTCGGGAAATGTTCTCCGAAGGCCTGTCCGGCAGCGTCCGCAAGGCGGTAATGCATGCGGCGGGTACCCTGAAGGACATGGGCGCCAAGGTGAAGGAAGTATCCATCCCCTCCCTGGCCTACGCCCTGCCTGCCTACTATGTGCTCTCCAGCGCAGAGGCATCCAGCAACCTGGCCCGGTTCGACGGGGTGCGGTACGGCCACCGTGCCAAGGAATATGCCGATTTGGAAGAACTGTATGTGAAGAGCCGCAGCGAGGGCTTCGGTGCAGAGGTTAAGCGGCGGATTCTGCTGGGCACCTACACCCTGAGCGCCGGCTACTTCGATGCCTATTATAAGAAGGCTTTGCAGGTGCGCACCCTGGTGATTCGGGACATTGAGCAGGTGATGCAGCAGTGCGACGCTCTGCTGGGTCCTGTGGCCCCCACCACCGCCTACAAGCTGGGGGAAAAGACCATGACCCCCCTGGAAATGTATCTGGGGGATATTCATACCGTGCCGGTGAACATTGCCGGGATTCCTGCCCTGTCCATGCCCTGCGGAACGGACAATAAGGGCATGCCGGTGGGCTTGCAGCTCATGGGCAGCACCTTCTCCGAGCCCATGCTCTACCGCATCGGCTACGCACTGGAAGGCGCACTGGGTCAGGTATGCAAGGAGGTGTCCCTGTAATGGCTGGATGGCGAATGATAGACGGATACGAAATGGTCATCGGTCTGGAAGTCCATGTGGAGCTGAAGACCCGCACGAAAATCTTTTGCTCCTGTGAAACCACCTTTGGGGCAGAACCCAATACCCAGTGCTGCCCGGTGTGCATGGGCTTCCCCGGCACCCTGCCGGTACTCAATCAGCAGGTGGTGCACTATGCGGTGCTGGCAGGGCTGGCCACCGGGTGCCAAATTGCCCGGTATTCCAAGCAGGATCGGAAGAACTACTTCTACCCCGACCTGCCCAAGGCTTATCAGATCAGCCAGTATGACCTGCCCCTGTGCATCGGCGGTCATCTGGAGGTGGAAACCCCGGATGGGGCGAAGACCATCGGCATCACCCGCATCCACATTGAAGAGGATGCAGGCAAGCTGGTTCACGACCCGGAAAAGGGCACCCTGATCGACTGCAACCGCTGCGGCGTGCCTCTGATTGAGATCGTGTCCGAGCCGGACATCCGCACCCCCCAGGAGGCCGTGGCGTACCTGCAAAAGCTGAAGGCGGTCATTGCCTACACCGGCGTCAGCGACTGCAAGATGAACGAAGGCTCCCTCCGCTGCGACGTGAACCTGTCCATCCACAAGGCCGGGGAGCCCTTCGGCACCCGGACGGAGATGAAGAACCTGAACTCCTTCCAGTCCGTGCAGCGTGCCATTGAGGAGGAATACCGGCGGCAGGTGGAGGCGGTGCGCAAGGGGGAGACCATTGTGCAGGAGACCCGCCGCTTCGATCAGCAGACGGGGAAAACCTCCGCCATGCGCCGGAAGGAAAACGCCAACGACTACCGGTATTTCCCCGACCCGGATCTGGCACCCATTGTGCTGGCTCCGGATCTGGTGGAAAAATGGGGGAAGGAGCTGCCCAAGCTGCCGGACGAGCGGAAGGCCAGCTACATCCGTGAATACGGCCTGACCTCCTATGCGGCGGAGCAGCTGGTCAGCGACAAGGCACTGGCGGATTACTTTGAGACTGCCGCCCAGTACACCCCGGCGGTGAAGACCCTGGCCAACCTGATGATCACCGAAGTGTTCCGCCTGCTGGAAGGGGAAAACACCCTGATCCCCATTGCCCCTGCCCACCTGGCCAGGATTGCCGCCATGGCGGAGGAGAATGTGATCAACAGCGGTGCCGCCAAGAAGATGGTGGCCGCCCTGTGGGCAAAGGACGAGGACCCGGAAGCATACGCTGAGCGGGAGCATCTGCGGCAGATCAACGACCCGGCAGTGCTCAAGATCTACGTGGATGAAGCCGTGGCTGCCCACCCGGACATGGTGGAAAGCTACCACAAGGGCAAGGTGAACCTGAAGAAAGCCCTCATGGGCGCTGCCATGGGGCTCTCCGGGGGCATGGCCAACCCGGTGCTGCTGCAAAAGCTGATGGATGAAAAACTGGATGGGTAAAGGAAGCCCCCCTGCCTGCTGTGCAGGCAGGGGGGGCTTTTTGAAAATTGTGGAGCGCCTTGATTTTCAGAGCGCTTTTCGTATGAAATCAACTTGATGGCTGCTGCAAAAAGGAGGCACGCTCCTGCCCCCTGCCCCTCTTCCCCCAAAAATCCCAACAAAAAAACCGAGCCCAAAGGCTCGGTCGTTGCGTGGAGCATAGGAGATTCGAACTCCTGACCCCAACACTGCCAGTGTTGTGCGCTACCAGCTGCGCTAATGCCCCACAACGTGACTTATTATAGCAGGTTTCGCCCCGTTTGTAAAGGGGTAAATGAAAGTTTTTTGCTGCAGTGTCCTACATTTTATATGAAGTGGAACCCCAATTCCCCAGTTGTCCTTTCCCGCCCGATATGCTATAATACACTGTGCGCCGTGCATCCTTGCAGGGCGGCATGGTCTCGTAGCTCAGTAGGATAGAGCGGCTGCCTCCTAAGCAGCAGGCCGTGGGTTCGACTCCCGCCGGGATCACGAAAAGGCTTCCTCTTCGCTGCATTCGCCATGGATGCGGCAGCGGAGGGGGAAGCCTTCTTTTTTTGTGCCTTTTTGACAGAGGGTGCCGATTCAAGAATACCGCTCAGCACATCCCTTGTCCCTTTTTACCGATCAAAAATCGAAGGATATGCCTGTCTGATGGGCGATGGCTTTATTGGCATAGTCCAGCATCACCTCATAGACCGGTTGGAGCACAGGGCTTGTTTCGTGCGAAAGCCGGCTTATGAGCCACTCCCGAAAGATCACACACTTGTCAGGCGGGAAGAAATCGCAGTCCCCCCAGTCAAACAAGGCATCCAGCTTATCCCACATGGCTGTAAGAAATCCGTCTGCTTCTAATGCATCCGCTACAATTTGATCAAAATAGTATGCTTCGCTATTCTTGCTTTTTACGACCGATGAACAGCTCACCGGGTCGATGTCATGAATCGCTTCTTTGCTCAATGCAACACGGATCCACATTGTCCATTTTTCCCTTTCCTTTTATCAGAGGCTTCCTTAACCCTTTCGCCTGTTTTCTGTTGCCCTCACTTCCTCCTCCCGGGATACGCCTCCGACCCGCGCAAATGGAGCCGGCCTTCGTAGGTCACCCGGCGGACGGCCTTGGCACGCTTTTTGCCGGCGGACAGCTTGTCGATCATCATGTTGGCCGCTTCCTCCCCCATTTGCTCCACAGGCTGGTCAATGGAGGAGATGGCGGTTTCGTGCACCATGTCCATGGCACGGACGGAGTCGGAGGAGATCAGGGCCATGTCCTCGGGGATCGAAAGCCCCCTGGCGTAGATTGCCCGAATGGCACCTACCGCCATCAGGTTGTTGCAGCAGAAAATGGCGGTTACTTCCGGGTGATGCTCCAGCAGGTCAAGGGTCAGGCTGTAGCCGCTTTCCATTTTGAAATTGCCGTAGGTAATGTATTCCTTCCGGGCGGGGATGCCGTGGGCTGCCAGGGTGTCCATGTAGCCGTTCAGCCGCTCAATGCCGGGCTTGGAGGAAATGGGGCCGGCAATGGTGGCAATGTGCTTGTGCCCGGCACGGATCAGAGCCTCCACACATTCCACGCTGACGTGATAATTATCCTGAAACACCCCGTCCAGACCAATGCCGTTCAGGTCCCGGTCAATGAGGATGATGGGCGTGCCGGAGGCGCTCAGGCTGCGCAGGTACTCCACATTGTATTCCGCATTTTCGGATATGGGGGAAATGATGATGCCGTCCACCTGGCTTTTGAGCATGTCCAGTATGCGGATCTCCTTCTGGGGGGATTCATTGGAATTGCAGATGACGCACTCAATGCCCTGCTTGGCAAGGGTGTTTTCCATGCAGTCGATCATGTCCAGGAAGAAGGGATTGTGCAGGTCTGCCACCACAATGCCCACCGTGGCATTGGCTTTCTGGCGGTGGTGATGCTTCTGATAGGCCCGGGGTTCGTAGTTGTGTTCCTGGGCAATTTGCAGAATCTTTTCCCGGGTTTGGGTGCTGACATAGGCATTGCCGGCAAAGACCCGGGACACAGTTGCAGGTGAAACTTTTGCTTCTTTTGCAATGTCTTTTATGGAAAATTCATTCTTCACCATAATAACCTCATTATTTTCATTTTCTCTTTCGAAAAGGGCGTAAAATGAAGTTTACGTAAAATCTTTCGAAAGATTGATAATTATTATACGTTTTTTATCAGCAAATTGCAATAGGAAGAAACGAAGAACAAGGGCTTTTTTTCGTATGAAATTTAAGAAACAATTAAATGAAAATAATAGATTTGCATCTTGAAATAAAAACCTGCCTGCCTTACACTGAAGGTGAAAGAAACGGAGCGTGAAAGGTTCATATCCAGTACCTGGCAGAAAACGCCGGGAGAAGGATGAAACCAACGTGCACCGTAACCCGGCATGAAAGGGCTGTTGTGGATGAGCAAGCGCATTGTGGTTTTCGGCAGTTATGTAACAGACTTGACCGGACGGGGGGATCGTTTCCCTGTCCCCGGTGAAACGGTGCTGGGCACCTCCTTCCGCTCCGGCCCCGGAGGAAAGGGCTCCAATCAGGCAGTGGCTGCCTTCCGTGCCGGGGGAGATGTGCATCTGGTCACCAAGCTGGGGCAGGATGCCTTTGGCGAAATGGCCCGCAGCTTTTATGCCGCCGAGGGCATGAGCACGGAGGATCTGCTGACGGACGACACCGCAGCAACCGGGGCTGCCCTGATCATGGTTCATCAGCAGAGCAGCCAGAACATGATCATGGTGCTGAACGGTGCCTGCAGCCACATCACCCCTCAGGATGTGCTTGCCAAAAAAGCCCTGATTGAAAGTGCCGACTACCTGCTGGTGCAGATGGAAATCAACATGGACGCGCTGGAGCAGGTGATCCGCATCGCCCATGATGCCGGGGTCAAAGTGATCCTGAACCCTGCCCCTGTGCAGCCCCTTGCCGATGAGGTCATGGCCATGATCGACACCGTAACCCCCAACGAAACGGAAGCCCATGCCTTAACCGGGGTGGAAGTCGTGGATCTGGCCACCGCCCACAAGGCGGCTCAGGTGTTCTTTGCCAAAGGGGTGCGCCACGTGATCATTACCCTGGGGGGCAAGGGCGTGTACTGCTCCGACGGCACCCGGGAGGAGCTGATTGAAGCCCTTCATGTGGACGCTGTGGACACAACCGGCGCAGGGGATGCCTTCAATGGGGGCTTCGTAACCGCCCTTGCACGGGACATGAGCCTGTTTGATGCCGTCCGCTACGGCAACTGCACCGGTGCCCTGTCCGTTACCAAGGCAGGAACGGCCCCTGCCATGCCCTGCAAAACCGAGATCGATGCTCTGTATCACGAGCATTACAGCGATAAGACTTAAACCATCAAAAACAAGGAGGAGGAGCTATGGGCGCTATACGCTTGGTCAATTTACGGAAGGACTACGGCAAGGAAAACGTGATCCCCAACCTGAACCTGGACATTGCAGACGGTTCCTTTACGGTGCTTGTGGGACCTTCCGGCTGCGGCAAATCCACCACCCTGCGGATGATTGCCGGTCTGGAAAAGCCCACGGCCGGGCAGATTCTCATCGACGGGGTGGATGTGGCCCACGTGGCACCCGGCAAGCGGGATCTGGCCATGGTGTTCCAGAACTACGCCCTGTATCCCACCATGACGGTGCGCCGGAATATCGAGTTCGGCCTCATCAACAAGAAAGTGCCGAAAAACAAGCGGGATGCGCTGATTGCCGATGTTTCCGAAATCGTAGGCCTGACCCCCTATCTGGACAGGAAGCCTTCCAACCTGTCCGGCGGTCAGCGGCAGCGTGTGGCACTGGCTCGTGCCATGGTGAAGGAGCCGAAGGTGTTCCTCATGGATGAACCCCTGTCCAACCTGGATGCAAAGCTGCGTGCCTCCATGCGGGTGGAATTGATTGAACTTCACGAGCGGTTGAAGACCACCTTCATCTACGTGACCCACGACCAGACGGAAGCCATGTCCATGGGGGACGAAATCGTGCTGATGAACAAGGGCGTGATCATGCAGCAGTCCTCCCCGAAAGACATGTACCACAACCCGGAAAACGTGTTTGCCGCCCAGTTTATCGGCACGCCCCCCATGAATGTGTTAAACGGGCTGGTGGAAGGCGTGTCCCTGGGCTTCCGCCCGGAGAAGGTCACCTTTACGAATCCCGGCAGCCCTGCCCTGAAGCTAAGCGGCACCATTGCCACCAAGGAGCAGCTGGGGGCTGAATACAACTATTCCGTTGCCACCAAGTGGGGCAAGATCATGGTGAAAACGGAGGATGATCAGGAACCTGGCAGCTGCAAGCTGTTCATTCAGCCCAAGCACCTTTTCGCCTTCGACAGGGAAGGCAAGCGGATGCCCCTGAGCAAAGAAATGCTGTCGCACCTTGCCGACAAGTGAAAGGAGGGTCACGGGCATGTCTGAACAAACTGCACGGAAGGGCAGGGACAGGCTGCATACCTTTTTAGGCTGGCTGAAGGGGTATGTGCTTGTCAGCCCCGCCATCATTCTGCTGTGCATTTTCACGATTTATCCGATTTTCTGGCAGATTCAGTCCAGCCTGTATGACGGCAGTCTGCTGAGCAAAAAGCGGAATTACGTAGGTCTTAAAAACTTTGCCAACCTGTTTGCCAATCCGGACTTTGGGCAAATCGTAGGCAACACGGTGTTTTACTCCGTGGGGGTGGTTATCATCACCCTGGTGCTGTCCACCCTGGCGGCAGTGTGGCTGAACGGGAAGATGCAGAAGCGGCTGAACAGCCTGACCCTGGCTGCCATCTTCACCCCCCACATTATTTCTCTGGTTTCCGTTACCACCATTTTCCTGTGGCTGCTGGATCCCCAAATTGGTGCCATTAACTACCTGCTGAAATCCCTGGGTCTGCCCACCTGCCCCTTTCTGGGCAGCAGCAACACCGCCATGTTCGCCCTGGTGCTGATGATGGTGTGGAAGGGCACCGGGTATTACACCTTGCTGACCGTGGCCGCCCTTCAGGGGGTGCCCAAGGACATTTACGAGGCCGCCGCCATTGACGATACCCCCGGCTGGCGGGTGTTCTTCCACATTACCCTGCCCATGATTTCCCCCACCCTGTTCTTTTCCGCCATTGTGTGCACCATCAACAGCTTTCAGGTGTTCGAGCCCATTAACCTGATGACCCTGGGCGGCCCTGCCAACTCCACCAACACCCTGGTGTACCAGATTTATTCCGACGCATTCAAGTACCTGAAGCTGGGGCAGGCCAGCGCAGAAGGGGTGGTGCTGCTGGCCTTCGTGCTGGTGCTGACCATTATCTACTTCGCTTTCCTGGGCAAAAAAGTCCACTATCAGTAAAGAAAGGAGAGAGACAGCATGGAAGAAAGAAATTCAGGCAATGCCGCCCTGCACGGGGTGCGGTACGTCGTCAGCGGGCTGATGAAGCTGCTGATCATCTTCATTGTCGCCTATCCTTTCCTGTGGATGGTCTGCACTGCCTTTAAGCCCTACAAGGAAACCATCACCTATCCCCCCACCCTGTTCCCCCAACAGTGGGTGCTGGATGGCCTGAAGGAATGCCTGGAAGAGCTGGATGTGTGGCACTTTATGAAGAATTCTCTGGTGGTCAGCATCTCTTCTCTTCTGCTTCAGTATCTGGTGATTATCCCGGCGGCCTACGCCTTTGCCCGGGTCAGGTTTCCCGGCCGGTCGCTGCTGTTCGGCATTGTGCTGCTGGGCTTCATGATTCCCCAGCAGGTCACCTTTGTGCCGGTGTACCTGATCTTTTCCAAGGCCAAACTGCTGCAAAGCTACTGGCCCCAGATTCTGCCCTTTGTTGCCAACGCCTTCGGCATTTTCCTGCTGCGGCAGTACTTCATGCAGATTCCGGAGGAGATCATCGAGTCCGCCCGGATGGACAACGCATCGGAAGTGAAGATCATCTTCTCCATCATGATCCCCATGGCCAAAACCGCCATTTTCACCATTGGCCTGCTGAGCTTCATCTCCCTGTGGAACAGCTACTTCTGGCCCCTGATCATGACGACGAAAAACACCTACCGCCCCCTGGCTGTGGGCGTGGCCATGCTGAAGACCGTTGACGCCGCCATTCCCTGGCACATGCTCATGGCGGGCAACCTGTTCCTGACCTGTCCCATTCTGCTTGCTTACGCCGTTGCCAACAAGCAGATCCGCAAAGCCTTTGTGTACAGCGGCATCAAATAACACGGATGGACGGCCGAAAGGCCTAAATCAATACAATGCGACAAAAACGAAGGAGGATCAACCCGTGAAGAAACTTGTTTCCCTGGTGCTTGCTCTGTCCCTGGTGTTCAGCTTATGCGCCGTCAGCACGGCCGCTGCCGAGCCCACCGAAATCGTCTTCTGGACGGCCCTGTCCGGTGCCTACAATGACGTGATTCAAGGCATCTGCGCAGACTTCAACGCTTCCCAGGATCAGTGGAAAGTGGTTGCGGAATATCAGGGCAACTATTACGACATTGCCGCCAAACTGCAGGCTTCCCTGCTGGACGGCTCCGAGCCGGACATTGTGCAGATGGAATGCAGCCGTACCCCCCTGTTCAGCGATTACGGCTCCTTTGCCGAGTTGACGGACCTGATGGCCAGTGTGGGGCTGGACGCCAAGGAGTACTTCTATGACGGCTTCCTGGCTGACTGCGACTGGGGCGAAGGCCTCTACGCCCTGCCCTTCAACCGCTCCACCCCCATGTTCTACTACAACAAGACCCTCTTTGACGAGTACGGCCTGACCGCCCCCACCACCTGGGACGAGCTCCACGAAACCGCCAAGAAGCTTTCCATTGAAGGGGAGCGCTGGGGCTTTGAAGTGCCCATCGACCAGTGGTTCTACTGCTGCTTTGTGCTGGAAGCCGGCGGACAGCTGATGAACGAAGAAAAGACCCAGCTGACCGTTAACAACGAAGCCGGCACCGCTTCCCTGAACTGGATGCGGGAAATGATCGAAGACGGCTCCATGAAGGCACCTCCCGGATCTGAGTACAACGGCTACGAAGCTGCCCGCTCCGACCTGGCTGCCGGCATCACCACCATGATCATTTCCTCCTCCGGCGACCTGGGCACCCTCCGCAAGACCTGCAACTTTGAAGTAGGCACCGCTTTCCTGCCCGGCAACCCGGACTACGGCGTGGTAACCGGCGGCGCCAATGTGTGCGTGCTGGCTGGCCATGACGACAAGGCGCAGGGTGTTGCCGAATTCCTGAAGTACCTGACCTCTCCTGATGTGGCGGGTCAGTGGGCTGTGTCCACCGGCTATGTGCCCACCAGCGAAGCCGCCGCAAACAGCGACGTGTATCAGACCTACCTGAACGAAGTGCCTGCCGGCACCACTGCCCTGAAGCAGATGGCATACGCCGGCAATCAGCCTGTGATTCCCCAGTGGGCAGAAATCGGCGCCACCATCATCACCACGGAAATGCAGAAGTGCATCGGTGACAGCGCCTACACCCCCGAAATGGCCTGCCAGAGCATGTGCGACCTGGTGGCCACCCTGCTGGGAACGAACTAAAATCCAAAAAACCATCAAAGGACGGACACCTGCGTCCGCCCTTTGATGGCATGAAGGAGATTACTTATGGATCGGAAAGAAATCTACAGCCGTGTGGATCACACCCTGCTGTATCCCGTAACCACCTGGGAGCAGATTCGTGTGCTGTGCGACCAGGCCATGACCTTCGGCACCGCTTCCGTGTGCATTCCCTCCTGCTATGTAAAGCAGGCGTACGACTATGTGGACGGGAAGATGACCATCTGCACCGTTGTGGGCTTCCCCAACGGCAACACCACCCCTGCCTGCAAGGTGTTTGAAGCCAAGGAAGCCATTGCAAACGGTGCCCGGGAAATCGACATGGTGATCAACCTGGGCATGCTGAAGGCCGGCAACACCCGGTATGTGCTGGATGAAATCAAGCTGCTGAAGGAAGCCGTAGGGGATCTGGTGCTGAAGGTGATTATCGAAACCTGCGACCTGACGGAGGAGGAGAAAATCACCATGTGCCGCATTGTCACGGAATCCGGCGCAGACTTTATCAAAACCTCCACCGGCTTCTCCAAGGGCGGCGCCACCTTTGACGACATTGCCCTGTTCAAGGCTCACGTGGGGCCGAAGGTGAAGATCAAGGCTGCCGGCGGCATTGCTTCCTTTGCGGATGCGGAGAAGTTCATCGCCCTTGGGGCTGATCGGCTGGGCACCAGCCGGATTGTAAAGCTGGCACTGCAGGAAATGGCTGACCGTGAGGCGAAAGAAAGGAGCTGAGGAACCATGCTGCGTGGTATTCCCAAGTGTCTTTCCCCGGAGCTGCTGAAGGTGCTGGCGGAAATGGGTCACGGCGATACGCTGATTCTTGCGGATGCCTTTTATCCGGCGGCCTCCTCTGCCCGGCACAGCATGCTGGTTCGTGCAGACGGGGTAAAGGCAACGGAGCTGCTGGACGCCATCCTCACCTTCTTCCCCCTGGACCGCTCCGTGGCCCATCCCTTCCTGATCATGGACAAGCAGGAGTGCGACAAGGACATTGAAACCCCTATTTGGGATGCGTACAAGGACATTGTGCGCCGCCATGATGACCGGGGGGACGAGTGCATCGGCATGATCGAACGCTTCGACTTCTACAAGGAAGCCGAGCATGCCTATGCCGTGCTGGCAACGGGGGAAGATGCCCTGTACGGCTGCGCCATTCTGCAAAAGGGGACGCTGTAAATATATCGACAAAGTGGCCTTGCCACTTTGTCGAGTTTTGCATAACAGGAAAGGAGTGAAAGGTTTTGTCCAAGCTTGTGGTATTATCCATTGATTCTCTCTTTGATGAGGATATGCCCTTTTTGAAAACCCTGCCCAATTTCAAGAAAGTATTCGAGAAGGCTTCTTACAGCCGCAGCGGCATGCGGAGCGTGTATCCTTCCTTCACCTACCCGGCTCACGCCTCCATCATCACGGGAACGACCCCTGACCGTCACGGGGTGTTCCACAATGAAAAGCTGGACGTGGGCAATCCTGCCCCGGATTGGTACTGGTATCACCGGGATCTGAAGGTGGAAACCTGCCTGGATGCTGCCAAGCGTGCCGGGCTTACCACCGCCTCCATCGGCTGGCCCTGCATGGGCGCATGCCCCAACGTGGATTATCTGGTACCCGAAATCTGGCCCCAAAGTGTGGAAGAGGATCCCCATCCCATTTTCAAGTCGGCTGCCTCCACCGATCCTGAAACCTGGGCAGTCATTGAGCGTCACCTCCATAAGCTGCGCAAAACCAAGCAGCCCTTTATGGATCATGTGATGGTGGGCTGTGCCTGCGATATTCTGCGCAAGTACAAGCCGGACGTGATGTTCATCCACCTGGCTCACCTGGATCACACCCGCCACGCCAACGGCATTCAGGGGCCCATGATCGAGCAGGCCATTGTGGCCAATGACGACTGGCTGGGTCGCCTGCTGGAGGCCACCATGGACGCTGGCACCTATGAGGAAACCAACTTTGCCGTCATCAGTGACCATGGTCATCTGCCCGTCAGCAGGGTGCTGAATCCCAACGTGTACCTGGTGGAAGCAGGGCTGATTGAGCTGGACGAAAAGGGCAGCATCGCCTCCTGGAAGGCCTACTGCAACTCCGCCTCCCTGTCCTGCCAGGTGGTGATGAAGGACAGCCATGACGAGGACACCCGGCAGAAGCTGGAGCAGGTGCTCTACGGCTTGCGGAACGACCTGTCCTCCGGGGTGGAAAGCGTGTTCACCAAGGAGGAATGCGCAAGGGAGCACCACCTTACAGGCAATTTCGAATACGTGCTGGAAGGCCGGGAGAAAACGTCCTTCGGCAACGCCTGCACCGGCCCCAAGGTGGTGACGCCGGATAATTCCGACTACAAGTTCTCCGTGGCCTCCCACGGACACCTGCCCCACAAGGGCCCCCAGCCGGTGTTCATCATGACCGGCCCCAACGTGCAGGAAGGGGTGGCGTTTGACCGCTGCTCCATCATTGATGAAGCCCCCACCTTTGCCGCCATGATGGGCTTTGACCTGCCCCAGGCAACAGGGAAGGTCATTGAGGAGATTGTCCGGTAAGGGCGCAAGGGAGAATGCCCCCGCCCGGTGTGTGGTGCGTGGCACCGGGCGGGGGGGTGAAAAAATGTTTTCAAAAAAATTTGCAAAAAACAGTTGACAAATCGATGATTTGGCGTATAATATCTATTGTTGCTTGTGAGTGCAAGCGATGAGCACCATTAGCTCAGTTGGTAGAGCACCTGACTCTTAATCAGGGTGTCTAGGGTTCGAGTCCCTAATGGTGTACAT
>CAVIWF010000055.1:0-16115 GCA_963646285.1 bacterium
GAGTTGAAGGGCTTGCGAGCCCTCCAACGCCACCTAGGGTTTGTTGATGGTCTGTGCCTGCGAGGGAATAAACCTTGCAGGCTTTTTGTTTGCGCATTACACATGGAGACGATAGACTTATGAACGCCTGGGCAGCGTAACGGTAAAGGTTGTGCCCTCATCCAGCTGGCTTTCGACTTGAATGGTGCCGCCGTGGAGGTTGGTAATCCATTGGGCAATGGATAAGCCCAGTCCGGTGCCGGTTCGGTCACGGGCCGTATCTGCCCGGAAGAAGCGCTCAAAAACATGGGAAAGGTTTTCACGGCTGATGCCAATGCCGTTATCCTTGACGGTCATCACGATGGTGTCATCCGTCTCAGTGGCATGGATCCAGACATCGCCATGGGGTTTTCCATACTTAATGGCGTTTTCCGTCAGGTTCAGTATCAGCTGGGTAAGCAGGCTTTGATCCGCCAATAGTGCGATGGGGGACTGGGCGGCAACATGGAGGGTGATGCCTTGTTCCACGGCGACAGGCTCCAGCACAGTCTGTACACCGTTCAGTACGTCATTGAGGCAAACATTCTCCATCAAGACGGGATACCGTCCCTCCTGACCACGGGTTAAGGTCAGCATTTGGCTCACCATGCGCTGCATCCGCCTGCATTCGTTCAAAATGGTATCGACCTTGCTGCGTTCGTCAGCGGTCAGGGCTTCATCTGCTTGCAAGCTTTCTGCATAGGCGGCAATGACGGCAATGGGGGTGCGCAGCTCGTGGGAAGCGTCGGAGGTGAAACGCCGCTCACGGCGGAAGGACTCCTCCAAGGAGGCAAGCATCCGGTTAAGGGTGTTGGTTAAAGCCCCTAATTCATCCTTGTTGGATGTTTCGGGAATGCGCCGGGATAAATCCCCGGCTGCGATTTCGTCTGCACAGCGGATCATCTGCTGAATAGGTTTGAGGGACTGCTTGGCCAGCAGGGAACCAATCAAGGCGACCGGCAAGATCATCAGGGGAACACCCAGCAGAAAAATCATCTGAAAAATGTGGAGGGTTTGTTGAATCTGCTTGCAGGAGGCCACCACACGGATTCTTATTTGTTCATCTCCTACGGAGATCGGCGACGAATCCAGCAGCAGCCATTCGTCCCCTGCAATTTGGGCATGGGTGAAGGTGCCTGCCTGCACAGGGTACACATCGAACAGGGTAATATCCTCCCCATGGGAGGCAAGTTCGCTGCCGTTTTCCTCCATGATGTAATACATGATGCCGGATTTTACTGGCGTTTCATTTTCGAAAATCAATTGGCCGTTTTCGTGCTCCACCTGGGAAGAAAGCTGCTCCAGGGCAAGGGACAGATCATCCTCAAGCATTTCCGTTAACCGGGCACGGGTCATGAAGAACACCGTGCCAAAGAAAAGCAGGGTGATAGCAACCACGGAGAGGGTGAACCACAGGGCCATTTTCCTGCGCAGGGTCAGTTTATGCTTCATGGCTTTCCTCCCGCAGCACATAGCCAAAGCCTCGCTGGGTTTGGATGTAGGTCGTTGTTTCACCACGGTCAATCTTTGCCCGAAGGTAGCCGATATAGACCGGCACCAGATTGGAATCCAGTCCGCTTTGGCAGGTCCACACATGGTCGTAAATCTGCCCTGGGGTCAGTACCTGACCGGCGTTGCGCATCATATATTCCAGCAGCGCATATTCCTTAGCGGTCAGGGGAATGGTCTTTCCGCCTCGGTGCACGGTGTGAGCAGCGGTATCCATTTCCAGCATGCCTACCTGCAAAATGGGGGATCGGGACGGTGCACAGCGGCGAAGCATGGCTCGCAGTCTGGCAGAAAGTTCTTCATAGGCAAAGGGCTTGGTCAGGTAATCGTCTGCTCCGCAGTCCAGCCCACGAACCCGGTCATCAATGGCGTCCCGGGCGGTGAGCAGCAGCACACTGGCAGCCACATGCCGGGCACGGAGGTGCTTCAGTACTGTGAGACCGTCAATGCCGGGCAGCATAATGTCCAGAATGATGCCGTCATAGGGGGCAGCAAGGGCATAATCCAATCCTTCATTCCCATTGCCGCAAGCATCCACGGCATACCCTTCCTGGGCAAGGCGTTTCGCAAGAATCTCCCGCAGGGCCTGATCGTCCTCAACCAGCAGCAGTCGCATCCTTCATCCCTCCTTACCAAGGATTATAGCATGCGCCCATAAGAAATACATAAGAATTTTTCCGGCTATTTATCAGTCGGGTTTTTATCTTTGCCGGGTATGCTTGACGGCGAGAACACCAAAGGAGTGAAGGAGTATGCGAAAGAAAGCCTTTTTGTGGATTGCGATGTTGATGGTGCTTTGTTTATCCAGTGCAGCGGCGCAGGAAACAGCATGGGAAGCACCCTGCTTTGGCGAACCCTATGACAGGGTGTATCAGGATGACGTGCGTTCCATTACCATCAAGCAAATTGACGTGGATCAATCGGTGGGGTTTGTTGTGGATGTGCAGATTCGGGATGCATCTGCCTTCCATGCAGGAGAAGCCCAGGGAGGATTCGAAACGGTATCTGCCATGGCACAGCGGGCAGGAGCAGTGCTTGCCATCAATGCAGATGATTACGGTTCCCATGGGTACGGCGTGATTTTGCGGGGCGGGAAAATCCTTCGCATTCATGACACAACCCGGCACATGCTGGCGATCCTGCCGGATGGTTCCTTTGAAACCTGTTCCGATCCGGCAGCAGAAGCCCCCAAAGCAATGGCGGAACGATTGCAGGCAAGCGGTGTGCAGAATACCTTTGAATTTGGCCCGGTGCTGGTGGTGGATGGACAAGCGGTTTCGTTTCCGTCATCCTTTGATGTAATTTCCACCCGCAGTACACGGCGGGAACCGAGAACGGCTATCGGTATGATTGCACCCCTGCACTATGTGATGCTGATTATTGACGGCCGTCAGCCCGGGTATTCAGAAGGGGTGTCACTGCAGACTCTTCAGCAGCTGTTCCTTGATCTAGGCGCACAGACGGCCATCAACCTTGATGGCGGAGGTTCTACGGAATTGTGGTTTCAGGGGGAAATTCTGAATCAGCCTGCTGGTGGGCATGAACGGAAACTATCGGACTGCATTTGGTTTTAAGGGGTGAATGAAATGAAGCAACGTGCAAGGGAAACACTGCTTGGCTTTGTTGCCGGGGTTGCACTGAACGGCGCAATTTGTCTGGCATGTTCCTACGCCCTTCGGCTTGGCTATTATGCGCCCTGCTTTACAGGCTTGATGGAAATGTGCGGAGGGGAATTGAACGGGGCACTGATGCAGACCTGCGCCTTTGGCGTGACGGGAAGTCTGGCGGGACTATGGGCAGGCTTCTTGCGGCAGCATCATACATCAAAAGAGAAAACGAGGAGTGTTCAGGCGGCACTTCGATAAGCATACAAAAAAGGCAGTGGAGGCCATGGGGTCTTCACTGCCTTTGGGGTTCGCTGCAATTAGACGACTTTGTAACCTGCGTCCTGCACGGCCTTAACAAGCACGGCATCGTCAACCGGGGCGTTCAGGGTAACTTTCACCGTGCCGGCGGTGTGGCTGGCAACGGCAGTATCCACCTGAGGGATGGCCTCCAATGCCTGCTTCACGTGTGCCTCGCAGTGTCCGCACATCATACCTTCTACCTTCAAAGTCTTTTCCATGGTTTGTTCCTCCTTTACAATGGTGCCGATGGTTGTCGGCTGAATTTTTTTATCCCTTTTCGCATTGCGGATGTCAAACAGGTTGAGCCGCAGTGCGTTGGATACCACACAGAAGCTGGACAGGCTCATGGCCGCTGCACCGAACATGGGGTTCAGCTCCCAGCCCAGCAGGGGAATGAACACGCCGGCTGCCAGCGGAATGCCCAGCGTGTTGTAAATGAATGCCCAGAACAGGTTCTCATGAATGTTGCGCAGGGTAGCACGGCTGAGACGAATGGCGGCAGGTACGTCGCTGAGGCGGCTGTTCATCAGCACCACATCAGCAGCGTCAATGGCAATGTCTGTGCCTGCACCGATGGCCATGCCGATGTCGGCACGGGTCAGGGCAGGGGCATCGTTAATGCCGTCACCCACCATGGTGACACGTCCGTGCTCCTTCAGCTGGCGGATGATGGCTTCCTTGCCGTCGGGCAAAACGCCGGCAATCACTTCATCCACACCGGCCTGGGCACCCACGGCCTGAGCGGTCCGCTGGTTGTCGCCGGTCAGCATCACCACACGGATGCCCATGTGCTTCAGCTCCTGCACGGCTTGGGCACTGTCCTCCTTGATGGTATCTGCCACGGCGATCATGCCGGCCACCTGATTCCCGGCGGCGAAGAGCAGGGGCGTTTTGCCCTCCTCTGCCAGGGCACGAGCCTTGTCCATAAAGGCCTCTGGCACCTGCACCTGTTCACTGATGAATTTCACACTGCCGCCCAGCAGAACCTTGCCCTCCGACACGGCGGTGAGACCATTGCCGGGCAGGGCATGAAAGTCAGTAACGGGGGATGCTTCCACGCCGCTTTCCCTGGCGGAGAGCACGATGGCCTTGGCAAGGGGATGCTCACTGAGGGCTTCCAGCGAAACCGCCAAACGGAGCAAATCTTTCTCGGAGCCTTCAGCAGGAATCAAATCCGTCACCCGGGGTTCGCCGCTGGTGATGGTGCCGGTTTTGTCCAGGGCAACAATCTGGGTTTTCCCCGTTTCTTCCAGCGCAACGGCGGCCTTAAAGAGAATACCGTTCTTGGCACCTTTGCCGTTGCCCACCATAATGGCCACAGGGGTAGCCAGTCCCAAGGCACAGGGGCAGGAGATGACCAGCACGCTGATGCCACGAGCCAGGGCATAGCCGAAGGTCTGCCCGCACAGCAGCCACACAATGGTGGTAACGGCGGCAATGGCCATGACCACAGGCACAAACACGCCGGAAACCTTGTCCGCCACTTTGGCAATGGGGGCCTTGGTGGCGGCAGCATCGCTGACCATGCGGATAATCTGGGACAGGGTGGTGTCTTCCCCTACACGGGTGGCACGGCAGCGGATAAAGCCGGATTGATTGATGGTGGCGGCGGACACGCTGTCTCCCTGTGCTTTATCCGCAGGGATGCTTTCGCCGGTAAGGGCAGATTCGTTCACGGCGGTGGTACCTTCCAGAATAACGCCGTCCACCGGGATGCTTTCACCGGGACGCACAACAAAGATGTCTCCTTGCTGCACCTGCTCGATGGGCACGGTCACTTCTGCACCGTTGCGTACAAGGGTAGCTGTTTTCGGGGCAAGGTTCATCAGGCTGCGAAGAGCGTCGGTGGTTTTCCCCTTGCTGTGGGCTTCCAGTGTTTTGCCTACGGTGATCAGTGCCAGAATCATGGCGGCAGATTCGAAGTACATGCCGTGGAGCAGATGCATGGCGTTTTCCGTGTCCACCGTCATTTGGTACAGGAGCGCCAAACTGTACAGGAAGGAGGCGGAAGAGCCCAATGCCACCAAAGTATCCATGTTGGGCGCACGGTGGATGAGCCCCTTGAAACCGCTGATAAAGAATTTCTTATTGATGACCATGATGATGATGGTCAACAGCAGCTCGGTAATGGCCATGCCCATGGGGTTCTTGTTCAGGATGCCGGGCATGGGCCAGTGCCACATCACATGTCCCATGGAAATGTACATCAGCAGGAGCAGGAAACCGATGGACAGGTAAAGCCGCCGCTTCAGCACGGGAGTTTCCTTGTCTGCCAGTGCATCCTCACTGGGGGCTGTGGAGGCAGCAGCAGCGGCACCCTTGACTGAGGCACCGTAGCCCGCTTCCTCCACGGCATGAATAATGGCTTCATCGGAGGCGGTGCCGTCCACCCCCATGGCGTTGGTCAGCAGGCTGACGGAGCAGGCTGTGACGCCATCCACCTTGGATACAGCCTTTTCCACACGGGCACTGCAGGCGGCGCAGCTCATTCCGGTTACATGAAATTGCCGCATAAAGTTCTTCCTTTCTTACTTCATCAGCTTTTGCAGCGTTGCAATCAAGTCGTCCACCACTTCGTCCTTGCCTTGGCGGATGTCCTCTGCCACGCAGGTGCGGATGTGGGTAGCCAGCAGCTCCCGATTAAAGGCATTCAGCGCAGCGTTCACTGCTGCCACCTGCACCATAATGTCCGTGCAGTAGGCGTTTTTTTCTACCATGCCGCGGATGCCCCGCACCTGACCCTCAATACGGTTCAGCCGGTGAATCAAATCCTTATATTCCTCTTCCGGACGGATTTTTTCCTTGTGCTGGCAACAGCAGCACTTGCATTCCTCTGCCATCCGAAGCCCTCCTTCAAATGTGAAATACCCCTTGGGGGTATGCATATCATATACCACCCAGGGGTATCTGTCAATAGGTTATAAACATGTTATGAGAGGCTAATTTTTTACGGATTGGCGGTAAAGGTGGCGGTGAAGATTTCGCCGGTTTCTTCAGTAAATTGAATGTACAATGGCTCAGGGAATGTATCCAAAGCGCAGGAGGCAGCATCTTGGGGAATGCCGGCAGGATAGGGTTGTCCATCTGCATCGGTGAGCATGTACTCCGGCTTGGGGTCAAGCAAGTTCTCTTTCCAGATGGGTACCATATAGGTCGCTAAATCCGTCTGTACAAGGGTAACTTTTTCGAAGGGGGCGTCCTCTGCAGCTGGCAAGTATTCTTTTGTGCTGTGTATGCCCAAGTTTCCCAGGGTGACGGGATATTCGTGGCGGGATTGGGACAACACTTCGCCGGTTTCATGTGAAATCTGGGTCGCTTCAACAGCAAAGTGGATGGTGATCTCCTCACCCGTGAGGGTTACCGGCGCACCGCTGAACAAGGTGGATTGCAGACCTGCATCCTGCCGATGATCGAGGAAGTAGAAATCGACTTGTTCATATTCAGCAGGCATGATGGAAACAATCATCAGATCCTTCCCATCTTCCTGTGCTGCTTCCAGGAAGGTTCGTGGGTCATCCCGCAGGTTTTCGCCATACCCGCCTGCAATGGGGTCGTTGAGTTCAACCTCGAAGGGAACAATGATGTACCCATCCGACGAAGGTTGTACCGCCACCGAAGTAAACAACCATACACCGTCGTACAATATTTCTTGGATGGAAACAAGAAGCCCATCTGCATCAACGGTAAGCGGCTGAAAATTGGTCTGGGCAAACGTGGCAACGTTCTGGGGCAGTGTGTAGCCATACAGATCCATTAACCAGGCCAAACTGCTTTCACCAGCAGCCGCCTGACTGTCTGCATAGCAGCATGGCAGCTGCAGCCATACAAGCAGCACAGAAAAAAGTACGCAAAGCATTCGTTTCATGTTTAACATCTCCTTAAAAAATTGTATGAATTATTCTTCCATGTACATCATGGTGGCAATTTGATCAAGCCGTTGTACGAATTGTTCCGCTGTTAATTTTCCATGACCAAATTGTTTGTAGAGGTCATCCAACATTTCATATCCTTCGGCAGATTGATGAAAAATATTGATGGGATGAAAATACAAATGGCCAACGGTGGCTTTGTAGCCCTCCAGCTGTTCAGGAGTGACAAGCCATTTGTGGGACTCCGTGAAGTCAATGCAGTCTTGATATTTCAGGACTTCCTGTTCCCATGCCTCTTTCTCATCAACATCAAGGTTCTTATTTTCTAGCTGGGCGGCGGCTTGATCCCTTTCTTCTGTCCAGTGGGCAAGGCTCCTTTCGTAGTCTGGGTTGACCCGTGGCTGGGCATCCTGGTAGAGGAAAAGATCATCATAGGCTTCCAAATTGTCCACGACAGTTGCTGCTTTTTCCAGAAGCTCTACAGCCTTCTCGGTATGAGAGGAGGATGCATTGACTGCCCACATGGACAGCCTCGCATCGATTAGCTTGGGCTGTGCATCGCTTAAACGGAAGAACACAATAGAGGAAGCATCTTTAGGCCAAAGGCCATTTGACATCTCTTCAAAAAGCATAGCATTGTAGTTTTTGGATTCCAGCTGATACAGACGTTTGCCGACGGTTGTGCACTGATTCAGTAAGGCAATGATTTCGGGATGATTGAAGGAAAGCTTTTCACCGGCATATTGGCACTGCATGATGACTTCGCTGATGAGTATCTTTGCAAGCCTGGCGATATGGGAAGCAGCAGAATAACCACTTTCCTCCAAACCGCCCAGAGCAACCATGTTAGCCTCAGGATTTTCTTCGATGCGGTCACACCATGCAGACAGGAAATTGAGAAATTCCGGGAAGGACTGGGGAACATCCTCCATGGTATAGCCGGCATTGAGCCAAGTTTCTTCCATGACATGACAGTAACTGAAAATGATGCTCTTCGGGATTGCATACAGATGACCGTCTACCATGGCTTGGGATGCAATGTTCGGATGCATCCGCTGAACGGCGGCGGTCAGTGCTGTACTGTTTGAAAGATCCAGGCAGTATCCTTTTGTCATTAAGGTAGGCCAATCGGCTGAGTTTGTTCCTTCACAGAACAAATCACATTGAAACGCACGGGTCAACAGAGCTGTAACAAAAGCGGATGCCGGAGAATAATAAACATCGGCACGGGATAGTGTGATATCAGGATTGTCGTCCAGGAACTCTTGCAAGCCGGGATTCTGACTGGAAAATGTCGAAAAGTAAGTAACCAAGGTCTCGCAAGTAGTGGCTGATGAAAAAAGACAAAGTACGATGCAAAGAAAAAGACAAAGCATTCTTTTCATTGTTCATCTTCCTTTCAATGCCGTGCTCATTTTCTTTTGGAAAATGAGCACGGCAAGTAGTTATAAATTAGGGATTAAAGGTGCCGGAGACCTTGATGTTATCAGAACCGGAGTATTTCTTTCCGGCAAGGTATACTACCTTTCCGTTGGCATACTTAGTAAGGTAACTATGCGAAGTGGTAGACGTGCTTTGATAATAAAAAGTATGACTTGCATACACGCCGGGCGCATGGTAAATCTTCACAGCAGCCTTCTTGCTGGAAGACAGGTTACTGCCAGACCAGGAAAGACTCCAAGTTGTTCCGTCAGACTTAGTATCATCACTCCACCTAGTGAAAGAGGTCGCATTGCCCTCGTATGAAAACGACACAGCCAGGGCAGGAGCAACACCAACCATACAGAGCACAACGGTCAAAACCAAGGCAACAAAACGTTTCATGATACATCCTCCTAACGTAAATTGTTACTTTTGCGACAACCTAGGGCATTACATTTGTATTTTCATGCGCATTGCGCCATCGACCTCCTTCCTTTCACGGAACACATGAAGCAACTGAGGCAAAAAGCAGCGAACAGTATGGGTACTGACAAGGTTCGCAACGCTGTGTACAGCAGCTAATCAAAATCATCGATGATGCTGAGAATGATGCTAAAATATCATACATTGTTTAGTTTGTCAATATTTGAACAAATTGCCGAGATGTTCACATTCAATTGCAAAAAAGAACGACAAAAAATCCGAACCAGCTGCTATTCAGCAACCGATTCGGATTTTTGCTCGTGCGGGAAACAGGACTTGAACCTGCATGAAGTTAGCCCTCACTAGAACCTGAATCTAGCGCGTCTGCCAATTCCGCCATTCCCGCAGGTGACAAAGCATATAGATTCGCTCTTTGAAGGCAAATTCCTTCTTTTCTCTAAAATTTTTTTTGAAAAAAATCGCATTACACAAGATGGATGATTGATTAACACGCCACTAGAGCAAAGCAAATGCATCATGAAAACGATTTTGCATGAAATACAAAGGAAATACAAAGAAAATGGACAAAAAATGCAGTATTGTTCTTGCAATCTTTCACGGTCTGTAGCATAATAAGACAATCTTTCCTGTAAAGGAAAACTGCCCTGGGCAGGCTTTCCGGCAAGGATGCATCAGGAAAGAGAGTATGGGTGTGGCCGACGGTGCAGAAGGGTGCCGGATGCCTGCTCACGGAGGCGAAAACAATGAATTCCAAGATGGCGTTTTATATTCTGAAGCGCATCCTGCTGGCGATTCTGACGATTTGGATTGTCATCACCGTCACTTTCTTTGTGATGCACGCTGTTCCCGGCGGTCCCTTCGTCAGTGAAAAAGCAATCTCCAAGGAAGCGCAGGCAGCGCTGGAGGCAAAGTACGGGTTGGATAAACCTTTGCTGGAGCAGTATACCACCTACCTGAGCGACATTGTGACCAAGTTCGACTTTGGCCCTTCCCTGAAGCAGCGGGGTCGTCAGGTGATTGACATCATTCTGGATGGCATGAAAACCTCCGCAAAGATTGGCTTGATTGCTGCATTCAGTGCGGCGGTGCTGGGCATTGTACTGGGTTCTGTGGCGGCGCTGAGGAGAAACACCGTGCTGGATAAGGTGATCATGGTGATTACGACGGCTTTCGTATCCATGCCGTCCTTCATCATGGGTTCCTTCCTATTAATTATCTTCTCGGTGCGGCTGGGTTGGCTGCCAGCCAACGGTGCATCCACCGCAGGTCTGATTCTTCCTATTATTACGTTGGCTCTCTATCCTGTGTCCTACATTACCCGGCTTACCCGTTCTTCCATGCTGGACGTGCTGGGGCAGGATTACATCCGCACTGCACGTGCCAAGGGCGTGCCCGGACGGCGCATCATCTTCGGTCATGCGCTGAAGAATTCCCTGATTCCTGTAATCACCTACTTTGGTCCCATGCTGGCCTTCATTGTGACCGGCTCCATGGTGGTGGAACAAATCTTCGCCGTGCCCGGCATTGGTCGTCAGTTTGTTTCCAGCATTACCAACCGTGACTATACCATGATTATGGGTACAACGATCTTCCTTGCGTCCTTGATCGTGATCATGAACCTGGTCAGCGACCTGCTTTACAAGGTTGTTGATCCCCGTATTGACTACGAATAAGAGGAGGCGGCAAAGATGCGTGACAGTCATAAGCCCTTTAGCATGCAGTTGGATCCTGAACTCTTCACGCCTGCAACGGCGGAGGAGAAAGCGTATATCGCCACCATGCGGCCCTCTTCCACCTTCTTTAAGGATGGCATGAAGCGGCTGCTGAAGAACAAGGTGGCGACCATCAGCCTGATCGTGATTGTTTTGATCACGCTGGCGTCCATCATCATTCCTTACGTGTGGCCCTACTCCTACGACAAGATGCTGGGCGTAACCCCCGGCCGCCCCGTGGACAGCTCCTACAACAATCTGGCACCTTTTACCTACGGCAAGACGGAGCTGAAGAAGATTGAAGCAGGGGAGAGTGTATTCCCCCACATCTTCGGCACGGATGCCCACGGACGTGATTACTTCATCCGTGTGGTGTATGGTACTCGTATTTCCTTGGCAGTTGGTTTCTTTGCCAGCATCATCGTGCTGATTATCGGCACAGCCATTGGTTCCATTGCAGGCTATTGCGGCGGTAAGGTAGACTTGGTCATCATGCGGATTGTGGATATTATCTACTCCCTGCCGGATATGCTGGTGATCATCCTCCTGTCCGTGGTACTGGGGCAGGTGCTGAATGTGGAAGGCACCATTCTGGAAGCCATTGGTTCCAACATCATCAGTATGTTCATCGTTTTCGGCCTGCTGTACTGGGTAGGCATGGCACGGCTGATTCGTGGCCAGATTCTTTCCCTCCGTGAGCAGGAATACGTGCTCAGCGCTCAGGCAACGGGCGCCAGCGGACGGTGGATCATCCGCAAGCATCTGCTGCCCAACTGCATCAGCGTGCTGATCATTTCCACTGCATTGCAGATTCCCAGCGCCATCTTCACGGAAAGCTTCCTGTCCTTCCTGGGACTGGGCGTCAATGCGCCCATGCCTTCCCTGGGTTCCCTGGCTTCCGATGCATTGAACGGCATTACCTCCTACACGTACCGGCTGATTATTCCTGCCGTCGTGATTTGCCTGATTGTTCTGTCCCTGAATCTGTTTGGCGATGGCCTTCGGGATGCCTTTGACCCGAAGCTGAACGCCTGAGAAAGGAGAGACGAAAGATGGCACTGTTGGAAGTCAAAGATCTTCGCACCTCCTTCTTTACGGATGCAGGCGAAGTGAAGGCCGTGGACGGGGTTTCCTTTGAACTGGATCACGGCAAGGTACTGGGCATTGTGGGAGAGAGCGGCTCCGGCAAATCCGTAACGGCTTACTCCATTATGCAGATCCTTGCCCCTACGGGAAAAATCGTAGGCGGCAGCGTGAAGCTGGATGGTCAGGAATTGGTGGGTGCAGATGAAAAAACACTGCACAGCGTCCGGGGCAATCGGATTTCGATTATTTTCCAGGACCCCATGACCAGCCTGAACCCCACGTACACCGTAGGGCATCAGCTGGTGGAGGCCATTCGCCTGCACACCAACCGGAACCGGAAGCAGGCGAAGGAGCGGGCACTGGAAATGCTTCAGCTGGTGAACGTGAATGAACCGGCCAGACGGTTGAAGCAGTATCCCCATGAAATGTCCGGCGGCATGCGGCAGCGGGTGATGATCGCCATGGCTTTGGCCTGCGAACCGGATATTCTGATTGCCGATGAACCCACCACCGCCTTGGACGTGACCATTCAGGCGCAGATTCTGGAGTTGATGCAGGATCTGCAGAAGAAAATGGGCATGGCCATTATCATGATTACTCACGACTTGGGCGTTGTGGCCCAGCTGTGCGATGACGTGATCGTTATGTATGCGGGCTCCATTTGCGAGCAGGGCACGGCGGATGATATTTTCTATCATCCCAGCCATGAGTACACCAAGGGATTGATGCGCTCCATCCCCACGGCAGAAAACAATGGCCAGCGGCTGAAGCCCATCTCCGGCACGCCCATTGACCTGCTGAATATGCCCAAGGGCTGCGCCTTTGCTCCCCGGTGCGATGCAGCCATGAAGATTTGCCTGCAGCAGAAGCCGGAGCGGCTCTGCGTCAGCGAAGGTCACTGCTCCAGCTGCTGGATGAATGTGAAAAATGCCCTTGGTGCGAAGGAGGCTGAGATCAATGGCTGAGCAGAATGAAAAGAAGCCTTTGGTTGAGGTCAAAGGCCTGAAGGAATACTTCGACATTAACACGGGGTTCCTTCGCACCAAGCCACTGAAGGCTGTGGATGACGTTTCCTTCTCCATCAACAAGGGCGAAACCCTGGGTCTGGTGGGGGAGAGCGGCTGCGGCAAAACCACGGTAGGCCGCACCATTCTTCACCTGTATAAGCCGACGGCTGGTGAAGTGTGGTACGACGGCAAGCAGATCAAGACCAAGCAGGATCTGCAGGAATTCCGCAAAAAGGCTACCATGGTGTTCCAGGATCCTTACTCTTCCCTGAACCCCCGCATGACGGTGTCGGACATTGTGGGTGAGCCCCTGGATGTGCATCACCTGTACAAAACCCGGCAGGAGCGTCAGGATCGGATTCTGGAACTGATGAGCCTGGTGGGACTGAACAGCGAACATGCTTCCCGGTATGCCCACGAGTTCTCCGGTGGTCAGCGGCAGCGCATCGGCATTGCCCGGGCACTGGCAGTCAATCCTGAGTTCATCGTTTGCGATGAGCCTGTGTCCGCACTGGACGTGTCCATTCAGGCTCAGGTGATCAACATGTTTGATGACCTGCAGGAGCGGCTGGGGCTGACCTACCTGTTCATTGCCCACGATTTGCTGGTGGTGCGGCACATTTCCGATCGAATCGCCGTCATGTATCTGGGCAAGATGGTGGAGCTGGCAGATGCCGGAGAAATCTACGATCATCCCCTGCATCCCTATTCCCAGTCCCTGCTTTCGGCTGTGCCTCTGCCGGATCCTAAGGCAGCTCGGGCCAACAAGCGGATCGCCCTGACCGGTGATATTCCCAGCCCCCTCCATGCCCCCTCCGGCTGCCCCTTCCGCACACGCTGCCGCTATGCAACGGAAGCCTGTGCCCAGTCCATGCCGCCTTTTGAAGAGGTGGAAAAGGGACACTTCGTTGCCTGCCACCGGGTGAAGGAAATCAACTGACTCACTTCATCCACCGTTTCACAGCTCAAGGATGCGGAAACGCATTTTTGATACAATTATCCTGAAAGGGAGGAAATTACCATGAAGAAACTTGTTGCTCTCGTGATGGCGCTGGCTATGACGCTGTCCTGCCTGGCTTTCGCCACCGCTGACGAGGCTAAGAGCAGCATTGCCGTGTCCCTGTCTTCCGAACCGGACACGCTGGATCCTGCCCTCAACTCCACCGTTGACGGTGCAACCATGGCGGCTCACCTGTTCTCCGGTCTGGCAACCTGGGCACAGGACGCAGAAGGCAAGCTGGCAATCGTTGCCGAGTGCGCAGCTGAGCTGAGCGAGCCTGTGGCCAACGACGACGGCACTGTGACCTACACCTACACCCTGAAGGACGGCCTGAAGTGGTCCGACGGCAAGGATTTGACTGCCGGCGACTTCGAGTTCTCCTGGAAGCGTGCTGCTTCTTCTGCCCTGGGTGCTGACTACGGCTACATGTTCGAGAGCGTGAAGGGCTACCCGGACGACCTGGCTGTGGAAGCTACCGACGACAAGACCCTGGTTGTGACCCTGAACAACGCCGTTGCATACTGGAACGAGCTGCTGGCTTTCCCGGCTTTCTTCCCGGTACGTGAGGACGTGGTTGCCAACGAGTCCTGGGCTACCGATCCTTCCACCTATGTGTGCAATGGTCCTTACACCATGGCTTCCTGGGAGCACAACAGCAAGATCACCCTGACCAAGAATGCCAACTACTTCGCTGCTGACACCGTGACCATGGATCAGATTGAGTTCTATCTGTCCGACGATGCCAACAACATGCTGGCAAACTTCCAGAATGGCGACTGGCAGCTGATCGACGACGTGCCCACCTCTGAGATTGCCGCTCTGAAGGAGCAGTATCCCACTGAGTTCGTGGTGGCTGGTCAGATCGGTACCTACTATGTCTGCTGGAACATCAACGAAAACATCCTGCCTGCTGACAGCACCTTGACCGGCGTAGAAGCAGCTCAGGCTGAAGCTGAAATCCGTCAGGCCATCGCCCTGCTGTTCGACCGCAACTACATCGTTGAGGAAATCGGCCAGGCTGGCCAGGTGCCTGCTTCTTCCTTCGTTGCCATGGGCATGACCGATGCTGATGGCACCGAGTTCTACAAGAACGCCGGCCACTACGATACCTATGATGGCTACTACGATGTGAGTGCCGATGCTTACATGAACAACTGGGACATCGCCCTGGAGACCCTGAAGAAGTACTATGCTTATGATGAGTCCACCGGCATGTTCACCAACTTCCCCTCCATGACCTACCTGTACAACACCAGCGAAGGCCACAAGGCCATCGGTGAGTATCTGCAGGGCGTGCTGGCCGGCGTGGGCATCACCATGAACCTGACCAACCAGGAATGGAACACCTTCCTGAACACCCGTAAGGCTGGCGACTACACCATCGCCCGTAACGGCTGGCTGGCTGACTACAATGATCCCATCTGCTTCCTGGACATGTGGGTAACTGCCTCCGGCAACAACGACGTGCAGTACGGTAAGGGCGACCATGCTGATCTGGCTATGTACAGCCTGGATCTGACCGCCTATGGCTATGACGTGAAGGTTGAAAACGGCACCTGGGCTGAAACCTATGATGTGCTGATCTCCACCATCAAGAGCTGCACCGACACCACTGCCCGCTATGCTATGATGCACATGGCAGAAGACATGCTGATGAGCACTGGCTGCATCACGCCTCTGTACTTCTACACCGACATCTATATGCTGGATGACAGCGTGCAGGGCTTCTACTCCAACCCCCTGGGCTACAAGTACTTCATGCACTGCACCTACGCTGAGTAATCAGCATCGTTCTCTTGGGAGCCGGATGGAAGTCCGGCTCCTTTTTTCTACATTATTTTATGAGAAAAGTGTGAAAAAAGTCCCCAACACTTGACATCACGAGGAAAAAAGGCTATCATATAAGCGTCTTGACAAGTCTGATTGGGCTTGATGCGGGACATGCAGGTGTAACTCAATGGTAGAGTTCCAGCTTCCCAAGCTGGCTACGTGGGTTCGATTCCCATCACCTGCTCCACCACCGCATCAATCGCCTAGAGCAGCGAAGACGATCCTTCGCAGTTTACGCGAAATCATAAGGAGGAGATTCCCATGGCTAAGGAGCATTACGAGCGGAAAAAGCCCCATGTCAACATTGGCAC
>CAVIWF010000056.1:0-15636 GCA_963646285.1 bacterium
CTCTCTGCTTCTGGCTCCCTTGCTGCATTCCCGTACTTATTCCTGCTGCTTTTGTGCTCTTCCCATACTTATTCCTGCTGCATTTCTCATACTAACTCCCATGTCGCTTTCCACTGTGGAACTTACTTTGGGAATTTACGAAGGTGAAAAAACAAACAAAAAATGGAAATCATCGAAGCCTTTATTTGTCGTGGATTTGTCACGGATTCCCGTGAAATCAGGCACCAAAAACCTTGACAATCCCGCTGCTTGCGTTCTAAAATAAACAGTTGACTTTTCCTTTTGAAGGGATTATGAAGGAGGGAGTGTATGGCGATGCTGGACAGGGTGCTGCCCATGCTTTATCGAAATATGCCTCGCATAAGACGCCGCAGGTCCCGCCCTCCTGCGCTGATGGGGACGGATTCCCTCTAACGGCTAGGAGCAACAGAACAGAATCCCTACAATTGAGGAGGATGAATATGCTGCCCGAACGTGATTCACAGGCTTTCCGTGATATGCTCCATGAACAGGTGGAAAAGCGGAGAACCTTTGCTATTATTTCTCACCCTGACGCCGGTAAAACCACCCTGACCGAAAAGCTCCTGCTGTACGGCGGTGCCATTCGCTCTGCCGGCAGTGTGAAGGCTCGCAAGAGCGACAAACATGCTACTTCCGACTGGATGGACATTGAAAAGCAGCGTGGCATTTCCGTCACCTCTTCCGCCATGCAGTTTGAATATGATGGCTTCCGCATCAACATTCTGGATACCCCCGGCCACCAGGACTTCTCCGAGGATACCTACCGTGTGCTGGTGGCAGCCGATGCAGCCGTGATGCTGATTGACGCAGCCAAGGGCGTGGAAGCCCAGACCATTAAGCTCTTCAAGGTCTGCCGGATGCGGAACATCCCGATTTTTACCTTTGTGAATAAAATGGATCGTGCTGCCAAGGATCCCTTTGCCCTGATGGAAGAATTGGAGCAGGTGCTGGGCATCCGCTCCTGCCCCATTAACTGGCCCATTGGCGTAGATGGAGATTTCCAGGGGGTTTACCACCGGGATACGAAAATGGTGGAGCTGTATACCGGCGGTGACCACGGCAAAAAGATGGTGGAGAAAACCGACATTGCCGTGGATGATCCCCTGCTGGAAACCCTGCTGGACAAGCATTACCGGGATCGCCTGCAGGAGGAAATTGAGCTGCTGGACGAAGCCGGCGATGCCTTCAATCTGGAGGCTGTGCGCCGGGGCGAACTGACGCCCATGTTCTTCGGCTCTGCTGTGACCAACTTTGGCGTGGAGCCCTTCCTGGATCGGTTCCTGCAATACACCCCGCCGCCCCTGCCCCGGCAGAGCGACGCTGGTATGATCGGTCCTGAAGAGCCTTACTTCTCCGGCTTTGTGTTTAAGATTCAGGCCAACATGAATCCTGCCCACCGTGACCGGCTGGCCTTCATGCGCATTGTCAGCGGCGCCTTTGAAAAGGGCATGGAAGTGTGGCACTCCGGCACGAACAAAACCGTTGCCTTAAAGCAGCCCCAGCAGTTCATGGCGGACGAGCGGGAAGCGGTGGAGGAAGCCTGGGCAGGGGACATCATCGGCCTGTTCGATCCCGGCATTTATCAGCTGGGTGATACCCTTTCCTGCGGCTCGAAGATGCACTACGAGAACATTCCCGTATTCGCTCCTGAATTCTTCAACCGGGTTCGCCCCATGGACAGCATGAAGCGCAAGCAGTTCCAGAAGGGCATCAGCCAGCTGGCAGAGGAAGGCGCTATTCAGACCTTCATCCGCACGGAAACCGGCCGTGAAGAGTTCATGGTAGGCGTTGTGGGTGTGCTGCAGTTTGAAGTGCTGGAACACCGGCTGAAAACAGAATATCAGACGGATATTGTGATGGAGGGTATGCCCTTCCACTTTGTCCGCTGGGTGGTGAAAACCCCGAAGGCTGTGGAGGATCTGAAGCTGACCTCCACCTCCGGCCGTGCAAAGGACAGCCGGGGCAGGGACGTGCTGCTTTTCGAAAATGAATGGAGCATTCGCCTGGCCTGTGAAAATAATGAAGGCCTTGAATTGGCGGAAACCGCCAACAGGCTGTAAGCAAATCTGCGACCGTAACATTCTGGAGGTTTAGTAAGAACATGATTCGTGATGATATTCGCAACATTGCTATTATTGCCCACGTTGACCACGGCAAGACCACCCTGGTGGATCAGATGCTGAAGCAGGGCGGCGTGTACCGTGAGAACCAGCAGACGGTGGATCGGGTAATGGACTCCAACGACATCGAGCGGGAGCGTGGCATTACCATTCTGTCCAAGAACACCGCTGTCCACTATCAGGGACACAAGATCAACATCGTTGACACCCCCGGCCACGCAGACTTCGGCGGCGAAGTGGAACGTGTGCTGAAGATGGTAGACGGCGTGCTGCTGCTGGTGGACAGCTTTGAAGGTCCCATGCCCCAGACTCGTTTCGTGCTGAAGAAGGCACTGGATCTGAAGCTAAAGGTGCTGATCGTTATCAACAAGATCGACCGCCCCGATGCCCGGTGCGAAGAGGTGGTAGGCGAAATTCTGGATCTGCTCATTGATCTGGAAGCTGATGAAAGCACCATTGAGAATCCCATCCTCTACGTCAGTGCCCGGAAGGGTACCGCCACCCTGGACATGGAACAGCCCGGCACGGATCTCCGTCCCCTGTTTGATGCCATCCTGAAGTACATCCCCGCCCCCGAAGGCGATCCCGACGGTCCTGCACAGGTGCTGATCTCCACCATTGACTACAGCGAGTATGTAGGCCGTATCGGCGTGGGACGCATTACCCGGGGCAGCTTCAAGTCCGGCATGAGCGTGGTGCACACCAATCTGGAAACCGGCGTGACCAGCCCCCTGTGGCGGCTCAGCGGCCTGTTCCAGTACGATGGGCTGAAGCGGGTGCCTGCCGAGTCCGTCAGCATGGGCGACATTGTGGCACTGTGCGGCATGGAGGACATCTCCATTGGCGACACGGTGTGCGATCCTGCCAACCCTGAAGGCCTGCCCTTCGTGAAGATTTCTGAGCCTACGGTGAGCATGACCTTCCGTGTGAACGACAGCCCCTTTGCCGGCCGTGAAGGCACCTATGTGACCAGCCGTCACCTCCGTGCCCGGCTGATGCGTGAATTGCAGACGGACGTGAGCCTGCGTGTGAACGATACGGACTCCACCGATGCCTTCGAGGTGTGCGGCCGCGGTGAACTGCATCTGTCCATCCTGATTGAAAACATGCGCCGTCAGGGCTACGAGTTTGCTGTCAGCAAGCCTCAGGTGATTTACAAGGTGATTGACGGCGTGAAGTGCGAGCCTATTGAACGGCTGGTGGTGGATACGCCTCAGGCCAGTGCCGGCGCCGTGATCGAAAAGATCGGCCGCCGCCGTGGCACGCTGGAGCACATGAGTGGTCTGGATCGGGTTCGGTTGGAGTTCCTGGTGCCTTCCCGTGGCCTGTTTGGCTACCGCAGTGAATTCATGACGGATACCCGTGGCGAGGGCATCATGTCCGCCACCTTCGAGCGGTATGAGCCTATGAAGGGCGATATTCCCCACCGGAACGTGGGCGCACTGGTGGCACATGAAACTGGCGTCAGCACCTCCTACGGCCTGTTCTATGCCCAGGAGCGCGGCACCCTGTTCATCGGTGCTCAGCAGAATGTTTATGAAGGTATGATCGTTGGTCAGAACGCCCGCCCGGACGATCTGGTGGTGAACGTGTGCAAGCAGAAGCATGTGACCAACATGCGTAACGCTTCCGCTTCCGAAGATGCCATGCGGCTGATTTCCGTGCATCCCATGACCTTGGAAGAGTGCATGGAATTCATTGACGATGATGAGCTGCTGGAAATCACCCCCAAGACGCTGCGCATGCGGAAGAAGATCCTTTCTGCCGGTGATCGTGCCCGTCAATGGCGGTACAACAACAACTAAGCTACGGATGGATGCTTGCGTGCCCTGGTCAGGAAAGGAGTTTTGCCCATGTCGCCGGTCTTTTCTCCCGCACAAGCGAGAATGCACCTATGCCTGAATGTGCTGACGATTTTGCTGGGCATAACGGCCTTCCTGTACAAGGCCAATTATGAGGGAAGTGCTGTTTCCTGCCTGCGGGAAATGACCTGCGACGGCACCCTGTTTGCGGTGCTTGTGGCGGCCATCATTTCCGTGCAGCGGATGCTGGAGCTGGTGAAGGGGAAGAGCCTGCCGTCTCGGGTGTGCTACTTCCTCCACTTGTCCTCTGCCGTGACGGAGGCGCTGATCCTCATGGTGGTGCTCATCGGCCTCCTTCCTTTCGTCAAGGATAAGCCTGTCTTTGCCCGGTATGACATGATCAACATGCATGTCATCGTTCCCCTCATTACCATGTTCACTTTTGTACGGTATGCCTGCTATCCTGACGAGCTGAAGCCTCGGGATCGGCTGAATGGGTTGATTTTCATCATTCTCTATGCGGTGACCATGATCACGCTGATTCTGCTGAACGTGGTGCCGGAGGAGAAGATTCCCTATTCCTTCCTGAACGTACGCAAGGCAGCTACCTGGTACCTGATTGTTGCAGGCCTTGCAGCGGCAACCATCAGCATGTTCTTTTCTACCTTGCTGACGGATTTGAACCAACGCAGGCACCGCACCATGGAAGCATAAGGAAACAACGCCCGGCACTTCGAGCAGTTACTCGGAATGCCGGGCGTTTTTGTCTGTTTGAACCATTTGGGGTAAAAGAAAACCCTTGCACCTGTTACAGTACAAGGGCTTTTTTCATGCGGAGAAGCCGGGATTTGAACCCGGGCTGCGCTTATCGCACACTACTCCCTTAGCAGGGGAGCCCCTTCGGCCTCTTGGGTACTTCTCCATGTCAAGTGAAAGTGACAATGCTGTCATATTCAGTTACTAGGCTAGTATAGCACGAAAAGGGAATGTGGTCAAGATGTAATTTTTGACAACGCATCGTATTTGTTTTCTCTCTGCATGAAGCCTTGCATTTTTCTGCAATTTTCTTCATCCGCCCTTGCAAAAAGGAAATGCTTCCTTTATAATGAGTAAGGTTTGCGCATCGGCGGTTGGCCGGTGCTTCCGTGGCGATTGCATCGCCATGAATGTGTGAAAGAAGGTACACCTGCCATGCAGGATATGCAAGATGTTATCGATCGGCTGAATCACTCCGGCAAGCGCCTGAGCAAAGGCCATCGCCGCATCGCACAATATATTGTGGATCATTATGACAAGGCGGTCTTTATGACGGCCAGCCGCCTGGGGGAAAGTGTCGGCGTCAGCGAGTCCACGGTGGTCAGGTTTGCATCGGCACTGGGGTATGAAGGCTATCCCCAACTGCAGCGAGCCTTGCAGGAATTGGTGAGCCACCGGCTGACCGCCAATCAGCGGTTCGAAATGGCTACGGACATCCGCCCGGACGCTGCCCTGAGCACTGTGCTGAAAAGCGACATCCAGAACCTTCGGGAAACCATGGAGGAAATGGATCAGAAGGCTTTCCAGCAGGTGGTGGATCGGCTCCTGAATGCCAAGCATATTTATGTGATGGGTATGCGCTCCGCTGCGCCTCTGGCACAGTTCATGAGCTATTATCTGAATTATATTTTCGATGGTGTGCATCTGGTAGCTTCCTCGGTAGCCGATGTTTATGAGGAAATTGCCCGCATTGAATCCGACGATGTGCTGGTGGGCATCAGCTTTCCCCGGTATTCCACCCGGACGCTGGAAGCCATGCGCTTTGCCAAAAGGCATAATGCCCAGGTGGTGGCGCTGACCGATGGTCCCATGTCTCCCCTGAATGAAATTGCAGACGTTTGCCTGACAGCCCGCACGGATATGGCTTCCTTTGTGGACTCTCTGGCTGCGCCCCTGAGCGTCATCAACGCCCTGCTGGTGGCGCTGGGCCTTCACCGCAAGGAGGAGCTGAGCCAGCACTTCCACCAGTTGGAAGGCATTTGGGATACCTATTCGATTTATCTGGAAGAGGAAAATGCCCATGACTGAGGTGATTGTCATCGGGGGCGGTGCTGCCGGTATGATGGCGGCACTGCAGTGCGCCCGGATGGGCGGCAGGGTGACCCTGCTGGAAGGCAATGAAAAGCTGGGCAAGAAGGTTTACATCACCGGCAAGGGACGGTGCAACCTGACCAACGACTGCACCTTGGATGAATTCATGCAGCAGGTTGCCCATAATCCCCGCTTTCTCTACAGTGCGCTGAACGCTTTTACGCCGCAGGATATGATGTCCCTCCTGGAGGAAAACGGCTGTCCCGTGGTGGTGCAGCGGGGACGGCGTGTTTTCCCTGCCACGGAAAAGGCCAGCGACGTGACCCGCACCCTGACCCGGCTGATGCAGCAGGCTGGGGTCAACATTCGGCTGAACACCAAAGTGCAGGATATACTTGTGGAAGATGGTCAGGCGCAGGGGGTCGTTACCCGGCAGGGGGAGCGGCTGACTGCCGGTCAGGTGATTCTGGCCACAGGGGGACAAAGCTACCCCGTCACAGGCTCGGACGGGGACGGCTACCGCCTGGCGGAAAAGCTGGGACATACGGTGCTGCCCCCTACGCCAGTGCTTTCTGCACTGGTCAGCGATGCCCAGTGGGTGCGCCGCCTGCAGGGACTAAGCTTGAAGAATGTGACCCTGACCCTGCAAAGCGGAAAAAAACGGCTTTACCGGGAACAGGGGGAAATGCTGTTTACCCACTTTGGCATTTCCGGTCCCCTGGTGCTGGAAATGAGTTGCCACCTGCCGGAAAAGCTGGCAGAGGCACGGGTGGAGCTGAACTTGAAGCCTGCCCTGACGCCGGAGCAGCTGGATGCCCGGCTCCAGCGGGAGTTTGCAGCCCAGCATCGGAAGCAGCTGCGGAATGTGCTTCCCTCCCTTCTGCCCGGCAGACTGGCGGAGGAGTTCCCTGCCCTTGCGGGGGTGAATGGCGAGGCGGTGTGCGGTCAAATCACCAAGGAAGACCGGGAGAAGATCCTGCATACCCTGCAATGCCTGGTCATTCCCCTTACGGGACTTCGGCCACTGGCGGAAGCCATTGTGACCCGAGGCGGCGTTTCTGTCCGGGAGGTTTCCCCTTCCACCATGGAAAGTAAGCTGATTCGTGGTCTCTATTTTGCAGGGGAACTGCTGGATGTGGATGCCCATACCGGCGGCTACAACCTGCAAATTGCCTGGAGCACCGGCGCAGCAGCCGGACGGGCTGCCGCAGAAGCTTCCATGGCGCAGGCAAATTGATGAACGGAATCCTTTGAAATATGAGGTGTATCTTTCGTGCATTACATTATCATTGATCTGGAATGGAATCAGCCCTTGAACTATCAGAATCAGGTCTACCGTGAGGTAGGGGATCGGCTGATCTTCGAAATGATCCAGATTGGTGCAGTCAAGGTGGATGACCAGTTTCAGGTGGTGGACAGCATCTCCATCCCCATTCATCCCCAGCATTATGTGAAAATCCATCCCCGCATTAAGCGCATGACCCACTTGGGTGCGGAGGAGCTGGCAGATGCCCCTACCTTCCTGGAGGCCATGGATCAGTTCGCTGCCTGGTGCGGCGAGGATTATGTGCTGCTGACCTGGGGCTGTGATGACGTCAGCGTGCTGAAGCAGAACATGGACTTCTTCGGCTGCACGGTGTCCCTGCCTCCTCTGTGCGATATTCAGCGCCTGTTCAGTGATGTATACAAGTGCAAGGAACGCAAGGGGCTGAAGGCCGCTATGGAAATGCTGGAGATTGAGCCGGATGAGAATCGGTTCTTCCACAATGCCCTCCACGATGCTTACTACACGGCACTGGTGTTTGCCAAGCTGCCTGATCCCACGGCGGTGCTGAAGTATCCCCAGCAGCCCAAGCAGCTGATTCGTCAGGGACGGGTGGAGCGTTCCAAGCTGAAGGGCGAGTGCTTCGATAGCATGGGGCAGGCCATGAGCGATGAAAAGGCTCTTGCTCCCCGGTGCCCGGTATGCGGCAAAAAGACCAGGCTGGAAGAGGAAGGCTATGTGCGGCAAACGGCGGATAAGTATATTGGCCTGTGCACCTGCCCTCATCATGGCCCCTTGATGGTGCGGCTGCGCTTTCAGGCCTCTGCCGGGGGCAAGTGCATCATGAGCATGACCCTGGACAAGGCCACCCCTTCCAACCGAGCCTATGTGCATACCAAGCGGCTGCAAATGCAGCAGAAGGATGCCGAGTATTTGGCAGAAACGGGCACGCTGCCTAATTTGGATGCGGAACTGCAAAAAGCAGACCGCACCAGTATGCCCTTTGAAGATTGAAACAAAAAAACAAAAAAATCCCCTTCGGCAGCTGTCACCGCACTGCTGAAGGGGATTTTCTGTATTCAGTTAGTAGCGAGCACCGGATGCGAACAAGAGGGTCAGAAGATAGCAGCCAACACCGACGGCAAAGCCAATCCATGCCCACTTGGCGCACTTGTGTGCATCCTCGGGATTCGAATCCTTTTTCACTGCCCAAAGAATCCAACCAATGATGGGGAAGAAGAAACTCAATACTGCCATGATGATGTACCTCCCTATATGATATTGAAACGGTGACGAGCTACACCAATATACTACCTTTTTTTTACAACGTGTCAATATATTTACTCACATTTTCGAACAATTATTTACGGCAAGGCACGGCCTTTCGTTGATTGTATTGCAAGCTGCCATTGACTGCCGTGACGCTCATCAAGTTTTTTCTTTACGTCTGCCTTGAATTACGTTATAATCTATTCTGTTCACCTGTGGATAGGGGACAGTAAGGGAGTGTCGTGTATGCACTTTACCAAGATGCAAGGCATCGGCAATGATTATATTTATGTCAATTGCTTTGAGGAAATTGTTCGGAACCCGGAAGAGCTGGCAGTTGCCATGAGCCGCCCCCACTTCGGCATTGGGGCAGATGGTTTGGTGCTCATTGAGCCCAGCAACGTGGCTGACTTTGGCATGCGGATTTTTAACAGCGACGGCAGCGAATCCGAAATGTGCGGCAACGCCACCCGCTGCATCGGCAAGTATGTTTACGAGCGGGGACTGACGGACAAGACGGAACTGACCCTGATGACAGGCGCCGGGCTGAAGATCCTTCAGCTGCGTGAGCGGGGCGGCAAGGTTCACGCCGTTCGGGTGGATATGGGTTCGCCGACCCTGAACCCCCAAAGCATCCCGGTAGATCTGCCCGGGGAAATCGTGCTGGCCCACCCGGTCACGGAGGGCGGCATGACCTGGCGCATTCATTGCGTCTCTATGGGCAATCCCCACTGTGTGATTTTCGTGGATGACCCGGATGATGTGGATCTGCCCATGGTAGGGTCTTTGCTGGAGCATCATCCCCTGTTTCCCAACCGCACCAACGTGGAATTTGTGCAGGTGATGAACCGGCAGCTGCTGCGGATGCGTGTGTGGGAGCGGGGCGCCGGTGAAACCCTGGCCTGCGGTACAGGGGCCTGCGCCGCTTTGGTGGCTGCCGTGCTGACCGGCCGTGCCAACCGGGATGCGGTGGTTCGCCTTCCTGGGGGCGAGCTGAATCTTTCCTGGTCGCCAGATGATAACCATGTGTATCAGGAAGGCCCTGCCGAATTCGTGTTTGACGGCGAATGGCCTGATTGACGACCATGAACGAAAGAGAAGGGAGCAGCGGCATGAGCAGTTCAAGGAAGCCTGCGCCCGCACTGGTGATTGGTCTGATCCTGCTGACCGTGCTGGTTGTTCTTGCTGTTGTGCTGGGGGTGAATGTGATTCGCCTTTCCCAACTGACAGCCATTGAAGCCGCCACCACCCCCACCCCGGAGCCGGTGGCAGCCAACGTGATGCAGGTGACCATTGACCCCAACGAGCCTACCCCGGAGCCGGTGCTGCGCACAGGATCCTCCGGCGATGCTGTGGTAGAGATGCAGACCAGATTGCAGGCGCTGGGCTACTACAGCGGAGAGATTGACGGGCAGTACGGTGCCGGCACCAAGGCCGCCGTGAAGCTGTTTCAGCAGCAGAATGGGCTGGATGCAGACGGACTCTTTGGCGGCGATACACGGAAGGCACTGTTCGCCGATGATGCAAAGGCGTATGTAGCGCCTACGGATACCCCTGCCCCGACAGAAACAGCAACGATCGCCCCGGAAGAAGGGACGGTCGTTTCTTTCAACGAGGCTGCTATGCCCTTGCTGGTCAATGCGGATCACATGCTGCCGGAGGATTACGAGCCGGAAGATCTGGTCAACATGACGGATTACTGCGATGCTTCCGTGGTGAAGATCAAGGCCAACGGCATTGACGGGGTCAGGACGGCAGTGGATGCATTGATGGACATGCTCCGGGCCGCCCAGGCGGAAGGGATTTCTTCCTGGCAGGTCAGTGCCGGTTACCGCTCCGTCAGCTATCAGCAGAAGCTGCTGGATAACAAGATTTACGAGTACCGCAAGCAGGGCAAGAGCGCTTCTGCTGCCAGAGCAGCGGCACTGAAGCTGGTCGCTCTCCCCGGGGGAAGCGAGCATCACACCGGCCTGGCCTTTGACATTACCGTGCCTGGTCAATCCTTCAAGGGCACCAGGCAATGCACCTGGCTGGCGGAACACTGCTGGGAGTATGGCTTCATTATCCGCTACACGGCGGAAAAGGAAAGCATTACCGGCATTACGGAAGAGCCCTGGCACATCCGCTATGTGGGGGTCGAGCACGCCCTCATCATGCGGGATGAAGACCTGTGCCTGGAAGAATATGTGGCGAAGTACGGGGATTCATAAGGGCAGAGCAAACGCTTGTAACGCTTGCTTCTCAGTTGACAATCTGCCTAGAATGGTCTATGCTATGGGATGGATGCGCAGGTCATGCGCTTCCCCACAGACAGGAGGATACTAAGATGAAGAAACCCGTTGTTCTGGTTGTAATGGACGGCGTGGGTGAAACGCCGGAAACCCTCGGCAATATGGTAATGCAGGCAACGACCCCTACTTTGGATGAATTCAAGGCCACGGCCCCTCACCTGACCATCAAGGCACACGGCACGGCTGTGGGTCTGCCTACGGATGATGACATGGGCAACAGCGAAGTGGGTCATAACGCACTGGGCTGCGGTCAGATCTATTCTCAGGGCGCCAAGCTGGTAAACGAGTCCATCCTCAGCGGCAAAATTTATGAATCCGCTGCATGGAAGGATCTGGCTGGCAATTGCAAGGCCAACCACTCCACGCTGCACTTCGTGGGTCTGCTTTCCGATGGCAATGTGCACTCCAACATCAGCCACCTGATTGCCATGCTGAAGGAAGCCAAGAAGGAAGGCATCGCCTCTGTTCGCTGCCACATTCTGCTGGATGGCCGTGACGTGCCCGCCACTTCTGCCCTGGAGTATGTGCAGCAGCTGGAGGACGTGCTTGCTGAGCTGAATGATGATACCTTTGACGGACGCATTGCCTCCGGCGGCGGCCGTATGCAGATCACCATGGACCGGTATCAGGCAAACTGGGACATGGTGAAGCGCGGCTGGGACACCCACGTTCATGGGGAAGGCCGCCAGTTCGCCACCGCCAAAGAAGCTGTGGAAACTTATCGGAAGGAACTGGGCGTGATCGATCAGGATCTGCCTGCATTCGTCATCGCCAAGGATGGCCAGCCTGTGGGCAAGATGCAGGACGGGGACAGCGTGATCCTCTTCAACTTCCGTGGCGACCGTGCACTGGAGCTGTCCATGGCCTTTGATGGCGATGCATCCTTCAACTATTTTGACCGGGGCGTGGTGCCTCAGGTGAAGTATGCCGGCATGCTCCAGTATGACGGCGACCTGTGCATCCCCAAGGCCTTCCTGGTCAATCCGCCGGAAATCCGCAATACCCTGACCGAGCTGCTGGTGAAGCACGGCATCAAGGAATATGCCTGCTCCGAAACCCAGAAGTACGGCCATGTTACCTACTTCTGGAATGGCAACCGCTCCGAAAAGTTCTCCGAGGAGCTGGAAGACTATGCAGAGGTGCCCTCCGATGTGCGTTCCTTCGACGAATGCCCCTGGATGAAGGCCACCGAGGTGACCGACCTGGTGATCGACGCCATCAAGAGCGGCAAGTATGGCTTCATCCGCTGCAACTACCCCAACGGCGACATGGTGGGCCACACCGGCAGCCTGCTGGCCACGGAAATCGCTGTGGAATCCGTTGACCTGTGCCTGGCTCGTGTAAAGAAGGCCTGCGACGAATACGGCGCAATCCTGATTGTCACCGCCGACCACGGCAATGCGGACCAGATGCTGGAGAAGAACAAGAAGGGCGTTGTGGCCGTGCGTACCGCTCACAGCCTGAATCCTGTTCCCTTCATCGTGTACGACAAGGATGCACGGCACGAGCTGAAGGAAGACGGTCACTTTGGCCTGGCCAACGTGGCTGCCACCGTGGCTGAGCTGCTGGAGCTGAAGCCCTTCGATTGCTGGGAAGAATCCATGCTCAAGTAATCAATAACAACCCATGAACCCGGGCGAGTGCAGGATGAACGTTCTGCATCAGCCCGGGTTTTTGCGTGTGGAAATTTTCTGTTTACAAAAGTTGAGAAAATGGCATGCCTATGCTATATTATCATTAGCCCTTTGAAGGGGGCATTGTTTCATGATGCCTTGAAATGAGCGGATCTGAGTCACATACAGGGAGGCCCTGCCGTGTTAGATGAAATAGAAACGGCATGACTTGCCCAGAAGGAGAAACAACAATGGCTGACAGAAAGAACGACCAGGAGCGGGAGGAATTGTTCCGCCGCATTTATAAAATCGCCACCGACCTTGTGCATGCAGGTCATGTGGCGGAGTGGGACTTTAAGTCCTATGTGCTGGGCACCATGTTTTATCGCTATATTTCGGAGAACTTTGCTGCCTATATTAACGGACTCCAACAGGAAGCCGGTGTGGAGAACTTTGACTATGCAAAAATGTCCGACGATGAGGCGGAAATTGCCCGTGACCGCATGGTGGAGGAAAAGGGCTTCTTTATCCTGCCGTCGGAGCTGTTCTGCAATGTGCTTGCCCGTGCAGACAAGGATGAAAACCTGAACGAAACCCTGGAGCGGGTGTTCCACCACATCGAAAGCAGTGCCGCCAGCGGTGAGGCGGAAAACGACTTTGCCGGTCTGTTTGACGATTTCGATGTAAACAGTAAGGCCATTGGCGAAACTGTCGCTAAGCGGAACAAGGTGCTGGTGGAGCTGCTGAACGGCGTGGCGCAGATGCCCCTGTTTTCCACCGATGGCATGAACCCGGATCTCTTCGGCGATGCTTACGAGTACCTGATGGGCATGTACGCCGCCAATGCGGGCAAAAAGGGCGGCCAGTATTTCACCCCTGCCGACGTTTCGGAGCTGCTGGCTCGCCTGGGCACCATCGGCAAAACGAGAATCAACAAGGTGTATGACCCTGCCTGCGGTTCCGGCTCCCTGCTGCTGAAGGTGGAAAAAGTGCTGGGCAAGCATAACATCGAGCGTGGCTTTTACGGGCAGGAAATTGACCTGACCACCTACAACCTTTGCCGCATCAATATGTTCCTGCACAATATTGCCTTTGACAAGTTCAGCATCGTGCGGGAGGATACCCTGCTCAGCCCCCAGCATTGGGACGATCAGCCCTTTGAGCTGATTGTATCCAATCCCCCCTTCTCCGTGCCCTGGGAGGGGGACAAGAACCCCCTGCTCATCAACGACCCCCGCTTTTCTCCCGCCGGTGTGCTGGCGCCTGCCTCCAAGGGGGATATGGCGTTTATTATGCACAGCCTTTCCTGGCTGGCCAGCAATGGTACGGCAGCCATTGTCTGCTTCCCCGGCATTATGTACCGTGGGGGCACAGAGCAGAAGATTCGCAAATATCTGGTGGACAATAACTTTATAGACGCCATTATTCAGCTGCCTTCCAACCTGTTCCTGAACGTGACGATTTCCGTGGACATTATGCTGCTGAAGAAGAACAAGGCGGACAGTGCCGTTCTGTTTGTGGATGCCTCCAGGGAGTTTGTGAAGGTCACGAAGAACAACCGGCTTTCTGATGAAAACATTCAGCGCATTGTGTCCGCTGTGGCGGAGCGCAAGGACGAGCAGCACTTTGCCCGCCTGGTACCCAATGAGGAAGTGGGCAGCGAACAGAACAACTACAACCTGTCCGTATCCACCTATGTGGAGCAGGAGGACACACGGGAGCAAATCGACATCGAGCAGCTGAATGCCGAAATTGAGGAAATCGTAGCTCGCGAGCAGGTACTCCGCGATGAAATCGCAAAGATTATCGCAGAAATTGACCTGTCTGCCGACAGGCAGGAGGTGTAAGCATGGCAAATGAATTGACAATTTACCAATCGGTTATTGATGATGTAAAGGGCATTATTGCCTCCGGCATGGAGAGCGCATACAATGCCACAAGCCGTGCGATGGTACTGACCTATTGGAATGTTGGCAGACGCATTGTGGAACAGGAGCAGAAAGGCAATCAGCGTGCCGAATACGGCGCAGCGATGATGGATGTTCTGGCATCGGAAGTGACTAAAGAATACGGAAAAAGCTATTCCAAGCGAAATCTCCAGTATTTCCGCAAGTTTTATCAATGCTTTCCGGATATTGAGATTGTGAACTCATGCGTTCACAATCTGACTTGGACACATTTTCGAAGCCTTTTGCGCGTGGCGGACGAGGATGCCAGAGTTTGGTATATGAACGAAGCTGCACACGAAAACTGGAATGTGAGGATGCTTGACCGCAATATCAGCACACAATATTATTACCGCCTGTTGCAGTCTCCGAAAAAGGAAGCTGTTATTACAGAAATGAGGCAGAAAAATGCTCAGCTTCCCAAAAAACAGTTTGAACTCGTAAAAAGCCCTGTTGTTGCAGAGTTCCTTGGTTTTAAGAATGAGGACAGCTATTTGGAAAGTGATCTGGAATCCGCGATTTTGTCCCATATCCGTGATTTTCTTATGGAAATGGGCAGAGGTTTTGCTTTCGTGGCAAGGCAACAGCATATTGTTGCGGAAACAGAGGATTGTTTTCAGCAGCGCAGCAAGAAGGAATTGATTGAAGCCTTTATCAGCACAGTCAATGTGGATACCCGGGTCACGACCGATTGGCGCAGATTCGTGCTGGAGCAGGAAGAAAATGATCTTGCAGAAATTATCAGTGGAGAGAAGCTCAAAGACGAGGAAACCCGGAAATTTGTTTCCAATGCTTTCCGTGACAGCACGCTGAAAACAACCGGAATGGAAATTGATAAGCTTATGCCACTGGTTTCCCGCTTTGGCGGCGGCAGCCGTGCGAAAAAGAAGCAGGGAATCATTGCCAAACTGAAAGTATTCTTTGAGAAATACTTTGGCTTAGGAATTACGGAGATTCAAGCAGAGGATTAAGAACAGTCTATCGTTTATGAAACTGAGCCAAGTTATCAGATGGTGGCTGAAGAATCTGCGCCGTATGGGATAAGATAATATTCGTATAGATACCAATGGTGTGGCGATTTCGCACATCATCAGCACCACAGCAGGCGCTTTGAAGTGTAGAATTGCTTACTTCCGATACGGCTGAAAATAATAAATCTAGAATTTGTGAGGAAACATTATGATACGGAAAGCAAAAATGACAGACATTGCAGCCATTGCGGATACCTATACCGCACTTCTGA
>CAVIWF010000057.1:0-15094 GCA_963646285.1 bacterium
TGCCTCCGGCGGAGGAAACCATTTCAATCCACGCACCCCGTGGGGGGTGCGACCAACGTGTATGAGGCCGTCAGAGTGTGGGCGCTATTTCAATCCACGCACCCCGTGGGGGGTGCGACGACCCGGAAGGCGCAGGCATGGAGACCATCATCAAATTTCAATCCACGCACCCCGTGGGGGGTGCGACTAGGCGGCATGACCGGCTATGACGTGGCCGGACAATTTCAATCCACGCACCCCGTGGGGGGTGCGACTGCGGGAAATTACCCTTCCATTCCCACGGGGCGATATTTCAATCCACGCACCCCGTGGGGGGTGCGACCCGGGCGGCAGCGTAACCGCCCGGGCAAATGAGATTTCAATCCACGCACCCCGTGGGGGGTGCGACTCCGTGCAAACAAGCCAGTGCAGAGGCGTGCAAATTTCAATCCACGCACCCCGTGGGGGGTGCGACCTATACCAGCTTTCGGAGCAACTGAACTACACCCTATTTCAATCCACGCACCCCGTGGGGGGTGCGACACGTCAAGAAAAGCCCGGCAGCCCGGCACTACTATTTCAATCCACGCACCCCGTGGGGGGTGCGACCCCTGAGCATCGTTTCCCGTGGAAATGGTGGATATTTCAATCCACGCACCCCGTGGGGGGTGCGACAACATATAACGTAATTGAAAACTATGACCGATATATTTCAATCCACGCACCCCGTGGGGGGTGCGACCCGTGCTCTTCCTCAGGTCGTAGCTCAAGGACGGATATTTCAATCCACGCACCCCGTGGGGGGTGCGACGGATTCTGGATTTCCTGTTGCAAGTCAAAGCCTGATTTCAATCCACGCACCCCGTGGGGGGTGCGACTAACATACAACGTTATTGAAAACTACGACCGTTATATTTCAATCCACGCACCCCGTGGGGGGTGCGACGGTCGGAAGCTGATACAGGCGGGTAGCATTGTCCTTATTTCAATCCACGCACCCCGTGGGGGGTGCGACTAACCTCGGTGAAGAAGAGGTTCGGTTGTTCGCTATTTCAATCCACGCACCCCGTGGGGGGTGCGACGGACTGGGGAGAGACCGTCAAAGTCAAGGCAAAGATTTCAATCCACGCACCCCGTGGGGGGTGCGACTGGATCGGTACATTGTATCCACAAGCAGAAACGATTTCAATCCACGCACCCCGTGGGGGGTGCGACTTGAAAATTGCTGGGTGCAGTACGAGAAGCTAGGAAAATTTCAATCCACGCACCCCGTGGGGGGTGCGACACAAAGCGCTGGAAGCAGATTGAAACCTATGGAGATTTCAATCCACGCACCCCGTGGGGGGTGCGACCCACCGCTGAAAAGATACGGATCATCCTTAAACGATTTCAATCCACGCACCCCGTGGGGGGTGCGACCAGCGCCGGTTCAACGGGAGCCGAGGGCATGGGCTATTTCAATCCACGCACCCCGTGGGGGGTGCGACATAAAATGTTTGGGCTTAATATTTCTGTAAAGCTATTTCAATCCACGCACCCCGTGGGGGGTGCGACCCTTGGTTATGTGTGCGAAGACAGTGAAGGCAATATTTCAATCCACGCACCCCGTGGGGGGTGCGACTAGTTATTGCCTTCAAAGTTCATGTGCAAATAGCTATTTCAATCCACGCACCCCGTGGGGGGTGCGACACCACAAGCGGGAGCTATGCCCTGCAAAATCCGGGATTTCAATCCACGCACCCCGTGGGGGGTGCGACGGGTATGTATGATTCTTCCTTTTTCCCGCAAACATTTCAATCCACGCACCCCGTGGGGGGTGCGACTTATTCCGATATATTCAACTAATCAATTGCTTTACATTTCAATCCACGCACCCCGTGGGGGGTGCGACAAAATCAAATCCCGTACCATTTTCAGCGATTTTTATTTCAATCCACGCACCCCGTGGGGGGTGCGACCCGTGAACGTTGCAAACCCGTCTACTACACTGTCCATTTCAATCCACGCACCCCGTGGGGGGTGCGACCTTGTCAGTTGCGACCAATTTTCGAAAATGTCAAATTTCAATCCACGCACCCCGTGGGGGGTGCGACTTTCCGGCTCATCGTCAATATAATTGATTTTGCATTTCAATCCACGCACCCCGTGGGGGGTGCGACGCAACAGGGTATAGCGCAAAAATACAAAATGTTACATTTCAATCCACGCACCCCGTGGGGGGTGCGACATATTTCGCATCGCTTCCAGAATTTTGTCCGTGACATTTCAATCCACGCACCCCGTGGGGGGTGCGACCATAGGCGTGACTACTAATCAACAAATGATTCGAATTTCAATCCACGCACCCCGTGGGGGGTGCGACAGCAAAAGTGCACAAAATCCATTGTGCCTTTTGCGACAAAACCAAGAAAGAAGCTTCGACAAGCGGGAAAATCGCCTGAAAGGCAGGCCTTTTGACGGCGAAAAACCGTACAAACCCATGAGATTCCTCCGAATTTTGCCTTTTGCAGGGTATTGGAAGGTGCGAACCTCCCGGGGATTTCCTGGGAGCTTCACCTTCGCACAGGCGGAGAACATCCTCCACAGCCCATGTTACACCATCAAGACATCATTGGGCAGATAGGTTTGCTTGCAGCCAAAGTGTTCAATCTTTGTTTCGTAGTTTTTGCCAAGGTAGTAAAAGCGCAGACTATCCCGCTCCGGATCCATAATGGAGCAAAGGGTATGCTGCAGGCTCCGGCACTGGGCAGCGTCCAGCAGGCATTCGAACACGGAGTTCTGCACCCGCTGGCCATAGTTGACGCACTGCTTGGCAATCTGACGCAGCCGTCTTCGGCCGGCGGCGTCTTCGGTGTTGACATCGTAGGTGATCAATACCAACATGCTATCACTTCCACAAGAAGGGCGGATAATCCTCTAAATCTCCGCGCAAAAATCTGGCGAGGAGCAGTGCCTGCATATACGGCACCAGCCCCCATGGAATCTTTTCTTCCAGAAAGGGATGGGTCAGGGTTTCCTGCTTTTTCTCCTGCCACTTTTTCAGGAAGGTTCTGCGGCCGTCGTCTGTCAGCAGTACGGCGCCGCTTTCCTGAAAGTCGAAGTCCGATGGCTTCAGGATTCGATTATTCACCATGGTCAGCACAAATCGGTCAGCAAAGCAGGGGCGAAGCTCCTCCATCAGATCCAGCGCCAGGGATGTTCTTCCCGGACGATCCCTGTGCAGAAAGCCCACATAAGCGTCCAGTCCTACGCTTTCCAGCGCAGAGGCGCACTCGCTGGCCAGCAGGCTGTAGGCGAAGGAAAGCATGGCGTTGAAGGCATCCAGCGGGGGACGGCGACTCCGTTCGTGGAAGAAGAACGTGTCCTTCCCTTGCAGGATCATGTCGTCCAGCAGGCTGAAGTATGCGGCGGCGCCGGTGCCTTCCAATCCACGCAAACTGTCGGGGGAGGTGACCTCTGCCACCTGGGGCAGCAGTGCTTTCAGCTGTGCAGAAACCGTGTCGAAACGATGCTTGTCCACCCGCAGACCATGGTCACGGCTGGTGCGCTGGATGCTCCATCGGCTGTTGAAGAGCTTGCCGAAGATCATCATCCGTGCAACCCGGCAGCTTTGGGTCGGATCATCAGCTATGCGGTACTGGGCACGGCGAAGCAGCACATTGCCTTGGGTAAAGCCGGTTGTGCGAGCCAGGAATTTTCCCCTTGGCGTGCAAAAGGACAGGGAAATCCCCTTTTTCGCACATGCGCCCATCAGCGCAGGGGATGCGCCGGCGTAGGAGAAGGACACAATCCCCTGAAGGGTGTGCAGGGGATACCGCTGCACCACCTCCCCATCCCGGTTGGCCACCACGTTTTCCCCATCCAGGGAAAGATACACATCCTGAGAGGTGACAAAGAGGGTATTCAGCAGCTGTCTCATGGTTCGCCCTCCATGGCACGGCGGAGGTAATCCGCCACGGAGTTGTTCCGCATCAGCCTGGGTAAGCACAGCGCCTTCAGGGAGCAGGCGTTGCAGGCCTTGATAGGCTTTACTTTGGGTGTGGTGCCCCGGTCGTACAGGTCGTGCATTTCCTTCAGCAGATGCTGCACCTCCTGCCGCAGCTCCGGTGTAAACTGCACTTCCTGCCGCCGCCGGGGCTGACCGTAATACAGTGCGCCGGAGGGAATATCGCAGCACAGCATTTCTTCCAGACACATGGCTTGACCGCAGAGCTGCAGTTCATCCATGGTGTCCCCCTTGGGCGTGCCTCGCTTGTATTCCACCGGGTAGGGCTGCCAAAGCCCCTCTTTCCCGGGCAGGGGAATGCCGCCTTCCCCACGGTGAAACTCCAGCACGTCGCAGGCTCCTGAAACCCCGAGGGATGCAGAATGAATCTGCATGCCCCGGGTAATCAGGGTGTCCCCTCTGCTTTCCGTAAAGTCCTGATCGTGGGCACGTTCGTGGAGAATGGCACCATCCGTGGTGCGGTAGTTTTCCGCCCACTGGTTTTCGATGTGGATGAGCGCCCACTGCCTCCGGCAAAACTTGAAGTGCTGCAGGCCGGAAAGTTGGAGGTAGGCCTCCTCAGCATAGGTCACCCCATGCATGTGCAGGTCACGCCGTCAGGCAGAGCACTTTCGTTCACTGTTACGGTATAGTCCTCATAGCTTCTTGCCACAGCGACTCCCTCTTTCCGTGCTACCTTCACCAACTCAAAGAGTTTGTGAGCGGGAGCGCAGCCAAGCTCACAGTTGTGCTTAAAGATGATCAACTCACGCACAGCCATTTTGCCACGTGCGGCGGAATGGTCATTTTCAAACATGTTGAGGAGCGCCGCCCACAAAAGCTCAAGATCCTCCTCCGAAAAGCCTGTCGTCTTACGTGCCAGATTGGCCGACACATACCCTTCCACACGGTATAGGCCATAGGGTACGATGTACTTGCGACCTATTTCGGTATCTTTTTTCTCCGCATCGGCTTCGGTCGTAATGGCTACACGGGTGATTGTGATCTCCTGCGGAAGTACAGGGTCAATGCTGTGGGCAAAACCGAGCTGAACAGGTCCACGCACCTGTCCGCAGTTGAGTGCTCCTTTAACGAAGGTCGTCATCACTGCACCGAAGGTGCGGATGTCGTAAAAGTTGGAGCACATGAAGTTGCGGATCTTCTCATCAAGATGCTCATCCTTTTTCTTGGCATCCTTCAGCTTGTCTGCATCTACACCAACGTAGGTGCAGGCTTCCTTATCACTGGTGTTCAGCGGTACGCCGTCCTTGATGTAGATGCGATAACCAGGTTCGCCCTCCTTTGCGGTCTCCACATAATTGCGGATCTTCCGCTTGAGGCAAACGTCCGTCACAAGGCCGAAGCCAGTCTCTGGATCGACGCGAGGCATGTTGCCTGCATCGGGGTCGCCGTTTGGATTACCGTTCTCCACATCGAACAGCACCACAAATTCATAACGGTTCTTGATGGGGTCAGACATTTTCTTTTTCCTCCTTTTTGGTGTAGCGTTTTTGTGTCTGATGGTAGTAGCCCAAGTCGAATGAGCCTTGCTGGGCGAGCGTCATACGTTGAGGATAGCTCTCGCCAAGGATGCCTTTCAGTTCCATGATCTGCTTGTCGTAGTAGATGCGCTGTCCCTGCTCCAGCTTGCGCAGATGCTTCTGGCAGAGATTGTTCAGCACCGGGAAAATGCTTGCAGGCATTGCCGCTGCAGAGTTGAAATACTTGTCCTTGATCGTCGTGTTAATGCCGGGGTTTGCGGCTTGCTGAACAGCCTCGTAGACGGAGAAAAGGCGTCCGAGCGTATACGCAGGGTTGGTGCTTGCATCGTTGAGACTCACGGTTAAAACCTCCTTTGGACAGTCTGGGTGTGGATTTTTCAAATAGTACGCCTTGATGATGGCCGCTCTTCCCCAAGTGACATTTTGTTCCGCACGAATGCGGAGCATGACGGCTTCAAGCAGTGAGGCGGGGTACGGTCCGCCGGAGAAAACTGCACGGGCTGTTGAGCCTGCCATGGCAGGTGAAGGTGACTTATCACGGGAATTTAAGTTCACCGTTTCTCGCAGCATTGCCCACAGTGGAAGATAACTGAATTTCTCGTAGGAGGGGCGAACGATTTCCATGCGTTCATAGTGGTCGTTCACGTTTTTCATCAGCGATCCAAAGCTGTCACGCAGGAAGAAACGTACAGAGAGTCGTGCGGCGTTTGGCGCAAGACCTAAAATGTAAAACGGCTTGTTGGGGTCAACACCGAGATCATCGCAGGGAAGGCCGTTTGCCAATCGCTTGAGCGCTGCACGTAGATCATCCTCCGACAAGCCGGGCATCTCTTTGCCGAACAGCGCCGCAACGCCGAATGTCTGATAAACATCTTCTGCACCCTCTGCCCAGCAGACTACGGTCGTATCACCAACGACTTGCACACTATTTTCATCGGTAAGCAAATGGTTCAGCGCAGTGGTATAGGCAAAGGCAGCGTATTTGCCGACAGGAGCATTGAAGTTCTGCTCATGACCATAGGAACAGAAAGCGGGAGCATTGAAGGAGACCAGTGCCGCACCGCTGGATTGGGCGTTACGAACGCCTTTGATGGATGCGTGTATAGCGGGAATGATATCCTCCTTGCCCGTCACAAGACACTGCATCCTTACTGCCTTTTCACCGCTGCTGTTCTGATATTGTTTCCAAGCCTTGCGGATGGCGGCATCTTCTTGAGGGTATCGTCCATCCACACGAAATAGCAGATTTTTGCCAGCGGTTACATCCTCAAAGTATCTGCCTAAGACAGGATGCTCCATTGCTTGCTTCGGCTGCCATGTGTCAAAAAAGGCCAGTATTGCATGGGCAATGGGCGAATCCACGCCGTTTAATACCGCATGATGCAAAGCTGCAGCGTTGGCAAAGCATTCCCAGCTGCGTTCCGGTTTCCCTTTCTGGTCAATACCGAGAAGATAAGAGGAATTGTCCCACAAAAAGTTCGATGCAATGTTCACTGCCCGTTTTACCGGTGCAGGCAGTGTCTTGACCTGCGGCTGGGAGACGGTTTTCTTCCCTACTTCAAGCTGCTCTAAAGTGGGAACAACGTCCAGAACCTGACCATCGCTGTTTAGACACAGCGCATAGCTGATTTTTACAGGAGCCCAACCGGGGGAGGCAATCTTGCCGATGGTAAGGAGATCCTCATAATACTGGGTCAGTGCTTGCAGGATCATCCTCTCACCTCCTGGCTTTCCGGTGGCGGTACGGTCATCACACCGTCTACAAGACTTGCACGGAAGAACTTTGGCGTGATATTCTCTGGATCACTGTAATCCATATCCCACAGCATCCAGCCTAAATCCCGGTTACCCATCAACTCCTCTGGGCAGGACGGCAGCTCCGCACAGCATCGGAAGTTGGCGGGAAATTCCCTCGTGCCCAAATAGGGCATACTGTAACATTGACCCCGCTCCAGACGTCGCTTGATAATGTCCTGAAACTTCCCGGGATTATCGCTGGGAGCGGCATTGGGCGTCATGTCAAAATGTGCGTCAATGACGTAATGCACATCCCGCAGCACCATGGCCGCCCGCTGCTGGATGCTTTCTGTTGTGGCAAGGTACAATGCTCCTTTTCCGCTTCCCATGACCGTCCTCACATTGCGTGCACTGATGATGTCTTTTACCTCGTTCCGGCGGATGTTGGTAAAGCGGATGGGGCTGCATACATGGATGCGGTCAATGACCCACCGAAGCCCGGGATGCCAATAGATGCTCTCCAGTAGCCCCCGTGCCGCCGATGGCGTGATTATGTCATAGCTGACACGCTCCGTCTTCATTTCAGGTCTTGAGAAGCAGGCATACTCTCCCCAGACCTCCACTTGAATTGCCATTGGATCACTCCTTTCATTTTACGTTTTTCAAATGAACTCTGCCTTGCCGGTTTCTGGCTCTAGGGTAAGGCCGGTCACCGCACTGTACAGGCTCATATCATTCAGCACGGCACTGCTGTCATCCAGGGATGGAATGTCTCTCGCTGTCAGTAATACGCCTGCAACGTACAGCTTTGAAAAATGCTGTTCATAAACCGAAACTGAATAGCGCCCCAGCTCACGGAAGAGGTTTCTTGAACACTCGCCTGCCTTTAAGCGCTCGATAAGCGCACTGCCGTCGCCGTAGGGTACATAAACGGTATGCGTATGCTCATCGATGAGCCGGAATTTCTCTGCCACGGTGCGGAACGGAAGCTGGCAGCCTTGAATCCCTTTTTCAAACGCCTTGATGATCTGATACTGATCCAGTGTTTCCCCGCTGAAGGCACGCAGTTCACGGAAATAGCGCTGCATGGTTTCCTGTGCAGCAGGGTCTGGGTTTTCCAACAGTGCACTGCGTGTTGCACCCACTGCCGTGCGGAACAGGAGCGGCGGCAGCTCTGCTCGCTCAAAGATCGTCACGATGCTTTCACTTGCCGTCCGTTTTCCTTCACGGTTGCAGCGCCCTGCTGCCTGCAAAATGGAATCCAATCCTGCAAGCTCACGGTAAACCGCCGGGAAATCCACATCCACACCTGCCTCAATAAGTGAGGTGGATACCACACGGCAGGGAAGATCACTTTTCAGTCGATTGCGTATCTCGGACAGCAGAGCCTGACGCTGCGCAGGAACCATCAGCGTAGAAAGGTGGTAGCTGCCTTCCTGCGGCAGCAAAGAGAAGATGCTCTGGGCTGCCTTACGGCTGTTAACGATACAGAGAACCTGCTCATGGCGGCTTAAACATTGTGCCAGCGTTTCGTCCTCTAGCACGCCCGCCTGGCGGAACGTCACACGGCGGCAGCTGTCATACATTTCCTCCGTCTGTGGATACAACTCTGTTATCGGACAGTTAGGCGCATATGTATGCAACAGGTCGCTTAGCGATGGCTGAGTGGCAGTACACAGTACGACCGTGGAGCGGAAGTTATCTGCAAGTGAGGCCATTGCTGCTACACAAGGGCGCAAATGGCTTAGCGGCAGCATCTGTGCCTCATCGAAAATAATCACACTGTTGGCAAGATTGTGGAGCTTGCGGCATTTGGACGAGCGGTTCGCATACAGAGATTCGAAAAACTGCACTGCCGTTGTGACCACCACTGGCATGTCCCAGTTTTCCGCTGCCAGTGCTTTCTGAAGATCCTCCGTTGGGGCACCATCGGATAGGTCAAACTGTACGCCGGAATGGTGTTCCAGTACATTCTCGCTGCCTAATATGCTGCGGAAAATCTGTGCGTTCTGCTCAATGATCGACGTATAGGGGATAACATAAATCACTCGCTTCATGCCGTGCGCTGCTGCGTGGTGCAGGGCAAAGGCAAGGGAAGCCACGGTCTTTCCACCACCGGTCGGTACCGTCAGTGTGTAAATGCCTTTGGGCTTATTGCCTGCGTTGATACAAGTGTTCAGTATTTCACAGCGCAGTCGGTTCAGCGTCGTCTTTGGATTTTGCCACGGTGCAATATAGGCTTCCAACCGGGATAGCAGCGTCTGCATATCATCGTATGAGGTACGTCTGCACTCTCCGTTCATGAATTGTTCTGTATCCAAATAATCTGCATCCACCAGGCAGGAGTAGAGCATTCTTGTGCGGAATGAGAACTTCACTTTGTTTTGCTCCGGCATTTCAGGTTGCACCTGTGGCAACAGAATACCGCTTTCACCACAACGCTCAAGGTATTGCTCGCTGATTCCTTTTTTAAGCCGTCCACAAAATGTCGCATCTCCCGCATGGTCGGTTTTCGAGTTGCCGAAATCAGGAAGTCCGCTGTGATGCCCTGTTACACAGATAGCAACCTCCGTCCGTCCCTGCTTTGCACAGGCAATTGCACCAGCTGTAGCATGATCCACTTTCGGCCCGTTGTTTAACAAACGCTTTTGAAAACCATCCGTACATTTGCCAAGGTCATGTGCAAGGCCCATAAGCTCGCCGTCCGCTTCTGCGCCGAAAGCTGCTGCGAAGGCTTGGCACAGGGCAGCCGTTCCGGTTAAATGCTCGGCGACCGTTTGATAGCGCAGACCATCCGACGAAATATGGGCATAGTACTTCATTTTATTCCCTCTCTGAAAACACACCAATTAGCCCTGATCGTACGTTTTATCGACAACTCTATCATATAGGATATTGCTGAAAAAGTCAATAAATTTTTACAACTTATGGATTCACACTTTATGGATTCACATTGAACCTTCCATCTCCCCCCATTTGCCATTCCCCCGCCGCTGTGCTATACTCCCCTCAGGAGGGATTTACCATGAAACGCATCATTGCTGCACTGCTTGTGCTGTTTGCACTGTGCTCATCCGCCCTGGCGGAGGAAGCGGTCTACACCTTCAGCGGAACGGTGATCCGCACCTACACATCCGACAGTCTGGACATTTCCATGGAGTCCTTTGACTGGGGGGATGCCCGGTGCTACCTGACCAAGGTATGGATGCTTTCCCCCGGGGAGCAGATTTACAAGGCCACTGCCAACTGGGAAAAGGATCTGTCCTACCCTTCGGACATTGCCAAGAAGCTGGACGTAACCCCCATTCTGGTGGTGAACGGCAGCGGCTATGTGAGCCCCGTGTTCCCCGAGATTCCGGAGAACTACCCGGGCACCAGCGCCGACTACTATTACACCCCCCTGGGCAGCCTGACCATCACCAATGGGGAAGTTTTCCGGAACCTGACCGGCGTCCCCTTCTATGGGCTCACTTTGCAGGCCGACGGGCTTCACATGCACGTGGGGGATGACCCGGAGGAGGTGCTGGCTCAGTCCCCGACCCAGACCTGGTCCTTCTACGAGCGGTGTCCCCTGATTCAGGATGGGGTGTCCATTCTGGATACCTCCTGGACCTTCGCCAATCGGAAGGCCATCCGCACCATCATCGGGAAGATGGATGAACACAACTACTTCCTGTTAACCGTCACCAACAAGACCAACGCCGGGCTGACCCTGGTGGATTGTGTGGATTTCCTGCTGACGGAAATTCATCCCCAGTGGGCGTACGATCTGGATGGCGGCCCATCCTCTGCCCTGCTTATGCGGACGAATACCGCCGGCTCCCTGAAGACCATCTTCGGCAACAACAGCCGGGATGCGGACATTCTGGCCATTGCCGAATTGCAGGGGGAATAAACGTACAAACATAAAAAACCGGAATGCTCCAATCCAAATGGATGAAAAGCATTCCGGTCTTTTTGTTGCTTCAGAAGATGGAGGTACGCCCTCCATCCCCTATGCTGTTACTTCGCCAGTGCGTCCTGAGCAGCGGCGATGCCGGTGCGGTGACCCATGGTGGAGTACAGACCCAGAGAAGCAGCCAGGATGTAGTTCTCGTTGTAGTAGTAACGGTTGCTCATTTCACCTGCTGCATACAGGCCAGAGATCACCGTGCCATCCTGACGGGTCACACGACCCTGATCCGTGGTGGTGACGCCGCCGGCAGAGCCGAAGGTGGTGGGATACACCTTCACTGCATAGTAGGGTGCGGTGGTCAGGGCGGTGAGGAACATGGCATCCTTGCCGTACTCTTCATCCTTGCCGGCAGCAGCCGCAGCGTTGTAAGCATCGAAGGTGGCCACGAAGTTCTTGGTGTACACGTGCATGCTCAGGGCCAGTTCCTCGGCGGTTTCGCCCTTGGCAACAACGCCGCTTTCCACGCCCGCTTCCAGAGCAGCCACAACGTCTGCATTGGAGGAGTCGAACACATACCAGAAGGGAGCATTGCCGTCCTGAATCATATCGGAAGCGGTCATGTCCAGGGTATCCCAGCCGGCGCTGACAGCCTCGTTGCCGAAGCGTTCGCCATTGGCGTTTACGCCCAGCTGGCTGTAGATGGTGATGGCGGAGGTGTCCGTCAGGGCAGACAGTTCAGGATCCACGGTGGTGGCGTACAGAGGGGTGGAGAACACATCGAAGGTGCCTGCGCCCACGGCCAGCGCCATGAGGAAGCCATCGCCGGTGTGGCTTACAGCACTTGCGGGGATCAGACCTGCACGGTGCAGCTTGGGGCTGTACTTCTCCACCAGTTCCTCATTCTGAGAAATGCCGCCGGTGGCCAGCACTACGCTCTTGGCGTGGAAGGTGATTTCGGAATCCTCCGTTTCGGCTACTGCGCCTACCACGGCACCGGTTTCATCCGTTACCAGAGAAACGCCGGTGGTGTTCAGCCGCAGGTCAATGCCGGCATTGGTGCAAACGTTCACCAGCATGCTGATCAGGCCTGCGCCGCCGCCGTTGGCCAGCGCCATGGGATAGGTGGTGGAGGCTGCATAGGGCTCGGAGGAGAATTCTACGCCGCTTTCCACCAGCCAGTCAACAGTCTTGCCGGTTTCAGCCACAACGCTTTCCAGCCGGTCATAATCCGGGTAGCCGCTGTCCACGCCGGAGGAAGCCATCTTGGTGTGCCAGTAGGCCATGACGGATTCCAGATTGTCGCTGTCCAGCCGGTTGTTGGCGAACAGTTCGGAGCCTACGCATACCAGAATGCCGCCAGCCAGGTTGGTGGTGCCGCCGGCAGCAGCCATCTTATCGATGACCACCACGTTGGCACCGCTCTGCTTGGCAGCCAGGGCGGAGGTCAGGCCTGCCATGCCTGCGCCGATGACCAGCACGTCGGTGGACTCTTCCACAGGGGTCTTGGTCACATCCGCCACGTCAGCGGCAGCCTTGTAATCCTCGGGGTTCACACCGGCAGCGGTCAGCGCAGCCTCCACAGCGGACAGAATGCCCTTGCTGGTGAGGGTGGCACCGGCGACGGTGTCCACGTTCAGGCTGTTGGCAGATACGATTTTGCCGGGCATAGCCGCCACAGCAGGATCGCTGACCCCTGCGTCGTCACCATTGCTGGTGACTTCCACAGCCACGATTTCCTTTGCATCATTCAGGGTGACAGATACTTCAATCGAACCGGTACCATTCTTGCCGTCGCCCACGCCGGTGTAGGTGGTGTCTGCAAAGGCAGGCAGCACCAGCATGGTGGCCATCATGCAGGCGGCAAGGATCAGAGAGAGAACCTTTTTCATAAAGAACTCCTTCCTTTTCCCATAAAGATTCATTTTTGAACCGTTATTATTTTATCAATTTTTTCACAAATTGCAACCATCCAGCTGAACTTTTTCGAAAATTGTTCAGTGCATGGAAGAAACCTGAAGTTTCGCATCCACCCCATCGGGCAGTTTTTCAATCTGTGGTAGCAAAAACGTCGGAAGCTGTGCTATAATGGAGGTATTTCGAGGGAAAGGTCGTATCCTGCGCATGGGAAAGAAGACACTGAAGGAATCTATTGCTGAACTGTTTGTGGATGTATGGAATGTACCCAATGTATTGACCATGCTGCGGATTCTGCTGATCCCCGTGTTTGTGGTGCTCCATGCCAGGGGGCTGAACAAGTGGGCGCTGGCTGTATTCCTCATTGCCAGTTTTACGGACTTTCTGGACGGGTACCTGGCACGAAAAAACAACCAGATTACTGCCTTTGGTAAGCTGATGGATCCCCTGGCGGACAAGGTGATGGTGTGCACCGCCCTGCTGTGTCAGGCCATTGGGGGAGCCATCTCCTGGGTGGCCTTCGGGGTGGTGCTGGGCAAGGAACTGCTGATGGTGCTGGGGGGCGTGGTGATGCTCCGCCAGGGCGTGGTGGTATACAGCAACATGTGGGGCAAGGTAGCCCAGTGCATGTTCATTCTGGCACTGGTGATGAGCTTTTTCCATGAAGAGTTTCTAGCGTGGGGGATGCCCCTGGACAGCATCGTGCTGTGGCTGTCCGTGGCACTGACGCTGGTGGCTATGATCATTTATGCGGTGCAGGCCGTGCAAAAACTGAAGCATCAGTAATATAGGAGGGTATCATGAGCAGACTGGGCGATTTAATCCGCACCGAGCGGGTGCGGCAGAAAATGACGCCGAAGCAGGTGGCCAAGAAGTGCGGCGTCAGCGAAAGCTATCTGCTGGCTGTGGAAGCCGGCACGAGAATCATTGCAGACGATCAGGCACGGCGGATTCTGAAAACCATCGGCCTGCGGGAGCAGACGGAAGCAGACTTCTCCCTGGACGATATTGCCGCCACGGTGGATCTGGCCCAGGTGCAGCCCCAAATGGCCAAGCAGATGACCAAGCCCAAGCCCCGGCCGGCAGAGGCGGAAGTGGTTGCTTCCACAGACGAGAAGGATCCTGCCGTCACCGGCAGCGTGTGGCTGGATGCCCTGACCAGCGTCCTCAAGCGGGTGCCGGTGATGAATGCGGTGATGAAGCCTGTCAGCTACCGGCTCCTTCCCATTGAAAATGGCATGATCGAAGGGGCAAAGCCGGACAAGGTGTTCTACTTCCTTGCCCCGGACGACAGCATGCGGGGCTTCCGCATCCATGCAGGGGATGTGGCACTGACCGTGCCTGCCCAAAGCCCCATTGACGGTGCCGTCATGCTGGTGGAATACGACGGCCACCGGGCCCTGCGGAAGGTGAAGGTTATGGAGCACTTTCAGGTGCTGCTTCAGTCCTTTGACCGGGAATACGATGCCAAAGCCTTGCAGCTTAGCGAGGTCAACTTCCTTGGCCGGTGCGTCCGGGTGGAGTTTGATCTATAAAATCAACCATCAAACAGGAGGATATGCATGATGAAGGATGCCAATTGCGGTTATTGCGCCCGTGGGGAATTGCTGGATGCCTTCGGCATTGTGATTTGCGAGTTGAGCGTCAGCACCCTGATTCTCTTCAAGGAGCAGAGCCATCCGGGACGGTGCATTGTAGCCTACAAGGATCACGTCAGCGAAATCGTGAACCTGACCGATGAAGAGCGGAACGCCTTCTTTGCCGATGTGAACCGGGCTGCCAATGCCATTCACAAGGCTTTCCACCCGGACAAGGTGAACTACGGCGCCTACGGGGATACGGGCTGTCACCTGCACATGCACCTTGTGCCCAAGTACAAGGACGGCTACGAGTGGGGCGGCGTGTTTGCCATGAATCCCGGCAAGACCCTGCTCACCGATGACCAGTATGCCGACATGATCGCCAAGATCAAGGAGAATCTGTAAGAAAGCGACACCCTCCCTGCGTCCACATGCCGGGAGGGTTCAAACCATCAACAAACCCTAGGTGGCGTTGGAGGGCTCGCAAGCCCTTCAACTCTAA
>CAVIWF010000058.1:0-13340 GCA_963646285.1 bacterium
GAAGGGGCTCGCCGATTTTCGATCTAGAGTTGAAGGGCTTGCGAGCCCGTGGGCGCCACCCAGGGTTTGTTGATGGTCTGGAGACAGCCTGTTTGTTTGATGCTTTTGAAAGCGATGTTTTCCAGAAAGGTCGATTGCTGATTTCACGTCGACGTGTTATCATCGATTCCATCATATCCGTATGGAGGGATGCTGTAAGATGACTGAATCAAGGATTTACGTTGGACTGAACGATGGCATCACAAACACTCAGCTTTTTGAAAATGAGAAGTACATCAGCGTACTCCGCAATGTGTGCTATGCCTACCGGGTACCCTTTTCTTTCAGCGTGCAGGAAGGGGGCTACCTTTATGAAAACGGGGACTACGCCAAGGAAACCAGTCTGGTGCTGACCCTCATTGACGCTGATCAGGCTGTGGTGAACGATATTGCCAAGGACCTGTGTGCGTTTTTCCACCAGGAGTCGGTACTGATCACAGAAAATCCGGTGCGAACCTACTTCGTCCACGAATCTCTGGATTGAAGCAGGCGCTATTTCAGCCTTCCGTTGGCGTTTTGTCTTCTTCTGTTTTCCCCTTCCGATGGTGGCGCACTGCAGGGGTACACACCTGAATGGTATTCGTCCAGCGCTCGTAGAACATTTGGGGCTTGTTCCGCAGTCCGCAGAAAATCGCCTGCAGGAACATCATCCCCAGCAGCAGCACGCCGCCAACGGTTGCAAATATGCTTTCCATGCCGATGGTGCTCAGCACCATGCCGGCTCTGGGAATCAGGTGCAGGAAAAGCATCCGCTGTGCATACTGCTTCAGGGTTGCCCGCTCATGGGTGGTGCTGTCCACCACACGAATGCGCACCAGCGCCTTGCCGGGGGTCTGCCCATGCCAGAAGTAAGGAATCAATGTGTTGTACGCCATCACAAGCAGGCAAATCAGCCAGGATTCTCTGGGCAATGCAAGGAAAATCACACTGCCGCAGGTGCTGCAAATGATCTCATCTGCACAATAGGCCACCATGCGGCGCACATAGCTGACACGGCTGCCCCGCTGATAGCTGACCTGATTCAACCGCTCCCGGCTGGGCAGCATAAAGGTGAGCTTGGGCGTTGCCAGATACCCCAGGAAGCCGCCCAGGGTGTTGTCAATCAGGTCGTTCACATCCGCCAGCCGGTAGCGATAAGGCGCCAAGCCATAGGTGGCCGTGTACTGGGTAAACTCAAGGAAAAAGGAAAACAGAAAAGCGCAGAGCACCGTCTTCTTCATGTTCCAGCCGAAATAATAGCGGAGGAACACCCCCAAGGGGAAGAACATCAGGATATTCAGGATAGGCTCATAAATGCCGGAGGAGAAGAATGCAGGCATCCATGTGGATGGATCGCTGAGGGAGAAATCCACCGTTTTCGTCAGAATTTCCGGCACGTAGCTGAAGGGAATCAGGTTCAGTCCCACCTTCTGCGTGGGCACCGATCCTTCCTTGGGAAAGGGCAAAATGGCCAGGCAATAAACGCTCATCAAATAGTAGATAAAAGCGTAAACGCAGACGATCCGCATCATCAGCACAGAACCGTATTTGCGATAGCAATAGATGGCATAGGGCAGCGTAAACACAGCCGCCACCAAAGGGAACAGGACAAGGGCCATGAGCAGCGGTTCGGCGTAGCGTGACATTGGGAAGCCTCCCGAAGAATCAAATCGTCTGATTATAGCACAAATGCTTCCCTTTGTCACGATGTGGAAAAGATGAACAGTGGGCATCATGGAAAAGATGAACAGTGGGCATCATGTCAATCATTCGTGCCTACTTCCACATTTGCTCCAATGCCTGTTTTGTGATTTTCCTGTTCAGGCAGCAGGGCATCAGAAGTGCCTCATCCAGTTGCATCCGATCCATGATGGTCAAAATGCAGGCATAGGGCATGCAAAAATAGTAATCGGCTACAGGCAGACCCTTCTCCATCATGTAACAGACAGCTTCATGGGTATTGCTGTAGAGGATAAGGTCGTCCCCTGTTTTTAATGGAATAAAGGTTTCATAGGGTCGAGCCAAAGTGTCCTTGAAGCGTTTTCCCTTTTCATCCTGAAGGGCAATGCCGGGAACATAAACCCAGCTATGCTGCAAATACGCCCAAAGCATGGGGTGCTGCTCTTTTTCATCCAGCCAATCGGCATAGCGGTAGAAGAAATCCAGCTGACGGGTGCGATCATCCCCCAGCAGGTTTTCATAGTCGTTGAAGAAGAGTTTCCCCTGCCGATGGAGTCTTGCTGCAAGCACTCGATAAAAGCTTCTCGGAATATTCCGCTGCAAGTTTTGCCTGTAGCTCAGGATCAGCTGTCCCAGATCATACAAGCCCTCTGTACAGGCATCCAGCGTTGTTTGCAGCACATTTTTCAGCATTTCGGTATCCTTGCTGCGCCAAACAACATCCGTGTAAGTCCACACGGAAAGCAACCCACACCATTGGTATACTTCATCGCCGGTATCCTTGGCCTTTTGGATCAATTGCCTGTACAGTGCCACGTTGGATGGCTGGGGATGGAGGCTGGCTTCATAAGCGCCGGCAACGTCTTCTTTCAGCGATTCATCCGCCAGGGAAGCGATCAACTGCTCATGCTGCCGATTCCTGCTGGTGTAGCGCAAGTCGAGCCGGTCAAACAGGAACATTCGCTGATATGCAGGATGAGCCAGCAGGGTTGTCAGCAGACCGGAGCACCAGGACGGTTCGCCCTCACTGCCCCGCAGTTTTCTTGCGCACCGGTAAAACAAGGCTTTCGTGTCCAGTTCCGCTTTTCGTCCGAATTTGGGATACAGCCGCTTCAGCATGGTACTCAGCAAATCGTTATGCGGGATTTCTGCGCTTGCCACATCCTTCAGAAATGCATGCAGGACGTTCTTATCCTTGAGTGCCTTCATCAGTTGAGCAGCAGTCATGCCGCCCCACTTTTCTCCCGTCTCTGTCAGGGCAAAGGCATGCAAAAATGGCGCCAGATCCTTCGCACGCCTCAGTTCATCAAAATCCTCCAGAGCAAAGTACTGATGATACGCTTCGTTCTGCAGGAGAATAATCAGTTTATCCTTTGCCTTCTTCAAACCGCTGCGATAGGTGTACCCATACCACGCTACAGCCTGCCCCATATTGTGCTCCCGTTCAAAATATTCAGCCACGGCATAGGCATCTTCTACCGCCAATGCTTCAGGAGACATGGTACGAAGTGCCTCCTTCATGGTAGGCAGCTGGGTCAGTGTGCACGCTTTCGGCAGGTAGAACGTAACTTCGCTGTCATCCTTCCTTGTCAGCGTCACCGGCTTTGCCCCCGGGCAATAGGTTTCGCCGAACATCAGGATAAACGCAATGTCCTGCTCATAAGGCACGGCGACTTTCTTAAGATTCACGCAGCCAGAAAGACATCCCATGCCCCAGGATTGAACAAAAGGCGTCGACATCCATCGCCTTAGCTTCCTGCATCCGCTGAAGGCGTTGGGCAAAATCTCACGAACGGAATTCGGGCAGTGGAAGGAAGTCAACTCCTTGTTGGTGCAGCATACCAGTTTTGTTTTGTCTTTGGAGTAGACCACGCCCCCTTCCAGTACATTGCCGTTCAGCCGATAGGTAATTTCAACTCCGGGCAGCCTTTTGGCAAGCTCGTTTTTCATATGGTAGAACGTATAAGGAAGCGAAAGCTTGCGAAGACGCTTGCAGCCTTCAAAGCTGGAAGGCACAAAGGATACTTCATCGGCCTCAAATACGATTTCTTCAATGGATTCATTATGGCCAAAGGCAAAAGAATCAAGGTGGACGTAATCTCCGGCAATGGTCACACGGCGTACATCCCCATTGTCCTCAAAGGCAAAGGCACTCACACGCTTCACCCCGTAGGGAATCCGTGCTTCGGGGTCTGTGCCCGTCCAGCGGCGGAGAAGAAGCTGCACAGGCTGATGAATGTCATCGGGCATCAGGAACGTAACCTGGCTGTTCAGCAGGTTTGCAAATTCATCATTTTCACGAACTGCAATCACTCGGCAGGTCGGAAGATCCTCCGTGGCATCATCGTTCACGTCAAGGACAACAGCCCGCTCGTATGCTTCGCCTTCGAAAAGAAGCATATCCCCCACTTTAACGTGATGGGCTTCAACCCAATCCCGCTTCAAGCGGATGCGCTTTAAGCCTGCCCCGGTCGCCACGATCAGCATGACAAACGGCGAAGACGGGCGAAGCTGAATGGTAAGGATTCCAGGCGATTCACTTTTTTCACTGATGCTCAGCACATGGTTTTTACGGCCATATCCATAAACCTCAATGGGGCATGGCATCTGCTGAATGCTTTCAACAGTGCCCACCGTTTCACGCTCATTCAGGAGAAAAACAACATCGTCCCCTACCTTCACTTCCGGAATGGCGCAATAGCGTTTTGCCGTGGTCTCCTCGTTGGCAACACGAATGGTCACCTGGGTACAGTTGGGTCTTGTCGGCGGCGTTTGTTTTTCTTGCGGATGAAACGCCTGGGCCTGTTCCGGGGCATAGGCAGTGAAAAGCACAGCTGCCATGTGTTTGCAGTTTCTTTCGCCGTTCTCTGCATAGGGGCAGGAACAGTGCATGTGGTCAATAGCGCCGTCCTTCAGCTCGATTTGCACATGGTAGGTTTCCGTGCCTGCAACATCCGCTTCCAGGTGCATGGCATCCTGCTGCAAAATTCTGACCGCACCCCTACGGCTGTAACCTGCGCCGCGGGACAAAATTATATCAGTAAACAGTTTTCTCCATTGATCCATGGGCATTGCAGCGTCACTGCTCATATGGTTCACCTCGCCTTTATCTTTTTCGTGCTGTTTCTGTCATTATAACACAGGGTTCTGCTTTTATCAAAATAAAGGAATCATGCCCCTTGTTCCCTCTTGCCTTTTTGTGGTATACTGAGGAGCAATCATTGATGGAACGCCCGTGTCCGGGCGGATAAGGAACGGGAGGTTTCCATGGGCAATTTTGTGGATCATGTAAAAATCACAGCGAAGGCAGGCAACGGCGGCAACGGCAGCATGTCCTTCCACCGTGAAAAGTTTGTGCTGAACGGCGGCCCTGACGGCGGCGATGGGGGCAACGGCGGCGATGTGCTGCTCTATGCTGACCCCAACATGCACACCCTGCTGGATTTCCGCTTCAAGAGCAAGTACACGGCAGAAAACGGCACGGACGGCGCAGCAGGCCGCTGCACCGGCAAGCGTGGCGAAGACCTGATCATTAAGGTACCGGTAGGCACGGTGCTCCGGGATGCAGAGTCCGGCGCTGTGGTGGCGGATATGGATCAGCCGGGCGAAACCCGCCGCATTTTGAAGGGCGGCAGAGGCGGCTGGGGCAATACCCACTTTGCCACCCCCACCCGGCAGGCACCCAACTTTGCCAAGCCCGGCACCAAAACAGAAGTACGGACGTTCCTGATGGAACTGAAAACCATTGCGGACGTTGGCCTTGTGGGCTACCCCAATGTGGGCAAGAGCACCATTCTTTCCGTGGTGACCAGCGCCAAGCCCAAGATCGGCAATTATCACTTCACCACCCTGACCCCGAATCTGGGCATTGTCCGCCGCCACGGCAAGGACTTTGTGCTGGCAGACATTCCCGGTCTGGTGGAAGGCGCTGCGGAAGGCGTAGGTTTGGGTCACGACTTCCTGCGCCATGTGGAGCGCACCCGGCTGCTGCTCCATGTGGTGGATATTGCAGGCAGTGAAGGTCGGGATCCCATTGAGGACTTTGACCAGATCAACCAGGAATTGCAGAACTATGGCGAGCTGTCAACCCGTCCCCAGGTGGTGGTTTGCAACAAAATGGATCTGACCGATGCAGAAGAAAATCTGGCACGGATGAAGGAGCATGTGGCCCCCTTGGGCTATCCGGTGTTTGCTGTCAGTGCAGCCACCCATCAGGGCTTTGATGCTTTGCTGGACTATGCAGCAGACCGGCTGGAGGAGCTGCCCCCCATTCAGCACTTCACCGAAGAAATCGACCTGGATGAAGAAATCAAGCCCAGCACCTTCGAAGTGCAGAAGGACGGCGAGGTTTACGAAGTGGTGGGCTCCTCCATAGAGCGGCTGCTGGACAGCGTTAACTTTGACGATGAAGAGAGCATGAATTGGTTCCACCGTACGCTGCGCCGCTGGGGTGTGATTGACGCTCTGCGCAATGCCGGTGCCCAGGAGGGCGATACCGTGCGCATCGGCGACATGGAATTTGACTTCGTGGAGTAATAAGGAGATAAGAGAATGACAAGCAAGCAGCGTGCCATGCTTCGATCCATGGCCAATACAATGGAAACCATTCTTTACGTGGGCAAGGAAGGCGTAACCGACGGCACCGTCAAGGAAGCCTACGATGCCTTGGAGGCACGGGAGCTGATCAAGGGCTGTGTACAGCAGGGTGCCCCCGTTTCTGCAAAGGAAGCCCTGGCCGAACTGTGCCAGCGTACCGGAGCAGAACCCATCCAGTGCATTGGCAGACGCTTCGTGATGTATCGCCCCAGCAAGGATAATCCCCGGATTGTGCTGGAATAATCGGATGCTCAGTCACGGAAGATGACCATCATAAAAGGGAACTGTTGCCATGGATGCAGCAGTTCCCTTTTCATGCTTATGCATTTGTGCCAGCTTCCGTGCTGCTGTCCAGCACGGTTTCCACAATGTATCTTGGCCTGCGCTTGGTTTCGTTATAAATTTTGCCGATGTATTCGCCAATGACCCCCAGCGCCAGCAGCTGAATGCCTCCCAGTGCCCAAATGGAGCACACCAGCGAAGTCCAGCCGCTGACCGTCTGTCCGCACAGCTTGCGGATCAGGGAATACAGCAGAATCACCGCCGCCACCACAAAAATGGCAATGCCCAAGTTCAAAATCAGCCGAATAGGCTTGACGGAAAAAGAGGTAATGCCGTCCAGGGCAAAGGCGATCATCTTTTTCAGGGGATACTTGCTTTCCCCGGCAAAGCGTTCCCCACGCTCGTACAGCACGGTATCCGACTTGAATCCCACCAGGGGCACCATGCCCCGGAGAAACAAATTGACCTCGGAAAAGGACATCAGTGCCTCCACGGCTCTGCGGCTCATCAGCCGATAATCCGCATGGTCGTAAACAATATCCACCCCCATGGCCTGCATAAATTTGTAATAGCCGTGGGCGGTGGCCCGCTTGAAGAAGGTATCCTTCGCCCGGGAGGAACGAACGCCGTAGACCACTTCGCAGCCTTCCCGGTACTTATCCAGCATTCGGTCTACCGCATCAATATCATCCTGCAAGTCCGCATCCATGGTGATGATCACATCCCCGTGGCGTGCGGCTTCTGCCATGCCTGCCAGCAGGGCGTTTTGATGCCCACGATTGCGGCTCAGCTTCACGCCGGAGAAGGTTTCATCCTGCTGATGAAGTGCAGCAATGATCTCCCATGTACGGTCGGAAGAACCGTCGTCCACAAACAGGACACGGCTGTCCGGGGCAATCCGACCGCCCTGCACCAGTGCTTCCAGCTTGGCCTTCAGCCGCTTGGACGTTTCCGGAAGCACTTCCTCTTCCTTGTAGCAGGGGACGACAATATACAATCGATCCATGGGATCCCTTCTTTCCTTGAAAGCAGTATATCTTCCTTTCGAACCGTTGTCAATCCGCTGAAAGATTGATAAAATAGAAAGGCAAGCACTGATATAACGCGGCAGGACGCCGTTTTCATGCGGAGGAATTATGCGCAAGAACGATGAGGTGACCTTAACGGCAGATGCCGTAGGGACAGATATGGAAGGGGTGGCTCGGGCGGAAGGCATGGCGGTTTTTGTGCCCGGTTTGCTGCCGGGGGAAACCGCTGATGTTCGCCTGGTGAAGGTGCAGCCACGGTTTGCCTTTGGAAAGGTTGTGGGAAACATTGTAAACCCCTCCCCCCACAGGCGCCCGTCGGACTGCCCTGCCTGGCCCAGATGCGGCGGATGCAGCTGCCGCCATATGGACTACGCCGCCACGCTGGAAGCCAAGCGGAAACAGGTGGAAGATTGCTTCCGCCGCATTGGCCATCTGGAGGTGGAGGTGCCGCCGGTCAAGGGCATGGCGGATCCCTTCGGCTACCGGAACAAGACCAGCCTGCCTGTAGGCGGCACAGCCAAGGAGCCTGTCCTCGGCTTCTATGCGCCGAGAAGCCACACCATCATTCCAGCCGTGCACTGTCTGAATGCCATGCCCCCGGCAGGGGATGTGGCGGAAACTTTCCTTGCCTGGATGAGGGAGCATCATCTGCCCCCCTACCAGGAGGAAACCCACACCGGGCTGATTCGCCACCTGATGGTGCGTGTCAACCGCCGCAAGGAAGCCATGGCGGTGGTGGTCATCAACGGCAGGGAGCTTCCCCACGCGGATGAACTGGCAGAAAGGCTGAAGCCTCTGGGGGTTATCAGCCTGATCTTGAATGAGAACAGAGAGAAAACCAATGTGATCCTGGGCCGGCAGTTCCGCACCCTGTGGGGCGCAAGCACCCTGGAAGATACCCTGTGCGGCCTTCGCTTTCAGGTGTCTCCTGCCTCCTTCTTTCAGGTCAATCCCCAGCAGACGGAAGTGCTGTACCAAACGGCGCTGGATTTTGCCCAGCTTGCCCCGTCCGATACCCTGTGCGACGTGTACTGCGGTGCCGGCACCATTACGCTGATGATGGCCTCCCACGTTCAGCAGGCCCTGGGAATTGAAGTCGTGCCCCAGGCCATTGACAATGCACGGGAAAACGCCCTGCGCAACGGCATTACCAACGTTGACTTCCACCTGGGTGCCGCTGAAGAGGTGCTGCCCAAGCTGGTGCAGCAGGGACTTCGGCCGGATGTGGTGGTGGTGGATCCTCCCCGGAAGGGGCTGGATCCTGCCGTGATTGAAGCCATGGCCAACGTGTCCCCCCGGCGGATCGTCTATGTAAGCTGCAACGTGGCAACCCAGGCACGGGATGCAGCCCTGCTGAAGGAGCACGGCTACCTGCCTGAAAAAATGCAGCCGGTGGACATGTTCTGCTGGACCAGCGGAGTGGAAAATGTAATGGCACTGACCCGGCAAATAGAAGCATAAGAAGCGTATACCAAAAGGGAGTCAACGTCTGCAAAGAGGCGCTGGCTCCCTTTTTGTCAAATACCGAAGAACCGTTCAAAGAAGGCTCTCAGTTTTTCAATAATCCTTTGCTTTTTCTTGGTGGTGTCTTTGTCAAAGAGCGACATGGGCGGCATAAGCTCAACAATGTCCGTGCCGGTGGTCTTCACGGCGCCCTCCCGGAAGGCACCCTCCATAAAACTGCGGGTTTTCTCTTCCTTCAAATGTTCTTCCTTAATGAGCTCCGTCAGCTGCTTCTCCTTCTCGGCTGCAACAAAGGCACGCCACTCCAGCATGACATCCGATACATCGTTAATGCCTGCAAGGAAGGTTTCAATCAGTGCTTTCTTGCTGCGCAGCTCCGGGCTGGCATCCACCGCCTTCTGGATGGTAATGAGGATTTCCTTATCATCACAGTGGGAATCGTGATACTTCTCCACCAGCAGCAGAATATAGTCAATGTTGATTTCAATCTGCTTAATGAGCTCGATTTCGAACACGATGTCGTCGGTGATGTCCTCTTTTTCACCGGTGATCTTCCGCTTTTTCCATTCATCCCGCAGATCCTGATAACGGCCAAGGTAGTCCTGGAAGTCCCGCTCGCTGATCAATTCATTGCCGGCAAAGTCGTCAAAGGAGGCCAGCAGGTTCCGCATCCGCAGGATTGCACCCAGCAGCACAATGAATTCCTTCTGCCGCTGCTCGCCAATGATCTGCCCCTCCGACAGGGGAAACTTGCCGGTCAATTCCTCCATCATGTCCCGATAGCCCGGGTGACGCTCTCCTTCATCATCTTGATAGCCGAAGTAGTAATCCTTATACCCCCGCATGAGCACAATGCCGCCGGCCTTCTTATCCCCGAACAGGGAAATAGCGTCATCGGTGCGCTTTTGCAGGTTGCGGAAGCAAACAATATTGCCGAACGCCTTGATGGAGTTAAGGATCCGGTTGGTGCGGGAATAGGCCTGAATCAGCCCGTGCATTTTCAGGTTCTTATCCACCCACAGAGTATTCAGGGTGGTGGCGTCAAAGCCGGTCAGGAACATATTGACCACAATCAGCAGGTCAAGCTCCTTGTTCTTCATCCGCAGGGAAACGTCTTTATAGTAGTTCTGAAACTTATCGCCGTCCGTGGAGTAATTGGTGTGGAACATTTCGTTATAGTCACGGATGGCGGATTCCAGAAACTCACGGGAACCCTGATCCAGCGCAGAGGTGTCCTCCGGGTTTTCCTCATCAAGGATGCCGTCGGTTTCCTCCTCGTTGGCACCATAACTGTAAATCACCGCCACGTTCAGCCTGCGCTGGGGGTTTTCCCTCATCTGCTTCTGGAACTCCGCATAATACAGCTTGGCAGCATCCACACTGGCCACGGCGAAGATGGAATTGAATCCACTGACCCGCTGCTTTGCCTTGACTTCCCCAATTTGCTGCCGGCTGCCAGCAGAAGCGACCTCCCCAATGTTTTGCAGCACGTTGAAAGAATAGGTCTTATCCCCATGACCTCGATAGGTTTTCTGATCAAAGTGGGTCAGGATATAATCCGTAATCAGGCGAATGCGCTCCGGCGCAAGAAAGGCCTTTTCCCGGTTAATGTCCCACACTTCCTTGTCGTCAATGTCCGGCTCGGCGTCCATGGTTTTGATGGTATCCACACGGAAGGGCAGCACATTCTTATCATTGATGGCATCCACGATGGTGTAGGCGTGGAGCTGGTCGCCAAAGGCCTGGGGCGTTGTGCGGAGGGTGGGGTTCTTGCTCACCCCTGCATTGACTGCAAAAATGGGCGTGCCTGTAAAGCCAAAGAGATAATACCGCTTGAAATACTTGGTAATGGCCTGATGCATGTCCCCGAACTGGCTGCGGTGGCACTCGTCGAAGATGATGACCACCCGCTTGTCAAACACTGCATGGCTGGTATTCTTCTTAATGAAGGTGGCCAGCTTCTGAATGGTGGTGATGATGATTTTCGCATTGTCATTTTCCAGCTGCCGCTTCAGGATGGCCGTGGACGTGTTGCTGTTGGCAGCCCCCTTTTCGAAGCGGTCGTATTCCTTCATGGTCTGGTAATCCAGATCCTTCCGGTCCACAACGAAAAGCACCTTGTCAATGTAGTCCAGCTTGCTGGCAAGCCGAGCCGTTTTGAAGGAGGTCAGAGTTTTGCCGCTGCCGGTGGTGTGCCAGATGTATCCGCCCCCAGCCACGGTGCCGTATTTCTTGTAATTATTGGCAATCTCAATGCGGTTCAAAATGCGCTCCGTGGCCACAATCTGGTAAGGCCGCATGACCAGCAGCAGCTTTTCATCTGTAAACACGCAATACCGGGTGAGGATGTTCAGCAGGGTGTGCTTGCAGAAGAAGGTTTTCGTAAAGTCCACCAGGTCAGGAATCGTCCGGTTATTGGCATCCGCCCAGAAGGAGGTGAACTCAAAGCTGTTGCTGGTCTTCGTCCGCTTCGCCTTCTGAGCCTTGGCATCATTGGTGTGGTTGAAGCGGGTGGTGTTGGAATAGTACTTGGTGTTTGTGCCATTGGAGATGACAAAAATCTGCACAAACTGATACAGGCCGCTGGATGCCCAGAAGCTATCCCGCTGGTAGCGGTCAATTTGATTGAACGCCTCCCGAATGGGCACGCCCCGGCGCTTCAGCTCAATGTGCACCAGGGGCAAGCCATTGACCAGCACCGTTACATCATAGCGGTTATTGTGGGCAGCCCCTTCCTGGGTGGAAATGGCATATTGATGGATGACTTGCAGGCTATTGTTGTGGATGTTCTTTTTATCAATGAGCCGGATGTTCTTGCTCTCCCCGTTGTCCCGGTGGAGCACCTGCACTTCGTCCTCCTGAATCAGTTTCGTCTTTTCCACCATGCCGCAATTCTCTTTTGCCAGCACTTCCCGCCAGAACCGTTTCCATTCGCTATCGGAAAAGGTGTAAGCATTCAGCTTTTCCAGCTGGGTGCGCAGGTTGGCAATCAGGTCGGCCTCCTTGTGGATGGCAAGGTATTCATAGCCCAGCTCCCCCAGCAGGCGGAGGAACTCATTTTCCAGGTCGGCTTCGCTTTGGTACGCCTCCGAGCGCCGGGCTTGGGGGGTGTACTCGGCGACAACGGTGCTTTCCTCGCTCTGGGAAACGATATTGAAATACATGATGAAATGAGCAATTAGTAATGAGCAATGAGCAATTACTAACTGCAACTCCTTTCTGAGTTATTTTTCATTGCTAATTTTTATCGTCTTGGTGATGGAAGTGAGAATTTTGATGATTTCCTTGCATTCCGAGTAAATACTGTCAAAGGCCGCCTTTTCTATGTAGCCGCTTTCATAGAGCAACTCCAGCCAATACTCCGTTTCGTTGGCTTCTTTATAGGAAATATACATTTTGGCGTAAAAGTCAGCCTTACTTTGCGCATGAGCCGCTTCTTTTGCATTTGCGCCGATACTTGTACCGCTGCGCAAAACTTGTTTTGAAAGAACGTACTCCTTTTTTGTTTCGCAGAGGTATTGATACAGCTTGATAATTCGCAAAGCGAAAGCTTTACTCTTATTCAAAATGACATTTTCTTTCATTGCTCATTCCTCATTCCTCATTGCTCATTTCGTGAAAAGCCAAAAGCTTTTCACGGTAGTATTCGTATTGTTTTTGGCGTGCTTCAATCTCTGCCGGAAGACCGGTGGAAAGGTCATTGCAGAGGGTATCAAAGCGGTCAAGAATGGCAATAATGCGCTTCTGTCCTGCAATGGACGGTACTTTGATTCTTGCTTTGCTAATATTGTCGTTATAGAGTCTTGCAATGGTACCGCCTTCAGATACCGCCCACGGTTGAAGCTGATAGCAATAATACAGGTAGCGATTCAGAACAATGCTTTCATCATTTGCAATCCACACAATGTTGGAATCCTGATAATAAGCATCCGCCCCATCAAAAACAACCGTTCTGCCGATTGTGCCAGCAGCAGAAATCAGAATATCGCCTTTTTTCGGATAAGCATAAGCTGCCTTATACTCTTCGAATTTCTTTCTGGAAATATAGGCATCAGGCTCTTTTCCGAATGTGCCAATCTTAAAAAATGGTACATCGCCGGAATCGCTGGTTTCTGCTTTCATAATCCGCTTGCACATGGAAACCTTTCCAATGGCTCCGAGCTCAATACAAACATACCCGAAAACATACTGACACAGCCGAATCAGCGCATTACGCTCGTCTGTCTGTCTGTCTGTCTGTCTGTCTGTCTGTCTGTCTGTCTGTCTGTCTGT
>CAVIWF010000059.1:0-13180 GCA_963646285.1 bacterium
CTTTCTGGGATTTTTCCCAGTTTTAGTTCAACCACATTTCTTGTCTCATTGTAAATCCCATTCCTAATTCCCACTGTGGAACTTACTTTGGGAATTTACTCTATCGTGAAAAATGTTCCAGCCTTCCATCTATCGTGAAAAACGGATTGACAAACAGCTTGAAAGTGATAAAATCACTGGTTGGCAGGAACGAACGTGCCACAGAGAGGGAGGAAACAGGATGCAATTTTTTGTGCTGGTGCTCAATCGTGAAGAATGCTTGGAGCCTATTCTGGAAGGCATGCTTGAAGCCGGTTTCAGTGGTGCTACCATTCTGAACAGCACAGGTATGATGCGTGTGCTGGATGGGGATGACAATGTAGATCTGCCCATGCTGGGACTGCTTCGCCACTTCTACAGCCCTGAACGGAAAACGTCCAAAACCCTTTTCACGCTGATTGAAGATGATAAGCGTGATGAGGTGATGAAGATTATCAACGAAAAGACCGGCGGATTGGATCAGCCGGACACGGGCATTGCCTTCTCTCTGCCTGTATCTTTTGTGGAAGGTGTGCGTAAGAAAGCATGAATGTTCTGCTAGCGTTGGCTATTGCTTTTGCCATGGGTTTGTTTTTCAGTCGGTTGATTCGGTATATTCATCTGCCCAACGTCACCGCATACCTGCTGGCAGGCTTGGTGGTAGGCCCTTATGTGCTCAATGCACTGACGACGGAAATGAATACCCAGCTGTCCATTATTTCCGATGTGGCGTTGGGCTTCATTGCTTATTCCATCGGCGGTGAATTCAAAATGTCCTACTTGAAGGAGATCGGCATCAAGCCCATTATCATTACGCTTTTTGAGGGCTGCACCGCTTCCTTGCTGGTTTTCCTTGTGCTGTTCCTCATCGGGCAGCCGCTGCCTCTGTGCCTGGCATTGGGCGCCATTGCTGCCGCCACAGCACCTGCCGCAACCCTGATGGTCATCCGTCAATACAAGGCCAATGGCCCTGTATCCAAGATGCTGCTGCCTGTGGTGGCCATGGATGATGCACTGGGTCTGATCCTTTATGCCGTCATGATTGCTTTGGCACGTACCATCGAGCGTGGCGAAGTGCTGACGGTCATGACCCTGGTAATCAAGCCATTGGTGGAGATTGTGGGTTCTCTGGCACTGGGCGTTGTGATTGGCCTGGTGCTGGTGTATGTGCTGCGCTTCTTCCACTCCCGTGGCAATAAGCTTTCACTGACCATCATGGTGGTGTTTGCTGCTGTGGGCTTGAGCGATATGTGGGGACTCAGCTCGCTGCTGGTGTGCATGATGGTGGGCGCTACCATGGTGAATTTGTGCCGCCAAAGCGACACCATGCTGGAGCAATGCGACCGGTTTACGCCGCCGCTGTTCCTGCTGTTCTTCGTGCTCAGCGGCGCCAACCTTGACCTGGCGGTGCTGCCGACAGTCGGTTTGGTGGGCATTGCCTATGTGCTGACTCGTGCAGTGGGCAAGGCACTGGGTGCTACCATTGGTGCAAAGATCGAAAAGTGTGACGCCAACATTGTGAAGTATCTGGGCTTCACCCTGATTCCCCAGGCTGGTGTTGCCATTGGTATGGCTCGCATGTGTCAGACTTCTTTGCCGGAGTACGGCACGGTCATTAATGCCGTCGTGTTGGCAGGCACGTTGATTTACGAATTGACAGGTCCTGTGATTACGAAGATTGCCCTGACCAAGGCCGGGGAAATCAAGCCGGATGTAAAGAAAACGGCAAAGCCCGTTGCAAACGCTTAAGGTTGTAGCGTGGCGTGACTGTACAAACTCAAATAGAAGACAGATCAACTGAAAGAGCTTGTTGCCCTGAAAAATAGGGGTAGCGGCTCTTTCGGTTTTTTTGACTCATTTAGGGTATCACTGCTTTCTGTTTCTATCGTCATAACGCACAAGAATAGCCCCCCGAAACATGACGCTGTGACAGTTTTTCTTTTCTTGTTAAAAAATATGAAAAAGAAAAAGGAAAGAAAGAAAGCATGTCGAAACTTAAAAGAGGATAGTCAAAACAATAACAATTACTGGGGGCTTCGCTTTGGCTAAGTTTGATACGAACGTACAGGAATTGAAGTACGAGGTTCTTCGTGAAGTGGCACGGTTGGCAAAAGATGACCGACTGACGGAAGGGCTGCTTTCCATCGCCGAGAAGATCATTCCCGGACCGCAGCCTACCATGCGCTGCTGCATTTATAAAGAGCGTGCCATTGTGCAGGAGCGGGTACAGATGGCACTGGGCGGACATCCTGAGCATACCACCGAAGTTGAAGTGCTGCCCATTGCCTGTGATGAATGCCCTGTGAGCCAGGTAACAGTCAGTGATGCCTGCCGTGGCTGCATTGCCCATCGCTGCGCCAATGCCTGCCCCAAGGGAGCCATTTCTTTCCCGAACCATCACGCATTCATTGATCACAGCAAGTGCATCGCCTGCGGCAGGTGCGTAGCAGCTTGCCCCTATAGTGCCATTACGAAGAATGTGCGCCCCTGCGAACGTGCCTGCAAGCCCGGCGCCATTAAAATGGACGCCAATAAAAAAGCGCACATTAACGAAGAAAAGTGTGTCAGCTGCGGTGCTTGCGTCTATCAATGCCCCTTTGGTGCCATTGTGGACAAGAGCTATATCACGAAAGTGATTCAGCTGTTGAAGGATACCAAGAAGGAAGGTGCAGGTCCTCTGTACGCCGTGGTGGCACCTTCTATTTCCGGTCAGTTTGATGGTGTAACCACCGGTCAGGTGGTGGCTGGCATGAAGGCTATGGGCTTCACCACGGTCATTGAGGCGGCACTTGGCGCAGACATGGTAGCCTACATGGAGGCCAAGGAGCTTGTGGAAAAGGGATTCCTGACCAGCTCCTGCTGCCCTGCGTTCGTCACGTATATCAAAAAGAACTATCCCACCATGGTGGAGCACATCTCCCACAACCTTTCTCCTATGGCCATGATTGCCAAGATGATTAAGAAAGCCCATCCGGACAGCCATGTGGTCTTCGTAGGTCCCTGCGTTGCGAAAAAGGGAGAAGTGAAGCAGGATCGGGTTAAGGATTTGGTGGATGTTGCCATCACCTTTGAGGAACTCCAGGCCATGATCGATGCCTATGATATTGATCTCAAGTCCATGGAGGATGATGTGCTGAACAATGCATCCTACTTCGGACGGATTTTCGCCCGCAGCGGCGGTCTGAAGGATGCTGTGGTGGAAGCACTGAAGGAACAGGGGGTTGCGCCGGAGGACTTCCAGCTGAAGGCTATTTCCTGCAGCGGATTGGAAGAGTGCAAGCTAGCACTGCTGAAGGCTTCCAAGGGCTTGTTGCCTGAGAACTTCATTGAGGGTATGGCCTGCGAACAGGGGTGCATTGGCGGTCCTGGCTGCCTGACCCACGGACCCAAGGAAAAGGCCGAAGTGGATAAGTACGGCCGCCTGGCACTGGAAAAGCGGATTGATGATTCGCTGGTGATTCTGGACGTGCTGGGCAATGACTAAACGGTATCACAGCAGGCAATACCTGCTTGTGGAATAAAAATGGCCTGCGTGGAGGATCGGCATTGACCGAAATGCATGGCGGAGCTGCATTCTTTGGGTTGTACATGCTGGACTGTCGCTAAGTGCGAAGCGGCATGTCGCAAGGGCGGAGGCAGCTGTGCATTTCGGTACTGATTCTCAGGCGCAGTGTCAGGACAAGGAGAAAAAGAAAATGGTCAAGGTAAGCATCTGCGTTGGGTCGGCCTGCCACATGAAGGGTGCCTATGCCACCACCAAGCTGTTTCAGGATGAAATCGCTAAGGCAGGGCTGCAGGACAAGGTGGAGCTGAGCGCCAGCTTCTGCATGGGGGAATGCAAGGACGGCCCCTGTGTGAAGGTGGATGGAGTCAAGTTCCATCATGTGGACAAGGATCGTGTCGTCAGTCTCATTCAGGAGGAAATCATCCCGCGTGCAAACGCATGACCACGGAGGCACGCCATGAGCATCATTCAACTGAAAGAAGCTAATTGCAAAAACTGCTATAAATGCATTCGCCATTGCCCGGTGAAGTCCATTACCTTTCATGACGATCAGGCACGCATTCTGGAAGATGAATGCGTGCTTTGTGGAACCTGCACGTTGGTGTGTCCGCAAAATGCAAAGCAGATTCAGTCTGATTTGCAAAAGGTACACGCCATGATTGACCAGGGCGAGAAGGTGTATGCATCTGTTGCACCTTCGTTTGTGGCTGCATTCCCAAGGAGCACCTTTGCCTCCTTATCTGCCGGGCTGAAGAAGCTTGGCTTTGCTGGCGTGGAGGAAACTGCCATTGGGGCAACCCGAGTATCGGAAGCATACTGTGATATTCTGGAGAAGCAGGAAGTGGCGAATCTCATCACCACCTGCTGTCCTACGGTTGTGCTGCTGATCGAAAAGTATTTCCCGGATTTACTTCCTCAGCTTGCCAAAGTTCCCTCTCCGGCAGTCGCTCATGCAAAACTGCTCCGTGCGGCATATGGTGAAGACATCAAAGTATGTTTCATCGGACCCTGCATTTCCAAAAAGCAGGAAGCACTATCTTCCGGACAGATGGACGCTGTCCTCATGTTCAACGAAGTAAGGGACTGGTTCCGCCGTGAAGGGATTCATCTGGACGAAGTGCAGGATGACCATGCACACGAAATGCATGCAACCCTGAGCCGGGTGTACCCTGTTCCGGGCGGCATTCTGAAGACGATTCCGCCGGAGAAACGTGTCCACTATAAAGCAGTGGCTGTGGATGGGATGGATCGCTGCCTTCAAATGCTGAAGGATATTCGGGAACATCACATGACCGGCTACGTGCTGGAAATGAGTGCCTGTGTAGACTCCTGCGTGGGTGGCCCCGGGCTTCATGACATTACCCATCCTTTCTTGCTCGTGAAAGATCAGGTTTACAGTTTCTCTCAGCAAAAGACCCAGGGAGAAATGCCTCTGACGGAACAGGTTCAGGTGGACATGCGTGCTGCCTATACCGATCAATCCGGGGTACATAAGCGTCCCAACCCATCTTCAGAAGAAATCTGGAAAATTCTCCACTCCATCGGCAAGTATACCCAGGATGATCTGCTGAATTGCGGTGCATGCGGCTATGATACCTGCTGGGATAAGGCGTTGGCTGTCTATGATGGCAAGGCGAATCTGAAAATGTGCCTCCCTTATATGCGGCAGCGGGCGGAATCCATGTCAAATACCATTTTGGATAACACGCCGAACGGATTGCTGCTGCTGGACGAAAACTTCGGCATCATGAAGTTTAACCGGGCAGCGGCAGAAATGCTGAATTTGGATAATTCCTGCCTTGGCATGGACGTAAGCACCTTCCTGGTGATGGATGAATTGAACAAAATCCGCCAAGATGGGCAAAACGTCATGAATGTCCGCTGCAAAACGGCCATTTATGATGTCATGGTGGAGCAAAGCATTGTCCATGTGCCGGATAAGGAATACCTGGTGCTGCTGAAGGACATTACTGCCGAGGAAGATAAAATTCAGGAAATGAAGAAAATGCGGCAGGAAACCATTGATACCGCACAGCAGGTGATTGATAAGCAGATGCGTGTTGCCCAGGAAATTGCAAGCCTTCTTGGCGAAACCACCGGTGAAACCAAGGCAGCCCTACTCAAGCTGAAAGACAGCATGAACAGGGGTGGGCAAAGATGAATTTCTTCATTGAAACCAGTTGGGACAGCCTGAATCACTATGGGGAAGAACTGTGCGGGGATAAAGTGGATCTTGTCAAGGGGGACAAGGGCATCCTGATGGTGCTCTCGGACGGACTGGGAAGCGGCGTAAAGGCAAACATTCTGGCCTCGCTGACCAGCAAGATCATTACCTCCATGGTGGACGCAGGCGCAGATATCAGGGACGTGGTAGAAACCATTGCATCCACTTTGCCGGTGTGCAAGGTGCGTAATGTAGCATACTCCACCTTTACCATGATGGAGGTGGATCGGGCGGGAAATGCCTACTTCGTGGAATTCGATAACCCGTCGCTGGTCATTCTTCGGGATGGTAAGCGTGTATATGTCCCTTGGGTGGAAGAAAACATTGCCGGCAAGCAAATTCGTCGGGCACACATGAAGCTGCAGCTGAACGACTTTGTGATCACTTTTTCCGATGGTGTGATTCATGCCGGCGTCGGGCAAACCCTCAACTTTGGCTGGCAGCATGAAAACGTTGTAAAATTTCTGGAAGAAACCAGCCAGCCCGAGGACAAAGCCGTGGATGTGCAGCACCGTTTGCTGATGAAGAGCAATGAGCTTTACAACGGACAATGCGGCGATGACACAACCGTGGCTGTGCTGCGGATCACAGAGCCTATGCCTTGCTGTGTCATGGTGGGGCCGCCAGTTGATCCGGAAGACGATGATGATGTGGTGCATGAGCTCATGAATTGCCCGGGGATTCGGGTTATTTGCGGCGGAACCACCTCACAGATCGTCAGCAAGCATTTGGGGCGTGAAATGTCCATCGACTTGGATTATATTTCGCCTGATGTGCCGCCCATTGCCCACATGGAGGGCATTGACCTGATTACCGAAGGCGTGGTAACCATCGGCAAAGTACTGGACATTCTGGAAGAGTACAGCACCACCAAGGATGCAGCTGTGCTGAGAAGAGAGAAGGACGGTGCTTATCTGCTGACAGAGATTTTGGTGGAGAAGTGTACTTCCGTCAAATTCATTGTAGGCAGAGCGCTGAATCCTGCCCATCAGAATCCGGATATGCCCATTTCCCTGTCCATCAAGCTGCGGCTTGTCAAGGACATTACCGATTGCCTGCAAAAGCTGGGAAAGCCAGCAAAAATTCGATATGTGTAAGCCGCCTAAAGAGAAAAGATGCAACGTCTTTTCTCTTTTTCATGGGCGGATTCCACCCTTGACAGAACAGAAGTCCACCTTTACAATGGTGAAGGAATCATGAATCGGATTGAATAAGGAGCGTTGACCATGGCAACCAAGTATGTGTTTGTTACCGGCGGCGTTGTCTCTTCCTTGGGGAAGGGTATCACGGCCGCTTCTTTGGGACGGCTTCTGGAAGCACGGGGATATAAGGTTTCAATGCAGAAGTGTGATCCTTATTACAATGTGGATCCGGGGCTTTTGTCTCCGCTGCAGCATGGCGAGGCTTTTATCACGGATGACGGCGTGGCAGCAGACTTGGATCTTGGCCATTACGAGCGCTTTATTGACGTGAATTTGCGTGGCGAAGCCAGCGTAACCACCGGCAAGGTTCACAAGCGGATCATGGAACGGGAACTGCGGGGCGAATACCACGGCGGTACCGTACAGGTCATTCCCCATGTAACGGACGAAATTAAGAGCCGGATCAAGCTGGCGGCAGTGAACAGCGGTGCTGATATTGCCATTATCGAAATCGGCGGCGTTGTGGGCGATATGGAGTCTTCTCCCTTTATGGAAGCCATTCGCCAGATGAAATGGGAAGTAGGGGAGCACAATACCTGCTTCGTTCATGTGACGCTGCTGCCCTATCTAAACGCTGCGGGCGAGATGAAGACCAAGCCCACCCAGCACAGCGTCAAAACCATGCGTGCCATTGGCATTCAGCCGGACGTGATCGTCTGCCGTACCGAATTGCCCATCACTACGGAAGCCAAGGACAAGATTGCCCTCTTCTGCAATGTGAAAACGGGCAATGTGGTGCAGAATGCGGATGCGCCTACCCTTTATGATGTACCCCTGATGCTGGAGAAGGAAGGCTTTGCGGATATTGTTTGCCGGGAGCTGGCACTGCCTGTAACCGTTCCTGATCTGACCGAATGGAAGGACATGGTGCAGCGGTATACGCACCCTGAGGGGGAAGTCTCTATTGCGCTTGTGGGCAAGTATGTGGAGCTGCACGATGCTTATTTGTCCGTGGCTGAAGCCATGACCCATGCAGGCATTGCAAACCTGACCAGCGTCAATCTGGATTGGATCAACTCGGAAGATATTACGGATGAAAACGCCGCAGAGAAGCTTTCCAAGTATGATGGCATTTTGCTGCCGGGTGGCTACGGCGACCGTGGCGCAGAAGGCATCATCGCTACGGCTCATTATGCTCGGGAGCAGAAGAAGCCCTGCTTGATGATTGGCTTCGGCATGCAGCTCGGCGTGGTGGAGGCTGTGCGTCATCTTCTCGGCATGACCGGTGCCAACTCCACGGAGGTAAAGCACGATTGTGATCCGGCTGTTGTGCGCATTCCGGATGATCGAGTCACAGCCGTTAATGACAGCCGTCAGGCAGCCCGGGTGGGCGGCAAGGATGTTCGTCTGCTTCCGGGTCAGCTCCACGATATTTATGGGGCAGACCTGATTCACGAACGTCACGACAACCGTTATGAGGTTGAAAAGGGCTTTGTGCCCATGCTGGAAGACAAAGGGATGCATTTCACTGCACAAGCTGTGGAGGGCGATTATCCTGAAGCCTTCGAGCTGGCTGATCATCCCTTCTACATGGGCGTGATCTATCATCCTGAGTTTATTTCCCGCCCGAACAAGGCACATCCGCTTTTCACAGCCTTTATTAAGGCTGCAAAGCACTAAGCGTGGAGGCAGTCATGGCATCTGCAATTCTTATTCCCGGAAAAGAAAAACGTGTATACAGCGGACATCCTTGGACCTTCCGCAGTGATATTGCCAAGGTGGAAGGGGAGTTTGTCCCCGGCGATATCGTGGACGTGATGTCTTCCAAGGGGCGCTTCCTTGCAAAAGCCTATTACAATCCTCAGTCCCAGATCGCTCTGCGGATCATGAGCCTGAAGGATGAACCGATTGATCGTGCTTTTATCTTCCGCCGTGTGAAGGAAGCCGTGGCTTACCGGCGCACCTTTGCCGATCTTCGCTCCTGCCGGCTGATTTTTGCAGAAAGTGATCGTTTGCCTGCATTGATTGTTGACAGCTTCGGCGATGTGCTGGTACTTCAGTGCCTGGCACTGGGCATGGAACGGTTTAAGCAGGATGTGGTGGATGCTTTGGTGGAAGAGGTGCATCCTGCCGGCATTTGGGAGAGAAATGACGTTCCTGTTCGCAAACTGGAAGGTATGGAAATGACCACGGGCCTCCTCTATGGTCAGGTTCCCGACCGGGTGGAAATGGTCGAAAACGGCGTGCATTTCTGGGTGGATGTGAAGGAAGGTCAAAAGACAGGCTTCTTCCTGGATCAGAAGGAAAACCGGGCAGCCATTGCACCTTTTGTGAAGGGAAAGACGGTGCTGGACTGCTTTACCCATACGGGCAGTTTTGCCCTCCATGCAGGTTACTACGGTGCAGCTGAAGTGACCGGCGTGGATATTTCCGGCTTTGCCTGCGAATTCGCAACAGAAAACGCAAAGCTGAACCACTTAGAGGATCGGGTTCACTTCGTGGAGGCCAACGCTTTCGACCTGCTGGGGCAGCAGAGCCGGGATGGCGTGAAGTATGACGTGGTCATTCTGGATCCCCCTGCCTTTACCAAAACCCGCTCTGCCATTGCCAGCGCAACCCGTGGCTATAAAGAGATCAACCTGCGTGCCATGAAGATGGTCAAGCCAGGCGGATACCTGATCACCTGTTCCTGCAGCCAGCACATTTTACCCGATGCTTTTATGAACATTGTGCGGGATGCAGCCCATGACGCCCACGTACAGCTGCGGCAGGTTGAGTATCGCACCCAGGGAAAGGATCATCCCATTCTTCCCGGCGCTCCTGAAACTCAGTATTTGAAGTGCGGAATTTTCCAAATTTTTGATTAACAAGCAATATCGTCACGGTTGCGAAGACTTTTTTCCATGCTTTTAATGCAATATGACCAAAAGCAAGCGGAACGGTCTTGCAAAAAGCGGAAAAAGATTGTATAATCCAGAGGATATGTGAAAGAACTGCCCACATGCGGTAACAGAACCGTATCGGCAGTCGCAGGATTCTGTCCTGCGAAAAGTGAACAAGGAGGAGTTTCCCATGGAGAAGAAGTATGTTTACCTCTTCACGGAAGGCAACGCAAACATGCGTGAGCTGCTGGGCGGCAAGGGCGCTAACCTGGCCGAAATGACCAACATCGGTTTGCCTGTGCCTCAGGGCTTCACCATTTCCACCGAAGCCTGCACTCGTTACTACACCGACGGCAAGGTCATCGCTGCTGATATTGAGGAGCAGATTTATGCCGCACTGGCCAAGACCGAAGAAATCGTCGGCAAGAAGTTTGGCGATGAAAACGATCCCTGGCTGGTTTCCGTACGTTCCGGTGCCCGTGCTTCCATGCCTGGCATGATGGATACCATCCTGAACCTGGGTTTGAACGACGTGTCCGTAAAGGGTCTGGCAAAGCTGACCGATAACGAGCACTTCGCCTACGATGCTTATCGCCGTTTCATTGCCATGTTCTCTGACGTGGTGATGGAAATTAAGAAGAGCAAGTTCGAAGACGTTCTGGACGAGTTCAAGGAAAAGCGGGGCGTAAAGTTCGACCGTGACCTGACTGCTGATGATCTGAAGGAAGTTGTTGTTCGCTTCAAGGAAATCTACAAGGCAGAAAAGGGCGTTGACTTCCCCCAGGATCCTAAGGAACAGCTGATGGAAGCCATCAAGGCCGTGTTCCGTTCTTGGGACAATCCTCGTGCTATTTACTATCGCCGCATGAACGATATCCCCGGCGACTGGGGCACTGCCGTGAACGTGCAGTCCATGGTCTTCGGCAACATGGGCGAAACTTCCGGCACCGGCGTTGCCTTCACCCGTAACCCCTCCACTGGCGAAAAGAAGCTGTATGGCGAGTACCTGCTGAACGCTCAGGGCGAGGACGTTGTGGCTGGCATCCGTACTCCTCAGCCCATCTCTCAGCTGCATGAGCAGATGCCTGAAGTGTATGACCAGTTCGTGAAGATCGCCAAGACCTTGGAAGATCACTATCGTGATATGCAGGACATGGAGTACACCATCGAGCGTGGCAAGCTCTTCATGCTGCAGACCCGTAATGGCAAGCGTACCGCTCAGGCTGCTCTGAAGATCGCTGTTGACTTGGTGGACGAAGGCGTGTTGAGCGAAGAAGAAGCCGTGCTGAAGGTAGAGCCCAAGCAGCTCGACAGCCTGCTGCACCCCAACTTCGATGCTGATGCCATCAAGAAGGCACCCGTGATTGCAAAGGGTCTGCCTGCTTCTCCCGGCGCTGGCGCAGGTGCAATTTACTTCACTGCTGACGCTGCTGCTGAACACGGCAAGAACAAGGAAAAGGTTATCCTGGTTCGTAAGGAAACCACTCCTGAAGATATTGAAGGCATGGACTTCTCCCAGGCCATCCTGACTGCATTCGGCGGCATGACTTCTCACGCTGCTGTTGTGGCTCGTGGTATGGGCCGTGCAGCTGTTGTAGGCTGCGGCGATTTGAAGTTCGATGAAGCCAACAACACCGTGACCATTGCCGGCAAGGTGTACCACGAAGGCGACTGCATCTCTGTCGACGGCTCCACCGGCAATGTGTACGATGGTCTGGTTCCCACCGTGGAAGCATCCATCTCCGGTGACTTCGCTCGCTTCATGGGCTGGGCTGACAAGGCTCGTAAGCTGCAGGTTCGCACCAATGCTGATACGCCTCGTGACACCAAGCAGGCTGTTGCCTTTGGTGCAGAAGGTATCGGTCTGTGCCGTACCGAGCACATGTTCTTCGAATCCAGCCGTATTGCTGCCGTCCGTGAAATGATCCTTGCTGATACCAAGGAACAGCGTGAAAAGGCACTGGCAAAGATTCTGCCCATGCAGCAGGGTGACTTCGAGGCCATGTACAAGGCTCTGGAAGGTCGTCCCATGACCGTTCGTTATCTGGATCCGCCGCTCCACGAGTTTGTGCCCCATCTGGACATGACCGAGGAAATCGAAGAGCTGGCCAAGAACCTGGGCTACACCGTGGATCAGGTGAAGCAGAAGATCACCGCTCTCCACGAGTCCAACCCCATGATGGGTCACCGTGGCTGCCGTCTGGCTGTTACCTATCCTGAAATCGCTGAAATGCAGACCCGTGCCGTGCTGCAGGCTGCTATCAACGTGAAGAAGGAATGCGGCTATGACATCGTGCCTGAAATCATGATTCCTCTGGTTGGTTCCAAGAAGGAACTGGCTTTCGTGAAGGGCATTGTGGACGAAACTGCTAAGAAGGTCTTTGAAGAGCAGGGTGTTACCTTGGATTACCATGTGGGCACCATGATCGAAATTCCTCGTGCTGCTGTTACGGCTGACGAGATTGCTGAAGAAGCTGAATTCTTCTCCTTCGGCACCAACGACCTGACTCAGATGACCTTCGGCTTCTCTCGTGACGACGCCGGCAAGTTCCTGGGTGCCTACTACGACAACAAGATCTTTGAAAGCGATCCCTTCGCTCGTCTGGATACCGATGGCGTTGGCAAGTTGGTTGAAATGGCTGCAAAGCTTGGCCGTTCCACCCGCCCCAACATCAAGCTGGGTATCTGCGGCGAACACGGCGGTGATCCGAGCTCCATCATGTTCTGCCACAAGGTTGGCCTGAACTATGTAAGCTGCTCTCCCTTCCGTGTGCCGATCGCACGGCTGGCTGCCGCTCAGGCTGCCATCCGCAACCCGCGCCAATAAAAAGTTGACGCAAACAGCGTAGGCAAAATAACTGATATAAATACGGTCACACAGTCCGTTTGGATTGTGTGACCGTTATTTTTTTGCCTATTTCCAGCTAAATACACCGTAAATCAAGCCGTTGGTTTCACTATGAAATCAGCGGCTTTTTTCGTGCCCAAAAAATTTTTTGAAATTTTTTCGCTCAGGGGGTTAAAAAATGAGCCTTCTCGCTGGCTACCTATTGAGGGACAAAACGAACACCCTCGTGAACCTTGAAAACCGAATACACATTCAACAGGTACATTCCTGATCGGGGGCGACAGCCCCAGCCGGATGAAGGTGCGCCAAGAACTTCCTGCCCGCAAGGGTTATCACGGAAAGCAAGGTTGGTAGCGATTCCGAACCATTCTGAAATATCCGTTTGCTACGGATAAGGCGATGAAACGATTCAGGGACAATGATACTTCCCTATGGGGCTGGCGGAGTACCCGGCAGAGGTGAGATTCCTATGAGTTCGGTCAGCAGCCGAACGCCTGTTGATTTCCTTTTACGCATTTGGGGGATGAGATCGAGTTAAATGCGACCACCAAAGCACAGGAC
>CAVIWF010000060.1:0-12780 GCA_963646285.1 bacterium
TTCGTGCTTTTTCGTCAGAAAAAGCTTCATTACACGAACGAACGGCCGGGAGAAAGGCTTTGCCGTTCGACCAGTGAGTGAGTGCAAAACTCGACAAAGTGGCTCTGCCACTTTGTCGAAAGCCCTTACGGCAAGCTTACCGTGATGGTAATTTCCGCCCCGTAGCGCATCAGGGTGAAGCTCAGCGCCCCTTCCTCCTGACTGAGAAGCAGGTTCTCCATTTCATCCGCCGTGGTGACGGCGTTGTCATCCACGGAAAGGAGATAATCCCCGGAGCGCACCCCTGCCAGGTCGGCGGCACTGCCCTCCCGCACAGCCAGCACGTACAGGCCGCTGTCCGTGTCCTGCACCACCAGCCCCAGGGCGGCGGCAGAGGGCTCGGCTGTGGCAGCAGGGGCTTCCTGGGTGGGGAAAAGATGGGGATGAACGAAAATCAGGCACAGGATGGCGGCGGCCACGGCCACCAGGCCGATGATGAGGATCCTTTTCCGGGCTTTGCGCAGGGGCATGTCCCCACCTTCCTTTCTGTTTGGATGCCTGTATCCTATCCAATGCAGGTGAAAAGTAGGTGAATCCGGCATGAATCCAAGATGAAAGGATTCGGTTACATGGGAACAGACGAACTCCTTCCTTCAAAAAAATTTCGAAAAAACCCGAAAAAATTTTTTGAAGGGGCTTTTCGGGGCAGCTCCTCCCAAAGGGCGGCAGGGGATGGAAAAGCCCCCACCGGGAACCTGTGAGCATCCGTCGAATTGTTACGGGAATGTAACCGAAACTGAACCCTATCGCAATATGTTCAAGGCGATTTGACACACTTGTGTTAAAGAAAGAAAACAACCGGGGCAGAAAGGAGAAAATATGACCTGTCAGGACAAAAAAGAGCCCCTTGACAGCGCAACACAAAAAAATGTGTTTTTCAAAAAAAGATTTCCCACCGGGGTCGAAAACAGCCTTTTTGGGGGTCAAAAACGTCGATTTTGTTGTAAATTCTCCGGTGCCTTTCCTATTTGTAACCGTCTACGTAACCTTCATGGTGTAGAATAGAGATACCCAAGGTGGAAAAATAGATGATGCCCCTTTCCGGGGTGAATTGATAGGAGGACTTGTGTTATGAAGAAGCTGCTCACCATCCTGACGGCGGCGATGTTGATGACCACACTGGCCGCAGCAGAAACCGGCACCCCCACGGATCTGGGCACCCCCTTTGCGGAGGTAACAGCCACCCCCGCCCCTGTGGTGGAGGAGACCGCCGCCCCTGTGACGGAAGTGCCTGTGGTGGTCACGGAAGTGCCTGCCACAGAGGTTCCCGCCACGGAAGTGCCTGTGGTGGTTACGGAAGTGCCTGTGGTGGTGACCGAAGCCCCTGTGGAGGAAGCTGCTGCTCAGCGCTCCATCCGCATTGTGGCCTTTGGGGACGCAGAAGACTTCTATGTAGGCAACCGGGTTGGCCTGTATGCCGAGCTGAAGGGCTATGAAGGCCTGAACGTTGCCATCCAGTGGCAGCGCTGGAACCCCGCCACCGAAACCTGGGAAGACATTCCCGACGCCACCAACCTGGCTCTGTGGATCGACACCACCCCCGGCATGGACGGCTCCATGTGGCAGGTGGTTGTGACCATCCTGTAATTACCTATTATAATGAGAAGATAATTCTCCGCGCAGAGTTTTTAAGGAGGAACACGCATGAGCAACAAAATGAAAAGCCTTGCGGCGCTGGTGCTGATGATGACCCTGCTGCTGACGATGACGCCTGCAGCCCTGGCTGACTCCGCCGTGTATGTGCTGCACCTGAGACCCGCCCCCACGGCCACCCCCGCCCCGGAGGCAACGGAAGCCCCCCTGGCTACGGAAGCCCCTGCCACGGCTGTGACCTGGCAGAAGGATGAAAACGGCAACCTGGTGCTGGATGAAAACGGCAACCCGGTGGCCACCGTGCCCGCCGGACAGGAAACCCCCGTGGCCTACGCCAAGGATGAAAACGGTAGCCTGATCCTGGATGAAAACGGCAACCCCATCGTAACGGAAACCGTCCCCGCCGGGTCCGACAAGATCTCCACCCTGGAGGACGAGCTGGATCCCAACCGGAGCATTGACATTTATGTATCCTGGAACGGGCAGGAGGCAGCCTTTGGCAACACCGCCACCCTTTCCGCCGTGCTCAAGGGCTACGGCAGCGCCCAGTGCACCATTCAGTGGCAGACCAGCAAGGACGACGCTACCTGGCAGAACGTGGCAGGCGGCACCGGCGCCCGGCTGAACGTGGTGGTTACGGAAGAGAACCACATGGACTACTGGCGCGTTGTGGTTACCGTGGCTGACCCTGAGTAACATGCATCTTTTCTCTCACACCATTGGTAAATGGAGGATGGAATTATGAAAGACACCATGCGGAGAGCACTGGCGTGGCTGACGGCGGTCATGATGATCATCAGCTGCATGCCAATGACTGCCTTGGCAGAAATCATTGACGTCAGCCGATCTACCCGCCCCTTCATCGCCCTCACGGCGGTTGAACCGGACACGGATATTTACGTGACCTTCAACTTCACTGTGGATGGCGAAACGGTCAGCACCCAGATCGTGAACCAGACCAAGGGCGAAAGCGTCACCCGCCCCGCTACCCCCACGGCTCCGGACGGCAAGCAGTTCGATGGCTGGTACGTGGGCGATACGGAGCTGACCTTCGGTGTGGTTTCCGGCTATACAGCCACCACCGAAGTCGCCGTGAACGCCAAGTTCACCGACGTGTACTATGTGTACTTCCTCAGCGAGGATGGCTATGTGCACGCCACCAAGCAGGCAACTGCTGACAATGGCTACAAGGTCAGCCTGCCTGACGACTATGAAGCCAAGAATGCCAAGGTGACCGGCTGGGTCATCAAGGACACCGACACCGCCTTCACCGCTGACACGGTCGTTACCGGGGATACCTATGTGACCCCTGTGACCGTGCCTGCCTACTGGGTCACCTTCAACACGGCCGGCGGCAGCCAGATGACCAGCCAGTACGTGGAGCAGGGTCAGTCCCTGAACCTGGATACCCTGACGCCCCCCACCCGCACCGGCTACACCTTCGCCGGCTGGCAGGATCCCAGCGGCGCCACCGTGTCCGGCAGCTTCACCCCCACCGCCAGCGTGGTGCTGACGGCAGTGTGGAATCCTTCCAAGGTCAAGTACACCGTGGTGTACTGGGGCGAAAATGCCAATGACGAGAACTATTCCATGTTGGCAACGGATGCCAGCAAGACGGCAAACACCGGCACCGAGTTGACGCTGGATGCAACCTCCGGCAAACTTCCTTCTTCTGTAAGCGACAGTACCTACTTTACCTTTGAGAAGTCTGATACCATCACCGTGGCAGCAGACGGCTCCTCCGTGCTGAACGTGTACTACACGAGAAATGAGTACACCATCACCTTTAATATCATTGGCAATCTGAGCTGGTACAGGATTACCACCTATCCTGTGCTGACGATGAACGGCACCAACTATTCCAGCACCTATGACTTTAAAGCCAAGTATGAGCAGGACATTTCTGCCCTGTGGCCTACAGCTGGCGACTTTACTACACTGCCTGTTGCAAGAGGCGGCGGCGGTCCTGGCGGCGGTGGTGGTGGCTCAACCACCTATTCCTTCAACAGCTGGAATTCGACTTGGACATCCAAGCGGCTGACGCTGACCAGCGATATTATTGCTCAGGGCACTTTGGATGCCTCTTGGTCAACCAATCTGGTAGAATATACCCTGAACTACATGTTCGAAACGCCGGACGGCACCGGCACCGCCTATACCTATGGTGGCACGACCCGCTATTATAAGAAGAACGAGCAGTATTCTCAGACAGCGTACACATCCAGTGGTTCCACGTGGAGTGCTAAGGCAATTACGGGCTTCACTTCTGTGGATGTTGATCAGAGTGGCACGACCGTAGACCTTTACTATTCCCGCAATAGCTATATCCTGACCCTGAACAACATGGGCAGCGAAACCTCCGAAAGTATCATGTTCGAAGCAGATATTTCCGGCAAGGGCGTTACCCCTTCCACCATTCCGGATGGTTTCGAAGCATCTGACTTCAAGGGCTGGTACGAAGTAGAACCCGCTCAGATCAGTGACGCCACCAGTCCTTACACCTTCGGCACCATGCCTGCCAAGAATGTGGTGCTCTATGCCTACTGGGCAAAGCCCAAGGTTACGGTGAACATTAAGGTCAATGTGACCACTGAAATCGGCTTTGACAAAAATGAAACCGTTGCACAGGGTACTTCCATCGGGCAGACCCAAGTGTATGCGGATGCGAACAACTTCATTAAAGAGCATGGCTTGACCATCATCAAGTGGGTTGATAGCGAAGGTAATAACATCGATATCAACGAACCTCTTTATGGGGACATGGAAATCAAGCCCATCTTCGTGGGTCAGACCTACACCCTGACCTACACCGCCGGCGAGGGCACGGGCGCTGACGTGACCGACCCCAACGCCTACGCCCCCGATGCTTCCGCCCGTGTGGCCAACAGCACCTTCACCGCCCCCACGGGCAAGGTGTTCGCCTACTGGACGGACGGCACCAACAACTACTACCCCGGCACCTACCTGACCCTGAACGACAACGTGACCCTGACCGCCGTGTACGTGGATACCTACGGCACTGTGTCCGTAACCTACAAGGCCAACGGCGGTGAAGGCAGCGACTACACCACCGGTGCCGTGCTGAACAACGGCAAGGTCACCGTGCTGGGCAATACGGCAGTTGGCATCACGCCTAAGACCGGCTACAACTTCGTCAGCTGGAACACCGCCGCTAACGGCAGCGGTACCTCCTTTGCTGCAGGCGCAGAAGCCCGCCTGAACAGCGATGGCGAAAACGTGCTGTACGCCATCTGGGCTGCCAACACGGATGTGAGCTACACGGTGCACTACTATAAGCAGGGCACCACCCAGTCCGTTGCAGAGGATAAGGTAGTTAAAAACCAGACCTTCAACACCTCCATCACCGAGTCTGCAGAGACGGTTACCGGCTACACCGTGGTGAAGCCGGAAGCCCAGACCTTCACCCTGGATGAATACGACATGGAAATCACCTTCTACTACACCGCCAATAGCTGCACCTACTATGTGAAGTACTATCTGGACGGCGTGGAGCAGAAGGATCTTCAGGCAACCGGCACGGCAGACTTTGGCACGAAGGTAGAAACCTACACCGATAAGTGCCCCATCGGCTACGTGCTGGACAAGACGGAAAACCTGCCCCTGACCATTCAGGTGGATCAGAGCAAGAACATCATCAACGTCTACTATAAAAAGAATGTCTTCGCCCTCACCGTGAACTATGTTTACAAGGATGGCACCAAGGCAGCAGAACCCCACACCGAAAACGTGACCTACGGCGGGGCTTATTCCGTGACCTCTCCTGCCATTGACGGCTATGTGCCCAGCACGGCTGTGGTCACCGGCACCATGCCCGCAGAGGACAAGACGGTCACCGTTACCTACACCAAGCGGACGGACCTGAGCTACACCGTCCACTATGTGTGGAACAACACCACCACCGCCGTGGCGGCGGATAAGGTGGTCACCGGCCAGACCTTCGGTGATGTGATTACGGAATCCCCCATCACCATCAATGGCTACACCCCCGTATCCACGGATACCAAGGATGTTGCCATTACCACCGGCACCAACGAGATCACTTTCTACTACTATAAGAATGCCAAGATCATGGCAGACAGTTCCGAGACCGACTACAACGGTAAGGAAGTGACCGTGACCGGGTACGACTGCTCCGAAGACGAAGCAGACTTCTCCGATGTGGTGACTGTGTACGCTGCCCGCACGGATGCAGGCGAAACCGGCGTTGTGCCTACCCTGACGGAAAACAAGGTAGACAAGACCGGCAAGTACATCGTGACCGGCACGGTGGAAGGGCTCATCACCATTCTCAAGCGGAATGTGACCCTGACCAGCGGCACGGCCTCCAAGGCCTATGACGGCACCCCCCTGACCAACAGCGACGTTGCCGTTGGCGGCATGGGCTTTGCGGATGGCGAAGGCGCCGCCTACGATGTTACCGGCAGCCAGACGAATGTCGGCACCAGCGACAACACCTTCACCTATACCCTGAACGACAATACCAAGGCTGATAACTACAACATCGAGACGAAGAACGGCACCCTGACCGTGACCGAAACGGCAGCGGCTGTGGTGGTCACCCTCCATGGCAACACCGACACCGTAACCTATGACGGCGTCACCCACACGGTCACCGGCTACACCGTGGATACCATCACCCTGGGCGGCGAGGCTACCACCCTGTACACCGCCGATGACTTCGGCCTGGCAGCTGGGGTCAACGCCTATGCGGAAGGCACCCACACGGGCAGCTACACCATGGGGCTCACCAGCGCCAGCTTCGTGAACAACAACACCACCTTCACCAATGTGACCTTCGTGGTCACCGACGGCGAACTGACGGTGGATCCCCGGACACTGACCATCAACGCCAGCAACGGCGAATGGGTCTATGACGGCCAGGCTCACAGCACCGACAGCATCAGCTACAAGGGGCTGGCTGACGGGGACAAGCTGGACAGCATCACCGTCACAGGCTCCATCACCAATGTGGGCGAAGTGGAAAACAAGGTTTCCAATGCTGTGATCCTGAATGCAGCAGGGGAAAACGTGAATGACGACTACGCCATCACCTACAACAATGCTACCCTGAAGGTTACCCCCGTTACCGACAAGGTCACCGTGACCATCACCGGCAAGACTTCTACCTTGACCTACGATGGCGATGAGCACGAAGCGACCGGCTATACGGTCAGCATCGACAACGACCTGTATCAGGAAGCTGACTTCACCTTCTCCGGCACGGCGGAAGTATCCGGCACCAATGCGGATACCTATTCCATGGGTCTGAAGGAAGATCAGTTCGCCAACATCAGCAGCAACTTCGCCAATGTGACCTTCCTGGTCACCGACGGTTCCCTGACCATCGAAAAGCGGAACGTGACCCTGAAGAGCGCAGATGCTAAAAAGGTGTACGACGGCACGGCACTGGAAGACCACACCGTGACCATCACCAGCGGCAGCTTCGCCAAGGATGAGGGTGTGGACACCACCGTTACCGGCAGCCAGCTGAACGTAGGCGAGAGCGACAACGTCTTCACCTACGATCTGCATGTTGACACCCTGGAATCCAACTACAACATCACCACGGAAACCGGCAAGCTGACCGTCACCCCCGTTACCGACAAGGTGACTGTCACCATCACCGAGCACGGCGACACCGTGAAGTACGACGGCAAAGCCCATACCGTGACCGGCTATGATGTGGCCATTTCCAACCCCCTGTACACCACCGCTGACTTCATCTTCTCCGGCACGGATACCGTATCCGGCACGGATGCGGATACCTACGACATGGACGTGAAGGCTGCCGACTTCACCAACATCAGCGGCAACTTCACCAACGTGGAATTCGTGGTGGTGGATGGTCAGCTGACCATCACCAAGCGTGCAGTAACCCTGAAGAGTGCAGACGACTCCAAGGTGTACGACGGTACGCCCCTGACCAACGACAAGGTCACCGTCACCGGCGATGGCTTCGCTGATGGCGAAGGTGCAACCTACAACGTTACCGGCAGCCAGACGGCTGTGGGCACCAGCGACAACGCCTACACCTACACCCTGAACGACAACACCAAGGCTGATAACTACACCATTACCCAGCTGACCGGCAAGCTGACCGTGACCGAAACGGCTGTGGAAGTGGTTGTGACCCTGAAGGGCAACAGCTACACCCACGTGTACGATGGCAACACCTACATGGCCAACGGCTATGAGGTGGTCAGCATCTCCACCAGCCTGTACAAGGAAAGCGACTTCAGCCTGGCAGCTGGAGCCAGTGCCCATGCGGAACGTCTCCATGCAGGCACCACCAACATGGGTCTCACGGCAGACAGCTTCGTGAACAACAACACCACCTTCACCAACGTGACCTTCGTTGTGGAAAGCGACGGCTATGTGACCATTGAACCCAAGCCTGTCACCTTTATCGCCGCCAGCGCTACCAAGGAATACGATAAGAAGGAACTGACCAGCAGCAGCCACATTGACGGCGCACTGGCAAGCGGCGACAAGCTGGACAGCATCGACGTGGTCGGTACCATCACCAACGTGGGCTCTGTGCCCAACGTGATCTCCAATGCTGTGATCCTGAATGCAGCAGGGGACAACGTGAATGACGACTACGCCATCACCTACGAAAGCGGCACCCTGACCATCACCCCTGTGGAAGATGAAGTGATCGTCACCATCACCGGCCAGTCCGATACGGTGCTCTACGACGGCGCAAAGCACGAAGTGACGGACTACGACGTGGTCACCAGCGACGACCGGTACGATGAAACCGACTTCTACTTCTCCGGCACGGCAGCAGCATCCGGCACGGATGCGGACGCCTACCCCATGGGGCTGAGTGAAGACCAGTTTACCAACACCAACGGCAACTTCACCAACGTGAAGTTCGTGGTCACCGATGGCGTGCTGACCATTAACAAGCGTACCGTAACCATGACCAGCGCCACCGCTGAAAAGGTGTACGACGGCACGGCACTAACGGACGATGCAGTCACCGTTACCGGCGACGGCTTCGTGGATGGCGAAGGCGCAGTCTACAATGTTACCGGCAGCCAGACGGATGTGGGCAGCAGCGACAACGCCTTCACCTACACCCTGAACGACAATACCAAGGCAGACAACTACACCATCGAGACGAAGAACGGCACCCTGAAGGTGACCCCCGTTACCGACAAGGTCACCGTGACCATCACCGGCAACACCTCTGCCCTGACCTACGATGGCGATGAGCACGAAGTGACCGGCTATACGGTCAGCATCGACAACGACCTGTATAAGGAAGCTGACTTCACCTTCACCGGCACGGACACCGTATCCGGCACGGATGCGGACACCTACCCCATGGGTCTGAAGGAAGATCAGTTCGCCAACATCAGCGACAATTTCGCCAATGTGACCTTCCTGGTCACCGACGGCGTGCTGACCATTAACAAGCGTGCCGTGACCATGACCAGCGCCACCGCTGAAAAGGTGTACGACGGCACGGCACTGACGGACGATGCAGTCACCGTCACTGGCGATGGCTTCGCTGATGGCGAAGGTGCCACCTACACTGTTACCGGCAGCCAGACGGATGCAGGCAGCAGCGACAACACCTTCACCTACACCCTGAACGGCAACACCAAGGCAGACAACTACACCATCGAGACGAAGAACGGCACCCTGACCGTCACCCCTGTTACCGATAAGGTGACCGTGACCATCACCGAGCACAATGGTACCTTCAAGTATGACGGCACCGAGCACACGGTGAGCGGCTATGATGTGGCCATTGACAACGACCTGTACAAGGAAGCAGACTTCACCTTCACCGGCACGGACACCGTATTCGGCACGGATGCGGATACCTACGACATGGACGTGAAGGCCACCGACTTCACCAACATCAGCGGCAACTTCACCAACGTGGAATTCGTGGTGGTGGATGGTCAGCTGACCATCACCCCTCGTGAAGTGACCCTGACCAGCGGCTCTGCCGAGAAGGAATACGATGGCAAGGCTCTGACCGAGGAAAGCTACACCGTCACCGGCGACGGCTTCCTGGATGGACAGGGCGTGACCCTGACCTACACCGGCAGCCAGCTGAATGTGGGCGAAAGCGAGAATACCTACGACTACGCCTTTAACGAAGGCACCCTGGCAACCAACTACGCCGTAACCGTCCTTCTGGGCACCCTGAAGGTGACCAAGCGGGGCGCAGGGGATGCCAAGGTAACCATCAAGGCCAATGACAACCTGGGCGTCACCTACGACAGCCAGGCACACGGCAAGAACGAGAAGAACCCCTTCACCGCCACCAACCTGGCAGAGGGTCACAGCGTCCAGTCCGTGGACATTGCCTTCACCGCCGTTGAAGTAGGCACCTATGAGGACAAGCTGGTACCCGCCAATGCCATCATCGTGGATGCAGCAGGCAACGACGTGACCGCCAACTATGACCTGACCTACCTCCCCGGCACCCTGGAAATCGTGTCCCCCGATACGGTGGTTGTTACCGTGAAGGGCGTAAGCAGCACCAAGACCTATGACGGCAACCCCGGCACCGCTGTGGGCTACACCGTGGTCAGCATCTCCGATGCGCTGTACACCGCAGACGACTTCACCACCGTGGATCTGCCTGTGGCCATGGGCACGGATGCAGGCACCTATCCCATGGGTCTGACCGAGAAGAATTTCCAGAACACCAACCCCAACTTCACCGTGAAGTTCGTGGTGGAGGAAGACGGCGGCCTGACCATCAACCCCAAGGCTGTGACCATTACGGCCGGCAGCGCAAAGCGGGAGTACAATGGCAAGCCCCTGACCAAGAATACCGAGACCCACACCGACCTGGCGCTGAACCAGAGCCTGAAGGAAGTCACCATCACCGGTGAAATCACCTATGTGGGCACGGTAGACAACGTACCTTCCAATGCTGTGATTGTGGACGCCGCCAATAACGACGTCACCAAGAACTATGCCATCACCTACGTGAACGGCACGTTGGAAATCACCAAGAACACCCATGAAATTACCATCGGCACCAGAGGCGGCACCTGGACCTACGACGGAGAGCCCCACGGCCAGCCTGACTTCATCGTCTGGTATGACAATGTGGGCGAGGAAAGCACCTCCGGCGAAACCACTACCGTCCCGGTCACCGACGACGAACTGACGGTGGTTCTGGACACCACGGTCACCAACGTGGCGGACAGCGGCACCAAGAACGTCATTACCTCCATCGTATTCGAACATGCGGATCAGTACGAGCATATCGAATACGTCATCAATGAGCTGAACATCACGCCTCGTGCAGCCACCATCACCGCCAATGACAACACCGTGGTGTATGACGGCCAGGCACACGGGGAGAATGGCTTCACCACCGCCAACGTGGTGGAAGGCCAGACCGTGACCGCCGCCATCGCCGGTGAGCAGACCAATGTGGGCGACTACGAAGACGAACTGGTGCCCCATGACGCTGTCATTACCGACGCTGCCGGCAACGACGTAACCGCCAACTACACCCTGACCTACGTACCCGGCGACCTGCACATTACCAAGGGCGCCATTGCCGACTACGTAACCCTGACCCCCAACAGCCTGACGAAGGTTTACGACGGCGTTACCTACTCCCTCCCTGCTGCTGAAGCAACGGATGTGAACGGCAACGAGCTGAAGATCGAGTATCGGATCTCTACGGAAACCGAATGGAAGAGCGGCGAACCGGAGGTTCCGATCACGGCGCGGAATGTCCGCGATTCCGTTGAGGTTGAGGTGCGCGTATCCAGCGAAGGCAACTACGAAGGCTACGTGACCGGCTGGGCATACCTGACCATCGAGCCTCGCACGCTGCGCTTCCTGTCCGAGGACGCAACCAAGCCCTACGACGGCACGCCTCTGACCAACCACACGGTGAACACCGTGGAGGGTACCAGCTTCGTGGACGGCGAAGGTGCCATCTATGATGTCACCGGCAGCCAGACCCTGGTGGGCTCCAGCTATAACTGGTACACCTTCACCTGGCAGGACCACGAAATGTCCTATAACTACACCTACTACCCGAACTACGGCACCCTGACCGTAACGGATGAAGGCGTGGCGGATGACCTGGTGGTTACCAAGACCCATGAAGGCGACAACTTCAACACCGGCGATGTGGTCACCTTCACCATTACCGTGACCAACATCTACGCCGAGGAGAAGACCATTACCCTGACCGAGCAGGCAGGCGTAACCTTCGATAACGGCGAAACCACCAAGACCCTGACCCTGGCAGGGGGCGCAACGGCAACCGTTGAAGCCACCTACACCGTCACCAGCAGCGACGTTCTGGCTGGCTCCTTCACCAACGAGGTAACGGCAAGCTTCGACACCGGCAAGAGCTGGAAGGCAAGCGATACCGTGGATCTGGCTGATGTGTCCGTTTACCTGCTCATCACGAAGAAGTCCGATAAGACGGAAAACGTGAAGCTGGGCGACACCATCACCTACACCATCACCGTGGAGAACGGCGGCAATGTGCCGTACTACAACGTGAAGGTAGACGATGAGCTGACCGGCCTGCACGAAACCATTGACGTGCTGGATGTGGATGAAGTAAAGATCTTCACCACCACCCACACCGTCACCAGCGACGACATTCTCGCTGGCAAGATCGTCAATGTGGTGCTGGGCAAGGCAGATCCTGTGGTGGATCCCAAGGATCCTGAGAATCCCAAGACCCCCGAAAGCGGCGACGTGGTGACCAACATCACCGACGACCTGGATGCCAGCATGACGGTGGAAAAGACCTCCGACAAGACCGGCAAGGTGGCACTGGGCGAAACCATCACCTACACCATCACCGTCACCAACACGGGCAACGTGCCTTACTACAACGTGAAGGTGGACGACGATCTGACGGGTCTGCATGAGACCATTGCAGAGCTGGCTGTGGGCGAAGTAAAGACCTTCACCACCACCTACACCGTGACCACCGACGACATTCTGGCTGGCCACGTGCTGAACACCGCCACCGCCAAGGGCGACGAGATTCCCGATCCTAAGGATCCCGAGAATCCCAAGACCCCTGAAAACGGCGGCGAAGAGGATAACGAAACAGACGACCTGGATACCACCCTGGAAGTCACCAAGGTATCCGACATGGCTGGCAGC
>CAVIWF010000061.1:0-12665 GCA_963646285.1 bacterium
CCCCGAAGGGGCTCGCCGATTTTCGATTTAGAGTTGAAGGGCTTGCGAGCCCGTGAGCGCCACCCAGGGTTTGTTGATGGTCTGTACAGGCTTGCCTATTCCGCCTTTATTTGGTCACTTTGCTGCCGTAGCTGTCCGACGTGTCGGATACCACGTCCCGGTCTTCCTTGGCACGGGAGGTGGCACGGCGCTCGTTCAGCAGCTTCAGGAACTTTTCTTCATCAATGGGCAGGGACACGGTTTCGCCCGTCCAGCCGGAAAGATGAATGGCATTGGACAGCATCAGGCCGCGGATGCCTTCCCGACCGTCGGCAATCAGGGGCGTGCCGTGGAGGATCTTCCCGGCAAAGGCGTTGAGCACGGCCACGTGCTGCTCGTTCTTCCCGTCGGTTTCCACAGGCACCCGCTCGCAGGGGGGCTTGGCAAAGCCCTTGTCACAGGTGACGCACCATTCCCGCTCGTCCACGCCCAGCTTGTCATAGACCAGCTCGTTGTTGTCGCAGATGAGCCGTCCCTTGGTGCCGGTGATCTCCAGCCGGTTGGTGCCGGGAGCGTCGCCGGTGGTGGTGATGAACACGCCGGTAGCCCCATTTTCAAACTCCAGGTAGGCAGTCACATCGTCTTCCACCTCGATGTCGTGCCACTTGCCTTCGTGGGTGAAGGCATGAACCCGCACCGGCAGGCCGCACAGCCACTGGAGCAGATCCAGCTGATGGGGGCACTGATTCAGCAGCACGCCGCCGCCTTCTCCTGCCCAGGTGGCACGCCATGCGCCGGAGTCGTAGTAGAACTGGGTGCGGTACCAGTCGGTAACGATCCAGTTCATCCGCTTGATGTCGCCGATTTCGCCCCCGTCGATCATTTCCTTCATTTTGCGGTACAGGCAGTTGGACCGCTGGTTGAACATCATGCCGAAGACCAGCTCCGGATGCTTGTCCGCCGCTTCGTTCATCTCCCGCACCTGCAGGGTGTACACGCCGGCAGGCTTTTCGCACATCACGTGAAGGCCGTGGTCGAAGGCATCCATAGCCAGGGTGGGATGCTGATAATGGGGCACGGCAATCAGCACAGCGTCGCATGCGCCGCTGGCAATCAGGTCGCTGCCCTCGGCAAAGACCTGTGCGTCCGGCACATTTTCATGAATCCACTGCCGGCGGGATTCCTTCCGATCCGCCATGGCGGTAATTTTGATTTCCGGGCACTTGCCCTCCAGAATATTCTTTGTATGGCCTGAGCCCATGTTGCCCACGCCGATGATGCCAAGTCGAAGCATGGTTCTTCCTCCACAAGCGTTTTACAGGGTTGCCAGAATGTCCTTCAGTGCCTTGACAGCGGCATGGAAGGCGGTCTTGCTGTCCGGGTAGGTTTCGTGATGGGTCACAGGCTCGCCCTGCAGGTCCTTCAGTCCGTCAAACACAGTCAGGTGAGGCTCCACCGTCAGGATCACTTCCCCGTCGTGCTCCTCGTTCACCTTCTTCAGGATCTCCGCCACATGGCCGTCCCCGTGACCGGCTGCCACCACGGCACCGTCTGCCAGGAAAGCGTCCTTGATGTGCATGTAGGTCACATAGCCCTTCAGCTGCTCGTAGCCCTCGGCGGTGTTCATACCGCACTGCACAAAGTTGGCCGGGTCAAACACGAAGCCCATGCGGGGGTAATACTTCTCCATCAGCTCCACGCACCGGCTAGTCACGTCGCCGTAAATGTCCTTTTCATTTTCATGCACCAGATAAACGCCGGCCTTGTCCGCAAGATCCAGCATGATGTCCAACCGGCGGAAGACTTCTTCCTTCCAGTCCTCCGGCTTTGCTCCCTTGGGGGGATAGAAGCTGAACATGCGGATCCGGTCGCAGCCCAGCACCTTGCACAGCTCCAGTCCGTGCTGGAAGGATGCCAGATGGGCATCAAAGGGCTCGTCCAGCTGGGCCTTGCCGAAGGGAGAACCCAGGGCGGAAAGCTTCACGCCGGCAGCGTCCAGCTTTTTCTTTACCTCGGCTGCTTCCTCCAGGGTCAGGGCGGAGCAGTTCTTGCCATCCACCCCACGGAGCTCGATGCGATCCATGCCTTCTTCCTTCAGGGCCTGCAGCTGCTCATCCAGCACAGGGCTTGCCTCGTCAGCGAAAGCGGATAAACGGAATTTTGCCATAAGGAATGCCTCCTTTATCAATGCAGGATATTCTGTCTTCTGTATTCGACTCAAATGGTTTGATTCCTGCCTTTTTTGCACAAAAAACATCAGCAATGACAAGCATCCTGATGCAGGCAAAAAAACAATTTTTGTGGTATGATGCAGGGTGCAAATCTTATGAAACGAGGAATCCACCATGGACGTGCTTGCCATCATGCAATCTCATGAACCTTATGTCAGCGGTTATGTGAACTTTCCCCGGGAATTATCCCGCCGGGCGAAGAATCTGTGCTGGGCGTACAACCAGACCTCCCCGGAGGAGGAGGAAAAGCGCCGGGACATCCTCCGTCAGCTTCTGGGCACCTGCCATCCCATGACCGGCATTGAGCCGGACTTCCACTGCGATTACGGCTTCAACATTCACACCCACGGCCTGACGGTGATCAATTACAACTGCTCCATTCTGGACACTTCCCCGGTGCATATCGGTGCAGGGGCCTTCATCGCCCCCAATGTGTGCCTGGCATGCTCCGGCCACGCCCTTCTGGGTGATCAGCGTGCCCGGGGCATCGGCACCTCTGCTCCTATTACCCTGGAGGATAACGTGTGGATCGGCGCAGGGGCGGTGATCCTTGGGGGCGTGACCATTGGCGCCGGGTCGGTTATCGGTGCAGGCAGCGTGGTGAACCGGGATATTCCCGCCGGGGTGATTGCCGCCGGAGTGCCCTGCCGGGTGCTGCGGAAGATGACCGAGGCAGACCGGATTGATGAGGGCAGGCTGGCATTCTAAGAAAGAATCATCCATTCATTTCAATATCCCCGTCCTGAAGGGCATCCTGCCATTGCTCAAGGGCTGCCGGGTGAAGCTTTCGATTTCTTTCTGGTCGGAGGGATGATTTTCCCCACCCGGAGCACATGATCTGCGCCGAACATGGCTTGCAGCTGCGCTTCTACGGTGGATTAACGCTTTTCAGCAGCATCCGGTTCAAAAGCGGGGTGTTTTCGCCATGAAAACCAAAGCAGGGCGCTGGGGCAAGATTCGCCCCAGCGCCCACAGACCATCAACAAACCTTGGGTGGCGTTGATGGTCTGATTCATTCCTTCTCGCTGCCCATCTCCGCTTCATATTGCCGGATGTTCACCTGAGTCTTCCGGTTCAGCAGGCGGATAAAGCCTTCAGCGCACAGTTCGTTAATCAGCTTGCTGACCGTGACCCGGGCACTGCCCACAATGGTGCTGATTTCATACTGGGTGTAGTTGATCTTCAGGTCATACCAGCCCCCATCCACCACATGCCCTGTGTCCGCTGTGGCGCAGTAAAGCTGCTTCAGCCGATCCTTGCAGGAGGTGAAGACAAGGCTGGCAATCTCCTGCTGCAAAATGCGCATCTTCTTGGAATAACTCAATAGAATTTCTTCGCAGAAAAGGGGACTTTCCTTCAGCAGCTGCTGATACTTTTCCGGTGGGATGCAGTAGAGCAGGGAAGCTACCTCCGCCTTGGAGAACAGACCGGTAACATCGTGCAGGGCGCAGGGGGTTTCGCCATAGAACCAGCCGGCGGACAGGGTGTAGAGAATCTTCTCCGTGCCGTCCGGGGCAATCATGTAATGCCGGGTGCGGCCGCTGGCAATGTAGTACACCCCTTCCGGCACGTCCCCGGGCTGCAGAAAAACCGTCTTCGCCGGAATCTCTAATGCAACGGCATTTCGGGCGATCAAGTCACGCAGTTCATTAGGGTTTGACAAGGGCAGCGTTACATTAGAATCCTTCCGCTTCATCCGGTACTCCCTCCTGTATTCGTTATACATATGTCACGAATCATTGTATCACAAAAGTGGGAAATGCAAAATAGATAAGAGACAAAAATGTAACCTGATATACAAAGTTTATACAAAACAATTGTTGCTACCATGTTGCATAGGGGGATTTTCTTTCGTACAATAGGCGCAGACAAGGGCGTCTTGTACCCAAAACGGAATACAAACCAGGCATATGCTACCAGGAGGTTGTATATGGATCAGCATATTTATAACGAGTATCTTGCTATCCTTCGTGAGGAGATTGTTCCCGCATTGGGATGTACCGAACCCATTGCCATCGCCTACGCTTCTGCCAAGGCAAGGAGCATACTGGGGAAGGTACCTGAGCACATCAACGTGAAGTGCTCCGGCAACATTATCAAAAACGTGAAGGCAGTCATCGTGCCCACCACCGGGGACATGAAGGGCATTGAAACCAGCGCAGTCCTTGGCGCCGTAGGCGGCAATCCGGACAAGAAGCTGGAAGTGCTGGTGGATGTGACCGATGAGGATCTTCAGCTGACACGGAAGCTGCTCAAGCAGAAGATCTGCACCGTGGAGCTGCTGGAAGGGGTATCCAGCCTGCAGATCATTGTGGAAATGACCTCCGGCGAGGATTCCGCTCTGGTGGAGGTAGCCTTCTCCCACACCAACATCGTGCGCATGGAACACAATGGGGAAGTGCTCTTCCGCAAGGGATTGACAGCCAGGAACGCCACGGAGACGGATCGTTCCCTGCTGAACCTGCGGGATATTTACGACTTCGCCCTGAATGTAAAGCTGGAAGACGTGGCGGAGCTGATGGAGCAGCAGGTTGACTGCAATATGAAGATTGCCCGGGAAGGCCTGTCCAACAAGTACGGTGCCAACGTGGGGGCTACCATGCTGGCTCACTACGGGGATGACGTCCGCAACCGTGCCTGTGCATTGCCTGCCGCCGGCAGCGATGCCCGCATGAACGGCTGCGTACTGCCGGTGATGATCAACTCCGGCAGCGGCAATCAGGGCATGACCGTCAGCCTGCCGGTGGCGGTGTACGCTCAGGAGCTGGAAGTAACCCGGGACAAGAAGATCCGTGCTCTGGTGCTCAGCAACCTGATTGCCATTTATCAGAAAAACGAACTGGGCAAGCTGAGTGCCTACTGCGGCGCCGTATCTGCCGCCGTGGGGGCAGGGGCAGCCATTGCCTACCTGAACAATGCGGACTACGAGGTCATTGAGGAAACCATCATCAACACCCTGGGCAATGTGTCCGGCATTGTGTGTGATGGGGCAAAGGCCTCCTGTGCGGCAAAGATTGCTTCCTCCGTCAATGCGGCGATTCTTGCCTACCACATGGCCAGCGAACGCCGGGGCTTCCACGAGGGGGAGGGTCTGGTGAAGGCGGATGCGGAAAAGACCCTCAAGAGCTACGGCCGCATGGGACGTGAGGGCATGCGTGCCACGGATATTGAAATCCTCCGCATTATGCTGGAGGACTGACCACGGCTGAAAAGGCACTGCCTTTTTCAACATACAAGATGTAAAATGAAGCATTACGGAAAGCGAGGATACAAGCCATGATGAATCTCCAAGGTTCCTGGGTTGCCATGCCGACTCCTTTTACTGCCGACAATCAGATTGATATTGAGGGCTTTAAGCTGCTCATTGCCCGGCAGATCAAGTACGGTTCCAGCCAGCTGTTCATTCTGGGCTCTGCCGGTGAAGTGACCCTGCTGACCATTGAGGAAAAGAAGCTGATCGTCAAGTCGGTCATCGCCTACATGAAGGATCGTGCTGCCCGTGGACTGAAGGTGGTGCCTGTGTTCTTCAGCGCCGCTTCCCTGACCACGGAAGCCAGCGTGGCGTTTGCCCAGTTCTGCGAGGCAGAAGGTGCTGACGGCGTTGTGTTCACCGTGCCCCCCTATGTGCTCATTACACAGCATGCTGCCAAGACCCATCTGGATACCTGCATGAGCAGCGTGACCATTCCCTGCGGCATTTACAACAATCCCAGCCGCCTGGGCGTGCAGGTGCTGCCGGAGACCATTCAGTACCTGGCGGAAAAGCATCCCAACTTTGTGGTGGATAAGGAAGCCCTGCCCAGCGTGGAGCAGCTGGTTCAGGTGCAGCGGCTGTGCGAAGGCCGGGTCAAGATCATGTGCTGCGACTATCCCCACTACTCCATTGTCATCCCCACCCTGGCCATTGGGGGCACCGGCACGGCCAACATCGGCGGCAATATCATCCCTGAAGAGGCTGCCAAGTATTCCCGCCCCTGGACGGATATGACCATCATTGAAGAGTGCCGGAAGGAATACTTCAAGTGGTTCCCCCTGCTGCAGGAGCTGTACACCTTCTCCAACCCTGTGGTCATCAAGGCTGCCCTGAACCTGCTGGGTCTGCCCGGCGGACACCTGCGCAAGCCCTATGAGGACTATGCCGGTGCCAAGCTGGAGCACCTGCAGGAGACCATGACCCAGATGGGCGTGATTGAGAAGTATCACATCAGCAACGATACCATTGAAATTTAACCCGACCTGCCTTTCCTGAAGGGAGTGAAAGTCGTGGCTGAAAAAGTTGTTATCATCGGCGGAACGGCAGCTGGCCTGAGCGCTGCTTCCAAGGCCAAGCGTGTGGATCCGTCTCTGGACATCACCGTATTTGAAAAGTCCGGCTACATCAGCTATGGAGCCTGCGGTCTGCCATACTTCGTAGGGGACATGATCAAGGAACCCAACGATCTGGTGAGCCTGACCGTGGATCAAATGACCCGCAAGCGGGGCGTGCCCACCTACATTCACCATGAAGTTACCAGCATTGACCGGGATGCAAAGACCGTCACCGTGCGGAACCTGGATACGGGGGATGTGTTCACCCAAGCCTACGATAAGCTGGTCATTGCCACCGGTGCCCGGCCTGTGGTGCCTCCCATTCCGGGGGCCAAGGCGGAAGGAGTCTACACCCTGCGCACCGTGGAGGACGGCATTCGCCTGAAGGGCGTTGTTCAAGGTCAGGGGCAGAAGAAGGCTGCCATTATCGGCGGCGGCTTCATCGGCATTGAAGTGGCAGAGGAAATGACCAACAGCGGCGTGGAGGTGCATCTGTTTGAGATGATGCCCCGGCTGCTGCCCTTCCTGGATGAAAGCTTCTCCCAGGCCGTGCTGGATACCCTTACCGCCCACGGGGTGCATGTGCACCTGAACGCCGGGGTGGAGGAAATCCTCCTGAACGATGGACATGCCTGCGGGGTTCGTGCATCCAACGGGGAAGAGACCGCCGTGGATCATGTGCTGCTGAGCATTGGCGTGGTGCCTGCCAGCGACCTGGCACGGGATGCAGGGCTGACCCTGGGCATCAAGGGTGCCATTGCGGTGGATGATGAAATGCGCACCAGCGACCCCTGCATCTGGGCATGCGGCGACTGCGTGCAGATGAAGAACCGCATTACCGGCGGCGCCGTGTATGTGCCCCTGGGCACCACGGCCAACAAGCAGGGACGCATTGCCGGCGGCAATCTGGCAGGGGAGCACGAAACCTTCAAGGGCGTGCTGGGCTCCATGGTTACCAAGGCCTTTGACCTGTACATTTCCGCCACCGGCCTGTCCCTTGCGCAGGCGAAGGCAGCCGGCTATGATGCGGCATCCTCCATCATCACCAAGGGGGATCGGGCATCCTACTATCCGGGCAGCAGGGACAATACCATCTGCCTCATTCTGGATAAGAAAACAGGACGGCTCCTGGGGGCACAGGCCATCGGCAGCGAATCCGTTGCCGGGCGGATCAATGTGTTTGCCACTGCCATTACCTGCGGCATGACCGTAGGGGAAATCAACGAGCTGGATCTGGTGTACGCACCCCCCGTTGCCCCGGTGTATGATCCCATCCTGATTGCCGCCAGCCAGGCCATGAAGAAAGTGGAGGGCTGAAGCATGCCGGAAGTGTTCGAAGTAACAGTGAAAAGCGGGGAGGACATCCGGCAGGTGATTGCCGACTATGTGATGGCAAAGGGCTGGGAAAGCGTGATGATCCCTGCCGCCATTGGTTCGGTTATCGGCATGGAATTCACCGCCCCCATTGAAAATGAACTGCCCCTGAAGACCGGCGTCACCCCCTGCCATGATGCGGCAGAGCTGCTCTCCTTCACCGGGGAGATCATGCGCCGGGAATGCGTTGATCCCGCTTTGCTGGCTGTTTACCCAGATAAGACAAGCCCGCTGTTTATTCACATCCACGCCAGCTGTGCCACGGCAGGCGGCCATGTGATGGGCGGCGGCATGCGAGCCGGACGTGCTTTCCGAGCCGTTCGGGTGTTTATGGTTCCACTTAACACTGCACGCTGATGGTCCCAGGCAGTGTTCCCGTTTTGAATGAAAAAGGAGGAAGTATCATGAAAAAGTTGGTTGCTTTGGTCATGGCGCTGACCATGCTGTTTTCCGTCACTGCCTTTGCCCAGGCGGATGAAATCACTCCGCCTTCCCGGGCACTCCGTTACTCCCTGGGCACCAGCTCTTCCGGCGGCAACTTCTACCTGGTTGGCGGCGGCATTGCCACGGTGCTGAACAACGCCCTGCCGGACTTCTTTGTCATGACTGCCGAGGAAACCGGCGGCTCCACCGCCAACCTGACCCTGATCCAGAACGGCGAAGCCGAGCTGGGCATCAGCATGACCTCCGCCATTGCGGAAGCCGTGGCAGGGGAAGCTGAATGGACCGGCGGCCCCATGGACAAGATCCGCGGCATGATCGCCCTGTATCCCTCCTACCTGACCATCTACTCCCTGAAGTCCACCGGCGCAAAGTCCCTGACGGATTTGAACGGCAAGATCGTCGGTCTGGGCTCCAAGGGCGCTGCCATGGACAGCATCCTGCGGGAAGCCTTCGGCAAGATGAACATCACCCCTGCCTCCATCTTCAATGATGGTCACAGCGCAACGGCCTCTGCCGTGGGCAACGGCAGCGTGGGCGTGGCCGTGCTGTTCTCTCTGCCGCCCTTCTCCGCCATTACGGAGCTGGAAGCAAGCAATGAACTGACCTTCGTAGGCCTGACGGAGGAAGAGCAGACCTTCCTGTGCGAGAACTATCCCTTCTACAGCAAGGCTGTGCTGCCTGCCGGCTCCTACAAGGGCGTAACGGAAGACCTGCTTACCGTGTCCGAGTGGAACATGCTGGTTACCAGCTCCGACGTGCCTGCGGATTATGTGTACCTGATGACCAAGACCCTGCTGGAGAGCAACGAAGAGCTGCTGCAGATCTACAAGGGCTTGAGCTACGTTACTGCTGAAAACATCCTGAATTACAACTGCCCGCTCCACGCCGGCACCGTTCGCTACCTGAAGGAAATCGGTGTGGACGTACCGGAAAGCCTGATCCCGCCGGAATACGCTGAGTAATTTCAGGCAGTAAGGCTACATCGGCTTCGCCCAAATGGGGACCATGCATTTGGACGAAGCCTTTTTCAAAACATCCTTTCCCATGAAGTCACCCTTCTGCGATTGTCCCTACTTTCCAACAAGGAGCATCGTGAGCATGAAAAAGAAAATCGCCTACGACAAGCTTGTGCAGGCTATCGTGATCGCAGTATCCATCTTTGCAGCCTTCCTGCACATCGGTAACTTCACCCTGTTCACCATTCCCAGCATTCTGTTTTACGCATGGCATCTGCTCATCGGTCTGGTGCTGATTTTCCTCTACTATCCCCTTGGGCGGAAAATGAAGGAGAAAACAAAAGCCCAGACCATATGCTTCCGCATCATTGACTGGATCTGCATCCTGCTGACCCTGGCGGTAAGCATTTATGTCATTACCAACTACGAAACCTATGTTTCCAACATGCAGAACAACAAGCTGACGGATGAACTGCTGGTATTCGGCGTCATCATCACCTTGCTGACCCTGGAAGCAGCCCGCCGTGTGCTGGGCAACGTGCTGCCCATCATTGCCATTATCGCCATTCTCTACGCCTTCTTCGGCGACCAGATTCCGGGACTTTTCGGTCACCGGGGCTACAGCCTGCGCCGGGTGGCACTGGCCATCTTCTCTGACCGGGGCGTGTATGGCTCTCCCATTGGCACATCGGCCAACAACGTGTACCTCTTCCTGCTGTTTGCCGCTTACCTGAACGTTTCCCATGCGGATGTGATCTTCCAGGACATTGCCATTGCCCTTGCCGGACGGAACCGGGGCGGTCCCGCCAAGATGGCAGTTGTCGCCAGCGCCCTGTTCGGCACCATTTCCGGCAGCTGCGTGGCCAACGTTGTCAGCACCGGCGCCTTCACCATTCCCCTGATGAAGCGGAACGGCTACCAGTCCAAGTTTGCCGGGGCGGTGGAAGCGGTTGCCTCCACCGGCGGACAGATCATGCCCCCCATCATGGGCGCTGCCGCCTTCGTGCTGGCAGATGCTACGGGCACCCCCTACTCCACCGTGTGCATTGCCGCCATCCTGCCTGCCATCATGTACTATGTGTGCCTGTTCAAGATGGTGGACCTGGAGGCTGTGAAGTATAACCTGAAGGGCCTTTCCCCGGATATGATCCCGGATCTGAAGACCTCCGTGCGGAAGGGCATCAAGCTGTTTGTGCCCATTATCCTGCTGCTGGTGCTGATGCTGGGCGTGGGCACCACCCCCATGGTGGCTGCCATCTGGTCCATCGCGGCGAACATTGTGTGCAGCTTCCTGGATAAGAAGGATCGCATGACCTTCAACGACCTGATTCAGGGCATGGTGTCCGCCGGCAAGTCCATGTGCACGGTGGTGGGCGCCTGCGCTGCCGCCGGTATCATTGTGGCCATTTTCTCCCTGACCGGCTTGGGACTGAAGTTCTCCAACTTCATTGTGCAGCTGGGCGGCAACATGCTCATTCCCAGCCTGATCCTGTCCATGGTGGTGTGTGCCATTCTGGGCATGGGTCTGCCTACCACGGCAGCCTACATTGTGTGCGCCACCTCCATTGCCCCCGCCCTGACCGGCCTGGGCATTCCCACCCTGGCAGCTCACCTGTTCCTGCTGTACTTCTCCTCCCTGTCTGCCATTACGCCCCCTGTGGCGGTGGCCTCCTATGCGGCGGCAGGCATTGCGGACGAGAACCCCATGACCGTGGGCTTTACGGCGGTGAAGCTGGGCATTACAGGCTTCATCCTGCCTTTTGCTTTCACCCTGAACACGGACTACATCACCTTCGCCTTTGATGTGCAGACCCTGCTGACCTGGCTGTCCGGCCTCGTGATCAGCTATTCCCTGGCCATTGCCCTGCAGGGGGTCATTGAGCACAAGATTACCATTTTTGAACGGATTGCTTATGTGGGAATCATCGTGCTGACGATTACCTCCAGCAAGCTGTACTCCATCATTGGTATTGTGCTGTTCATTGCCCTGTATACCTTCCGCAAGGTGCAGGCGAAGAAAATGGCAAAGGCAGCAGCCTAACGGCACAGGTTTCCCTGAAAATCCATATCAGCCGCTCCGATATGCTCGGGGCGGCTGATGACGTTTTGGGGAGGAGGAACCTTTCCATCTTGCTCTTGCCTACATAAAAATCCCTCAGGCGGCAGAACCGTCTGAGGGCACTTTGCGTATTTGATGGTTGTTATCTTCCGGCCTTGGCCAGAGCATCGTTAACAGCGGCGATCAAGGCTTCGCTGGTCTTGGTTGCGCCGGTTACGGTGTCCACAGCGGTGGAGTTGTTGGCCACCATGGTGTCCACCAGGGCGAAGGCAGGGTCGGAAATGCCGGCGGTCTCGTTGTGGCTCAGCACTTCGATCTTGGCGATCTTGTCCCCATCCATGGTGACCTTCACCTTGATGGGACCGCCGATTTCGCTGGTCGCCTCGCCGATGAACTCGTTGTCGGCAGTGGTAACTTCCTCCGCTTCAGGCTCAGCAGCGGCCACGGTGTAGCCGAAGTGCACGTTCAGAATCTCCACAGCCTTGGCGGCGGTTTCGCCGGTCACGGCAGCGCAGCGAGCCTTGCGGCCATCATCCGCCATGGTGAAGCCGGTGGCGTCCATGTACTTGTTCACAGAATCCCGGCACTCCACAGAGCCTGCCACCGTGGTGGTGGGGGCGGGGAAATCCGGCTGATATTCCGGGAAGGGCTTTTCCTTGTACCAGGCATACAGCTCATTGCGCAGCTGACCAGCCTCCGTGCCCTCGCAGAACAGGCCGAAGATTGCGCAGCATCCGCCCAGGGAGCCGCACAGGGACTGCTGACCGTAGCCGCCTGCGCCGTTGGCAAACATGCGGGCATTGAACTGATTGTACGGATAGCCGTACTTGGCAGCCAGGGTCTCAATGATGGCAGCAAATGCGCCGGCGCAGCACCCGCCGTGGGAGTAGAAGGCCTTGTATCCGGCTTCCATCACCTCTTGGGGGTCCAGCTTTTCCCACTTCCAGGGCCAGGCAGGGGCTTCAATGGCCTCCTCAGCCACGCCTGTGTTCAGCCCCACAGGCAGCACAGAAGCCACGGCAACCCCCAGCAATCCCTTGCCAGTGTTGCGCAGAAAATCCCGGCGACTGGTGTTCATGTCCATGCAATATTCCTCCTTTTTGTTCCACACAGCTTGCCTTATCCTACACCAGCAAGCATCGTTGGTTAATTATATCACAATAACAAAAGGGGTGTCAATCGGATTTGTGGGATTTGGGAGGAATTTTGCCGGAAGTAAATTCCCAAAGTAAGTTCCACAGTGGGAATTAGGAATGGGATTTACAATGAGACAAGAAATGTGGTTGAACTAAAACTGGGAAAAATCCCAGAAAG
>CAVIWF010000062.1:0-12122 GCA_963646285.1 bacterium
TACACGCCAGTGGCGTGTATAGCAGCCGCGAACGCATCAACCGAAACGAGCGGCTACAAGCCGCGACGATTGAGGTTGCGGAACGATCGGAAAGCCCCCCTGCAAAAGCCTTGCAATAGAAGTCTTTTGCAGGAATGCGAAGGGCGAAGGGGTGCAGGGGGCGACCGCAAAGCCCCCTGCAAAAAGTCTCTTTTCGGAGACAGCCTGCCTTGCCGCTTGTGATATGATAAGAATCATCTTAGAAGTATCCCATCAACTGCAAAGGAGGCTTTCCCATGAAAAAGATCATCTGTGTTCTCTTGGCTATGTTCCTGCTGCTTGCTTCCACCGTTTGCTTTGCTGAAACCGTGAATCTTGGTGAACTTGACAACGACGAGCTCATTGCCCTTCTCAATTCTGTTCAGCAGGAGCTGATGGTACGGAACATTCAGAAAACGGCTTCCCTTCCCACAGGAAAGTATGTAGCAGGGGTGGACATTCCGGCTGGTTCCTATGTGCTGACATGCGTCACCGACGATGATCATTACGGCTTCGTCTACGTTTCAGCTCCGTCGGATAACCTGGATGAAGAATATCCTTCTGTAGTTTATGATTTTGTTTCTTCCGGCGTTGAAGAGCAAATCCGTTTTACCATCGAAGAAGGCGGCATTCTGAGCCTTCCGTTCCCGGCTACGCTGACCATTTCGGCGGGCGTACTTTTTCAGTAATCAGCTTTTTGCATACATTCCCTTCAAAAAATGCAGCAGCATGCATCAGCTGTTGCATTTTTTGCTTGCTTCCTTTATAATCAAGGTAACAACCTGTGTTCCTGCAACAACTGAAAAGGAGGCTCTCTCATGAAGAAGAAACTGGTGGCACTCTTTCTCTCCCTGACCCTGCTCCTTGCCGCCCTCACCCCTGCCCTGGCAGCCGATGAATTCGACCTTTCCAACTTCCGGGATGAGGATTTGTTCGACATTTCCGTGGATGCGGATAACGAGGTGGCCTTCATTACCACCCTCATGTCTGCCGGTACCCGCTCCTTCGTACACGATTTGGAAAGCGATGTGCGCTACAGCTGCTTCGAAAGTGATGTGCTGGTGCTGGACTACTTTTCCTCCCAGCCCTATGGGATTTTGCGGACATGGATCCACTATGCGGCAGACGAGTACCTGTACATTACCAACGTCAGCTTCATCATCGGCAAGCAGCAATACACCTTCTCCGGCGTGGCGGACAAGGAATGGCGGACGCAATACGACGATGGCATCATGGAAGATGTGCTGATCAAGTACGGCGACACCTCGGACATGTTTGCTTTCCTGATTGCGGTGGAAAACGAAATCTCCCAGGTTCGTGAAGATGATCACTACACGCCGGATGTGACGCTCATCCTCCACGGCACCAAGGACGTCACCGGCACAGTCGGCAGCGGTGCGCTGCTGGATTTGTATGTCATGACAATGGGTTTCCTTTCCGCCAACGGCGACCTGGCGGATGCCCTCCCCACTACCCTCAAAGTCACTACCTTGGAATAACCCCTTTGGCGCCGGAAAAAGGAGGTGACTTCCATGTTTGACCGGTACCTGTTGACCGGGGCCACCGGCTTTCTGGGCAGCTGGGTGGTGCAGGAGCTGATCGCCGGTTCCGTGCCCGTCCGTGCCCTGGTGCTGCCCGGGGATCCCCTGTCTGCCCTGCTGCCAAAAGGGGTGGAGCAGATAAACGGCGACGTAACGGATCCTGCCTCCCTGACGGCATTCTTCCGGGATGCAGGGCCGGACACCTGCCTCATCCACTGCGCCGGCATGATTTCCATTGCCTCCCGGCCGGGGGCGAAAATCTACCACGTGAACGTGGAAGGCACGAACGCCCTGGTGCACCAGTGCTTCAAGCATCAGGTGGGCCGGATGGTGTACGTCAGTTCCGTCCACGCCCTGCCGGAAAAACCCCCCGGGCAGATCATCACAGAAGAAACAGACTTCTCCCCGGAGAAGGTAACCGGTGCCTACGCCCAGACCAAGGCCATGGCCACCCGGCTGGTGCTTGCCGCCGCCGGGGAGGGGCTGAACGCCTCGGTGGTGTTCCCCTCCGGGCTGATTGGGCCGGGCAGCAGGCAGGAAGACAGCTTTACCGTCATGGCGAAACGGTTCCTTGGGGGGCAGCTGCCCTTTGCCGTCCGGGGCGGGTACGACTTTGCCGACGTGCGGGACGTGGCCAGGGGCATCCTTGCCTGCGCCGCCAGGGGACGCCGGGGGGAAGGGTACATCCTCTCCGGGGGGTACATGACCATTCAGGCAATGCTGTCTGCCATGGGCAAAGCCGCCGGGGTGCAGCACCGGCCAATCTGCCTGCCCCTTGCCCTGGCACGCTGGGTGGCGCCCCACTTTGAGCGGAAGACCCTGCGGCAGGGAAAGCCCCTGTTCTTCACCCCCTATTCCGTAGGGGTGCTGGCCTCCAACGGTCTGTTCAGCCACGCCAAGGCGGCGCAGGAGCTGGGGTACACCGTCAGAAGGGCGGAGGACACCCTGGGGGATATGGCAAGGTGGATCATGCAGGAGGGGTGAGGGATGTTCGTGCCGCCCATGGGCATCAATTTCATCCTGCCTGTTGCAGGGAAGGGATGGGGGCTGAGTGCCATCAATAGAGGTATGACCATGCAGGGGAGGGGACGGGGGGGAACGTGCTATATAAACGCCCGCCCCTGCCAAAGCCCAGATAAACCGCCATGCAAACATCCCCCGGGAAGCCATCTTCCCGGGGGATTGCTTGATCTATTCCCTTTACCTGTTTTCCCTTACTTCGCCAGCATGCCCAGCAGCTTCTGGGAGCGGGTCAGGAACCTGGTGATTTCTTCTGCCTCCAGGGGCTGGGCTGCCATGCGGGCCAGGTCGTACACCTGCTCGCAGAGGAGTTTGGTGGTTTCATCCTCTGCATCCCGTGCAGCGAGGGCCTGAATGGTGGCACTGCGCCGGTTCAGCACCAGGGTGAAGTGATCCGGCATGGGGAAGGACTGGCCGTAGAAGCGGCTCATATCCTTGAAGCGGCGGGTCTGCTCATCCTCGGTGACCATGGCTGCCATATCCGCATTGGCCAGGGATTCCAGCTTGACCTCCAGGTCATCCTTGCCCAAGGCCTTGCGGAACAGGGTCTGCAGCTTGTCTGCATCCAGCTCCTTGCCTTCCTCGGAGTCCTCCGTCAGGCCGGACACATCCGCATCCACCCGGGCGAAGGTCACGCTGTCCTCCCCGGAGGAATACTCCATGAAGGAGAGGAAGTTCACGTCAATGACGGTATCCATCACGGCCACGTCAATGCCCCGCTGGGTGTACAGATCCACCGAGGCTGCCTGCCGCTTGGGATCGTTGGTGTAGTACACCTTCTTTTCCGCCTTGCCCTCGTTGCGGGTCTTGTACTCCTCCAGGGTCAGATATTCATCCTTGGTGGTACGCAGCAGCAGCACGTTCTTCACGCTGTCGAAGAACTTGTTATCCTTCATGCAGCCGTACTTGACGAAGGGGGCAATGTCGTTCCAGTAGCCCTCGTAGGTCTTCCGATCGGTGGCAAACATGCCGGTCAGCTTATCCGCCACCTTCTTGGTGATGTGGGCGCTGATCTTCTTCACATAGCCATCGTTCTGCAGGAAGGAACGGCTGACGTTCAGGGGGATGTCGGGGCAGTCGATAACGCCCTTCAGCAGCATCAGGAATTCGGGGATGATCTCCTTGATATTATCCGCCACGAAGACCTGACCGGAGAACAGCTTGATCTCCCCTTCCCGGGTGCCGAAGTCGTTCTTCAGCTTGGGGAAGTAGAGGATGCCCTTCAGGTTGAAGGGATAATCCACGTTCAGGTGCACCCAGAACAGGGGATCCTCATAGTCGGAGAACATCTTGTGATAGAAGCGCTTGTACTCTTCATCCGTGCACTCGCTGGGCTTCTTCAGCCACAGGGGCGCCACTTCGTTGATCAGGGAAGGCTTGGGCTCTTCCATTACCTTCTCCATCTTGGGGGAGCCGTCCTCGTTGGTTTCCCCTTCCACAGGCACTTCCTTTTCCGTGGGCTTGGCGTTGGCGTCCTCCAGGTAAATGGGGGCGTTCATGTAGCCGCAGTACCGGTTCAGCACTTCCCGCACCCGGTACATTTCCAGGAATTCCTTATCCTCCTCCGTCAGGTGAAGGATGATGGTGGTGCCGTGCTCCTTCCGGCTGCCTTCGCTCATCTGGAAATCCATACCGTCGGCAGATTCCCAGTGCACAGGCTCTGCCCCTTCATTGCAGCTCAGGGTTTCGATCTCCACCCGTTCGGATACCATGAACACGGAGTAGAAGCCCAGGCCGAAGTGGCCGATAATGCCGCCCTTCTCCCCGTCCTTTTCCCCCTGATAGTTCTTCAGGAACTCTTCTGCCCCGGAGAAGGCCACCTGGTTGATGTACCGGTGCACCTCGTCCGCCGTCATGCCAATGCCGGTGTCGGCGATCCGCAGCTCCTTCTTTTCCTTGTCCACGGTCACAGTTACCTGCATGGGCTCTTCCGTGCCGATGTGGAGCATGCGGTACTTGGTGATGGCATCGCAGGCATTGCTTACTACTTCACGAAGAAAAATATCCTTATCTGAATACAACCAGCGCTTAATGACGGGCATAATGTTCTGCGCGTCAATGGAGACACTGCCTTTTTCCATTTCAACAGCCATTCCTTTGGCCTCCTTGCCTTCATACGGTTCGTCACGCCGCTTTACTTTCCTTGACTTTGACCATTGTAACACCGATCAGGCAGAATTGCAAGAACTTTTTAGCACTCAATCAAAAAGAGTGCTAACAACATGTAACAGATTCCTTGCGTTTCCTATTAAATAGGATTGTTTTTTTCATGAATGCGGGGAAATTAGTCTTGCCTTTTTAGTTGACACAGATTATAATGTTCCCGGTCGATCTCCTAGGGTCTGTGGTTGAAAGCCGATGCCAGTCGCAGGCAAAGCGGTCCACGTAATCCGTCCAAAGCGGCGGGGAGCATGGTGCGGTCTAGATGTAAGTCCGTCCGGGGGTATCCCCCGAGAGAAGTGCGTGAGGGCGCAGATGCGTTGAGCAACCTTCCAGGCGGCGTGTGTGGGGTCAAAAATCAGGTCAGCCGAAAGAGATCACCTATTTTTTTCATCAGGGGGTTACCTAACCATGTACGAAGACAAGACGCTGGTATGCAAAGACTGTGGCGCTGAATTCGTTTTCACCGCCGGTGAACAGGAATTCTATGCCGAAAAGGGCTTCCAGAATGAGCCCACCCGTTGCAAGGCGTGCCGTCAGGCCCGCAAGGCAAGCCGTCCTGCTGCCGGCGCTCCCCGCGAGATGCATGACGCCATCTGCGCAAACTGCGGCAAGCCCACGCAGGTTCCTTTTGTTCCCCGTGAGGACCGTCCTGTTTACTGCAGCGAGTGCTTTGCCGCCCGTCGCGGATAAATTCACTCATCGACACAAAATCGCCTTCTCCCTGTGGGGAGGGCGGTTTTTTTCTTTGCAGAGACTTTCTTTTGAAAAAGAAAAAATAACCAGACCATCAACAAACCCTGGGTGGCGCCCACGGGCTCGCAAGCCCTTCAACGCTAGATCGAAAATCGGCGAGCCCCTTCGGGGCGTTAAACGGGGCGAAGCCCCTGTGCGGCGATTTTCGTGCTTTTTCGTCAGAAAAAGCTTCATTACACGAACGAACGGCCGGGAGAACGGTGAAACCGTTCGACCAGTGAGTGAGTGCAAAACTCGACAAAGTGGCAAGGCCACTTTGTCGATGCTCTGAACGCCCATATTTTGTGAGCGTTATCATTGCCATATTGATTTCAGATGCAAAATGCAGCATAGAGAGGAACGATTTTCTTATTGTCCTCAAAGCCGAAGTTCCTGGCAGAGAGCTTTATCGCATAAGCAGGCTTGTAGGTGTCCATATAGACCTTTAAGCTCTTGGCTCTGGTGTTGTCGGCAGACTTGACCTCAATGGGAATGAGCTGCCCGTCACGCTGAATGATAAAATCAATTTCAGCCCCACGCTCGGACTCCCAATAGTAGGTGTGGTAGCCGTTACCGGAAAGCTGCACATTGACATAGTTCTCCGCCATACCGCCCTTGAAGTCGTTGATTTCCTCGACCATATAGAGAATGTCATTGGCGGCCAGATCCTTCTTGGCGCAAAGCAATCCTAAGTCGGACACATAAATCTTGAACGCATCAATATCACGGTAGTTTTCAAGCGGCTTTTTGATTTGCTCCACCTTGTAGACCTGTGACACGATACCAGACAGGCAAAGCCATTCAATCGCATTTTCAAATTCGGAAGCCCGTCCGCCTTTTTTAATCAGCTTATATTGGAAACGGGTATTCTTCTTGGAAAGCTGAACGGTAATGTTATCGTAGGCAAGTCTGGTTTTCTTGATTTCATTCAAGTTGTTATACTTGCTCATATCGTTGAGATAGCTTGCAAGTATCGTATCCTGCGTATGACGGACAAGGATATAATCCTTTGTTTCGGCAAACTGCATCACACACTCTGGCATACCGCCGACCACAAGATACTGACGGTAAAGTTGCATTGCGGCATCGTGCAAGGCAGACGGAAGCGGTGTGTTGGTTTGAAAGCACTTTTTAATCTGCTCCACCAAATCGTCCTCACCGAGTGCCAACATAAATTCCTCCATATCCATAGGATAGAGCGTTTTCATATCGACCTTTCCTACGGGAAAAGAGAATTTCGCTCTGCTCACCGCAACGCCGAGCAAGCTGCCTGCCACAATGATGTGATAATCCGGAGCGTCCTCACAAAAGTATTTGAGCGAAGTCAGCGCCCTTTCGCAAAGCTGCACCTCATCGAATACGATCAGCGTTTTTTCCTTTACGATGGTTTGTCCTGCAATATGGGACAAAATCGGGATCAGATAATCAGGGCTGATGTTTTCCGCAAAGGTCTCGTTCAGCTTTGGATTGGTTTCAAAGTTGAAGTAGGCCACATTTTCGTAGTGGGTGCGCCCAAACGCCAGCATGGCATAGGTCTTTCCGACCTGTCTTGCCCCCTGTAAAATAAGGGGCTTGCGGTGTTCGTTTTCCTTCCACGCTTCCAAAAAGCCCATGATCTTTCTATCCATAAGCAGACCCCCTTAAAGGTACTGACCATAGTATAGCAGATGTTCGTGTCAAAATCAACGAAATATCATTGAGTTTCCACACTAATCAACATGATTATTTTCTCCAACTTCTCACAATATGACACGAACACCGTGAAAGCAGCAGCATCAACAAAAAACAGTTCCCCCAAATCCTTTTGAAAGAAAAACAAAAAAGCCCCGTCTGTCGCACAACAGACGGGACAAGTATGCGTGTGAAACCTCAGGCTTCTTCCTGGGTCTTGGGCAGAGCGCGCTGCACATTGCCGCTGCGCAGGCAACGGGTGCACACATTCATCCGCTTCACAGAACCGTTCACCACAACACGGACGCTCTGCACATTGGGCGCCCAGGTCCGGTGGCTCTTGCGGTTGGAGTGACTCACGTTGTTGCCGTTCATCGTACCCTTTTCGCAAATTTCACAAAACTTTCCCATGAAATCCACCTCCTTAGGGAGATCACACACATCAAAGCGTATCTATCTTATCACGCCCGAAAGGAAAAAGCAAGCAATATTTTTGAAAAAACCGGGTTTTCCCTTTTATTTATGATACCTTTCCCCTGCCCGAATTTTCATGCACCGGTACACCTGCTCCAGCAGCATCACCCTGGCCAGCTGGTGGGGAAAGGTCATTTTGCTCATGCTCATTTCCTCATTGGCCCGGCTGATCACCTTGTCGGATAGGCCCAGGCTCCCCCCGATGACAAACACAATGGAGGAATACCCCCGCTCCATCAGGGTGCTCAGGTGGCTGCTCATCTCCGGGGATGCCCACTGCTTCCCCGGGATGGTCATGGCAATGACGTAATCCGTGGGGCGAATCTTTTGCAGAATAGCTTCCCCTTCCCGATCCTTGATCTGTTTTTCCTGGGCAGGGGAAGGATCCTGAGGCTCCGGCAGGTCGGGCAGCTCCACTTCCTCCACCTTACCGAAGCGGCTGAGACGCTTCAGGTATTCATCTGCCATGGCACGGTAGGGCTTCTCTTTCATTTTTCCCACACAAATCAGGGTAAAGGACACGGTGATTCCTCCTTTGCATCCTCTGCAATGGTCTTCCACAGGGCCTGCAGGTACTTGTTGCTGGCAGCACGCTTGTGCCGTGCCAGATAGATGGAGACGGTCATCTCCTCCTCTTCGAAAGGAATGCTGACCCAGCCGCAGTCCTTCACTTCCCTGTCCAGAAAGTTCACGCAGATGCCCACATCCCCCTCATTGACCTTTTCCACCCACACGGTGCCGTCAGGGGAGATGGCGGCGTAGCGAATCTTCAGCTGCCGTGCCTGAGCCTCCTGCTCCAGCAGGTGATACAGCCGGTAATACCGGTTGAAGGTGGCCACAGGATATTGAGCCACATCCTCCACCCGCACGGTCTTCTTTCCCGCCAGGGGATGATCCAGCCGAACCACCGCCGTGACCCGCTCCTGCCGCAGCAGCAATAGGTCGTAGGCCTCCTCGTGGACGGGGGCGCCGTTCAGCAGGGCGATTTCGCAGCCTTCATCATCCAGCACCCGCTCCGCCAGCAGATCCGGCAGTTCGTCCAGGGTAATTTCCATGTCCAGGCCCGTTCTCGCCTTCAGCCTTGTTTGAAGCTCCGCTGAGCCCTTGTACCCCAGGGCGTTGGGCATGCTGTAGGCACAGGCTACTACAATGTGTCCCACCGCCTGCTGGGCAAAGCCTTCAATACGGACGCAGGCGCTGTCAAAGTCCGCCACGCACTTTTCCGCCTCCCGGGCAAAGGCGTAGCCGAAGGGGGTGGGGGTCAGGGCACGGGCGTCCCGCTCAAACAGGGGCGTGCCGTACTCCTCTTCAATGGTGCGGATGGCTTTGCCCAGTGCCTGGGGGGAAAGGTACATCTGCCGGGCAGCCTTGGTGAAACTTCCTGCTTTCATGGTGGTTAGTACATAGCGCATATTTCGAATATCCACAGTATCCTCCCCCTGCCGGCAAAGCGGCGATTCCGCTTCATCGGCGTACTTTTCTTATGCTTCTTTCATCTACCTTTTAGTATATAAAAAGAAACTTGAAGTTTCAAGTAAGAAACCACTTACATCTGATGACTTTTTCCTCGGACTTTTTCTTCGGTGGAAGCGGGAGGCGGCTTTTGAATCAAAAGCCCCTCCCGCACCCTCCCGAAAACCAATAAGACTTTTGGGTATCATACATAGGTTTAGGGTAAATCATCCTTTCCGTTAGTGATGTTTCAAGAGGGCTTGACCTTCGCCCCCTTTAACCCCTTCGGGCATCCTTCTTGGTTGGGTTATCCTTTTTGTTTCGTGTGTGCTTATTTCAAGGGGGCTTTCCGTTCGCCCCCTTGACCCCTTCGGAGCCCAACTGTTAGAGCCCCTTCAAGTTGAAAACAGCTTATTTCTTTTTTCCTTTTTTCAAAAGTAAACGCCTTCATCCGAAGGGAGGCTGCGAAGGGGTGCAGGGGGCGACCGCAAAGCCCCCTGCAAAACAAGCATTAGAAAACTGCTGCTTCAATGCGAAGGACAAGGGAGTCCAGAGGGTGAGGATCTTCAACCCGTTTAAGCCCTCTGGAAACAAACATGAAATAACTGTGCAGGTGGTGCGTACCTTTGCAACAATCGTTTATGTTACTCAAGGGGGCTTTCCGGTCGCCCCCTTGACCCCTTCGGAGCCCAACTGTTAGAGCACCTTCAAGTTGAAAACAGCTTATTTCTTTTTTCCTTTTTTCAAAAGTAAGCCCCTTCATCCGAAGGGAGGCTGCGAAGGGGTGCAGGGGGCGACCGCAAAGCCCCCTGCAAACCATCGTTAGAAAACAACCTTCATTCGAGGAAAAACTATGGTATGTCCCATAGTGGTTTTCGGGGTTGGGCACGGGAAGGGGGCTTTTGACACAAAAGCCGCCCCTCCCGCAAAAAATTACGTGTCCCGCTCCGCATCCACCATGCCCTCGCCGAAAATGTAGGCAATGACGGTGGCACCTGCCATGATGATGGCCCCTACCTGGGCAGAGGTTTCCTCCTCCATGCCCAGGGCGGCGGCTACAAGGGTCACAAAGGACACCACCGCCAGCCAGAACTTCCGGGAGGTCAGCTTGCGAATCACCGTTTCTTTGTTCATTTCGATCCATCCTTTCTAATGGGTAGTTGCTTCACCTGCTCCACAATGCGCTCCGCACTGCCGTTGCCCCCAAGAGCCTTGTAGGGCAGGTAGAGATAGTCGTACAGGTTCTCGTACTCGTCGGAGGTGATCTGCCCCCGGCTCAGCGCCTTTTCCCCCAGGGAAATGATCCGGTCGTGGGCAATGCCCCGGAGCAGCTTTCCCGTCTTGTCCCGCCCCTCCCGCCGATATTGAAGCAGCGTCCAGAACCCGTTGGAGGCAAGAACCGTCGTGAGTACCGTCAGTAAGGTTTGCAGCCAGACTGCCATGGTTTCACCTGCCTTCCTGCTGTTATGCCAGCTTCACCAGGCTGATACTCGCCCCTGCCAGGGTGTAGGTGCCAGCCGTGCCGCTGTATACACTGCATGTGATGGAATCCCCACTTTGCACAGTAAAAACGCCTGTTACTGTCGTGTGTGCTCCACTTACGCCCGTTTCCACCGTCTGAATAGCGGTGTAAGCCCCATTCAAACCGATACCTGCCAGCACCTGCCCGGTGACTGCCGCCGCCAGCTCCATGCGGAAGATCACCAGATACAGCCCCGCTTCCGTCAGGTCGTGCCGGGAGAGGGGCGTCCACACCCCGCTTTCCATCCACCAGCTGAAGGAGCCCAGGGTGTGGCTTTCCAGGGTGGATGCGGGCAGGGTCACGGCTCCTGTCATGCCGTTGACGGAGGTAACGGGAGGGGATGCCCAGCCCGTGTCCCCTGCCGTATCGGACAGGCGGGTCAGCACCTGCCCGGCGCTTCCCCCGGCGGGGATGCCGGTGAAGGAACCGTTGCTGCGCCAGACCTTGCCCACAGCGTCGTACACGTAGAGGGTGTAAGGGGCGGATGTGCCCACGCCGTAGCAGTCCCCTGCCGTGGGGTTCTGCACGCCGGATGCAAGGGCATCTGCCGTGTCGTAATAGCCAAGGATGGTCAGCCCCCTGCCCGTCAGCTCCCCCCGGTTCAGCTTGTCCGTAACTGTTTGGGTCACTTCTTCCGCCTGAGCTGCCGCCGAGGCTGCCCGGGCGGTGGCTGCCTCGATTTTCGCCACCTGCTGCAATAGTTCGCTTAGGGAGGGGATCACCCGGTCAGGGTCTGCCACGGTGTCGGTGGTGCTGTCCAGCACGGTGCCCCCAAGGGCCAGCAGGGTGGCGATTTCCGCCTCCCCTGCCCACTTCACCACCAGGGTGAAGGTGCCGAAGGCGGCGTAGCAGCTGGCAGGCAGGGTCAGGGTGCCGGTGTTGTCCGCCGTGGTGCCGGTGAGGAACACGGTTTCCCCGTCCCCACGGATGAAGTAGCCCCGCAGGTCGCCCCCGGTAAGGGGAAGGGGTTCCTGCCCCCGGGTGACGGTGAAGTTCAGGGTATGGGCACCCTTGTCCCCGGTGAAGAGGGGTTCCGGGGCTTCCAGCAGCTTCAGGGGCTGGGTGAGGTCAATGGTGTAGTGCCATAGGTGGGTCATGTTTTTTTCTTTTCCTTTCGTGTTTTCATGTAAAGTAACTTTTTTCTCTTTTTCAAAAGAAGACTTCTTCATCCGAAGGGATGCGGCGAAGGTTCCCCAAGGGCGACCGCAAAGCCCTTGGGAAGAAACAGTACCTTGTTGTTGCAGGTAATGCGTACACTTGCAACAATCGTTTGTGTTACTCAAGGGGGCTTAAACGGGTCGGAGACCCTCGCCCCCTTTAACCCCTTCGGCACCCATCTTTTAGAGTCCCTTCGAGATGAATGAAACTATTACATTTTGAAAAACCTTTCATTTGAAAACTGTTGCTTCCGAAGGGGCGGCGAAGGGGTGCAGGGGGCGACCGCAAAGCCCCCTGCAAACAAACATTTGAGGACTGTTGCTGAAATGCGGACTGCGAAGGAGTCCAGAGGGCGACCGCAAAGCCCTCTG
>CAVIWF010000063.1:0-11548 GCA_963646285.1 bacterium
GAAGGGGCTCGCCGATTTTCGATCTAGAGTTGAAGGGCTTGCGAGCCCTCCAACGTCACCCAGGGTTTGTTGATGGTCTGGGCACCCCACGGTCAGTGTGACCATGGGGTGCCTTTTGTGGTTGTGAGAAATAGGTGGTTGATGCGGTAATTTGGTTTTGGGAGATGGCTGCTTCTGGGCTGCAATGGCGCAATATGCAGCACGTTTTTGAAATGGACAAGTGAGGATAAAAGTACACTTTTGTAAACACCAAACCCACCGTAAATTCCCAAAGTAAGTTCCAAACCCACCGTCGAAATCAGGAAAATTGTTCCACAAATAGTTGATTTTCTTGATTGCATTTGGTATACTTGAGTCGATGATTAGCGTTTTCAAGCTGATTGAGCATGTGTCGATAGCTGGTTACAAAAGTGTGCTTTAGTAGACACATTTCTTGGAAAAGCAGCGCTTGTGCTGGGCAGAGATCGGCATGTGGTTCGGTGCATTCTGTGAGCGGAATACGAAAGTCCGCCTTCTTATCATATCAATCAAAAAAGGAGTCATGCATGATGAGCAAGTTCATGATTGCCTGCCCGGTTTGCCACAGCTATGCGGAGGCATCGACTGGATTCTTTGCCAGCAAGCACATTCGGTGTTCTTGCGGCAATGTGATTCACGTAAAAACAGATCGGATGGCGACAAAGCGCTGCCCCAGCTGCGGCAACGATGTGGTCTATGATCAGGCAGCAGGGAAGGACGCCAAGTGTCCTGTTTGTCATGCCCCGCTGTTGACCGATAAGGAGATGAATCATCTTGTCTCCTTCCGGTGCACCACTTGCGGATGCCGCCTGCAGGCGGATAAGTGTGCGCAGCAAATCACCTGTCCCGTGTGCGATACGGTGTGCGACGTTCAGCAGGAAGTGAAAAAGGCCGAAGTGCGTGATGCTGGCGTTCCTGCGGTCATCAGCTATGAAGGGGATAACAAAACCTTCGTGTGGAAGCATCCCGTTACGGACTTTGTGACGGGCAGCCAGCTGATTGTTCACGAAAGTCAGGAGGCTGTTTTCTTCCGCAACGGCGAAGCACTGGATTCCTTCGGCCCAGGCCGTTACACGCTGGAAACGGGGATTCTGCCCAAGATGAGTAACCTGTATCCTTTGCCTGTGCAGGGGCAGCCCTTCCATGCAGAAGTCTATTTTGTGAACCTGACCACGCAAATGGGCATTAAGTGGGGAACGCCCAGTAAGGTTGGCCTCTTTGACCCTGCCACGGGCATCCATGTGGAGCTTGGTGCTTCTGGCTCCTTCAACATGAAGGTGGCAGATGCACGCCGCCTGCTGATTCGTGTGGTTGGCACCTCTGGCAGCCTGAAGCAGGAAGATATCTTTGGCCAGAATGGCACAGGCTATTTCCGCACCATTGTAATGACGCAGGTCAAGGCCAATCTGGCGAAGATCATCAAGGCAAACCGCATCAATGTCCTTGAACTGGATGAGCATGTGGATACCATCAGCCGTGCCCTGCGGGAGGCCATCAATCCGGAGCTTGCAGAATATGGTCTGGAAATGCCGGAGTTTTATGTCAGCAACATTGTAACCCCGGATGAGGATCCCAATCTCCGCCGCATGAAGCAGCAGCATGCAGATCTCTACCTGAAAACCCGTGAAGAGGAAATCAAGAAGGCCGAGGCAGAAGCCGCATTCGAACGGAAGGCTGTGGAAGCCCAGACCAAGGCACGGATGAACGTCATCGAAGCCCAAGGGGCAGCAGATGCGGCACGTATTGCAGGGCAGGCACAGGCGGACATTTACCGCATGCAGTCCGAAGCAGAAGCCCAGGAAATGCGCATGAAGGGCTACACCTACCAGCAGGAAACCGCCCGTCAGGTAGGCGTGGAAGCCATGCGAAACGGCGGCGCAGGGGTAACAGGCTTTGCCAGCGAGGCCATGCAGCTGGGCATCGGCCTTGGCACGGTGGGCAGCGTCATTGGCATGACGAAGGAAGCCATTCAGCCGGTGATGCAGGGCGTCAGCAGCATGGCACAGCCCACGCCTCCTGCGGAAAATGCAGGCTGGACGTGCACTTGTGGTCAAAGGAACATCACCAGCAAGTTCTGCCCTGAGTGCGGCGCAAAGAAGCCGGAGCCGCCTAAGCCTTGGGATTGCACTTGCGGACAGACGGGCATCACCAGCAAATTCTGCCCCAATTGCGGCAGCAAAAAGCCTGAAACCTGGGACTGCAGCTGCGGTCAAAAGCATATTACCAGCAAGTTCTGCCCTGAATGCGGCAGGAAGCGGGAGGATTAAGCAATGAAGATGACCAAGCGTGCATGGATCATTTGGGGAATTTCTCTGGCAGTTGTGCTCGTGCTGATGGCTGCCATTCCTTTCGTCCGCACGGCAGCGTGGTGGATTGGTGCCGCTTGCACGGTGGTGATGTTTGGCCTGTGCGCCTTCACGTTCCATCTGGCCTTCCGAAAAGGCGGCGACATCGAAAGCAAGCTCCTTGGCTGGCCCATCTTCAAGGTGGGTTACACGGCGTTGATTGCCCAGGTGATGGTTGGGGGCATACTCATGGGGATTGCAGCCTTCTGCCCGGCGTGGCCGGCAGTGATTGCGGAGGTGCTCCTGTTTGCCGCAACAGGCATTTGCCTGACCTTGAAGGAAGCCTCCCGCACGGTGGTGACCCATGGAGAAGCAACCGTGCAGGACAGAACCCAGGGCTGGAAGGCCATCCGTGCCAAGGCCAACGCCCTGGCAGCATCCAACGGCAATAGGGACATGAAGAAGCTGGCGGAAGAAATCCGCTATGCTGACCCTGCGCCCACAGAGATGGATGGGAAGATAGCGGAGATGCTGGAGCAAATGACGGGAGAGGTCACGGAACAGAATGTGACGATGGTGAGGCAGATGGTGATGGAGAGGAAAGAAATGGGGAAGGGGAATAAGTAAAAAAGTGATTGAGGATGAGAAAAATGGTTAGAAATAGCGTAATCCTGTATAAGTATATATCACGCCAATACCTGATGGAGACGTTAAGAAACCAACAGTTGTATCTTGACGATGGTTCGAATTTTAATGATCCATTTGAATTGCTGATTGTAAGCAAAAGCGAGACCAACGATAGACGAGTACAAGGGTTACATATACTCTGCCTGACAAATAGCTACAGAAAAAAACTGATGTGGTCTTATTATGGAGAGTCACATAAAGGTGTTTGCTTAACGATTGAAGTACCGAAAAAAATTGTCTACCCTGTATGCTACACTTCAGCGAGAGTGTATGAAAACAGCAATTTGGATGAGATCATTGCACATAGTAACATAAATAGGAGGAAAAACACGAACTGCGATTATTCCACATTGAGCACAGAAAAAAAGATTGCTTTCATCAAGGATAAAAAGTGGAAAGACGAGAAAGAATACCGTATTGTGCTCGATGGGAATGATGAAAAACTGCTGACGAATGAAGGCGGTAGATGGTTCTTGAAGGTGAAAATAAAGAACGTGTATCTGGGGGCAAGGTTTGCAGATGATGGGCAATGTACAGCGTCTGCAATTGAAGAAATATGCAAAGAAAAAAGGATAACAGTCAAGTATATGACACTTTCAAGAAGGAACTATGGTCTAGACATAGCAAAGGAGCGTAAACTACCATGATCATCAAGTGCAAGATGTGCGGTGGAGACATCGAATTCACCCCGGGTGCGACCTACGGAACGTGCGAATATTGCGGCAGTACGTCCACCATCCCGAAGGCTGAGGACGAAGTGACCTTGAACCGCTACAACCGTGCGAACCATTTTCGCCGGCAGTGCGAATTTGATAAGGCTGTTGCGGCCTATGAGAAGATTCTCGAGCAGGATGACACGGATGCTGAAGCCCATTGGGGTGCGGTGCTGAGCCGCTATGGCATCGAATATGTGGAAGACCCGACAACCAAGAAGCGCATTCCCACTTGCCATCGGCTGCAGGTGGCATCCATTTTGGCGGATGCGGACTATCTGGCTGCTGTCGAGCATGCACCTGACGAGGAAAGCCGCAGCCTTTATGAAGAACAGGCAGCGCAGATTGCGGACATTCAGAAAGGCATTCTCGCCATTTCTGCAAACGAGAAACCCTACGATGTATTCATCTGCTACAAGGAAACGGATGAAAACGGTCAGCGTACCCGTGACTCGCAGTGGGCGCAGGACGTGTACTATGGCCTGACAGATGCAGGCTACAAGGTGTTCTTCAGCCGGATTACGCTGGAAGATAAGCTCGGCCAGCAATATGAGCCGTACATCTTTGCTGCACTGAATTCCGCAAAGGTGATGGTGGCCATTGGCAGCAAGGCAGAATACTTCAATGCCGTGTGGGTGAAGAACGAGTGGAGCCGTTACCTTGCCCTTATGGCCAAGGATCGCAAGCGTCTGCTGATCCCTTGCTACCGGGATATGGATCCTTATGACCTGCCTGAAGAACTGTCTGCCCTGCAGAGCCAGGACATGAGCAAAATCGGCTTCATGCAGGATCTGCTCCGTGGTGTGAAGAAGGTGCTGGAAGCAGATAAAAAGAGTGAGCCGGTGAAACAGTCTGCACAGGTTGTCACCGCAGCATCAACAGCGGCGGTTTCTCCCGGTGTGACCAGCCTTATGGAGCGGGCTTATCTTTTCATGGAAGACGGCAATTTCGCAAGTGCAGAAGAATATCTGGATCGTGTGCTGGACATTGATCCCAAGTTTGCTTCAGCTTATGTGGCCAAGGTGTGCGTGACCTTCCAGTTGCGCAGAGAAGCTGAACTGGCGGAAACTACTTTCCAGTATGAGGACAATGCCGATTGGCGGAAGGCTATGCGCTTTGCCAACCCGCAGCAGAAAGCTGTCTATGAGAACTATGCAGCAAAGGTAAAGGAACGCACAGAGCGTCAGATCCGGGATTATTCCTACGATTGTGCCATGGAAATGGCAGTGAACCCCTATGCCAATAAGAACAAACTGGACAAAGAATTATCGTACTATAAGGTCTCCTGCACCCATTCTGACGGCTGCAGGGCTGACGGCAGCCGCCGAAAGAACAGCCAGATGAACGAGGACGCATTCAGACAGAATTTGAAAAGCAATGAGCCCGGCGATTTGAGTGAGCAAAACTTCAATACGGCCGCCGCCATGTTCGATGAAATTAAGGATAGCGATGCAGCCGAATGTGCCGGACAATGCCGCACGCTGGCGGAACAGGCACGGCAGAAGAAAATCTACAAGGAAGCGGTAGCTGCATCGCAGAGCAACAGGGTACCTGATTTGCGGCAGGCGCAAGTGCTTTTTGCAAGCATTCCGCAGTACAAGGATGCTGAGATGCGTGCAAAAAAGACGCAAGAAAAGATTGATAACATTCAGGCAAGCATCTATGCGGAAGCCGTGCAGGCTATGCAGAACGCAAAAGGAAACAGCTGGGATTGGTTAAATGTTAAGCATAAGCTGAGCAATAGGGTACTGGACAATTACCGTGATGTGGCTGCTTTGCGGATTCAGGCAGAAAAACAGTATCATGAGAGCATTGCCAAGGAAGATGAAATGAGGCGCCGGCAGGCGGCCAGGAAAAAGAAGATGACCATCCTCGGCAGCACTGCCGCAGCAGTGGTAATTGCAATCATCCTGCTGGTAACGCAGGTGATTATCCCGTCTAATAATTATAACCATGCAGTGTCGTTGCGTGCAGCAGAAGATTGGGATGGAGCACGTGAAGCCTTTGCGTCTGCCGGCGACTACAGCGATGCGACAACGCAAATCAAGGCCACTTACTACGCCGAAGGCGAGGCCAAGCGGGCAGCAGGCGAGTGGACTGAAGCCGTGGAAGCTTTCACGAATGCCGGCGACTACAGCGATGCGGCGACGCAAATCAAGGTCATCTACTACGCAGAAGGCGAAGCCAAGCGAGAAGCAGGCGAGTGGACTGAAGCCGTGGAAGCTTTCAAGAATGCAGGCGACTACAGCGATGCGGCAACGCAAATCAAGGCTACCTATTACGCCGAAGGCGAGGCCAAGCGGGCAGCAGAAGATTGGGATGAAGCACGTGAAGCCTTTGCGTCTGCCGGTGACTACAGCGATGCGGCAACACAAATCATGGTCACCTACTACGCAGAAGGCGAAGCCAAGCGAGAAGCAGGCGAGTGGACAGAAGCCGTGGAAGCTTTCACGAATGCAGGCGACTACAGCGATGCGGCAACGCAAATCAAAGAAACTGAATATCAGAAAGCGCAGGCTCTGTATGCCTCCGCTGACTATGCAAATGCCTACACCACCTATAAGAGCATTTCTGGGTATAAAGATGTTGACAATCTACTGGAAACAGACGAAAATCTAAAAGCAGCACTCGAAGCAAAGTTTACGGTTGGAAACTACGTAGAATTCGGTACCTATCCGCAAACAGCATCCGGCACGGATAGCACACCCATCGAGTGGCTGGTGCTGGCGAGAGATGGGAACAAGGCACTGCTGATCAGCCGTTATGGCTTGGATACGCAACCATACAACAAAAAGAAGACGAATGTCACCTGGGAGGAATGCACGCTGCGCACCTGGTTGAACGGCACATTCATGAACAAAGCCTTTACTGCGAACGAACAGACCGGCATCCTGCTGACAAATGTAGACAACAGCAGCAGTCAAGGATATAGCGGGTGGAGCACGAGCGGCGGAAACAATACCCAGGATAAGATCTTCCTGTTGAGTTATGCGGAAGCAAATCAATACCTGGATGTCACTTATGATGATAGCAATAACATGAAATCCAGGGTAGCGCCGACAGCGTATGCGAAGAAACAGGGAGCTGTTACATCCGACTATGATAAGACAGCAGATGGTGATGAGTCCGGGTGGTGGTGGCTGCGTTCGCCGGGCAAAAAGCTGAGCGCCGCCGCGCGCGTGTACTACGACGGCTCCCTCAGCAACAACTACTATGTCAACAGTGGCAGTATTTGTGTCCGCCCCGCTTTGTGGGTTGATCTGGAATCTGGCATCTTCTGATTTTTGATCCCGAATCTTGTGCACTGCATAAAAAGAGGGCAGGGTGGGGTGCAATCTTTGCCGTGCCCAAGTGTATAATCTTTCTCATGGAAGTCCCTCCTGCGTGTTGGCTGTGTATGCCTATTCTGCACGCTGGAGGGGTTTCCCTTTTTGCAGAAAAGAGCCGCCCCATACGAGACGACTCCCATCATCCGCAAGGCGCTTCCCGCACCCCGCCTATCATTCTTCTTCCTTCATCTTCAGCCCGCAGAAGTCGGCCATGGTCTTGACCAGCCCCCGTGCCCGGGCAGAGGTGGGCATTTCGCAGAAGATCCGCAGCCGGGGTTCCGTGCCAGAGAAGCGGGCAATGAGCCAGCCGTCGGCAAAGCGAACCTTTACCCCGTCCATGTAGCTGACGGAGGTGATCTCCTCGCTGAACTGGGGCAGCTTCTTGTCCACCATCAGCAGCTGCTGCAGCCGATCCTTCATGGCCTGGTCGAAGGGCCAGTCAAACTCCAGCATCACCAGGTGACCGTACCGCTTGTACAGGTCTTCCACCAGTTCGCTCAGCTTCTTGCCGGTTACGGCCAGCATTTCCACCAGCAGGGCAGCGGCATAAATGCCATCCTTGCCCTGGATGTGCCCCCGAACGGTCAGGCCGCCGCTGGATTCGCCGCCGATAACCGCTCCGTGCTCCTCCATGGCGGAAGAAATGTACTTGAAGCCCACCGGCACCTCGTAGCACTTTTCCCCGTAGGCTTCTGCCACCTTGTCCAGCAGGTGGGTGGTGGCCAGGTTCCGCACGGCGCAGCCGTGCCAGCCCTTGATGCGCAGCAGATAGTCGTACAGCAGCACCAGAATCTCATTGGGATGAATGAACCGACCCTTGTCGTCAATAATGCCCAGCCGGTCCGCATCGCCGTCGGTGGCAATGCCGATGTCTGCATGATTCTCCTGCACGGCAGCACGGAGAGCGCCCAGAGTTTCCACATTGGGGGCAGGCAGGCGGCCGCCGAACAGGGTGTCGTGCCGCTCGTGAATCACATCCACATCGCACCGGGCCGTCAGCAGAATGGTTTGCAGGCTGGTGCGGCTTACGCCGTACATGGGGTCAAGGATAATGCGCAGCCCCCGGCTGCGAATGGCATCCATGTTCACCGCACGGATGATGCTGTCCAGATAAGCGTTCTGGGGATTGATCTCTTCGATCAGCCCGGTTTCAATACCCTTGGCATAGGGCATGGGATGGAGCTCCTCTTCCTTAATGGCGTTGGCAGCGTCCCCGATTTCGTTGGTGACTTCCTCCACAGCGTCCCGGCCGCCCTTGGTGAACAGCTTGATGCCGTTGTACAGAGCAGGGTTGTGGCTGGCGGTGACTGCCATGCCGTAATAAAGACCATAATCCTTCACCGTGAACATGATCAGGGGAGTGGGGGCTTCCCGGTCAATCACCCGGGTGTGAATGCCCTCGCTGGCCATGATTTCGGCAACCCATTCCGTGGCTTCTCTGGAAAGGAAGCGGCGATCATACCCGATAACAAACCCCCGGCCGTCGCACTCTTCCGCCTTCATCCGCCGTGCCACAGCCAGTGCCAGCCGCTGAATATTCACACGGATAAAGTCGTCACCAATGATTGCACGCCATCCGCCGGTACCAAAATGAATCATCTTACATACCTCCTCAGCTTCCCGCCTCAGGCAGGTCGTATCTAATCTCTACACCTATGGAATTCTCCGTAATTCAGGCTATTCCTTCTTTCTGAAAAAATGTTTCGGAAGTTGTATTATTCTTGTATTAAATATGACTAACGCCCTTGCCATCCCGGCGGCATGTTGGTATACTATGCTTGGAGGTGTCGTTTTATGCTGCATCAAATCACTGAGCACTGTTATGCGCTTCCCTTCGATGAACGGACGGATCGCCCTTCCCTGGGATACGTGCGGGGAGATCGCTTCACCCTGCTGGTGGATGGGGGCAACAGTCCTGACCATATGGCATTGATGCACCGTGCCCTGGATGAGAAGGGTCTGCCCCGGGAGCAGCTGGTTGCCGTGACCCACAGCCACTGGGATCATACCTATGGCCTGTGCGCAACGGATGCCCCGGTCATCGCCTGCCGAAAGGCGCAAAAGGCACTCCTTGCCATGCAGCACTGGGCATGGACGCCGGAGGATATGCAGCATCGGCTGGATACCCGGGAGGATATTCTCTTCTGCCACGACTTTATCCTGAAGGAATACGCTGATCCCACCGCCATTCGGGTTCGTGCTGCGGATATTGTGTTTGATGAATTTCTGGAGCTGGACCTGGGGGGCGTGCATGCCCGGCTCATGCGGCTGAACAACAGCCACTCCCATGACAGCGTGGTGGTCTTTATCCCGGAGGACGGGGTGGTGTACCTGGGGGACATTGCCTACAAGGATCTGCACCACCAGCCCCCCTGCTGGCATGCCAACCGCCGGGCAGATTTGATGGGTGCACTGGATCGGCTGGATTTCCAGTGGGCAGTGCCCGGCCACCATGGCACCTGCCAGCGGGATGCATTCTTCCGGGGCATGGAGGAGGAGTTCGCCCAGGATAAGGCGGCGGGCATTCCTGTGCTGCAAGACTGAATCCATCAGTGCAAGGGAGCATTTTCCCTTGCGCTTTCGTTTATTATGTGGATAGTTTTCGTGGAGGTACGTTTCATGAAACGATGGTATTGCTGCCTTTTTTTGGCAGTGCTTTTCCTGTTGCCCATGGGGTGCAGGGCGGAAACCGCCATTTACGCCTTTGCTGATGCCTGGCCGGAAGCCCTTGCTTCTGCCGTGGCGGATACCCCCTTGGCTGCCGCCCGGCCGGTGGAAGGCTACGTGGCTTTCCGGGATGGGGCAACTTCCCACGGGGCAGCCGTTGCCCGGGATGATACCGGGTACCTGCTGGCGGTGTTCCACAGGGAAGGGGAAAGGTGGCAGGCTGATTATTCCCGGCAGGCCCTTCGGCAGGATGCGCCGCCCCAGATGTGGAATCAGGCCCTTTCCGAGGAGTGGAGCAAGGCAGACATTGCCGCCTATGATGGATCGGATCAGTTCGATTTGATTTATGCCGATGTGCGGTACACCTGGCAGGCGGAGGGGGATACCTGGCGCCTGACCCGTGCCCTGCTGCCTGTGGCCAACGTGGTAGTGAATGATCACCAGCTGTACTGGAACGAAGAGACGGTCTTTTATCCCCAGGAAACCACCCTGTCCGGTTTTGCGGAGGAAACCTTTCCCCGCACCCTGCTGGCAGCCCAGACCAATGCGGCTGCATCCCAGGAACAGGATCCTTCCCGTGGGGTGACCACCGGGGCAGGGGTGGGCACGGACTTCCCGGTAACCCTGTACGCCGCCCCTTCCAGTGGCAGCACGGTGGTGGGCTACTATGCCGCCGGGGTGGAAGCCCAGGTGCTGGATCAGGGCAGCGGCTACGTGAAGCTGGAGATAGGTGGCACCTTCTCCGGCTGGACGGAGGAGACCCATTTCCTTGCCGGTGCTTCGGCGGATGGTGCCGCTGACCTTGCTGGGGAAATCACCATTCCTTCCCCCTTGAACGGCAAGTATTGTTCCCTGCTGGATGCCCCCAAGGCGGATGCTTCCTCCATTGCCCTGCTGGGGGTGCTGTTTCAGGTGCGTGTGCTGGGCATTACGGCAGATGGGGCCTACCTGCACGTGGCGCTGGCGGACGGGCAGACAGGGTATTTGCCTGCATCCTCCGTTTCGGCAGGGGAGGTGTGGATCACCAGTGATGCCCGGGAAAACCGGCTGAACCTGCGTCAATCCCCTTCCACCAAAGCCCAGACCCTGGGGAAGTATTTCGGCGGCGTGAAGGCTCAGCGGCTGTACGCCCCTCCGGCGGACACGGCGTGGATGCGGGTCAGCATTTACGGCTACACAGGCTGGATGATGAGTTCCTTCCTGGATACGGATGCATCTTCCGTGCCGGACATGCTGCCCCCTCTGGCAGTGGTGGATCCTGAAAACGACAGCACCCTGAACCTGCGCCTGGAGCCGGATCAGAAGAGCGACGCTCTTGCCCAGTACCCTTCCGGCACAGTGGTGGAAATTCTGGGGGTGAACAGCAACTGGGCTCATGTGCGGGTGGTGGACGGCAGTACCGGCTTCATGCTGCTGAAGTATGTGGGGGGCGAGCCTGTGTCCGCCGTGAAGAACGCCTTCCCTCTGGCGCAGGAGACTACCCTGACCGATGCCTTCGGCAATGAAAATGTGACCCTGCCTGCCGGAACCGGTGTGGCCTCGGCAGAGGGACGGCTGTGCGCCCAGTGGCGGTACGATATCAGCAGCGGCGGCATGGTTTTCGCCCTGCCGGAGCAGGTGGAGCTTCACGCCGCAGACGCATGGGGCTATGTGCTGACGGAAAACGCCCCTGACATGTGGGCAATGGATGAAGAGTAAAGAAGAATAAAGACAATGAAAAGGGCTGATGTGAAGAATCAATTTCACATCAGCCCTCAGGGCATCGACAAAGTGGCCTTGCCACTTTGTCGAGTTGTGCACTCACTCACTGGTCGAACGGTTTCACCGTTCTCCCGGCCGTTCGTTCGTG
>CAVIWF010000064.1:0-10922 GCA_963646285.1 bacterium
GTCGATTATCGCTTGCTGAACTGCGGAGCGCGACGAGCTGCTTTGAGACCGTACTTCTTACGTTCCTTCATACGAGGATCGCGAGTGAGGAAACCAGCCTTCTTCAGTGCACCACGCAGCTCAGGATCAGCCTTGCACAGAGCACGGCTGATACCATGCCGGATTGCACCAGCCTGACCGGTCAGACCGCCACCGTTCACATTCACCATCACGTCGAAGTTGCCAACGTTGGTGAGGGTCAGGGGCTGACGAACGGTCATCTTCAGGGTTTCCAGACCAAAGTAAGCGTCAATGTCACGCTTGTTGATGACGATCTTGCCGTCACCGGGAACCAGACGAACGCGGGCAACTGCCTTCTTCCGGCGGCCAACAGCGCTGTAATCTACCTTTGCCATGATTCAAACGTCTCCTTTCCGCCTTAGATCAGTTCGTACTTTTCGGGGTTCTGTGCGGCATGTTCGTGTTCAGCCCCGCTGTACACCTTGAGCTTCTTGGCCATCTGGCGACCCAGAGGTCCCTTGGGCAGCATGCCGACAACCGCACGGCGGATAGCAAACTCGGGCTTTTCAGCCAGCAGCTTGCGGTACTTGGTCTCCTTCAGACCGCCGGTATAGCCGCTGTGATGATAGTAGATCTTCTGATCCAGCTTCTTGCCGGTCATAACAATCTTATCTGCATTGATAATGATGACATAGTCACCGGTATCTACATTAGGGGTGTAGATGGGCTTATTCTTACCGCGCAGGATGGAAGCAACCTGGCTTGCCACGCGGCCAAATACCTGACCCTCAGCGTCAACAACATACCACTTGCGGGTAATGTCCGCTGCTTTCGGCATAAACGTCTTCAAAGGTATTCCTCCTCGGATGGTGGTCAAAAAGAGAATGCGTACAGATGTGATGGTCGCACATTTTCCGCTGAGTCAATAGTTTCCGGGGCTAGCGGAGCTATTGAAGCCATCTGCTAGTATACGTGAAAATGAAGCAGTTGTCAAGCAGAAACCAAGGTTTCAAAGGCCAAAAAAATATTTTTTACCCCTCATTTCCTTCCCCCCAGGTTGCGTTCTGCCACTTTTTCCACTATAATGATGGCATGACAACCACCGAGGAGGAACGACCTATGTCTGCCGTCCATGAACATTTGCTGACCAACGGGATGACTGTCCTTTGCTGCCCCCAGAGCCACCTGCATGCCATGGAGTTCGGGCTGTATCTGCGGGGCGGCGCCCTGTATGAAAACAGGCAGAATCAGGGCATCAGTCACCTGCTGGAGCATTTGTGCTTCCGCTCTTTGGGCGGCATGGAAGCATCGGCCATGAACAGCCTGTGGGATCGGATGGGCACGGAGATGGATGGCGCCACCTACCCGGAGGCCATTGTCTTCCGCATGAAGACCCTGCCCCGCTTTTTCGATGACGAGCTGGACATGTTCCTTCGTTTTTTTGCGGACGTGCCGTGGACAGCGGAGCAGATCAGCCGGGAGAAGCAGGTGGTCATTCGGCAAATCGAGCAGGAAGAATGTGACTTTGAAGAGGAAGTCAACCGCCGCTGGCGCAAAACCTCCTCCGGCGTTTATCCCTTGATGGGCACGGCGGAAGGCATCGCCGCCATGAGTGAAGCCACCATTCGCCGCTGGCAGCGGATGGTGTTTCAGCCCCGAAACGCATGCCTGTGCCTGACGGGCAACTTTTCCCCCGCCATGGAAGATGCAGTAGTACAGTCCTTTGAAGAGCTGAAAAACCTGACGGCAGAGGATCCCTTCTGTCAGCCTACGCCCATGCGTATGTGCATGCGGGATTCAACCTCCGACTTGGTGATGGATGAAGCAGGCGGTCAGGCCAAGGTGCATCTTGCCTTTGATTTGGATGATGATCGGGTCTTCCCCTTAGCTGGCGAGGTGCTGAACGCCATTACCGGGGCAGACAATGATTCTTTGCTCTTTCAGACCCTGCGGGAAGAAGAAGCGCTGGTGGCGGAAATCGATTCCTCCATCGAGGAGCTTGGCATGTTCCGGCGGCTGGTGATCCGCTACGATGTGCGGCAGGAGCTGCTGGCAGAGAGCCTGCGGAAAGTGTTCACCCTGCTGAGACGGCTGCGCATGTACGTGAAGCCTGCCCGGCTGGATGAAACCCGGATGCAGTTTACGCAAAACCTTGTCTTCTATCAGGATGAAGTGGAAGGCATGAATGACCTGATGGGATGGAGCTGTCTGGCAGAAGATCTGTCCCGCTGTGATCTGGATGCATCGGCGAAAATGTATGACGATTTGACCTGTGAAGATTTGCTGGATGCAGCCCAGTCCGTGTTCCGGCCGGAAAATCTGGTCATCTCCATCCAGCGGGATCCTGATTTGACACCCCGAAACCTGAAGCCGCTGCTGACAGAGCTTCGCAGCATGCTGGCATAAATGATTGAAAGGAACAGGAAATGCCCGAAGCATATTATGAAATCCTTGCCCTTGGCGCACGGTATTGGTTTGTGCTGCTGGGCGTGATGATTGTGTTGCGCGCCTTCCTGTGGCTCAGGAAGGACAGGCGGGAGAAACATCGGCGGCTCCGTCAGCTGCCGGACGCAGGCACCATAGGCGAAATGGTGGTGTTGGAAGGCAGCGAGGAACTGCCGGAAGGGGAAGCCATTCCCGTGCCGTGGGAGGGCGTTATGGGCTTTGTCCGTGGATGTGACTTGATTGTACCGGTGAACGGTGTTGCCCCCAAGCATTGCGACGTATCCTTCAAGAACGGGATCGGCTTGATGGTGTTTCCTTATCGGGGATGCACGGCGGAAGTGGACGGGGAACCTGTTACGAACCGCAAAAGCGGCAAAGAGCATCCTATGCACCACGGTTCCATCCTGAAAATTGGGGAAGCAACCCTTCGGCTGCGGGTCTTTATGGGCTTGGAAACGGATCGCCCCGCTACCATGCAGGCGGACGAGGATGAAGTGCCGCAGCAGACGGAAGCTCAGCCAACGAACGTGATTTATCATCAGGTGCCTGCGCTGTGGGAGCAACCCTATGACATGGGTGGCAATCAGCCGACCATGCAGCAGCCTGACAGCTATGAAGCCCAGTCGCCTGTTTATCCACCCTATCCTTATCCGGCAGAAGGGCAGCCTCTGGAACAGGAAACATCCCCCATGCAGGAAGAAACAGAGCCTACCCGGCGGCACTGGCTGAGAAGGAGGGATCGGCATGCGTAACCGCATTTCCCTCCACCGGGATCCCGGACAGCGGCTGGCTCAGGTGGTCATGCTTTTCTTCTTCAGCGCTTTTCTTCTGCTGGGGTTGAAGGACTTTGCCTGGCAGGCCTTTGCTCTGGCACTGGGCGTTCCGGCCATGATTTCCGTGGGTACGAACCTGCTGAGCCGCCTTTTCCCGACGGATAAGCTGCTACTTTCCTTGACGAATTTCCTGTGTGCCCTGGGCGTACTGGTGCTCTATGCCACCAATCCCAATTATGCGTATCAGCAAACCATTTACTATGGGGTTGGCTTGGGCACCATGGTGGTGTGCATTTATCTGGTGCAGATCATCCGCAACTGGCACATTCCTGTACTGCTGATGATTCCTGTATCCCTGGCCATGCTGGCTCTGCCCCTTGTCATCGGCAAGGAAACCAACGGTGCCAAGAACTGGTTCTACATTGGCAGCCTGTCTGTACAGCCCAGCGAAATTGTAAAGCTGAGCCTGCTGGTGATCATCAGCTTTTACATGAGCCGGCATAAAATGATTCCCTGGCTGTTTTTTGCCGTATGCTGTTTGGGATTGCTGATGCTGCAAAAGGACTTGGGCACGGCCCTGATGTACTACGGCACCACCCTGATGCTGTACTATGCCTCCTCCGGAAATCTGGCTTTAACAGGCTTGGGTCTGGCTGGCGGCGGCGGTGCAGCAGTCATGGGCTACAAAATGTTTGCCCACGTGAAAAAGCGGGTTGCCATTTGGCTGAATCCCTGGAGCGACTATGAAAATGCCGGATACCAGATTGTGCAGGGCTTAATGGCCTTGGCCAGCGGCGGTACACTGGGGTGCGGCCTGGGTTTGGGCACGCCTACCACCATTCCCGTGTATCATACGGATTTCATCTTTGCGGTCATCTGCGAGCAGTTTGGCCTGATCTTCGGCCTGTGCGTTCTGGCCATGTATGTGGCGCTGATCTGGCGGGGAGCAACCATCGCCATGGCAGCTCGGCGGAGCTTTCACGGCTTGCTGGCCATGGGCTGCACCGTGCTGATCGCCCTGCAGACCTTCACCATCATCGGCGGCGTCATCAAAATGATCCCCCTGACTGGCGTTACCATGCCTTTTGTCAGCTACGGCGGCACTTCCCTTGTATCCAGCATGTGCCTGATTGGCCTGCTGCAGGGGGTTGCCAGCCTGAATGACGATGATCTGGACGAGGATACGGAGCTGGCCATGATGGGCGACACGGAGGATATGCCATGAAGCAGCAGCGACACAGGTTCAAAATACTGGCTCTGATTCTTTTCGGCATGTTCTTTCTACTGGCATCCTATGGCGGATACAGCGTGCTGACCTACGGCAACCGCTGGTTTTCTTCCAAGTGGAATCCCCGAGTGCGTTCCCAAAAAGAAACGGTGATTGCAGGAGATATTCTGGACGTCAACGGCGTAACCTTGGCCACGACGGTGGACGGAAATCGTGTTTACCAGGAAGACGAAGCCATTCGCCGGGCTGTGGTGCATCTGGTAGGAGACAATCAGGGACAGGTCTCCAACGGTGTGGAAACCTTCCAAACCAGTTACCTGTACGGCTTTCAGACTTCTTTGCCGGAGATGATTGCATCCCTGTTTAAGGGCGAAACCCGGCGGGGGGATAACGTCACCCTGACAGTGGACAGCAAGCTGTGTGCAGCCATTGCAGCTTCCTTCAACAGCTATGAGAAGACGGCAGGGAAAAACGGTGCCGCCGTGGTGATGAACTACAAAACCGGTGCCGTGCTTGCCCTGACCAGCCTGCCCAGCTTTGATCCGCAAAACATTACGGCAGAGACCCTCAGCGATGCCGGGCAGCCCTTCTGGAACCGTGTCACCCAATCTGTGTATGCCCCGGGCAGCTCCTTTAAGGTGATTACCACGGAAGCTGCACTGACGGGTATTGATAACATTCTGGACATTGATATTCCCTGCACCGGCGGTTTGGACGTGGACGGCCATGCCATACGGGATTGGGGCAACGCCATTCACGGCAAGCTGACGCTGAAGCAGGCGTTCACCAAATCCTGCAACAATGCCTTCGCCCTGATGGCACTGGATATGGGAGATGAAAAGCTGCGGCAGACGGCGGAAAACTTCGGCTTCAACGATAATTTCCTTTTCCGTGACCTGGTGGTTGAAAACAGCGTGTACCCCACCACCAACCGAAGCAACTTTGAAATCGCCTGGTCGGGAGCTGGACAGTCTGCCATTGTGGCTTCGCCCATGCATATGTGCATGGTGGCTGCCTCCATTGCCAATGGAGGGGTGATGATGGAGCCTCGCCTGCTCCAATCCGTGGACAGCTACGGCGGCATCAACCGGATGAAGTTTTCCTCCAGGGCGTACCGCAACGCTCTAAGCAGTGAGGATGCGGATACGATCAAGGGCTTTATGCGTGCGGTAGTCACATCCGGCACGGGCAGCAGAGCAGCCGTGGAAGGACTGACCATCTGCGGCAAGACCGGTTCGGCAGAATCTTCCCTGAATGGGGAAAGCGTTACTCACGGCTGGTTCATCGGCTTTATTGACAGTGAGGATATGCCCTACGCCGTGGCAGTTTTGGTGGAATCCGTCAATGACGGCGACGGAGGCGGAAGCACGGCGGCACCCATTGCAGGAGATATTTTCCGCTACATTAAAAACATGCAGACGACCAGTGCAGCAACAGCAACAGATCTGCCTTGACGGCAGGGAGGAAACGAGGAGGGATGACCATGAAGGCATGGTGGATTGTACCGGCGGCAATTCTTTCGTTAGGCTTGTGTCTGCCCATGTTTATGCGCTGCAAGGCAAAGAAGCTGGCTGCGCAAAGCCAGTGCTGGAAGGCCATGGGCACCCTTTGCGCCCTAGCGCTGGCACTGGGCGGTGCATTGCCTTCGGGAGGCAGCCGGTGGCTGGGAGCGGCCGCTTTGCTGCTATGCACCATTGCAGATGTCATGCTGGAGCGAAAGTTCTATGTAGGCATGGGTTTCTTTATGGGGGGACACCTGTGCTACATTGCCTGGTTCCTGCAGAGGCAGCAATTGGGCAGCTTTCAGCTCATCGTCTTCGGAGCGCTCCTTGCGACGGCAGTTTGCCTCATTCTGGGGCTTCGTCCCCTGTTGAAAGGAAAGCTAGCGCCTTATTCTGCCTATGCCGGGATATTGATCACCATGTGCGCCTGCGGTGTTGGCTGCGTAACCGATGGCACGGTAGGCATTTTTACGGCAGTGGGTGCTGTGCTGTTTGTCATCAGTGATATGATGGTCTGTTGGGAAACCCTGCGGCCTACCTCAACAGCCTTTGACTGGATGGCTATGGCACTGTATTACACCGCTCAGCTGTGTTTGGGCACAGGCGTGCTGCTGGCAGTGTGATCAAAAGAAAAACAGGAAGGAATGTCCCTTGCAAGGGATTCCCTCCTCAGGGCATCGACAAAGTGGCCTTGCCACTTTGTCGAATTTTGCACTCACTCACTGGTCGAACGGTTTCACCGTTCTCCCGGCCGTTTGTTCGTGTAATGAAGCTTTTTCTGACGAAAAAGCGCGAAAATCGCCGCACAGGGGCTTCGCCCCGTTTAACGCCCCGAAGGGGCTCGCCGATTTTCGATCTAGAGTTGAAGGGCTTGCGAGCCCTCCAACGCCACCCAAGGTTTGTTGATGGTCTGAGGAGCGAATGTCCCTTGCAAGGGATTCCCTCCTGTTTTTTACGACTTTTCCATGGCATCTTCCACCTGCCGAATGAGCTGACTGAGCGGAATGCCCAAGGCGTTTGCAATGCGCCAAAGGGTGTCCACATTGGCGTTCTTCCTGCCAGTTTCAATCATGGCCAGGTGACTGCGTGCAATGCCGGCCAGCCCGGAAAGCACTTCCTGGGAAAGATTCCGCTCCATTCGCAGTTGGCTGATGATGCGTCCCGTAATTTTGCTGTCGTAATTCATGCAACAAGCCCCTTTCTGATGCAGACGATTGCTTTCAGAGAAGGGCTTGTTTATTATGCGAAAGCAGCACGCGATCTTGAAGGCACTTTATTCAAATGAAGTTGCGAATGCGCAAAAAGGTACACGGCAAACAAAAAGCAGAGCAGGCATGGCCTTGCTCAATTCTTTCCGAATATTGCCCATGTCATTATACGGAACGAAAAGGAAAGGGCTGTATACCATCGTATACAATTCGCATGAACAAAAAAGACCACCTCCTTTTCAGAAAGTGATCCGAGCCCATCAGCAGGCCCCTGCTTTCAAAAAGGCAGATGTGCTTTCAAAAAGGCAGATGTGCCCTATTTGCTTGCCTTATGCTATAATACCATAAATCAGAATATTTGTATGCATGTCCTGAGATTGCCTAGCATCACACATTAACCTTACAAAGAATTCGATCCAGCATGGCGGCAACTTCAGCACGTGGGAGTATCATTCCGTCCACCAGCCATTCCTCCATCACGCCAACCATGCCCGATACAACAAAGATTGCTTCCACAGCATCGTATTGCAGATCTTCATCAGGGTAAATCCTGCGGTTTTCTGCCAGTACTTTTTCATTGAAGGTGCGCTTCAGCTTTTGAAGGGAATGACGATCACCATGACGAATCAGCAGCAGAAAAATATCCTTTCGCTGCTCAATATAGGTCGTCAGTCCTTCAGCAAGTTTTCGTCCGTTTTCATGGTTGGTTGTGGGATAAGCACCTTCAAATAACTCATACAAACCGGCATACAGTTCGCTTTCAACCTTGTCATACAGATCGTATACGTCCAGATAGTGCAGGTAAAAGGTTCCACGTCCGATATTGGCCATTCGGCAGATTTCAACGACAGTGATTTTGTTCAGCGGCTTTTTCTGCAGCAGCGTGAAAAAGCTGCGCTGAATGGCTTCTTTCGTTTTCAGAATTCGACGATCTTCCATAGTTTCCTCCGGCTGCTGCACAGTTTTTGTCCACCTGTTCAGTAATGAACGGGTGACGGTTCATTGCACATTGGCATTGAGCATCCACTCCATTATACTGCACGCATGAACATTAGTAAACATATGTTCATCATCTGTATAAGATCATCGGAGGTCATTTTGCAATGAAATCTGGAAAGAAACGACTCGCTATCGCCTGCGCCGTCAACCTCATCATTGTCCTGATGGAAATCGTCAGCGCAATCATGGGGTTTGCCCTTCGATGGAACGAATATCGCCTGAAAGCGTTCCTATTCTACACGCAGGACAGCAACCTTTTTGCTCTCTTTGCCTGCGGTGCAATGGCATATGTTCAGCTGCAATGCTTGCAAGGGAAAAAGAACGCTCCATCCAAGGCTATACAGCGAATGAAATACATGGCTGCCTGCGCCTTGAGCCTTACCTTTCTGGTTGTTCTTTTTGTTTTGATTCCACTGGCCGGATGGCAGTCCATTACCGACAAGCTCTTTGCCGATACGAAGCTTTACCATCATTTTTTGTGTCCGCTTCTGGCAGCTGGTTCATTCATTTTTCTGGAGGATGATCCAGCGCTGACAAGGAAGGAGGCAGGCCTTGCCGTGATTCCTACCGCCTGCTATGCCGTCGTTTTGACAATATTGAATATCCTGCGAATTACGGATGGGCCATATCCGTACCTGTGCGTATATGAGCAGCCGATATGGGCTTCTGTACTCTGGAGCGTAGTGATTCTCGGCAGCGCCTATGGCATTGCAAGAGGGCTGCTTTGGCTGAACCATCGGCTGAACCAGCGTTGAAAGGAGAAGGACGTGATTACTTATCGTGAAGCTGAAAAAAATGAAATCTCTCAGATTGCACGGCTTGCAACCGTATCCTTTGGCAACTATCCATTTTTTGACTTTGCCCTTTTGAACGCATTCAAACGGGAAAGCGACTATTTCGCCTATCTGGAAAAGCTGCATAGCATCCATATTCGAGCCAATATGCAGCGCCACAAGTGTTTTGTCGGAGTAGAAGATGGAAAGATCGTTTCTGCTGCCCTTTTGCAGCATCCAACGAAAAAACGGATCAGCGTGTGGGATTATATCCGTGCAGGTGCCGTTGGCCTGTTGTTTCCAGTCGGCCTTCCCAAAATCCTCGATTTCTTTGCTATTTCTGAGGAGGCACAGATTGATTGTGCCCAGAAATACTCCTCTGCATGGTATCTCGAAATGCTGGTGGTGGACAGCACCATGAAAGGACGTGGCCTTGGCAGTAAAATGCTGCACGACTGCCTGATTCCCTACATCCGGAAGCAAGGCGGCAAAACGTTGACCCTGATTACCAACACAGAGCAAAACTGCCGCTTTTATCAAAAGGATGGATTTCGCCAGTTTGCAGTCCGCACATTGGAAAGGGATGCCGTGCGGATTGCAAACTGGAGCTTTGAAATGGACATTTGATTGAGGAAAATAAAATGAAACGCTCCATCCAGCGCAGGCACTCGAACGAAGGTTTCGAGACACACCGGAGGGAGCGTTTCATTTCTGTTTATTTCTCTTTACTCAGCCGGATAATACTGGCCGTAAATAAACTCGTGAATGGACTGAATATTCTTCTTCATGTTGTTGGTGCTCAGGTAGATCACCGATGCGCCGTTAATGTCCTTGTAGCTGTAGCAGCCATCCATGGGCACACGATGTTGCTCCAGCAATTCCTCCCCGGACTTGGCACGGCTGATAATGTCGCTGCTCAGCACCGTCATGCCCAGTTCTACCATGGTGCTGGGATTCATGTTGGTGGATACGTAGGGAACGCAGGTCTCAATCAGGGTCATCATCTTATCCAGACTCATGTCCTGCATAACCTTTTCCAGCAGCAGTTCCAGCAAATGCCGCTGCCGTGCCGTACGGCCGAAATCGTTGTCAATCTTCCGCAGGCGGGCATACATCACCGCCTGCACACCGTCCAGGTGCTGCACGCCATCCTTCTTTTCCAGTGCCACACGCTGGCTGCCGTCCGTATTGTCATACTTCGGGGGATGCTTCCGCAGGTAGGTGTTAATGGCACCGGCCTCTGTCTTGGTCAAGTCAATATCCACACCACCAATGGCATCAATGATGGAAGCCAGGCCATAGAAGTTAATGGTCACATAATTCTGAATGTTCATCTCGAAGTTCTTATTCACCGTGCGCATGGCCAGCTGACCACCGCCCCGGGCATAAGACACATTGATGCGGTTCTTGTTGACGTAGCCGGGAATGGCCACGTACATATCCCGCAGCAGGGAGGTCAGCTTGATGGATCCTGTGTCCTTATTGATGGACAGGATGATCTGCACATCGCCCTGCTGCAAGCCGGAGGTCAGGCTGGTATCCCGGGTATCAATGCCCACAAGCAGAATATTGATCACGTTATCCGGCAGGTTTGCATTCATATCCAGCGCATCAGGGTCAATGGAGGTATCCACTTCCATATCCTGCTGCAAGGCATCAATGGCTGCCTGGGTACTGTCATCGATGATGAACTCGCCCATGTCATCTTCTTCCGCAAGGGTTTCATCCTCAGCCGGTGCTTCCGTAGCGGTAACAACCTGGCTCATATCCCAGTCGGTATCGTCATCTTCCACTGCTGCATAGGCAGAAGTCGTGCCCAACAGGCACAGTGCCGCCAGCAGGGATGTTGCTCGCTTCAGTACACTCTTCAAAAAAGGATCCTCCTTCGTATACAGATAAACAATGATATTATACGCTGGAAAGCCCGAAAATGCAACAAAAGCTTAATTATACGAAAATGCAAGCTTAATTATACGAAAATGCATCGTGCAGGG
>CAVIWF010000065.1:0-10901 GCA_963646285.1 bacterium
CCGCACAGGGGCTTCGCCCCGTTTAACGCCCCGAAGGGGCTCGCCGATTTTCGATTTAGAGTTGAAGGGCTTGCGAGCCCTCCAACGCCACCTGGGGTTTGTTGATAGTCTGAGAGCCACATTGTGGCTTTCATCACATCATTGTGGCTTTCATCACAATTGTTGCATTTTGGAATGACTGTGCTATAATGACGATGTTTGTGCATCATGTTTTTTTGAAGGAGGATCACCATGCGTATTCTCGTCGTGGGAGACGGCAAAGTCGGGCATTCCCTGGCGGAGCATCTGGCACAGGAGGATCACGATATTGTTATACTGGACACGGATGAAGAAGTGCTCCAGCGCTGCGAAGATGATTTGGACGTGCTGTGCGTCCGGGGCAACGGTGCCAACGCCAAGACCCTGCTGGATGCCGGTGTGGAGAAGACGGATATTCTGATTGCCGCCACCGCCAGCGATGAAACCAACATGCTTTGCTGCCTGATTGCCAAGCGGCTGGGTGCCAAGTATACCATCGCCCGCATCCGTGACCCGGAGTACAACGAAAGTCTGATGCTTTTGCAGCGTGAACTGGGCATCGACATGGCCATTAACCCGGAGCGGGCTACTGCCCTTGAAATCAGCCGGCTGCTTCGCTTCCCCTTTGCCAGCAACATCGAGTCCTTTGCCAAAGGCCGGGTGGAAATGGTGGAATTCCGTGCCCAGGAGCACGACCCGGTGGTGGGCATGCCCCTGAAGGACGTGGCGCACAAGCTCCACGGCATTCCCCGGGTACTGTATGCAGCGGTGGAGCGTGACAGCCTTGTTACCATCCCCAACGGCGACTTCGTCATTCAGCCCGGCGACCGTGTTCACGTAGCAGCCGACATGGTGACGATTACGGATTATTTCCGCTTTCTGGGCAGGAACACCCATCAGGTGAAAAATGTGATGATCCTGGGCGGCGGCCGCATCAGCTATTACCTTTCCAAGATGATTGTGCCTGTAGGCGCTCACGTTTCCCTGATCGAAATCAATCACGAAAAAGCGGAAAAGCTGAGCGAGATTCTGCCGGATGTGAACGTGATTTACGGGGACGGTACGGATCAGAGCCTGCTGGAACAGGAAGGGTTGCAGCAGATGGATGCCTTTGTTTCCCTGACCGATCGGGACGAGGAGAATCTGATGACCGGCCTGTTTGCGGTGCGTCAGGGCGTGTCCAAAGTCATTGTGAAGAACAACCGTGTTACCTATTCGGACATCATCAGCTCCATGGGACTGGACAGCATTGTCAGCCCCAAGGCCATCACCTGCTCCAACATTCTCCGCTATGTGCGTGCCCGTGAAAACGTGGAGGGCGCAAAGGTAGAAAAGCTTTACCGCCTGATGCATGGCCGGGCAGAGGCCATTGAGTTTACCGCCCGGGGCACGGATCCTTACATCGGCATTCCCCTGAAGGATCTTCACGTGCGCAAGAATACGCTGGTTGCAGTGATCGTCCGCCACGGCAAGGTCATTGTTCCCTTCGGTAACGACCACATTGAGGACGGGGACAGCGTGGTGGTCATGGCCTGCGAAAGCGGCATCAGCGACCTGAATGAGGTAATCCGCAAATGAACAAGCGGCTTGTTATTCGCCTGTTAGGCGCGATCCTTCTATTGGAAGCGGCCTGTATGGTACCTTCCCTGATTCTGGCACTGATCTACGGTGACGGGGATGCCCTGGCATTCGTGAAAACCATGGGGATCATGGTGGTGCTGGGGCTGCCCATGCGCAGCTTTGCCAAGCCGGAGCACCGGGATCTGCGTGCCCGGGAAGGTTTCCTGATCGTAGCACTGGCCTGGGTTATTCTGAGTATTTTCGGTGCCCTTCCCTTTATGTTCGGCGGCATGATTCCCAACTTTGCCGATGCGTTGTTTGAATCCGTATCCGGCTTTACCACCACCGGCGCAACCATCCTGCGCAACTTCGACTTTTTGCCCCGGGGGCTTATGTTCTGGCGTGCCTTCACCCACTGGATCGGCGGCATGGGCGTGCTGGTACTTACCCTGGCACTTCTGCCCCAGCTGACAGGACGCACTTCCCATCTGGTGCGGGCAGAAAGCCCCGGCCCCAGCCTGAGCAAGATCGTGCCGAAAATGGGCGATTCAGCAAAGATCCTTTATGCCATTTACTTTGTGCTGACTGTGATCGAGTTTGCGGCACTGATCATTGCCGGTATGAATCCCTATGATGCTGCCATTCACGCCATGAGCACGGCAGGCACCGGCGGCTTCAGCAACTACGCCGCCAGTGCAGCAGCCTTTCAAAGCCCCAGCATTGAAATCATCCTAACGGTGTTCATGGTGCTCTTCGGCATTAACTTTGCCCTTTTCTTCCGTTTGCTCATTGGCGATGTGAAGGGCTTCTTCCACAGTGAGGAGCTGCACTGGTATTTGGGGATTTTCGTTATCTTCAGTTTGATCATTGGTGTGCTGATTACACCGCTGTACGGCAATTTCTTTACTGCCATGCGGTATTCCTTCTTCCAGGCTTCCAGCTTTATGTCCACCACTGGTTTTACCACCACGGACTTCAGCAAGTGGCCTGCTGCTGCCAACATCCTGCTGCTGATTCTGATGCTGATCGGCTCCTGCGCAGGCTCCACCTCCGGCGGCATCAAGGTGATCCGCATTGCCATGCTGTGCAAGGAAGGGAAGCGGGAAATCCGCCATACCTTCCAGCCCAGAAAAGTGCAGGTGGTGCGCTTTGAGGACAAGGGCGTTGATGAATCCATGCTCCACCAAATCGGCACCTTTGTGTTTGTATACATCATGCTGATTATGGTCGGCAGCTTCCTCATTTCGCTGGATGGCCGGTATGACCTGCAAGCCAACCTGACTTCCTCCCTGACCTGTGTCAGCAATGTAGGTCCTGCTTTGAGCAGCATGGGTGCCCTGGATAACCTGAGCGGATACAGCAGCTTTTCCAAGATTGTCATGTGCCTGCTGATGCTGGCCGGACGTTTGGAGCTGTTCCCCATTCTGGCCGTTTTCCATCCTGCCATTTGGCGGAAAGGTTAAAGAAAATGCGCTGCGTGATACAAACGTCATGCAGCGCATTTTTTATTGTCCCCGCAAGCCCTTGGCCAGTACCTCCACCAGCGCCGGTGTTTGCTCCTCCAGCGTTCTTTCCGGATCAAAGGCAATGGGCTTGGCTACCTTGAACACATGCTTGCGATAGTCCAGATGCACAGGATAAAACTTCAGTACCTTGCCGGTCGCCTTATAGTACATGGGAGCCACCTGCAGGAAGCCTGTATTGATCCAATCGTGATGACTTTGATAGCCGCTGGGCTGTTCCGGGAAGATCACCAAATTGTGTCCTTCCTTTAAGTGACGGATACTTTGACGCATGGTGGTCATCACCCGCATATCGTGATACACCGGTACAGTGGGGGCAAGACGAAGGATCGGCGGCAAAACGGCGGCTGCCATATAGGGCAGGGTGGCGTTGTACAGGGGTTCCAATTTGCAGCCGGGCTTCCACCAATAGTCCTGCCGCACATAAGCGGGAACTTCCTTCGGATGCAGCACGGATGCGTTCATCCAAATGAAGTTCTGATCCCGCAAGGGGAACTTCACGCACATGTCAATGGGACCAAAGGCTCCCGCATGATTGCCAACGAACACGCAGGGTTCGCCGTCGAAGGGTTCCTCCCAAATGGTCTTCATACGTGGCGTAACCCCTCGAATCAAGGCTGACAGAACCCTGTACATCCCCTTTGACATGCCCGCATCGCTCCTTGTGAACAAAAAATCCTTTTTATTGTACCATTCTTTTGCTTTCCGTGCAACTTGAAGAAAAAGGCAATCATTGTGATTGTATATATATTTTTACTCTTGTCCTTCTGTATATTTTTACTCTTGTCCTTCCAGCTTGAAGAAAACCTGCTTTCCTGATATAATGGGATGAAAAATGATTGGAGCGGCTGCCTTAGCGGCCTGGAGGGAAAGTATGGCTTCATTGGTTAGCCGGGCGGCAAGCTATATGCATCGCAACGGTATTTGGTATACGGGACGCAGATGCGTTGAAAAAATAAAAGATCGCTGCATGAAACCCTATGACAAGCTGTGGCGGCAGCTGGAACCCAAGCCGCAGGAATTGGCGCAGCAGCGGCAGGACAAGACGGTGGAAGCCGCCGGCATGATCAGCGTGGTGATTCCCGTCTACAACACCAAGCCGGTGCTGCTGGAGGCATTGGCTGATTCCCTGATGCAGCAAACCTACAGCAACTGGGAAGCCTGCCTGTACGACGGTGCCAGCACAGAAAGCGCCACCAGGGACGCACTGGATGCCATCAGTGCCAAGGACAAGCGTATCCGTGTTGTGCACGGTGAAATCAATGAGGGCATTTCCGGCAACACCAATCTGGCCATTCAAATGGCGCAAGGCGCATGGATTGCCCTTTGCGATCATGACGACTTACTGACGGCAGACGCCCTGTATCAGGTGGCGAAAACCATCCTGAAGGATCAGCCGGATATGATCTTCTCCGATGAAGATAAGGTCAACGAAAACGGCACCTGGTATTACGAGCCCAACTATAAGCCGGATTACTGCCCGGATGACCTGCGCAGCGGCAACTACATCTGCCACCTGACGGTGATTCGCCGAGAACTGATGGAAAAAGTCGGCGGCCTTCGCAAGGGATTCGACGGCAGTCAGGATCATGACCTGATGCTCCGCTGTGCCGAGGCCACAGACAGGATCGTGCACATCCCCAAGGTGCTGTATCACTGGCGGACGGTGGGCGCATCGGTCAGCCATCAGCACATTGACAAGTGTCTGGATGCCGCCAGGCGTGCCGTGCAGGAGCACATGGACAGAACCGGCCTGAAGGGCAACGTGACCATTGAGCGGGGTTTTCTTCGCCTCCACTACGACACGGAGCAGCGCCAGCAAATCGAACTGATTGTGATTGACAACGGAGATCCGAAAACCTGGCCTGACTTTGTGGATCGGCTGAAGGGCTGGCACACCCATCCCGTGCATCGCATGGTGATTTCCCCTTGGAAGGAAAGTGCCAAGGACATTGATGGGGACTGGATTCCCTGGCTGAACGGTGCCAGCGTGTATCCCTCCATCAACAAGGCGGTGGCGCAAAGCAAGGCGGATGTGGTGGTAATCCTTCACGCCGGGGTCATGATGGAGCATGACGATCAATGGCTGGATGAAATGCTGATGTACGCTCAGCGGGATGATGTGGGTGCTGTTACGCCCCTCCTTGTCGACCGGGGAGGCTACGCCACCCACGCCGGTTTCGCTGTCGGCATGGACAATCTAGTCAGCAGCTGCGGCATCAACAAGTTGGCCGTAACCGGCGGCTGGCACAATATGCTGGGCATTGTCCACAATGTGGCAGCCGTCAGCATTGCCTGCATGATGATTCGCCGGGATCACTTTATTCCCTTTGACGAAGAATATGTCAGCGGCTTGGGGGCAGCGGATTGGAGCCTGCGCCTGGCGAAGGAGGGCTTCCTCCACGTGTATACCCCCTTTGCCAAGGGAAAATCGGACGACAAGCAGTGCTGCAACTGGCTGCTGCTGCACAAGCCGGCTGATGAACAGGATGCAGCCAAATACAAAGCAGCCTGGGGCGATCACGTCCACGACCTGAGCTACAGCAAGAATTTTTCCCGCAAGCAGGCCAACTATGCCCTGCCGAAGCTGAAATAAAAGAAGGCAAAAACGGTACATGAATCGTGATTTAACAGTACTGAGCGTTTTCGGTACACGGCCGGAAGCGATTAAAATGGCTCCTCTGGTCAAGTGTCTCGAAAGGACGGCAGGAATCAAAAGCGTGGTGTGCGTCACCGCCCAGCATCGGCAGATGCTGGACAGTGTGATGGAGCAATTCGGCATTACGGCAGACTACGACCTGAACCTGATGCACACAGGGCAAACCCTGACCACCATCACCACCGGCGTACTGGAAGGTTTGGACGATGTGCTCAACCAGGTAAAGCCGGATGTGACCCTGGTGCACGGGGATACCACCACCTCCACAGCGGCAGCGTTGGCTTCTTTCTACCATCAGGTAGCTGTGGGGCATGTGGAAGCCGGGCTTCGCTCCTATGACAAGTACTCCCCCTTCCCCGAGGAAATGAACCGGGTGCTTACCAGCCGCATGGCTACCCTGCACTTTGCGCCTACAGAAAAGAGCCGGGACAATCTGCGGCAGGAGGGCATTACAGAAGGCGTCTATGTGGTGGGCAACACGGTCATCGATGCCCTGCACCAAATGGTACACGATGCTTATGTGTTCCACAGTGAGGCACTGAAGAAGCTTCCCCTGCAGGAAGGCCGCTGGATTGTAATGACGGCCCACCGCCGGGAAAACCTGGGCGCACCGCTGGAGAACATCTGCCGTGCCGTGAAGCGTTTGGTGGAAGATACGCCGGATGTGCATGTGGTGTATCCGGTGCATCCCAATCCAGCTGTCCGCACCACGGTGGAAAAGGTACTGGGAAGCGTGGAGCGTGTGCACCTGATTGATCCTTTGGAAGTTGAGGATATGCACAACCTGATCAAGCGCTGCTTCATGGTGATGACGGACTCCGGTGGATTGCAGGAAGAAGCCCCTGCCCTGGGCAAGCCCATTGTGGTGCTTCGCACGGAAACAGAGCGTCCCGAAGTGGTGGAAGCTGGGCTTGCTCTGCTGGCTGGTGTGGAAGAGGAGCAGGTGTATCAATCCGTCAAGCGACTGCTGAATGATCAGGCACTGTACCATCGCATGGCTCATGCGGTGAATCCCTATGGAGACGGACACACCTCCGAAAAAATCGCAGCCATTTTACTCAAGTATAAAGAAGCATTACCTGAAAACGACTGATGCAAAGGGGGCAAGCTATGCGAATTTCCATGCTGACAATCGGCTCAACCGGCGATGTACGGCCTTACGTGCTGCTGGGAAAAGAACTGAAAAAGAGGGGGCATGAAATCACCATCGCCGCTTTTGCCCCCTTCCGTGAAATGGCAGAAGAAGCAGGGCTTCATTTTTTCCCGCTTTCCGGAGATGTGATGACAGTCATGAGCAACCTGATGAAACCCGGCGTAAACGGCACCGGGTTTTTGAATCAGGTGGAGAAAAGCCTGAAGCATATCCTCCCTACCCTGCTGGATGATTTGATGCAGTCTGCCAATGGAGCCGATGCCATGTGCTGCACCTTCTTCGGCTCCATGTTTTACTCCATTGCGGAAAAGTACAACATTCCCTGCATACAGACCCAGTACTTCCCCATGGATCCCAACGGGGTTACGCCCATTTCCTCCGCCCCCAGGCTGAATCAAAGCAAAAGCTGGAATTTGACCAGCTACAAGCTGGGGTACTTCCTGATCAGCCTGCTGGAAAAGCGGTACCTGACGGATTGGCGAAAGGCGCAGGGGCTTTCCGTGCGGAAAATCAGCACCAAACCGGACTATACCCTCCACGGGCACACCATTCCCGTGATCTACGCCATCAGCCCCTTGGTGATGCCCCGTCCCCGGCGATGGGGGGAGCACATCCACATGTCCGGCTTCTGGTGGAATGATGAGCCCTGCATGTATGAGCCGGACCCGGCACTGGCGGATTTTCTCGCCAGGGGCGACAAGCCGCTTTACATCGGCTTTGGCTCCATGGTCAGCGGCAACATGAACAAGACCTTTGCCACGGTTATCAAGGCTGTGCGTGCCGCCAATCTCCGTGCCGTGATCGGCCTGGGTTGGAGCGGCGACAAGCCTCACCTGAAGGACGATGACCGCATCATCTTTGTGGATCATGTGCCCCATGACTGGCTGTTCAAGCAGGTAAGTGCCGTGGTGCATCACGGCGGTGCAGGAACCACTGCATCCGGCCTGCGTGCCGGACGGCCTACCCTGGTGATCCCCTTTGGAGGCGATCAGCCCTTCTGGGGCAGCCGGATCCAGGCACTGGGCTGCGGTCCCAAGCCCTTGCGGCGGGAAAATCTGACGGTTGCCAAATTGACCAAATCCCTGTTGGATTTAACAAGCCACGCCAGCTACCGTGTAGCAGCGGAGGAGCTGGCGGAGCGGCTTCGCACAGAGCACGGGGTTCAGCGAGCCGCCGATATGGTGGAGCAGGAAATTGTCCTATGGAAGGAAGAAACGCCATGAAGCACAAAGACGAAATAGAAGCCCTGCTGCACACGCTGCCGGGAGAAATCGGTTTCAGCTACCTTTGTCCTGCAACCGGCGACCAGTATGCCATGCAGGCAGATTTGCCCCTTGTGGCAGCCAGTGTGATCAAGCTGCCCATCATGGTGGAGGCTTTCCGGCAAAGGGAAAGTGGTCACATCAACTGGATGGAAGAGGTCACCATTCACCCAGAAGATAAACTGCCCTCCTGCGGCGCATTGACCTATTTGCATGACGGGATTCGGGTAACCGTCGGGGATCTGGTTACGCTGATGATCATCCTTTCCGATAACACGGCGACCAATCTGCTGATTGACAAGCTGGGTATGGAGAATATCAATGCCACCTGCAAGGCGTTGCAGCTCAAGGGAACCAAGCTGAATCGGAAACTGTTTGACGCAGAGCAGGCCGCCAGGGGAATCGAAAACTACGTGACCGCCGGGGACATGTGCCGCCTGCTGTCCATGCTACTTTGCGGCCAGGTTGTATCGCCGGATGCCTCCAGGGAAATGCTGAAGATTTTAGGCAATCAGCGGCTCAACGGCAAAATTCCCTTCTACCTGCACAGCCGTGGCATTCCCGTCGCCCACAAAACAGGGGAAGATGACGGCATCACCCACGACGTTGGCATGATCTTCACCGCTGAGCCCCAGATCATGTGCTTCCTGAGCAACCATACGGACGTGCCGGCGGCAGAGCGGTGCATGCAGGATATTGCAAATCTGCTGACCAATGTGTAACATCTTCTTTTGCAGACAAGGGAGGGTCTCCAAGTTTGCCTGTGCTTACCTTTGGCAGAACCCTTGCTTTTTCCGCTGAAAAAAGGTATACTTTCCCCAGGAGGAGATCGACTGATGGAAATTCGTGAATCCGGTGAAGATTATCTGGAGCAGATCCTGATCCTGCAAACCCAGGGAGGATATGCCCGTTCGATTGATATTGCTGTCGCCATGAACTTTTCCAAGCCCAGCGTATCCATCGCCATGAAGACCCTTCGTGAGCGCGGATATATCACCATGGATGCGGAAAGCCATATCCGCTTGACGGAAAGCGGACGTGCCATTGCCGAGCGAATCTATGACCGCCATCAGCGGCTCACCGCTGTGCTGGTTTCCTTAGGAGTCAGCCCTGAAGCTGCCCGGGAGGATGCCTGCAAAATGGAGCATGACCTTTCCGATGAAACCTTCCATGCCCTGTGTAAGCTGCTGGAAAAGAAAGAAGCCTAAATACTTTGCATATAAAAAGACCGGAAGCTGCTGAGATGCATGTTTCCGGTCTTTTTTCTTTCTGCCTTATGCTTCTGTGCCCCGGCTCAGTGCATCCTGCACGTAACCGGCCAGAATGTCCACAATGCGGGCATTGTGGCCGCCGTGGGCAACAATCACATCCGCTTCGGATACATAGTTGCGGATGTATTTATCATACATGGGCTTGACCGTGGTCAGGTACTGCATGGAAATGCCGTCAATTTCCCGGCCACGCTCCTTAATGTCCCGCTTGATACGGCGGAGGAGGCAAATGTCAGGCTCAACGCTCATGTACAGCTTCAGGTACATCATATCGCACAGCCGTGGGTCATGGAAACAATGGATGCCTTCCAGAATCATCACATCCCGGGGATAGATCAGCTCATCACTATCTGCCCGGCGGTGCTGTGCATAGTCATACTGCTTCTTGGTAATCGGCTCTCCTGCAAACAGCTTTTGAATATCCTCCAGCAGCAAATCATGATCAAAAATATCCGGTTCATCATAGTTCAGGAGCACCCGCTCCTCAAAGGTCAGATGGGGATGATCATGATAATATGCATCCTGCTGCAGCACGCAGCACCTATCGCCAAGTTTCTCCCGCAGTGCTTCCGCCAGGGTGGATTTTCCGCTTCCGCTTGCGCCACAGATGCCGATAAACAGCATGAGCCGCACCTCCTTGTTTCCATCCTTGAAAAGATACCGCACAATCAGGAAACTGTCAACCCTTGCAGCCACTTTTTTACGGTTCCCGCTGAGGTTTTTTCCTGTTATTCAGATCCTTATCAACACATTTTTTTGTGTTGTTTTGAAAAACATTTGACATGCCCGGATTTTTTTCTGTTTTTTTACCGAATAAAAGGAGTATTCCCTTTATATTCCTTGAAAAAACAGCAAGCTATCATTATAATAGAGTTGCATAAAGCTTTATGCACGGCTGTATCAATCCCCCATACCGCCGTTTTTTAATTCAATGAACGAGGGTGACACGTCATGGCCAAGAAATCTTCTGTCGATCTGGTGCTCGTTGAAAGCATTACGGAGTATCTCCTTGCCGGTCTGCCTGTGCTTCCAAAGAAATTACTGAAGACAGACGTGCTTCAGCAGACCCATGCCATGCCTGTCTCCCAGATGCAGATATTGATTCTCCTGCGGAACGGTCCCATGTCCGTGGGCGATTTGTCCCGTCGGCTTGGCATTGCAAAGCCCAATATTACGCCCCTGATTAACAGCCTGCATACAGCCGAATTTGTCGCCCGCTTCCGGGATGAAGCAGACCACCGGGTGACACGGGTGCAGCTGCTGCCGAAGGGCGAGGAACAGCTGAAAGCCATCATTCAATCCTATCGCAGCTGCGTAGCGGACTGGATGGAAAAGTTGAGCCGGAGCGAAACCAAGGAGCTGAACAATGCGCTGGCCACCCTGTTAAGGCTGCTGAATGTTCTTTCGTAAATTCCCAAAGTAAGTTCCACAGTGGAAAGCGACATGGGAGTTAGT
>CAVIWF010000066.1:0-10039 GCA_963646285.1 bacterium
CTTCCGTCGTTTCGACCTCATCAAAAAAGTCGATGAAACTTATTCTTTCCATGCTTGTGTTATATCATATTTTTCGTCGCTTGAAAAGGTCTCATCTGGGAGTTTCTGAAAATTGATTTCCGTGGAATATGGTGGTTCCATCTTGATTTTTTCTCCGTCATGGTTGATAATAGAGGATAAGTTAACCCTTAAAAGAAAGGATGACGTTTATGCGAATCGCACTGATCAACGAGAACAGCCAGGCAAGCAAGAACTCCCTCATTGAGTCCACCCTGCGCAAGGTGGTGGAACCCATGGGGCACACGGTGGACAACTACGGCATGTACACCGCCGATGACGCTTGCCAGATCACCTATGTGAAGGCCGGCCTGCTGGCTGGTATCCTGCTGAACAGCGGTGCTGCGGATTACGTGGTCACCGGCTGCGGCACCGGTGAAGGTGCCATGCTGGCCTGCAACAGTTTCCCCGGGGTGCTGTGCGGCCATTTGGTGGATCCTTCCGACGGTTTCATGTTTGCCCAGATCAACGACGGCAACTGTGTTGCCCTCCCCTTCGCCAAGGATTTCGGCTGGGGTGCAGAGCTGAAGCTGGAAATGATTTTCCGTCAGCTGTTCGGCTTTGGTCACGGCAACGGCTATCCGCCGGAGCGGGTTGTGCCGGAGCAGCGGAACAAGAAGATTCTGGATCAGGTGAAGGCTATTACTCACCGCCCCATGATCGACATTCTCCACGACATTGACCAGACCTTCCTGAAGGAAACCATCAGCGGCGAGCATTTTGCCCAGCTGTTCTACCCCGCTTGCAAGGATGAAGCCATCGGTGCTTATCTGAAGAGCCTCTGAAAATTGCATTAAAAAAGCCGGATGGAAGCAAGTTTCATGTCGCTTCCGTCCGGCTTTCTTTATTTTGCTTCTGCCCAGTTTTTCCCCTCATGGACTTCCGCCTCAAGGGGAACGGTCAGGGTCATGACCTGTTCCATGGCATCCTTCAGCAGAGCTGCCGCATGCTCCGCCTCCTCCGGCGGGCACTCCAGCAGCAATTCATCGTGCACCTGAAGAATCAGCCGGCTGCGCATGTTCTCCCGGCGCAGTGCTTCGTCCACATGCACCATGGCCAGCTTGATAATATCCGCCGCCGTACCCTGCACCGGCGTATTCATGGCGGCACGCTTGCCAAATTCACGAATCATCTGCTTGGGCGATTGGAGCTCCGGCAGGTACCGTCTGCGTCCCATCAGGGTTTCCGCATAGCCCTGCTCCTTGCCCTTTTCCACAGCCTGCTCCATAAAGGCTTTCACCCCAGGATACTTGGCAAAATACCGGCGGATAAACTCCTGGGCTTCTTTGGTGGAAACCCCCGTGTTCTTTGCCAGGCCAAAGCCGCTGATGCCGTAAATCAGACCAAAGTTCACTGCCTTGGCACGGGAACGGAGCTGGGGCGTCACCTCGCTCAGGGGCACTTCAAAGATTTCACTGGCCGTGCGGGCATGCACGTCCTGTCCGGTGCGGAAGGCCTCCAACATGGCAGCATCCCCGGAGAAGTGCGCCATCAGCCGAAGCTCAATCTGGCTGTAGTCCGCATCCAGCAGCACCCAGCCTTTCTGGGGCAGGAAGGCCTGCCGGATCTCCTTGCCTTCCTCCGTGCGCACAGGGATATTCTGCAGGTTCGGTTCCGAAGAGCTGATGCGCCCGGTAGCTGTTGCCACCTGATCGAAGTAGCTGTGCACCCGGCCCTTGTCATCCACCAGTCGAAGCAAACCTTCGATATAGGTGCCGTTCAGCTTCACCAGCTGCCGATACCGCAGCAGCGGCTCAATGATCTCCGGTGCAATGTCCCGCAGCCCTTCCAGCACCTCGGCGGAGGTGGAGTAGCCCCGGGTTGTTTTCTTCCCGTGGGGCAGCTGAAGCTTGTCAAACAGCACTTCCCCCAGCTGCTGGGTGCTGTTCAGGTTAAAGCTTCCTGTACCGCAGGCGCTGAATACCTGCTGTTTTGCTTCTTCAATAGCTTGGGTGTACTTGGTGCCCAAGCTGCGAAGGAAGTCCGTATCCACAGCAAAGCCTGCCACTTCCATGCGGAAAAGCACATGGCTCAGAGGCATTTCCACCTGCCGCATCAGGGGCGTCATATGCTCCAGCTCAATTTCCTGCTCCTGCTTAACAGCCAGCTGAGCAATGCCCCGAGCATCTGCCGTCAGGCCTTCCGTTACAGCTGCCAGGCCGTATCCCTTCATTTGAGGATCCAGCAGATACGCTCCCAGCATGGTATCCCATGCAAACTGCTCCGGCAGGGGCAGCCCGTACTGGTGCAGCAGATGGAGCAGATGCTTGCCGTCGTGCACCACCGAAGGATGGGTGCACAGGAAAGCTGCAATCACCTGCAACGCCTCTCCCGGATCCATACCCGGAGACAGCAGATCACCGCCCAAAGACAGAAGCACATTTTGACCGTCTCTGGCAGCCAGGGTCATTTCCCGGTCATCCACATGCAGTGCCACCGGCAGTGCGCCTTCCGTCAAGCTGTCCAGCCAATGCTGAAGGGCAGCCGTATCCGTCAGCACGGTCGGCTTTTCAAAGGTGATAGCCTGCACCTGAACACTCTGCCGCTTCGGTGCAGAAGTTTCTGTGGTAGCAGGTGCTGCCTTGACCACCGTTTCGCCGGTGATACGCTTCACCAGACTGTTCAACCCTAGTGCCTGAAGAGCCGGAACCGCCGTTTTCCAGTCCGTCAGGGCGCATTCTTTCAGCGTCCACGTCACAGGAGCATCCCGGCGAATGGTGGCAAGCTCCTTGCACTTTCGTGCCTGATCGGCATAGGTGACCAGTTTTTCCCCCAGCTTGCCCTTGACTTCTCCTGCATGGGCGAGAATGTTTTCCAGGGAGCCGTACTGCTGCAGCAGCTTCACCGCTGTTTTATCCCCCACGCCCGGAATGCCGGGAATGTTGTCGCTGGAGTCCCCTGCCATGCCCTTCCAATCCGTGACCTGCTCAGGGGTAAAGCCGTATTCTTCATACAGGGTTGCCGGAGTGAAGCGGATGGTTTCGCTGATGCCCTTTCGGGTGAACATCAGCTCCGTTTTGCCGTCCACCAGCTGAAGCGCATCCCGGTCGCCGGTCAGCAAAAGGGGCTGCACATCTGCCTTTTCTCCCATCAGGGACAGGGTACCCAGCAAATCGTCTGCTTCCCAGCCTGCAAGGGCATACCACTTGATGCCCATGTCCGTCAGCAGCTTTCGGATGGTGCCCAGTTGTTGGATCATCTCCGGCGGCGTAGGCGCACGGCCTGCCTTGTAGTCCGCATAGGCCACATGACGGAAGGTAGGTGCACGTTCGTCAAAGCAGACTGCCAGATAGTGCACGTCTTCCTCTTTGACGACCTTCATCAGCATATTCAGGAAGCCATAAATGGCATTGGTATAGGTGCCCTGATAATCCATAACAGGCAGGGCGTGGAACGCACGGAACATCAGGCTGTTGCCATCCACAATCAGGAATACATCTTTCACGGCAGGGTTCCTCCTATGCTTCGGAATAAAGGAAAAGCCGGGGTATGCACAGTGCTTTCCGTGCGTCTCCCGGTTCGGTTCACCGCTTAAGGACATGCTTGATTTTGCCAATCAATGTTTTGCTTTTGCGCAGTGCCACGGCCGCATCCAGTGCACCCCGGCGATACTCAATGTTATTCGGCTCCCGCTTCACAGCTTCCCGGAAGGATTCATGGGCCGTTTCATACTGCCTGAGCAGCATCAGCACATGACCCTGCATGTAGTACCACTCACCATCCCGGGTTTCGGCACGGAGCAGGTACCGCAGGGCACTTTCCGGGTTTTGCTGCCCCAGCATCTTTTGTGCCAGATGCTTGGCTTCCTCCTTCGGCAGAGACTTGGTATAGGTCACTGCTTTGCGGGGTTTGGCCAGCTTCAGGGCTTCCTCATAGGCCAGATTCAGCCGAATCATTTTGTCCTGTGCCGCCTTCTGTGCTTCCGGTTCACGAAAACGGTCCGGGTGGCACAGCTTCACCAAAGCGTGATAAGCGGCACGGATTTCATCCACGGTCGCCGTCGGCTTCAGTCCCAAGGTCTGAAAGGGATCATTCACTACCGCTCACCTCCCACCGATGACAAATGGATTACTCAATGGTTTCCCGGCGGATATCCGCCCCCAGGGAACGAAGCTTTTCTTCGATATGTTCATATCCCCGGTCAATGTACTCCGGCTCGTAAATTTCCGTAACGCCCCGTGCCATCAGCCCTGCTACAATCAGCGCTGCACCGGCACGAAGGTCGGTGGTCGTCACCGGCGCACCGTACAGCTGGGGCACACCCTCGATCATGGCCACCCGATCCACCACACGGATTCTTGCCCCCATGCGGCGAATTTCGTCCAGATGCTTGAACCGCTGCTCGAAAATCGTTTCTGTGATGACGCTGGTGCCTCTGGCCGTTGTCAGCAGTGCGCTCATGGGCTGCTGCAGATCTGTCGGGAAGCCAGGATACACCTGGGTCTTGATATTCACTGCCCGATGGGCGCCCAAGGTGCGGACACGAATGGCATCGTCGCTGTCAGACACCTTGATGCCCATTTCCAGCAGCTTTGCCGTCAGTGCCTCCATGTGGGTGGGAATGCAGCCACGGATGATCACGTCCCCACGGGTTGCGGCAGCGGCAATCATCAGAGTGCCGGTTTCAATCTGGTCAGGGATCACCGCATAGTTGGCACCATGCAAATACTGCTGACCCCGAATGCGAATCACATCCGTGCCTGCGCCCTTGACCTTGGCGCCCATGCTGTTCAGGAAGTTGGCCAAGTCCACAATGTGAGGCTCCTTGGCCGCATTATAGATGACGGTGGTTCCCTTGGCCTTTGCAGCCGCCAGCATCACATTGATGGTGCCGCCAACGGTCACCATGTCAAAGAACACATCACTGCCACGAAGCTCTTCCGCTTCCACAATGATCATGCCGCCCCGCTCTTCCGCCTCAGCCCCCAGTGCCTGAAAGCCCTTCAGGTGCTGATCAATGGGACGGGAACCGATTTCACAGCCGCCGGGTGCAGCCACCATGGCCTGCCCGCACCGCCCCAGCAATGCCCCCAGCAGATAATAGCTGGCTCGCAGCCGCCGAGCCTGCTGAAAGCCCACCTTGTGGCTTTCCACCGGCCGGGGATCAATGATCATAAACTCATCAGGAACATAGGTGACCTTTGCGCCGAGGGAACGCAGAATATCCACCAGTGCGTGGACATCTTCGATATCCGGCAAGTTTTCAATGGTGCAGGGTTCATCTGCCAGCAAGGCCGCTGGAATCACGGCCACTGCCGTATTTTTCCCGCCGCTTACCCGCACCTCGCCCTCCAGTGCATTGCCGCCGGTAATCAGCATTCGTTCTTTCTTGGCCATGGGGTTTTACTCCTCTCGTGGATCACGGAAGCACCGCAATCGCCGGGATCAATCATTACGCTTTATCCTGTTTCCGCCACAGGGGCAGAATGCACATTACCATCAGCACGCCAGCCAGAGCAGTGATCAAATAGCACACATCCATGGGCAGCCATTCAAGGAAAACAATCTTCTTTTCCACGGCAAACTCCATGGCAATCACCAGCAGCATGCCGCACAGGGTGCCGCACCATGCGCCAATGATTTGCTTCGGGCTCCGCTGCTTCTTGGGAATGCGCAGCCAGCACCACACAAGGACGCCAGCCACCACTAGGGCGCTCAGGATCTGGTTCACCCGCACAAAGCCCCAGCGGAGCACCGCATCTTCCCGAAGGCCTTCGCACAGTGCCTGAGCGGCGGCATACAGCAGCATCAGGAGTGCCGCCTTGCTGCCGCTCCGGCGGGTTTTGGTCTTCAGGAGAGCCACCAGAATCACCAGTGCGAAAAGCGCCTCCAGCACAAAGACTGCCCAGCACCATTCTTCATACATGTCCTGCACAGCAAAGGGGAAGTGTTCCAGAAAAGAAGTATCCTCCAGTGCAAACAGGCTCATGCCGGATTCGCCGTCAAACCAGTCTGCAAGATACCGGCCGTATCCCTGCCCCACCAAGCCTTCCGCCAAGCGGCACAGGGCAATGGTCAGGGCCGCCGGGGCCGCTGCTGCATCCAGCAGCCTGCCGAGAGGTTCATTGCAAAGCTTTGCAGCCAGCAGCGCCGCCAGAAAGCATCCCAGCACCGTGCCATAGAGCACATAACCGCCATCCGTCAGGCGGAACAGGTGGGAAAAGCCCTTTTCCATGAGCCAGTCAAAGCGAATCAGGGAATACAGCATGTGAGCGAAAACCGTGCCCATGGGTACAGCCAGCACGGCAAACACGCCTGCTGTGCCCTGCTTCAGCCCGGCCTTCTTCCCGGTGCAGTGCATCATCACCAGCCCCATTGCTGCTGCCAATGCCACTGCCAGGCCGTAGGGATAAAGGGTCAAAGTGCCTAGTTGGATGGGCTCCATGTTAATCCTCCGAAGCGGCAGATGCGAAATACAGAATGTCGCTGATATTGCGGGCATCCGTGTTCTTATGAATGCGCACGTTGTTCACAATCACGTTGGTGGATCCGCCGCCATCCAGATTATAAGCCAGGATGCAGTCCGGGAACAGACTCTGCACATACTCAGCGAAGTTGGCCATGGTCATGCCGTAGGTAGCGTCTGCCTTGCCGTCGCACTCCACAATGGCGTACTCCAGCTCCCCAGTCTGCACAATGCAGACACGCTGCATTTTATACCGATACTGGAACTCCCGGGTGGTAATCTCCTGCACTTCACCATTTTCCACCAGCACAGGACCCAGGGTAAAGGTGTTGATCACCGTGCGATCCTGCGGGAAGGTGTTAGTCAGGTAATCCGCCATGGATTCGCTGGTAGCGTTCCGCACAGCGTGGAAATCGCCCTTGTCGTCAATGATCAGCACATCCCGTTCCCCGTTCAGCGCATCCCGATAGAACACGCCCTGACGAACCACATAGCCGATCTTGTAGAAGTACTTGAAGAAATCCCCGTTCACCGCTGCAATGGCATTCACATGCTTGGCCATGGCAGTAGCTTTCACATAGGTCTTGTCGTCATAGTTATCCTTGCTCATGGCCGTGCGGATCTGGCTGGCATCAGCGATCTTCACCCGCACAATGGAGGTCTTCACCTTGCCAACCGTGCTGTGTTCCACGGTTACATGGATGGATTCATCCTGATACTCCTCGTCAGACAGCCACCCGTCTTCCTTGGCCGGGTTGCCGGGCACCGTCTGATCCAAATCCAGGGCTGTAACCTCCGCCAAAGCAGGAGAAGCAATCAAAAACGCAAGGCAGCAAAGCATCAAGGCGCATACAATGCCACACACAAGCGAACGTTTCATCACCAAACAAGCTCCCTTCGATAAACTCATTTTATTATACCATGTTTTCCCTTGCCCTGCAACTGTTTCAGCGCCTGCTCACGCAGCACATATCCCGCCCCTTCCCGTGCAAAAAGAGAAAACCCACACGGTATTTTGTGCCGCATGGGTGAAAAAGTCAATCGCAGTCGAAAATGGCCTTTTTCGCCATGAGATGGCCATATTCTTCCTTCCACCGATGGTGGGGTTCGCTTTGGTCATAGGCCGCCAAGGCTTCCGGCTCCATATCGATCACGATCATCACATCATAGCGATTCGGTCGATCGATCACGTTGGGATGCACTGCCACGCCATGAATCCCCTCCACCTGGGTCAGGGGGGCAAACAGTTCCTCGATTGCCGGAATGAGTGCCAGCTTATCCGTTACATCATCCGTATACTTCACAAGAATATGGTGCAGCATGAAGCTTCATCCTTTCACTTTATATCGGTTGCCGTAGCCAAATCCGTAGGCGTTGCAGCGTCTTCTGCGGGCAGCATATCCCGAATCATGTACTGCATCAGCTTCACTGCCATATCGTCATTACCGCAGTTGCGCATGACGCACAGGTACATGTTATCCGGGTCAATGCCGTAGGTTTCAAAGCCGGTCAGCAGGGAAGCCGGCAAGCCGTACAGGTGCCGTTCACCGCTGTCGCTTTCTGTCCGCCAGCCTTTGTCCACGCTGATGCCCGCCGCTTCAGCTTGATCAAGGAGTGCCTGATACTCCTCCAAGGGCAGCATTGCGCCGGAGGTGGCGTATTGCTGGAACGTATCCCCGTCCAGCATGTACACATCTCCCTCCCCGGCGGCAATGTAGGTTGCCAGCTGCATGGTGCCGTAATAGGCATCGTTGGTCAGGATCACCGAGGTCATCTGTTCCATATCTGTCATTTCGGTGGTGCGGATGTTTTCCAGATAGGCATCCAGTCCGTCCTGATTGGCCATGGCACTGGAAACATAGAAATCCACCTTTTTATCGGCCGGGGGGCGGTAAGCCGTTACGGTGTAGATCAGGTTCCACACCACCAGGGACAGCACTACCAGAAGGAAATACTTCCACCAGCTGTACGCCCAGTGCTGACGAAGGGTCGTTTTATTCACAGGGGTTTTCATCGTGTTCATTGCTCCTTTTTGTGTTCAGCCACAAGCGAGTATAACACAGGCAGGAAAAAAGCACAACGGAACAAAAAGCCGAGTTGTCCTCGAAAAAGGCACCATCCCCGCATGAGGATGATGCCTTTCAATCCGCCCTTCACCGCCTTATGCGTACAGGGGATAGTTCCGCATGAGTGCTTCCACTTCCTGCTTCACCTGCGGGCAGGCTGCTTCGCCTTCCCGCACAATGCGGGCGATCCAGTGGGCTATCATGGTCATCTGCTCTTCCTTCAGCCCACGGGTGGTCACTGCCGGCGTACCCACACGAATGCCGCTGGTCACAAAGGGACTTCTGGTTTCGTTGGGCACGGTGTTCTTGTTCACGGTAATGTTGGCTTCTTCCAGCCAGCCTTCCAGCTGCTTGCCGGTGACTTCCTTGCCGGTAAAGTCCAGCAGCAGCAGGTGATTGTCCGTGCCGCCGGACACCATGCGGATGCCCTCTTCACGGAAGGCTTTTTCCAGCGCCTTGGCGTTGCGGATAATCTGCTCCTGATAGGCCTTGAATTCCGGCTTCAGTGCTTCGCCGAAGCAAACCGCCTTGGCCGCAATGATGTGCTCCAGCGGCCCACCCTGAGTGCCGGGGAAAATGGCCTTGTCGATGGCTTTGGCATAGGCCTCCTTGCAGAGGATCATGCCGCCCCGAGGACCCCGCAGGGTCTTGTGGGTGGTGGTGGTCACAAAGTCGGCATAGGGCACAGGATTGGGATGGAGCCCTGCCGCTATCAGTCCGGCAATGTGCGCCATGTCCACCATCAGCAGTGCGCCCACCTCATCAGCAATTTCCCGCAGCTTGGCAAAGTCAATAACACGGGGATAGGCGGAAGCGCCGGCGACAATCAGCTTGGGCTTGCATTCCAGTGCCGTCTGCCGCACGGTATCATAATTCAGCCGTTCCGTTTCCATATCCACCCCATAGGGGACGAAATGGAAGTACTTGCCGCTGATGTTTACCGGGCTGCCATGGGTCAAATGTCCGCCATGGGACAGGTTCATACCCATGACCGTATCCCCCGGCTGAAGCATGGCAAAGTAAACTGCCATATTGGCCTGAGCGCCGGAGTGAGGCTGCACGTTGGCATGTTCAGCACCGAAGAGCTGGCATGCCCGGTCACGAGCCAGATTTTCCACAACGTCCACATACTCGCATCCGCCGTAGTACCGGTGTCCCGGGTAGCCCTCGGCATACTTGTTGGTCAGCGGCGTGCCCATGGCTGCCATCACCGCAGAAGACACAAAGTTCTCAGATGCAATCAGCTCAATATGCGTACGCTGCCGTTCCAGTTCCTGTGCAATGGCATCTGCCACTGCTGGATCCGTCTCCCGAATGATTTCCAGTTCCATGAAAACCCGCCCCTTTCCTGATGGATAATGGACAGCATTATAGTCAGTTTTCTCCCCATGGTCAACTGTTTGCCCTGCATTCCTTTTGCTTTTTTTCTGTTTTTCAGAAAGAGGCTGTCTTCTTGCAGGGCATCGACAAAGTGGCCTTGCCACTTTGTCGAGTTTTGCACTCACTCACT
>CAVIWF010000067.1:0-9648 GCA_963646285.1 bacterium
GTTCGTTCGTGTAATGAAGCTTTTTCTGGCGAAAAAGCACGAAAATCGCCGCACAGGGGCTTCGCCCCGTTTGAACGCCCCGAAGGGGCTCGCCGATTTTCGATTTAGAGTTGAAGGGCTTGCGAGCCCTCCAACGCCACCTAGGGTTTGTTGATGGTCTGAGCCTCCTGCAACCAGGAGACCCCCATGGCATTGATTCTTTATTGTGCCCAGATGTCCGTAGGCTGGGCGTTGTGCTTCTTCCCCCAGAGGATGACCACGGCCATGACCGCAAGCATCACCAGCAGGCCGCACCAGGTACCCTCGATGCCGAAGGCGGTATGGTAGGCAAAGCCGTTGACAGCGGTGGTCTTGTCCAGGGTGAACACGGAGTAAGGCACCTCAATACCGCTGTTGGGCAGGCCGAAGAGGATGTTCTGGGTAAAGTTCCAGGCAGCGTGGATGGCGGCGGCGCACCAGAAGCTATCGAAGTAGTACACCGTCAGGGACAGGAGGATGCCCACCACGGCGTTATTCACCAGTGCCAGGGCTGTAACCCCGGGATTGGCCAGGTGCAGGGCGGAAAACAGCACCGAATTGCAGATAATGGCTACCCAGGGGGAAGCGAAGTGGTGCCGCAGGTGCTGATAGATGAACCCCCGGCACACCACTTCCTCCGCAGAGGACTGGATGAACACCACTGCGAAAATCATTAGCAGAGGCAGGGGCTGGAAGGTGTTATAGCTCAGGTGGATGCAGCCGGTAAGCGCCGCCACGCCGATGCACAGGGCGTTCATGCCGAAGCCCATCAGCAGACCCAGGCCGAAGAACTTCCACGTATTGCCCTTTACCCTGGTGCCCAGGGTCTTATAAATGGGACGGTTCACGGGGATCAGGAGCGCCAGCAGCATCACTGCCCAGGTGCCCCAGAAGGCCAGGTACAGTTCCGCCGTCTGCCACACAGGGCTGTTCCTCAACGTCTCGGAATACTTACCGGGAAGTGCGGCAGTTGCCCCCAAAATGTCCCCCACACCCATGATGGCTATCGCAGCGACGATGATCAGCAGGAAGATGCCCGCTTTTTTCAGACCATTCACCACACCGGAAGGTTGTTTTGCCTGTTCGCTCATGGTTCCTTGCTCTCTTTCTTGATTACAGCTCTTCCCCGTTTTCAATGGCGGTCAGGAGATCCACCCGGCGCTGGTGCCGTCCCCCTTCAAACTCGGCGGTAAGCCAGTGGGTGGCGATCATCTTCGCCAGATCCACCCCCACCACCCGGGCGCCCATGGTCAGAATATTGCTGTTATTATGCCGCTTGCTCAGCTCGGCGGAATACACGTCCGAGCAGGTGCACACCCGGATGCCCTTTACCTTACTGGCGGCAATGCCGATGCCGATGCCCGTGCCGCAGATGAGGATGCCCCGGTCGCACTCCCCGTCAGCCACGGCCTTGGCGGCCCGGTAGCCGTAAACCGGGTAATCGCAGCTGGCGTGGTCGTAGGTGCCGAAGTCCTTATAGGTCAGGCCCATGCTATCCAGCAGGTGCTTCATTTCTTCCTTCAGTTCCAGTCCGGTATGGTCACAAGCCAGTGCGATCATGATCGTTTCTCCTTTTTCTTTGCAGCGTTTGTCGAATCAATGTTTATGGCTGAACAGCAGCCGCATGATTCCCCGCAGGATGTTCACACAGAGGGCAACCCCCAGCGCCCACAGGAAGGATGCCACGGCAAACCCGCCGGGCATCAGGTACTGATCTGCCAGATAGGCGCACAGCTCCACCAGCACCGCATCCACCACCGTGCCGAAAAGCCCCAGGGTCAGGCAGCCCAGGGGCTTGGTCAGGAAGTGAAGGGGTGCGCGGAGGAGCAGGTTCACCACTGCAAGGCAGACCCCCACCATGACGGCATACTCCATGTTGGCGGCGGTGACCCCTTCCATGAAATAAACGCACAGGGGAATGGCGACAACCGTGGCCAGCAATTCTGCTACCATCTTACACCTCCCGCAAAGTCTCCATCCATTATAATACCAAGACGGAGCAAAAGTAAACGGAAATTTGCGGGAGGAGGCTTTTGTGTCAAAAGCGTCCGCAACCTCAATCGTCGCAAGCTACGCTTGCTCGTTTCGGTTGATGCGTTCGCGGCTGCTATACACGCCACTGGCGTGTAGCCGCTCACTTACCTCCCGCACCCTCCCGAAAACCATTTCGGGTTGGGTCAGAAAAATACTTTTCTCTTGTGAAATCACGAGGGCGCAGCTTAACAACGTTTCCTTTCCAGGTTCATTGTCCTTCCTGAATGTCGGTGACCGTCAGGGTGTCTTCCCGGACAGTGAAGCGCACCTCCCACCTGCCATAGGGGAAGCCATACACCCGCTCCGGGTCATGCTGATAGGCGGGACGGGGATCCTGCCGAAGGGCTTCCAGAAGGGCAGGCCGCTTATCTTCCTCCACCTGCTCCAGCATTTCCGGGGCACATGTCACTTGCAGGTGATGCTCCTGTCTTTCCTGAGCGAAGCCCCCCAGAGCGTCAGGGTAGCTATCCGCATAGGGCAGGTAGGGTTTCACGTCCAGAATGGGGGTACCGTCCATCATGTCAGCACCAGTGACCACCAGCACCGTGCCATCGTGGGGAGTGATGCGGATTTCCTTCAGCTCTACGCAAGTAAGACCAATGGGATTAGGGCGGAAGGGAGAGCGGGTAGCGAAGACCCCCATGCGGGTATTGCCCCCCAGCCGGGGCGGGCGCACCGTGGGGGACCAGGTATCCCTTTGTGCCTGATGGAAGACCCACACCAGCCACAGCCGGCTGAACCCTTCCAGCCCCCGGAGAGCTTCCGCCGCCCGGTATTCCGGCTCGAAGACGATCAGGGACTGCAGGTCTTTCGCCAGTCCGCTTTGCCTTGGCAGGCCGAACTTGGTGGGGAAGTCATTGCGCACATGGGCGATGACCTTCATGTTCAGGGTTTCCATCAGGCGTCCTCCTGCCACAGTTTTGCCATGGATGCTGCCAGGAAGGTGATGTTCTCCTCCCGAGCCTGCGTATCATGCCGGGTGTGGAGGCTGGGGATATAGTAGCCGATGCCCTTCTTCCGCTTGCATGCCATGATGCCAATGCCCAGCTTGAAGGTATGATCATCCCCACGAAGCATCCGCCCTGTGCTGCCCAGGTGCTGCACCCGGAAGCCTTCCCCATCCCGGAAGCCTTCCTTCAGCCGGGGGTAGAAGTCCGTTTTCTGCGCCAGGGGGGAAGCGATGGTGAAGAAGGTTTCCCCCACGCCGATGCCGTCGAAGTTCACCGTCAGCTGGGTATAGGCCGCCTGCACATGCTCCTTGGCGTAGTCCTTGGAGCCGCCGCAGCCCTGTTCCTTGTTATCAAAGAGGATGAAAGCCACCCGGGAGCGGCCGCTTTCCGGCAGCTGTGCCATGAGGGTCATGAGGGCGGCAAGGCCGGCAGTGTTATCGTTGCAGTTATGCTGATTGGCAGGGCCGTTTGCCATGAGGAAAAGAAGCCCCACATACACGCACAGGAACATGGCGATGACCACCAGCCGCTTTACCGGCAGCAGGGCCGTCAACGCCGCTGCGCCGAAGGCGACAGCCAGCAGCACCAGCGTCACCCCCAGGGTGTACAGCAGGGACAGGGAAATATTCCTGGGGAACACAAGGCTGGGAAACAGCTTGTTGGTGGGGGTATCGTAGTGGGCGGTGTACACCACCTCCGCCTCGGCAGGAGAGCCGATGATCAGGTTGCGGCTGACGCTTTTCTTGCCCAGGGTTTCCGTGTGGGCGGTGTAGCCCATTTGTCCCGCCTGCTTCACTGCCCAGGAAAGGAATGCATCCTTTTGGGCACGGGTGCGCCGCACAGGGAATTGGTCGTTGATGGTTTGGAAAAAGGTCATGCCATTGCCTCCTGATGATGAAATGAAGTAGGCGCCTGAGCGTTGGGTAAACCGCTTGTGTTGGTTTCTAAAAGCTTTTCATTGGAAGATTGTTGCATCCGAAGGAGCGGCGAAGGGGTGCAGGGGGCGACCGCAAAGCCCCCTGAAAAAGAACCCCCTCCGCCTCATCTGTAGAATCAGCGGAGGGGGTCATCCTTCACTTCCCGAAAGCCTCGATCACAGCTTCCGCCATGCCTTCCTTTTCGCACACATTCGTATGCCGCACAGGCAGGGTCTTCAATTCCTGCACCTGCCGGGGCACGGGAATGCCAATCATCCTGGACAGCTCCTCGGCGCAGGTAAAGGCATCCAGAGAGGCAACCGTTTCCTGCCCCTCCACCGCCGCCAGCACCGCCTCGGCAAACTTGTAGGGGCTGGCGGTAGACACCAGCACCGTCAGGGTATTGTCCCCGGTGGCCTTCCGGTACTGCCCCAGCACCTGGGATGCCACAGCCGTGTGGGTATCCATCAGGTAATGATCGTGGAAGAAGCGGCTGCGAATCTCCTCCGCCGTCTCCCGGTCATCCGCACAGCCGGAGGCAAACAGGCTCCGCATCCACTCCAGCCGCTGCTCCCCAACGGAGTAGCTGCCGCAGCCGGAAAGCTGCTCCATCCACACCTTCACCAGTGCACCGTCCCGGTCGGCAGCCTCGAACAGCAGCCGCTCCAGATTGGAGGATACCAGAATGTCCATGCTGGGGGAGGTGGTCTTCACAAAGGTGCGGTGGGTGGAATAGATTCCCGTGTGGAAGAAGTCCGTCAGCACATTGTTCCGGTTGCTGGCGCAGATCAGCTTGCCGATGGGCAGCCCCATGTTCCGGGCATAATAGGCGGCAAGAATGTTGCCGAAGTTGCCCGTAGGCACGGCAAAGTTCACCTGCTCCCCGACAGACACAGCCCCCCGGCGGATCAGATCCGCATAGGCACTGAAGTAGTACACGATTTGGGGCACCAGGCGGCCGAAGTTGATGCTGTTGGCAGAGGAAAGCACCTTCCCCTTTGCGTCCATGGCCTCGGCAAATGCCTTGGAGGCGAAGAGCTGCTTCACTCCGGTCTGGGCATCGTCAAAGTTGCCCTTCACGGCAATGACGTGGGTATTCTCCCCGCCGGTGGTGGTCATTTGCAGCTTCTGCACATTGCTGACCCCGTCCATGGGGTAGAACACGGTGCAGCTGGTGCCGGGCACATCCCGGAAGCCTTCCAGCGCCGCCTTCCCCGTATCCCCGCTGGTGGCGGTAAGGATGGCTATCTCCCGCTGCTCGTGATTCTTCTTTGCCGCCAGGGTTACCAGATGGGGCAGAAGCTGCAGCGCCATATCCTTAAAGGCCAGGGTAGGGCCATGGAACAGCTCCAGCACCCAGGTGGCATCATCCAGCTGATGCACCGGGGCGATTTCCCTGCTGTCGAACTTATCCCCGTCATAGGCGGCGTGAACCGCCTGGGTGATTTCGGGAATGTCGTAGTCCTCCAGGAAAAGCTTCAGGATGCTCACCGCCCGCTGGCAGTAATCCATGCCTGCCATTTCCACCAGCTTTTCCTTGGAAACCTGAGGGAACATGGCCGGAACGAACAGCCCTCCGTCAGGGGCAATGCCCCGCAAAATGGCCTGAGAGGCAGTGACGCAATGCTGCCCTCGGGTGGAAAAGAAGGACATAGGATCACACTCCGTTCATCGTATTCAGCCGCTCGATAGCTTGCGAAAGATAAAGAAAGGGAACGGCGGATATTCACCACCGTTCCCGGTTTTTCCAGGTCAATCCGCCAACAGACCGTCGCCTGCTTAGACCAGATAAGCCTTCATGAACTCAGGCAGGGTATCGGGATCGGCACTGACAGAAAGGATAAAGTCCACGTCGTGCTTCTGGCACAGCTCTTCCATGCCGGTGAACAGCCAGCCGGCGTCAGCCAGCTCGGTCTGGCACAGCTTCACGAAAGCATCCACGAAAATGGTGCCCACGTCGAAGTTCTGGCTCAGCATGCCGCACAGGAAGCCCAGGAACATTTCGGGGGTCTTCACGTGGTAGTCCGCAGCGTTGATGAAGCGAACCTTGTGGTCAATGTCGAACATATAGCGGTTATCGTCATCGATGAAAATGACATCATGGGCGGATTCCTTGGCAGCCTGATTGGTCATATCAATGAGCCGCTTGGTCTTTCCGGAACCCTTTTTTCCTGCAATGATCTTAATCATGGGAAAACGCCTCCTTCGGAGAATCTATTCTCTGGTATCATTATATCCCATTTTGGCGGATTATGCAATCCTCATGATGATTTTCCCTCTTCATCATCAGAATGCTCCGCCCCCTTTGGCGACAGGGATAAATCGCTTAAGGATTCATTCGCCAAGAGGGTCAAAAAATCCTCCTTGCTGATCTCAGGGATTTTTCGGCTCTGTCCCCCGGGCAGCCGGGGATCCCGGCGGCAGATGCCCCCGTAGGTGCAATAGGTGCAGGGGGTTTCCTCCCCCACCTCTGCCGGGCTTACGTCCATGCGGCCTTCCCGGATTTCCTGGGCGAAGCGTTCCGCCGTCCGCTGGGTGTGGCGCATGAGGGCAGCCATCTGCTCCGCATCCAGGGCGTTGGCAGCGGCGGCAATGGTGCCGTCCTGCTTGAAGACTTTTTCAAAGGAGAAGCCCGGCTCGTCATAGTCCATGGCTTCCACCACTTCCGCATCCGCCAGTACAACGCCCTTCAGCCGCAGCTCCCTGGCAATGTCCTTTTCCACTGCCTCCCGGCTGTCCGCCTCCGTATCCACCACAGGGTCCTTTACCGCAAAGTAGAAGGCGCCGGCAGGGGATGTGCCGGGGATGCCCTCCGTGGCAGCCTTCAGGTAGGTCAGCAGCTGCAATTGAAGGCCGTGCCACACCCGGGTAGGATTCAGGGTGCGGCGGCTGCTCTTGTAGTCCACCACCCGGAGATAGGCCTTGTGCTGCCCATCGAACCGATCCACCCGGTCAATGGTGCCCCGCAGGGTCAACTTCCGCCCGTCCTTCAGGGAAAGCACCACAGGAGGCAGACCGTCTCCCTGACCGAAGGGCACTTCCGTGCCGATGGTCACAAAGCGGCTGTTCCGGCTATGGGCGGTGTACATTTTCGCCGCCCGGCGGATGGTGTGCAGGTAGCTCTTCCCCAGCTGCCTGCCAATGCCGTCATCGGTGAGGGGACCGTTTTCCCACAGAGCCGTCAGGGGAGCCAGCACCTGATCCATAACCCCGTCCACCGCATCATCGTCCACATCCGGCCAGCCGGGCAGGGCAGCAGCCAGAGCTGCATACCGGCACAGGGCTTCATGGAAGAAGGAGCCTTTTTCATCCGCCTGATAGACGAACTCCCGCCGCTCCACCGGCTTCAGGCCATAGTCCACAAAGTGCTGATAGGGGCAGGCAGCATACTCCTCCAAGCGGGAAACGGATACCGCATCCTGCCCGAAAAGGGCGGCGGCATCTGCCGTATCCAGCCGCTTGGGCTCAATCCTGGCATCCAGGGCGGCGATCATCTGCCGGGTCACCTGCTGGTAGTCCGGCATGTGCCACAGGGCACGAAGGGCATCCTGCCAGGGTGCTTCCAGGGCGTCGGTTTTCCCATCCGCCAGGGCACGGAGCCGGAGGGACAGGCCTTCCAGGGCAGACAGGGGGGCAAGGGGCAGGGCATCCCCCGTATCCGTTACGCCGCCGGTCATCTCCACCCCGGGCATGAGCCGCCGCACATCCCCAATGAGGGAGGAGGGGCGAAGGGCTGCACCATCCTGAGCACCCTCGGCAAAGGTCAGGGTCAGGTATTTTTCCGGCATGGCCATGGTACGGTAAAAGTCGCTGAGGCGCAGGGATCCCTGCTGGCTGCGGGTCAAGCCTACGGGATGGTTCAGGGTTTCCCCCACCGCCATTTTTTCCTGCTCGGAAAGCAGGCTGTCCGGGGTGGAGGACAGCGCCCCGTCCTGAAGCCCCATCATCAGCAGGGCATCCAGAGAGCCGGTCATCAGGTGGCCGGCTTCGCCGATCATCACCGTGTCCCGGGTCGGGGGCAGGGAGGACAGGGAAGCATCTGCCAGGGCAGAGGACAGGAACCGGGTCAGATCCTTCATGCGGGCACGCTCGCTGCCCAGAAGGGCGTAGAGCTGATCCAGCACATCCAGCAGCAGCTGCCACACCTGTCGGTTTTGGGCTGCTTCTGCCGCCATGCCCCGGCGGAGCAGGTCTTCCTCCCGCTGCATCAGGTGCTGATAAGCCCCCACATCCTCCAGCAGCGTATAAATCGCCGTCAGGGACTGGGCGGCGTTCCCTGCCTTGCCAAGGGCAGTGCGCAGCTTCTCCATGGGGGTCATGAGCCGCAGGCGCAGGGCTTCATTTTCCTCTGCCTTCAATCCCCGGGTGAAGGGCTTGCGCCACTTATCCCGGCGGATGCCGTTTTCAATGGCGTAGTTTTCCAGCGTCATGGCTTCCTCCGCCGTCAGGGGCGAAAAGCCGCTGCGGGCGCACTCCAGCACATCCTCCTGCCGGTAGTTTTCCGTTACCGCCGCCAGAGCACTGATGAGGAAGCGGCACAGGCCGTGGCGGAGCACCGTATCCTTCCGTGCCATGTAGTGGGGAATGCCCGCCTTCTGCAGGGTTACATCCAGTGCGGCAGAACCGCCGCCGCCAAGGGCCACCGCCATACGGCTCCAGGGAATGCCCTGATCGTGCCAGCGGCGCAGGGTTTGGGCGGCGTAGGCAGCCTCGGCAAAGGGGGTGGCGCAGGCGTGAAGGGCAACCGGGGAACAATCCCCTTCAAAGGCAGGGGATTCGTAGGCGAAGAGGTACTTTTCCAGCCATCGAAGGGCGGGAGCACGGGTGCTTGGGCGCTCCTCCATGGGAAGGAGCTGACAGGGGGTGCCCTGCCTTTCCAGCTGCCCCATGAGCCTGCCCACGCTTTGCCGCTGGGTCAGGAACAGGTGGCCATCCGGGGCAGATTCGTAGTCCATGGTCATGGTAACGGTCAGGGAGCGGGTCAGGGGGGCAGCCACGCACAGGAGCTTGCACAAAGGGGCAGGCAGGTCGTCAAAGCCATAGACCCACAGGTGCACATCGTTCACCACCCCGCTGGCCTGCAGGCGGCGGCAGCTTTCCTCCTCCTGGGCGTGCTCGTCTGCAAAGCGGCCGGACACAATGCCCTCGTAGGTGCGCCAGATCAGTGCCAGATCCCGCAGTTTGGCGGCGGTGGCAGCGGAGGGGGATGCGGCAGCCATTTCCTCCAGCTTGTCCGCATCCGCCTCTGCATGGCACAGGTCATCCAGCATGTGGGCCACCTTGGCAGGCAGGCCGGGGGCAGCAGCCACCTTGCCATAGTAGCACAGCTCCTTTTCCGCCTTGATGAGGGCGTGGCTGATGGCCATGTTCCGCCCCCGGTCGTCCAGCTTGGGCAGGGGATCGGAACCGCCCCCTTCCCGGATGCGCCGCCGAAGCCTAGAGGGGGACAGCACGTCCAGATCCAGAAAGCCGGGAAGATCCAGCTGTTCCACCAGTTCCCGCTCAGCCTGGAGGGTGTACTGCTCCGGCACCAGCAGCACCACCGGCTCATGGGCAGCGTACTGTTTGCCGATGCTTTGAATGACCTCCGGCAGGACTTGACCGGCCCGGCCGGTGCGGATCACAACCTGACCCATGGGCTCACCTCTTTCTATGATTTTTGGCAGAAGCCAGGGCATCGACAAAGTGGCTTCGCCGCTTTGTCGAGTTTTGCACTCACTCACTGGTCG
>CAVIWF010000068.1:0-9628 GCA_963646285.1 bacterium
AGCCGCCTGCACCCAGTAAAGTACAGGCGGCCGTATGAATTAGCGATAGATGATCTCGTCCCGGCGAGGACCGTTGGAAACCATGTGAATGGGGGCTTCAATCAGCTTTTCAATGGTCTCCACATACTTCCGGCAGTTTTCCGGCAAATCGTTGTAATTCTTGATGCCGCGGATGTCCGTCTTCCAGCCGGGCAGCTTTTCATAGACGGGCTTGCAGCGCATCAGGGTGGGGGTGGAGGGGAAGTCCGTGATCTGCTTGCCATCCACTTCGTAAGCCACGCATACGGGAATCTCATCCAGATAGCCCAGCACGTCCAAGTTGGTCATGACCACTTCGGTGCCGCCCTGCACCATCACGCCATAGCGGGTGGCGACAGCGTCGAACCAGCCTACATCACGGGCACGGCCGGTGGTTGCGCCAAACTCGCCGGCATCGCCGCCACGGCGACGAAGCTCATCACCTTCATCACCTTCCAGCCGGGTCACGAAGGGACCAGCACCCACGCAGCTGGAATAGGCCTTGGTAACGCAATAAATATCCGTCATATCCCGGGGGCTGACGCCTGCGCCTACACAGCCGTAACCAGCCAGAGGAGAGGAAGAAGTTACATAAGGATAAATGCCGTGATCGGGATCACGCAGGGTGCCCAGCTGACCCTCCAGCAGGATGGTCTTGCCTTCCTTGCTGGCCTTGTGCAGGAAAAGGGTGGTATCGCATACCATGGGCTTGATCTTCTCGGCCAGCGCTTCCAGGTGAGCAACCAGCGCATCAACATCCACGGCAGGCTTGTGATACAGGTTTTCCAGCAGGCAGTCCTTCTTCACCAGAGCAATCTCCAGCCGCTTGCGGAGAATGTCATGATCGTACAGCTGGCACACCTGCAGGCCAACCTTGGCATACTTGTCAGAGTAGAAGGGAGCGATGCCGGACTTGGTGGAACCGAAGGAGTTCTTGCCAAGCCGCTCTTCCTCGAATTTATCAAAGTCAACATGATAGGGCATCATGACCTGTGCCCGGTCGCTGATCAGCAGCTTGGGCATGGGCACGCCCCGAGATGTCAGGGAATCCAGCTCGCTAAGCAAAGCTTCGATATTCAGTGCAACACCGGGTCCGATGATGTTGTATACATTCTGATGGAACACGCCAGAGGGCAGCAAGTGCAGTGCAAACTTGCCGTATTCATTAATAATGGTGTGGCCTGCGTTGGCACCGCCCTGAAAGCGGACAACCACATCGCTCTTCTCAGCAAGAAGATCGGTCACCTTGCCTTTGCCTTCGTCGCCCCAGTTAGCGCCTACGATGGTATGAACCATGGATGAAAGCCTCCTCAATGCCGGGGAAAAACCCGGACCGTCCTTGAAACACACTTATCTATTATGATTCATAGGCCGGGGAATGTCAAGGGAAAAACAACAAAATCCGTACGTTCTCGGCGAATGTTGCACAATCGTGCATCTATTCCTGCATTTTCGGCGCAAGGGATGCAACTTCCCGGTCGTGATACACCACGTGCAGAACTTCTCCGGATTGATAAGCAGGGAAGGGCTTCTGCACATCAAAGTAGAAGAGCCGCTCCGTGGGGCTGCCCTTGTCATCGGGCACTTCCAGGGTCATGGCGTGGTAAGATACACCATCCACCAAGGACACCTCATCGCTGAGACTGCGGAAAATGCCGTCAATCTCCCGGGTGCGGCCGTGGAGCATGTTATCCACATGGGTGATGTAACACTTGATGGGGCGCAGTGCCAAATCATATACGGCAATGGCCAGTATGCCCCCGGCGATGGTGAGTCCGGCGGTCAGGGCTTCTATGCGGAAAACAAGGGAACACACAATCCCAGCAAGAAACAGGGCAAGCAGGGCGAAAAGAATCTTTTTCCGCCGCTTCAGCTGTGCGTGCAGCGCATCCAAATCCGTTTCCGAGTACAAGGCGAAACCTCCTCTATCAGGCAGATCCTATACATGCATTATGAAGCAAAGAAGTCGGATTGTAAAGGGGCGAAACAGGCAGGTTGGTAAAGAAAGGGCGGGAAAGTGCTGCATCAAAAAGCGTTCGCCGGGTTATGAACAAAATGTGAAAAATGTGCATTGCCTGCCTTTTGTGAGTATGCTACAATGATGCACGAGGATAAGGAGGCCGAAGACGTTGCAGACCACAGTGAAAAACGAGCGCCCGGCGACACGGGCAGCCTGGCTGAACCTTGGAGACGCCTATGCCTACATCTATTGCCTGATGATGTCCTACCTGCTGGTGGGGGTTTCGGTGCCCGGCGGCGCATTGTACATGTGCGGCCGGATTGCCAGCATGCTCTTTTCCGGCTCTTGGGGAGAATACAATCACCTGATCAGCAAAAAGACACGGATCATCAGCGCTATCGGCCTGACGGTGCTGATGCTGGTCAGCGCTTTGGTGGCAGTCTTTTACCCTGTGCAGGAAGTTAACGCCATGATGTGGCTGCTCTTTGCCACCATTCTGACCATGACCATTGGCGACATTCTGGGCTGGCGGCTTGTTTACCTCAGCCTGAATCGGGGCATGGAGGAAAAGCGGTTCATCACCCTGTATGCAGCCGTGCAGGCAGCACCTTTTCTGGTGGGTGCCGGGCTGCTGCTGGGCAGTGTCTCCGGGGTGGAAGGATGGATGGCGGTTGGCGGTCTTGCCCTGGCCACAGGAGCCATTTGCTATGGACAGCTGAAGCAGCGCCGGGATGCCGGCCTTCACCATAAAGTGAAGGCGGAGGATGTGGCCAATCTCCATGAACAAATCAAAAAGGCCAATGCCTATGCCAATTACGAGGTGATTTCCGGGCTGATCCTGATGGCACAGCAGATGACCATTGTGGTCATGTACACCTTTCCGGCCATCACTTCTGAAAAGATGCTTATCAGCATGGCACTGGCTATGCTGTGTACCTTGGTGTGCCGGGAAGCGGTGGAATGGATCATGGCACGCCGGGCAAGAAAGAAAGCCTCGGAGCCCATCAATCTGCTGCTCATCGGCCTGTTTCTGTGGCTGTACGGGCTGATCCTCTTCAGCCGCCTGCTTCGCAGCAAGGCCATGACCATCAGCGATGCCTACCTGTGCATGGGCTTGTGCACAGCAGGCACTACCGTGTGCACAACTTGCCTGAGCCACTTGGAAGGCGTCATGAACGAAGTGGCCTGCTTTGCAACCGGTGAAAAGGAAACCACCGTCTATGACCGTATGCGGCTGATGGGCAGCAGCATGGCGGTGCTGGCAGGACAAATGCTGGCCTTGGCGGCTCTGACGCTGCTCATGTTCTTCGGCAGTACCCGGGCAGATGCAGAAACCCTGGTGCCCCAGTTCCAGCCCATTATGGTGATTCCGGCACTGATTCTGGTGATTGTGGCGGTGGGTGCAACCCTGCGGTTTCCCCTTTCCAAGCGGTACATGGACAAATTGCAGCGCTTCCTGCACCTGAAGGAAGAAGGAGGCGACAATCCGGCACTGGAAAAGCAGCTGGAAACGGTGGTCATCAAGCGGCATCACTATCCCATCGGTACACGGCTGGTGATGGCACTGCTGCGCCCTTTCTACCGGCACAAGCTGCAGGGCACGGAAAACATTGTGCAGGATGAGAACAACCCCATTGTGTTCCTCTGCAATCATGGGGAAGTGTACGGCCCAGTGGTTTGCATGCTGTACATTCCTGTGCCCATTCGTCCCTGGACGATTTCTGAAATGTCCATTGACCCGGAGGAAGTCAGTGAGTACCTGTATCGCTACACCATCGGCCCCATTCGGTGGCTGCCGGAAAAGGTGAAGCGGTGGATTACCCACATCATCGGCCCCGTGTCCGTGTGGGCGATGAATCAGGTGGAGTGCGTGCCTGTGTTCCGCAATAAGCCCAGCAAGCTGATGCAGACCTTCCGCCTGTCTGTGGAGGCCATGGAGGCAGGGGATAACCTGCTGATCTTCCCTGAAAATCCTAACGCCATTGAGGAAGGCCACGGCTACGAGCATGGCGGTTTGGGACCCCTTTTTTCCGGCTTTGCCATGCTGGCGCAGATTTATTATCATCGCACGGGAAAACGGTGCCGCTTCCTGCCCATGTACGCCCACAAGAAGCAGCGCACCATGACCTTTGCGCCGCCCATTACCTATGATCCGGACAATGACCCCATGGCGGAGCGGGATCGAATTGTGAATTACGCTGAAAGCCAAATGCGCCGTATCGCAGAGGAAGAGGAAGCCAAGTGGCAGGCAAAGCAGCGGAGCAGAGGACAGGGCAAAAAAGCCTGACCAGCAAAGGATCCATGGGAGAAGCTCGTGCTGCATAATTCGCCACTTTTCATGGGGCGTGAAGTATGCTATAATGTAGCAGGAAATAAGGAAACGCCTTGTTTCTTTCAGTGATGTTCCGATGTTGACACTGCCTGGGGCAGGAGAAAGGAATACCATGAGTCAGGATAAGAAGAAGGACGCAAAGGGCAAGTCTCTGAAGGCTGGCGTGATTGCCTTTGGCGCAACGGCAGTGGTCTATTCGCTGATTTTTCCGCCGGTAACGCTGCCCGGCATTTTGATTGGCACAGGCCTTTCTCTGCTGGTGGGCAAGGTGGTATCCATCATGGCCACAGGGCTGGATTTAACCACCCACAACCGGCAGGATCAGCCCGCTAACGAGCTGAAGAAGGACGTGGAAGAACTGCCCCTGTCCGGGGATGAAACGGCGGACGGGGTCATTACCAAGGGACAGGAAATGCTCCGGCAGATTCGTGCGGAGAATGATGCCATTCCTGATGAAGCCCTTTCCAAACAAATGGATGAGCTTTCTCGGAAGTGCGTGCAAATCTTCCGTACCGTGGCAGAGAAGCCGGGAAAGGCTACCCAAATCCGCAAATTTATGAATTATTACCTACCCACCACCCTGAAAATGCTGACCAATTACCGCACCATGCAGCAGCGGGGCGTGTCCGAAAAGGACATGGCGGAAGCACGGGAGACTTTGACCCGGGGCATGGACATGGTGCTGACGGCCTGCCAGAAGCAGCTGGACAACCTGTACAAGGACAACATGCTGGATGTATCTACGGATATTGACGTGCTGGAACAGATGCTGAAGCGGGATGGCTTTACCGACAGCGGCGTGGCTGCCATGGCAGAGGTGCCTAAGCAGGAAGCCCGTACCGCAGCCGCCCAGCAGATGCAGCAGACCAATGTGCCGGTGCTGAAAGTGCCGGATGCGGAAACCTTTATTGCCGAGCAGCAACGTAAGAAAGAGCAAAACTGAGGAGGAACATGACCATGAGCGAAACCAATCAGATGCCGCTGCTGACCCTGAACACCCCTGCCCCCAAGGCGGAAGAAAGTGCCGCTGCTTCTATTCAGCAGACGGCTGCCGCAGCACCGGCCGCCCCGGAAGCTTCTCCTCGGCTGGATGACAGTCAGCTTACGGATGCAGAGCGGAAAGCCATTGCCGACTTTGTGGGCAAGCTGGACGTGACCAATCCTGACCATGTGCTGCTCTTTGGCGCAGATGCCCAGAAGAAGATTGCAGACTTTTCCGATACGGCACTGGATGCGGTCAAGACCCAGGACACCGGAGAAGTGGGCGATATGCTGATTAACCTGGTGACGGAGCTGAAGGGCTTTGAAGCAGATGCGGAAGAGCCGAAGGGACTGAAGAAGCTGTTCAGCAAGCCCACCGATGCGGTAGAGCGGATGAAGGCTCGCTATACCAAGGTCAGCGGCAATGTGGAGAACATTGCAGATTCCTTGGAGAATTATCAGGCACAGCTGCTGAAGGATGTGGCCATGTTCGACCGTCTGTATGACCAGAACAGCGACTACTTCCATCAGCTGACACTGTACATCATTGCCGGTGAAGAAAAGCTTCAGCAGGTGCGGGAAGGCGAACTGAAGGAGCTGCAGGACAAGGCCGCCAAGTCCGGCGATGCCATGGATGCACAGCAGGCCAACGATCTGGCAGCCCAGTGCGACCGCTTCGAAAAGAAGCTCCACGACCTGAAGCTGACCCGGCAGGTAGCCATGCAGATGGCACCCCAGATTCGTCTGCTGCAGAACAACGACAGCCTGCTGGTGGAGCGGATTCAGTCCACCCTGAGCAATACCCTGCCCCTGTGGAAGAGTCAGATGGTGCTGGCACTGGGACTCCACCACAGTCAGCAGGCACTGAAGGCGCAGACCGCCGTAACGAATATGACTAACGAATTGCTGAAGAAGAATGCGGAAGCCCTGAAAATGGGCACCATTGAAACCGCCAAGGAAGCCGAGCGGGGCATCATTGATATTGATACCCTTGTGCAGACCAACCAGAGCCTGATTGATACCATCAATGAAGTGATGAATATTCAGAGCGAAGGACGGGCAAAGCGCATTGAGGCTGAAAAGACCATGGCACAGATGGAAACCGAGCTGAAGCAAAAGCTGCTGCAAACCAATCTGTAAGTTTGTTTTCCGTGTGCCCGGAGGGGATAACGGCCTCTCCGGGCTGTTCTGTATACAGGGAAGGAAGCCTATGCGCACAATTGGCTTAACAGGTGGCATCGCCTGTGGGAAAAGCAACGTATCTGCAATCCTTGCGTCCTTGGGGGCAGTGGTGATTGACGGCGACCTGCTGGCCCGGGAAGCGGTGGCTCCCGGCAGCGAAGGATTGACAGCCATCAGAGAAGCCTTCGGCGATGCGGTATTCCATGAAGACGGAACGCTGAATCGGCGGATGCTGGGGGATCGGGTGTTTCAAAACCCGGAGGAGAAAGCCAAGCTGGATAGCATCATGCAGCCGGTAATCCGCAGCCTGACCGTGGCACGAATGCAGGAAGCTGCAAACGCTGGCGCAAAGGTATGCGTGCTGGATATGCCCCTGCTGTATGAGTTTGGGTATGAGGCTTTGTGCGATACGGTGTGGTGCGTGTATCTGCCGCCGGAAAAGCAGCTTCAGCGGCTGATGGAGCGGGATCACATGACCCGGCAGCAGGCCGTGAATCGCATTGAAAGCCAAATGCCGGCAGCGGAAAAAGCTGCAAGGGCACAAACGGTGATTCATACAGACGGCACCCTGGAAGAAACCCAAAACCTTGTCAGGCAGCTGGTTGCCCGGGAAATGGCAGAAAGCCTCTGACAGGGGCAGGAGGATACAATGACCGAAGTACAAACACCTCGCAGGCCTTCCCACCGCTCGGATCGGTACAAAGAGCCGGAAAACAGTCCGACTGTTGCTGAAATAGATGACCAAAGGGTTCCAGCAGCAGCCCAGCCCGTTCGCTATCGTCGCCGCTCGAATGATGTAGCAGCGCCATCGGTGGAAGAAATTGCACCGCCTGCCGTTGCAAGGGAAGAACGGAGAAGACCGGTTACCCCTGCGGCCTATCATCTCATGCAGGAAGACGGTCGGGAGCAGGTGCCGCCGCCTACAATGGAACGGCCGGTAAAAGCCTCGGTTCGGGAAAAGGAGCGGGCTGGGAAGCGGATGCCGACCTGGCTGGTGGCTGCACTGGCAGTGTTGTTTTTCCTGTCTGCCGGGCTGTTTACGGCGCAGTCTCTAATGCAGGCTTATCTGACCCAGCGGCAGCAGGAGCGGGAGGCGGCTTATCAGCGGGTGGTGGACGCTCATCCCATTTACTATAAAGATCTGATTGAGCAGTACGCAGCAGAAAACAATCTGCATCCCGCCTTTGTGGAGGCCATTATCCTCAATGAAAGCTCCTACCGCACGGATGCTGAATCTTCCGTAGGCGCCCGGGGACTGATGCAGATCATGCCCGACACGGCTGAGTGGATTGCCGGCAAACTGAAGGAAAGCAGCTACAGCTTTGACAATATGTACGATGCGGAAACCAACATCAAGTACGGCACCTGGTACTTGGGCTATCTGTCCAAGTTGTTCCGGGGGGATCCGATTCTTGTGTCCGCAGCCTATCACGCCGGGCAGGGGGAGGTTACCGGCTGGTTGAGCGATCCTAGTATGTCTGAGGATGGGGTTACGATTAAGCTGGAAAACATGATTGACGGACCGACGAAAAGATATGCAGGGAGAGTGACAAAAGCTTATGGCGTATATGAAGCCCTCTACTATGCGGCGGATGATGCTGCTGATGATGACACTGTGTCTGGCACTGTGGACACTGCCCGTCGCTGAGGCAGCCACCACCAACGTGGGTGAAAGTCTGGTGGTAGGCATTCAGTCCACAAAGACCACGACCATTCGCCCGCTGGATCCCCAGGAGCGGGATATCATGAGCGTGTATGACCTGGTGTATGACAGTCTGGTCACCATTGATGATGATTATCTGCCCCAGCCCTCTCTGGCGGAAAGCTGGGAAGAAACGGGCAGCGGCAAAACCTGGACCTTTCATCTGCGCAGCAATGTGTATTTTTCTGATGGGACACCCCTGACCGCCAATGATGTGGTGGCTACGGCCCAGTACATCCTGAACCGTGCCAACGATGATGCGTCCAGCGACAAGGGATATTATCAAAACCTGAAGTACTTTGTGAAAAGCATCTCTGCCACCAATGATACCACGGTGGTGGTGAAGGCCTCACGAAAGTATTACGGCATCCTGTATGCCATGACCTTTCCTGTGCTGAAGGCCAGTGAACTGGAAACGGACAATCCCCTGGGTACAGGCGCCTATCGAATTTCCAGCTTCGATGCAGGGAACAATATTTGGCTGGAAACCAACGACTACTGGTGGCAGGGCAGACCTCAAGTGAAGCAGATTGTGTTCCAGTGCGCATCCACCGCCAAGGAAGTGCTGGAAAACTATGAATACGCCCGGGTGGATACCATCTTTACCCGGCTGATTGCAGCCAGCCAGTATAAGTCCGGTATGACGAACCTGTCGCTGGATTACCGAACCAATCAGCTGGAAACCTTGCTGATGAACCATTCTTCTTCGCCCCTTGATGACGTGAATGTGCGCAAGGCCATCCGCTATGTGGTGGATGCGGATAAGCTGGCAAGCTCCATTTACATGGGCATGGTTTCCCGGACGGATACCCCCATGATTTCCGGTACATGGATGTACAATGATAACCTGTCCTCCTACTTTACCAAGGACATTGAGGAGGCCAAGCGGCTGCTGGATGAAGCTGGCTGGGTGGATACCGACGGGGACGGGGTGCGTGACAAGGCGAAGGATGACGGTTCCGGCAGCTGGCGGCTCCACCTGCGGTTCTACGTTTATGAAGAGCCGGATAACGACGTGCGTGTGGAGGTGGCCAATACTATTTCCGACTGGCTGGCGGAAGTCGGCATCGAGTGCAAGGTGGAAACCTTGACCATGTCCGATATGGCTACGAAATTGAAGGCAGGCGGTTTTGACCTGGCACTGGTTTCCTACGCCATGGATGTTTGCCCGGACCCGGGTTTTCTGCTGATGAAGTCCAACACGGGCAACTACTGCCGGTATAACAGTACCGCCATGAACGATCTTTGCAGTGAACTGCGCACCCAGACCACTCAGGCGGGCTATCAGGAAACCTTGCTGAAGATTCAAGCCCAGTTTGCAGAGGATTGCCCCTTTATCTGCTTGTACTACCGGGATGGAGCGGTGCTGACCAGAAAGATGTACACCACCGCAAGAGACGTGCGGGAACTGGAACTGCTGCGGGGCATTGATACCTTTAATCAGCAGTAATTG
>CAVIWF010000069.1:0-9550 GCA_963646285.1 bacterium
GTCCTTGCCTGCCGTGGCTTCGTCCACGTCAAACTCCCCAACAATGAGCTTCAACAGATCTTCCCGGGCGATGGGCTGCTTCAGCTGCTCGAAGATGAACGCCGCCGTGTCGCTGAGCACCACAGCACCGCCAAACTTGGCGATGTTCTCACCGGTTGGCATCACCATGTGCTCACTGCCAATGGTGCGGAGAATGAACCCTTCCTTGATTTGCATGTCAGGCAACTCCTCTCGGATTTCTTCAGGGTTTTTGAACAGTATGCGGTAGGTTTCCCGGGCGTCTGCTTCCTCCGGGCCGCAGAACAGCCGGTACACAGGCACACTGCGGCTCAGCCGCCCTACGTTCACCATGGCCAGAGCGGCAGTGTCCGCATCCCACATGGGGATAAAGCTTTGCCGAATCAGCACCTGATAGGCCTGGTCTTCCGTCAGACGGCGCAGGCGGGTAAAGGGTGCCCGGCGCACTTCCAGAATGGCGGACAGGGGGCGCTCCACATTGCGGAAAATCTGCTCCTTGCCGTCCCAGGGCACACCGCAGGCAGTGCAGCCCTTTTGCTCCAGCCGAATGGCAGGCCTGTCTCCGCTAATGAACTTAGCCCCCAGCCCCTGCATCCACGCCTGTGCCCGGGTGGACTTGCCCACGCCGGAATCCCCGGTAAAGCACACCGCATAGCCTTCTCCCTCCACGCAGGCAGCATGGAGGGAGACGATGGACTCGTGGCAGAAGCGGCATTCCATGGCGGTGCGGAGGAGAAACCGGGTTAGCTCACTATCCGGTTCTTCCCCCGGTATCTCAATGGTGTAGACCGTTGCCTGCTGAAAGGCAGGGTCAGTCACCACGTAAGGCACGGCAATGCCGTTATTGCAGCAATGCAGCCAGTTGCCATCCACTGTCTTGTACACCAGCAGGTTTTCGCTTTGGCAAACGAGGGTTGCTCCTTGAAAGGGCGTCAGGTCTGCCGCCGGCATGACTTCCAGGCGGCAGTGCTCCTTTACCTGACTGAAGCAGCTCATATGGTGGGGTCAGGCATTCCGGGATTTTGGGGTGGAATGTTGCCGCACTTATAGACGCTTGCGTCATAATAATAGGTGCAGGTTAAACTGTTCATCTGGCATACGGTCCATCCATCGCCACTGCCATAGCGTCCTACAGCTCCAGAAGCTACCACTCGTTCGGTGTACTGAAAGTTCACCATCTTCGCCTTAGGCTTCGTATATGCTCGTTTCATGTTTGTTGTTCTCCTTTCAATATCGTATATCTTCATGGTTAGGGACACAGCTGTTCTGGCGCAGAAAGAATGCCTGCTTCCACCAAACAGGCACACCGCTGGCAAACCGCTTGATTGACTTCGCCGTTCAGCACACCGAAGGTCTTTTCGGCGGCGCAAGCGCGGCAGGAAGGCAGCAGCTTACAGCTTCGGCACTGTTCCGGCGGTCGCCAAGTCGCCATGATGCCCTTGATTTCCTCCCATGCGGCTGCAAAGCCCTGCTTCAGCACTGAGCTGGTCACCGTGTGGTACGAGATGCAGGGCTGCATTTCGCCTTTCCAGTTGATGTGGCAGGTGCTTTGCCCGGAAGAGCAGGGCACAGGGCTGACCGGCTTGTAATCGCTGGGGATTCGTTCAAACTGCTTGGATGGCACAGCATTGCCCGGCTTTGTCAGGGAATCGTGGTATGCTTCCTCGTCCAAGTCCATCTGTGCATACAGGGCAGCTTCCGGAGCAAAATCCTCGAACGCTCTGCCGGTGTTCTCCCGTGCAGGGATGGAAACACCACCGATGCCGTATTGCACCCCTTGTTCCCGCAGGAAGGTCAGCAGGGCATGAACGTCCTGCTGTATGTACTGGCTGGGGGTTACTGTCAGCCGCAAGGGAATGTTTCGTTTCTTCAGCCGCTCAATGGCAGCGCACACATCCCCAAAGGCTCGGTGGCCGGTCACTCGCTGGTAGTCCTCTTCACTGGTGCCGTAAACGGTCATCTGCACAAGACGGGGCGGGTATTGGGCGAAGAAGTCAGCCATTTCCTCGGTCAGCAATGCGCCATTGGTCAGCACCCCAACCTTCACCCCTTGGGACAGCAGGTACAGGTACAGCTCCTTAAACCCGGGATGGGTCAGGCATTCGCCGCCGGTCAGGTCAGCATCCAGCATGCCAGCCTCAACGGCCTGCTTCATGATGCTCAGCCACCGTTCCGTGGAGAGCACCGTGCCTTCCCGTTCCATTTGTGCCTTGGTCAGGTGGACGTAGCACATTTTGCAGTCGAAATTGCACAAAGGGGTCAGCTCAAAGCCTACGCTGATGGGCACGCCCTGCATCCTCGCTTGCAGGTTCATGAAGCGTTCCACTTCCTGCTCCACGGCAGTATCGGGAACGCCGTCACGCTCCAGGTCTTCCAGCAGGTCAAGGACACTGCTGTACGTCCGCACTTCCGTTGCTGTGCTGCTTTGCTTTTCCTTTTCATCCTGAGGAATAAGCCTTCACCCCCCTTTTTCATCCATCTCCAACCCCATCACTCCGCTGCTTTCCTCACCGTGGCCTGCACCTTGCCCACAGGCTCCCCGCCCATGGCGGTGGTGGCACCTTCGCTGACGCCCTCGGTGCTCTCTTTGGTGAAGAGAATCAAAAGTGTGGCAAAAATGAGCTTCAAATCTGCCATGAGGCTGGGATTGGCAATGTACATCAAGTCCATCTGCAGCTTGTTGTACGGGCTGGTGTTGTACTTGCCGTACACCTGGGCATAGCCGGTCAAGCCGGCCTTTGCCTGTAGCCGCAGGCTGAACTCGGGCATCTCCTGCTCGTACTGCTTGGCGATTTCCGGCCGCTCCGGCCGGGGACCCACCACGCTCATGCTCCCGGCAAGGATGTTGAACAGTTGAGGCAGTTCATCCAGGCGGCAGGCACGAATCACCCGCCCCACAGGGGTAATGCGATCGTCCTTTTCGCCAGTAGAAAGCCGAGCCACGCCATCCTTTTCCGCATCCACCCGCATGCTGCGGAACTTGAGAATCTTGAATTCCTTGCCATCCTTGGTCAGCCGGGTCTGCTTGTAGAACACCGGCCCCCCGTCCTGTGCCTTGATGGCGATGGCGACAATCGCCATCAGCGGGCTGGTAACAAGGATGACCGCTGCGCTGGCCACCACATCAAAGATGCGCTTCACCAGCAGGAATTCCGGGGAGGGATTGTATCGCCCCACCTGCAGCAGGGGCAGGTGGAACATATGCATCCGCTTGGCGCCGCTCATGATCACGTCGCCGATGCGGGGGATGACGTAGACACACACATGGTTGGCAATGCAGTACTTGAGGATCTGGTTCCGCTCGTGGCTCTGCACGCCGCTGAGAAACACCGCATCCATGCCCTTGAGCATCTGCATCCGGGCGGCCATGCATTCATCTGCCGTGCAGGTGGCCACCACGTGGAACTTCCGATCCAGTCCGTACTGGTCAAACAGGTCTTCCAGCCCACGCTCCATGTCGTATATCACCACAGTTTTCTGCCCTTCAAAATGGCGGAAATACCAGTGATGGGCACACCTGCACCACACAAGGCTCAGCATGAGCTGCACGGCCAGTGCAGCCAGGGCGGGCACCATGTTGGGGAAGCTGCCGCTCATCAGCCACAGAATCAGGAACATGAACCCGTCTGCCATGAGGATGCTCATCAGCTGACTGATGAACACTTCCGACAGCCGCTTGATGCTTAGCAGGAAGGCATCGTACACCCGGGCGAAGAAGCAATACAGCACCACAAACATGCCGATGACCACCATTGACCGCAGAGCGGACGGGAACATGAGCACTTGATGAGTGTAGTACATGAACCAGCAGCAGCAGAAAGGCAGTGTCATGAGCAGCACGTTCAGGATTTTAACAATGCGAACGGATACATCATGCCACAGCCCGGTTGCAGGCCGCTCTGAACTTCCTTGTCCCTTGGATGCACGCATAGCTTTCGCCACAACCCCTATCATTCCATCAACATTTCTGCCAGATAACCGTTTTGCTTGCCGGACAGCTCTTCGATGCTGCCCTGCTCTGCCACCTTGCCGTCCCTCAGCACCACCGCATAGTCCGCCATGGACACGGTGGAACCGTGGTGGGCAATGATCACCACACCGGCATCCTTGCCAAGGGAAGCGATCACGTCATGGAAGGCGGTTTCGCTTTCGTAGTCCAGGGCGCTGGTAGCCTCGTCCAGCACAATCAGGCTGGGATGACCCAGCAGCACCCGTGCCAGCACAATCCGCTGCCGTTCGCCCCCGGAGAGGCGAATCCCCCGGTCACCCAGGGTGGTATCCAACCCCTCAGGCAGTTGGGATACAAAGCCCCACGCCATGGCCTTTTTCAGGGCGGCAATCAGGGTTTCATCATCTGTCCCCGGGTGGAACCGGGTCAGGTTTTCCCGCACGGAAGCATTCAAAATCAGGGGATCCTGGGGCACATAGCCCACCTGCTTCCGCCATGCACGGATGTTGGCGGAGGTCAGCGTTTTGCCATCCACCTGAATGGCACCTGCCTTGGGCAGCAGAAAGCCCAACAGCAGGTTGACCGCTGTGGTTTTGCCTGCACCATTGCGGCCCAGGAGCGCCAGCTTTTCCCCACGCTTCAGGGTAAAGGTAACGCCACGGAGGGTTTCCTCATCCGCATCCCGGTAGGCGAAGTGCACATCCTGAAAGCAGGTTTCCTGCCAGGAGGAGAAGTCATCTCCCGTCTCGGCGGTATCCGCTTCCGGCTGCATGTCCTGCAGGGCTTCGGTCAGCTTCTCATAGGCGGGCACGCAGCTGTTAATGCCCTGAATCCGCCCCTGAAAGCCGGAGAACACCGGCCACAGGCGGGCGAACACGTACACCAGCACCACAAGCCGATCCGTCTCCACCTTCATGCCCAGGGTGCACACCAGGTACACCAGGGCAATCATCACCGCCGCCGCCAGGGAATACACCACCCCGGGAACGGAGCTTTGCCGCACGTACTTCATGCGGGCGGTCATGAAGGATTCGCTGATGCTGCGGAACAGGGCGGCGTGCTCCTGCTCCACCCCGTAGGAGCGGACTTCCTTGATGCTGGCCAGCTGATTCTGCAGTTCGCCGTAGAATTCCCGGCTGATGCGGATCATTTCATCCCCGTAGGTGCGGGATTTCTTCCGCAGGGGCTTGAAAATCATCAGCATACAGGTGCCCATGAGGCACACCAGCACCGTTACCGGCAGGCTCATCATCAGGGCAATGACCAGCTGCACCGCTGCCGACACAATGCTGGCAAGGAAGTGAATGACCTCCGCAATGCCGTAGCTTACCTGCCCACACTGGGAGGTAAACAGGTTGATGATGTCCGTGTCCTTCCGTGCCGTCAGGCTTTCCCAGCTGGCACCGGATACCGCCGTGTACAGCTTTTCCCGGAGCGCCATGCCCGTTTCTTCAATGAAGGCGTTTTCACGGATGCTCAGGGAGCGGGAAAGCAGCGCCTTCACCGTTACCAGCAGCACATATCCCACCAGCAGCATGCCCACCTGTACAGGATAGGACAGGGCTGTGAACCATGCAGGCAGCCGGCTGTCGCCGATTTGCAGCATGTTCAGCAGGGGAATGAGCATCACAATGCCGATGCCGCTGAGGATGGATACACCAATGTTCCACAGCAGGATGGTGAGGAAGGACTTCCGGTCTGTTTTCCAAATGGCCTGCAGCAGTGGTTTCATTCAGGCGTTATTCCTCCAGCAGACCCAGTTCGCGGAACTTGGTGAGGAGAGCGTCCAGATCCCTGGAAGCAGTCTGCTCATCCACGTCGAACTCGGCCAGCATGGCCGCCAGCAGATCCTCCCGGGAAACGGCATTTTCCAGCTGCCGGAACACGAAGGCGGATACCTCGTAATGCCCTGGGCATCCAGCTGCGCCAGCACTTCCCGAAGGGATTGGGGCTGCTGATTCTCTTCCATGGGCATCACTTCCTCCATCCCAGTTTCCGCAGTACACGGCCTGCCAGTGCCCTGCATTTCCACCAAAGCCGCCGCAGGGGCAGCCACACCATCCAGACTCTGCCCAGCCCACGGGCAAGGGGCGTATGGAAGGGAATGGTTCTGCCATTCCTTTCAGCTTCCGTCACCAGCCCAAGCACGCAATCGTGGGGCATCCACGGGTCAGGGTTCCAGCAATGATCCCCCAGGGTCTGCACGCGGTCTTTTTCTATGCGCCGAACCCGATGAACCACGTACCGCCCGGCAGGGTACTCAAACAGCACCACATCGCCCCGCTTCACCGGCCGGGTCAGGGGAACGATGGACACCAGATCCCGATTGCGGCGAATCAGCGGCCGCATGCTGTCCCCATCCAAGGGGATGCGCATGGGCAGCACCGTGCCGCTCCGTGCCAGTGCACGCCACTGGGCAATGGAAATGCTCCTTGTTTCTTCCTTGATCGAGTGATTTGCGCATTTCTGCGTTTCACCTGCACATTGGAACGTGGGCAAATCTTCTCCTCTTCCGTACATGCCTTCAGCAAGGAAGATCAAAAGCGGAGAACCTTTCGGCGCATGGAGCTTGATCATCCGGCTTTGCCTATAGCTTCGCCCTCCGACCCCTCAGGCTGTGCCTGCGCACAGACCCTTCTCGGCAACTGCTGCTCCATATGCCTCATCGTTCTCCGCACCGCTGACCCCAGGCGTATGCTTTGTTGGATGATTTGCAACTTTGCCACAATCATCTTGCACATTGTGACAAGTGGGGATGCAGGAATACAGGGGTATCCCAGCTCACCTCACTATCATTATACACAAAAAAAAAAGCATGTCAAATAGGTGGAACGATTTTTTACAAAAAAGAATGTTCCCCTTTCGTCAATGGCTCAAACTGCATGCAGGATGAAAACCGGGGCGATCAGATAGCATATCTTGGAAACAATGCGCCGAAAAAGTTAGCTTCAAGGTTAACTTTGGATTCTCTTCACCAAAGAGAGCACCGAGGGCGTCAGCGAAGGTGCCACCACCGCCATGGGCGGGGAGCCTGTGGGCAAGGTGCAGGCCACGGTGAGGAAAGCAGCGGAGTGATGGGGTTGGAGATGGATGAAAAAGGGGGGTGAAGGCTTATTCCTCAGGATGAAAAGGAAAAGCAAAGCAGCACAGCAACGGAAGTGCGGACGTACAGCAGTGTCCTTGACCTGCTGGAAGACCTGGAGCGTGACGGCGTTCCCGATACTGCCGTGGAGCAGGAAGTGGAACGCTTCATGAACCTGCAAGCGAGGATGCAGGGCGTGCCCATCAGCGTAGGCTTTGAGCTGACCCCTTTGTGCAATTTCGACTGCAAAATGTGCTACGTCCACCTGACCAAGGCACAAATGGAACGGGAAGGCACGGTGCTCTCCACGGAACGGTGGCTGAGCATCATGAAGCAGGCCGTTGAGGCTGGCATGCTGGATGCTGACCTGACCGGCGGCGAATGCCTGACCCATCCCGGGTTTAAGGAGCTGTACCTGTACCTGCTGTCCCAAGGGGTGAAGGTTGGGGTGCTGACCAATGGCGCATTGCTGACCGAGGAAATGGCTGACTTCTTCGCCCAATACCCGCCCCGTCTTGTGCAGATGACCGTTTACGGCACCAGTGAAGAGGACTACCAGCGAGTGACCGGCCACCGAGCCTTTGGGGATGTGTGCGCTGCCATTGAGCGGCTGAAGAAACGAAACATTCCCTTGCGGCTGACAGTAACCCCCAGCCAGTACATACAGCAGGACGTTCATGCCCTGCTGACCTTCCTGCGGGAACAAGGGGTGCAATACGGCATCGGTGGTGTTTCCATCCCTGCACGGGAGAACACCGGCAGAGCGTTCGAGGATTTTGCTCCGGAAGCTGCCCTGTATGCACAGATGGACTTGGACGAGGAAGCATACCACGATTCCCTGACAAAGCCGGGCAATGCTGTGCCATCCAAGCAGTTTGAACGAATCCCCAGCGATTACAAGCCGGTCAGCCCTGTGCCCTGCTCTTCCGGGCAAAGCACCTGCCACATCAACTGGAAAGGCGAAATGCAGCCCTGCATCTCGTACCACACGGTGACCAGCTCAGTGCTGAAGCAGGGCTTTGCAGCCGCATGGGAGGAAATCAAGGGCATCATGGCGACTTGGCGACCGCCGGAACAGTGCCGAAGCTGTAAGCTGCTGCCTTCCTGCCGCGCTTGCGCCGCCGAAAAGACCTTCGGTGTGCTGAACGGCGAAGTCAATCAAGCGGTTTGCCAGCGGTGTGCCTGTTTGGTGGAAGCAGGCATTCTTTCTGCGCCAGAACAGCTGTGTCCCTAACCATGAAGATATACGATATTGAAAGGAGAACAACAAACATGAAACGAGCATATACGAAGCCTAAGGCGAAGATGGTGAACTTTCAGTACACCGAACGAGTGGTAGCTTCTGGAGCTGTAGGACGCTATGGCAGTGGCGATGGATGGACCGTATGCCAGATGAACAGTTTAACCTGCACCTATTATTATGACGCAAGCGTCTATAAGTGCGGCAACATTCCACCCCAAAATCCCGGAATGCCTGACCCCACCATATGAGCTGCTTCAGTCAGGTAAAGGAGCACTGCCGCCTGGAAGTCATGCCGGCGGCAGACCTGACGCCCTTTCAAGGAGCAACCCTCGTTTGCCAAAGCGAAAACCTGCTGGTGTACAAGACAGTGGATGGCAACTGGCTGCATTGCTGCAATAACGGCATTGCCGTGCCTTACGTGGTGACTGACCCTGCCTTTCAGCAGGCAACGGTCTACACCATTGAGATACCGGGGGAAGAACCGGATAGTGAGCTAACCCGGTTTCTCCTCCGCACCGCCATGGAATGCCGCTTCTGCCACGAGTCCATCGTCTCCCTCCATGCTGCCTGCGTGGAGGGAGAAGGCTATGCGGTGTGCTTTACCGGGGATTCCGGCGTGGGCAAGTCCACCCGGGCACAGGCGTGGATGCAGGGGCTGGGGGCTAAGTTCATTAGCGGAGACAGGCCTGCCATTCGGCTGGAGCAAAAGGGCTGCACTGCCTGCGGTGTGCCCTGGGACGGCAAGGAGCAGATTTTCCGCAATGTGGAGCGCCCCCTGTCCGCCATTCTGGAAGTGCGCCGGGCACCCTTTACCCGCCTGCGCCGTCTGACGGAAGACCAGGCCTATCAGGTGCTGATTCGGCAAAGCTTTATCCCCATGTGGGATGCGGACACTGCCGCTCTGGCCATGGTGAACGTAGGGCGGCTGAGCCGCAGTGTGCCTGTGTACCGGCTGTTCTGCGGCCCGGAGGAAGCAGACGCCCGGGAAACCTACCGCATACTGTTCAAAAACCCTGAAGAAATCCGAGAGGAGTTGCCTGACATGCAAATCAAGGAAGGGTTCATTCTCCGCACCATTGGCAGTGAGCACATGGTGATGCCAACCGGTGAGAACATCGCCAAGTTTGGCGGTGCTGTGGTGCTCAGCGACACGGCGGCGTTCATCTTCGAGCAGCTGAAGCAGCCCATCGCCCGGGAAGATCTGTTGAAGCTCATTGTTGGGGAGTTTGACGTGGACGAAGCCACGGCAGGCAAGGAC
>CAVIWF010000070.1:0-9425 GCA_963646285.1 bacterium
TCGTTTTCAAGGTTCGGCGCTCACAAGGAGCTTGTTTATAATATCAAAGAAATCCCCGTTTGTCAACACCTTTTTCAAGGTTTTTTCGACTTTTTTCTTGACTTTGTGCAAAGACGATTGTATAATGGTCTTATTGTGAGTTTCGTTCGGGTTTACATGGGGTTTACAATTCATTCATATTCTGCATCGTTCGGAAATTAGTGGAGCTCCGTGATTTTCCGCACGTCGTTTTCTTCCACCGTCATATAAACCGTGTGCTGATTGGTGTAAATCACAAACCCGGGTGCTGCTCCGCCCGGCTTTTTGACGTACCGGCGCAGGGTATAATCCACCGGCACAGAGCTGGAATGCTGCCCCTTGCTGTACCAGGCCGCAAGAATGGCCGCCTCCTTCAGGGTCTGCATGGGCACTTCCCCTTCCGTGCGGATGATCACATGGCTGCCCGGCATGTCCTTGGCATGGAGCCAGGTTTCATTGGGGCGTGCCGTGGCGGTCAGCCGTTCGTTCTGGGCAGCGTTCTTCCCCACGTCAATGGCAATGCCATCGGAGGACATGTAATGGTAGGGCTTGCTCTGGGGTAGGGCACGCTGCTGCCGGCGGTTGGTGTTCTTCTTCATATAACCCATCCGCACCAGATCCTGCCGAACCTCTTCCAGTTCACTTTCCTCCACGCACTTGCCCACATCCAGCAGGGTGCTTTCCAGATAGTTCAGTTCCTTCAGGGTCTTCTCTTTCTGTTCTGCCGCCGTCTGCCGGGCTGACCGTGCCTTCTGATATTTCTTAAAATACCGCTGGGCGTTCTGCGCCGGGGTCAGCTGAATATCCAGCGGAACCACCAGGGTTCCTCCCTGCTCATCATAGAAGTTGGGCAGCTCTGCCTGGGTTTGCCCTTTTTTGATCTGCCACAGGTTGGCATTGATCAAGTCCCCCATGATGCGGTACTCTTCCATCCTTTGGGCGGAAGCCAGCTCTTCTTCCTGCAAAGCCAGCTTCTTCTCGCACCGCTCAATGTGACCCTTCAGCAGACGCACCATGGATGCACTCTTTTGGGACAGCCGATCCTGCCGATCCCGTGCGCCGAAGTAATGCTCCAGCGCCACGCTGACAGAGGGTTCCGCCACCTGGCGGGACACGTCCCGGCTGAAATACAGGAAGGGAAACACATCCTCCGGGGCTCCCTGCTCGTTCAGCAGCACCCGAGGATCTGCCGCTTCCCCTATCCGATGGAGAAAATCCGCCAGCCGCCGTGCCGCATCTGCCACATCCTCCGCCCGGTCTTCCCCGGGGGAAAGGACCCGATAGGCAAGCTCCTTGGCAGCAGGGTTGGACAGTCCGGCAATGCAGCCCCCCAGGGCCTTGAACAGGGGCACATCCCCCGCCTCTATCAGGCGCTGCTCCAGCGCTTCCGCCTCTACCGTCATGGGATCCAGCTTGTTCTGCTCCGGCGGCGGCGCATAACGCAACCCCGGCTGAATCAGGCGCACCCGGCTCATTTCCTGATTCACGTGCCGTGCTGCTTCCAGAATCCTGTCTTCCCCATCCACCAGAATCAGATTGCTGTGCCGCCCCATGACTTCCAGAATCAGCCGGCGCAGCACGTGATCCCCCAGCTCATCCACGGTATCAATGTCCATGTGGAGCACACGGTCGCCGCCGATCTGCCTGATGCCCAGCACGTGCCCACCCATGAGCTGCTTGCGCAGGAGCATGCAGAACATGGGCGGCTCCAGGGGATTGGGAAAGTTGCTGGTGGTCAGGTGGCACCGGGCGTTATTGGGGGATGCGCACATGAGCAGCCGGCAGTTTTCATTGCCGGAGCGAATCAGCAGGATCAGGGTATCCTTCTCCGGCTGAGTAATTTTATCGATCCTGCCCCCTGCCAGGCGGCTGTTCAGTTCCCTTGCCGCAAATCCCAACGTCAATCCGTCCATGGGCATAAGGATCACCTCAATCATCGAATATCATCAGATGAAATTATAGCGGCATTTTTCCCGTTTGCCAAGGGCGGCTTTGCGCATCTTCCCCCTTTTGTCTCCTTGCAAGGTTTTGCCCCGGCTGTTACAATAAAGGTACCACCCAGGAAGGAGGCGTGATGATGTCGCAGGTTACCAAGCGGGCACTGGAAGCATCCCTGAAACATTTGCTGCTGCAGAAGCCCTTGAACAAGATTACCATCAACGACATTGCTGAGGATTGCGGTATTAACCGCATGACGTTCTACTACCATTTCAAGGATATTTACGACCTGATCGAGTGGAGCTGCGAGGAGGACGCCAGCCGTGCCCTGGCAGGGAAGAAGACCTACGAAACCTGGCAGCAGGGACTTTTGCAGATTTTTGAGGCAGTGCTTGAAAACAAGCCCTTCATTATGAATGTATACCACTCCGTCAGCCGGGAGCAGGTGGAAAACTACCTCTACAAGCTGACCTACAACCTGATGGAAGGCGTGGTGGAAGAGCAGGCTCAGGGCATGAGCGTCCGGGCGGAAGACAAAACCTTCATCGCCACGGTATACAAGTACGTCTTTGTAGGGCTCATGCTGGACTGGATCAAGGGCAGCATGAAGGACGACCCTGCCCTGCTGGTGGATCGGCTGGATCAGGTGATTCACGGCAGCATCAACGCCGCCCTTCAGCGGCTGCGCACGGACAAGGATGCTTCAAATCCCCCGGAATGATAAAAATCTGAACACTTTCCCCCTCCGTGATGATTCCTTTATCACGGAGGATTTTTTGTCGATTGTTGTTTTTTGCGAAATGGGGTATCCTTGCATTGTCGGATGAAACCAACGACTTCACATAGATGGAAAGGAGCATGAACCATGTATTATTCCAGCGGTAACTACGAAGCATTCGCCCGCCCCAAGAAGCCCGAGGGCGTGGACAAGAAGTCTGCCTACATTGTAGGCAGCGGTCTGGCAGCCCTGACGGCCGCCTGCTATCTGGTGCGGGATGGTCAGATGAAGGGCGAGCATGTGCACATTCTGGAGAAAGGCAACCTGCCCGGCGGTGCCTGCGATGGCTACAAGTACGAGAACCTGGGCTACGTTATGCGTGGCGGCCGTGAGATGGACAACCATTTCGAGGTCATGTGGGATCTTTTCCGTTCCATTCCTTCCATTGAAACGGAAGGGGTCAGCGTACTGGATGAGTACTACTGGCTGAACAAGGAAGACCCCAACTACTCCCTGTGCCGTGCCACGGTGAACCGGGGCGAAGATGCCCACACGGATGGCAAGTTCAGCATTTCCGATAAGGGTGCCATGGAAATCATGCACCTGTTCTTCACCCCCAACGAGGAGCTGCAGGACAAGAAGATCACCGACTACTTCGATGACGAGGTGCTGAACTCCAACTTCTGGCTGTACTGGCGCACCATGTTCGCCTTCGAGAACTGGCACAGCGCTCTGGAGATGAAGCTGTACATTCAGCGGTTCATCCACCACATCGGCGGCCTGCCTGACTTCACCGCCCTGCGCTTCACCAAGTACAATCAGTACGAATCCATGATCCTGCCCATGATCAAGTATCTGGAAGGCTTCAATGTCCAGTTCCACTACGGGGTGCAGGTTACCAACGTGATCTTCGACTGCTCCGACCCGGAGCACAAGCTGGCCAAGCGCATCGAAGTGCTGGAAGATGGCAAGCGGAACAGCATTGACCTGACGGAAAACGATCTGGTGTTCATCACCAATGGCGGCTGCGTAGAAAACTCCTCCACCGGCAGCCAGAACACCCCCGCCCCCTACAACACCGAGCTGAAGGAAGGCGGCGGCTGGGATATGTGGCGGAAGATTGCCGCACAGGATCCTTCCTTCGGCCATCCCGACAAGTTCTGCTACGATCCTGAGCAGACCAACTGGATGAGCGCCACCGTGGAAACCCTGGATCAGCGGATCATCCCCTACATCAAGAACATCTGCAAGCGTGACCCCCTCAGCGGCCGCGTGGTTACCGGCGGCATTGTAACGGCGAAGGATTCCAACTGGCTCATGAGCTGGACCATCAACCGTCAGCCCCAGTTCCGTGAGCAGCCCAAGGATCACTGCCTTGTGTGGGTGTACTCCCTGTTCACCGATAAGCCCGGCGACTATGTGAAGAAGCCCATGCGGGCATGCACCGGCAAGGAAATCTGCATGGAGTGGCTGTACCACCTGGGCGTGCCGGAGAACATGATTGAGGAGCTGGCTACCAACAGCGCCAACACCGTGCCGGTGATGATGCCCTACATCGATGCCTTCTTCATGCCCCGTGCCTACGGAGATCGTCCCGATGTGGTGCCGAAGGGCTCCAAGAACTTCGCCTTCCTGGGTCAGTTCGCCGAAACTCCCCGTGACACCATCTTCACCACCGAGTACTCCATGCGTACCGGCATGGAAAGCGTGTACACCCTGCTGAACATTGACCGGGGCGTGCCGGAAGTGTGGGGCAGTGTCTATGACGTGCGCTGCCTGCTGGATGCCACCACCAAGCTGCGTGACGGCAAGAAGGCCACCGACATGGAGCTGAACCTGGCAGAAAAGCTGGCGCTGAAGAAGGCGCTGGGCAAGATTCACAACACGGACGTGGAGAAGATCCTGAAGCAGTACGGGATCATCTAAGTAAACCACAACTTCCTTTTCCCGGGGCTGTCTTGCAAAAGCAAGGCAGTCCCCTTTTTTCGTAGAAACGCATTGAAAAACACCCGAAGCCTGCACAGCCTCGGGTGTTTGCTTTCGTTCACTTTTTCCCTACCAATAAAGTAGAGCCTCGCAGCATGATTTTTCTGGCTTCCTCCGGGGTCATGAACATGCCGGTTGTGGTATCTATCAGGTGGGCATCTTCATAGCCCATGTCCTTCAGCTTGCGAAGGAATTCCTTCATGTCGCCGTAGCGCCGTGGGGTCATAACGTCATGAATGGCGAAGGTGCCCCCCTTCTTCAGCACACGGAGGGTTTCCAGCAGCAGCTTTTGCTTATCCGCACCGGTGATGTTGTGATAAACATAGTTGCTGGTCACCGCATCGAAGGTTTCATCCGGAAAGTCCAGATGAAGGGCATTCCCCTGCTGAAAGGAAACATTGGTGCATCCTTCTGCCTCGGCGTTCTTCTCGCACAGGGCTTTGCTGAAGGAAGCGTACTCCGCACCCCAGCGGTCAATGCCCACCATTTTCCCCTGCGGATTTCCCTTGGCACAGGCAATGGTCAATGCGCCACTGCCGCAGCCCACATCCAGCCCCACGCCCCCTTCCGGCAGGTGGATGTACGCCGCCGTGCCTTCAATGATCTGTGCCGACAAGCGACGTTCTCCGTCGTAGGAGAAGGCCTTGTATGCCTCCACGCTCCACTGGGTCGCCCACAGGAACCCAATGCTGGCAATGGCCGTCACCACCCACAGCACCGTATGCAGGGTGCCGGTAATGCCCGCTCCCCACAAGCCAAAGACGAGGAAGGCAATGAAGCTGATGATCCCGGCGGCAGTGAAGCCTGCCACCATGCTCTTCGGAACCCAATTCTTGTAGTCTGCCTTCATAAAAGGCACTCCTTTCCATGCTCCCTGCTGCGCAGCAAAGGAGGAAAGAACCCATGATGTTTGACCCCATGATACCACAGGCGGATGGGGATGGCAAGGGAGTTTATTCCTGATAATCCTGCAAGCTGACGGACACCATTTTGCTCACGCCCTGCTCCTCCATGGCCACGCCGTACAGGGAATTGCACCGCTCCATGGTGCCCTTACGGTGGGTCACCACCACGAACTGGGTGCTCTTGCTGTACTCGGCCAGATAGTCTGCAAAGTAGCCGATGTTGGCATCATCCAGGGCGGCTTCGATTTCGTCCAGAATGCAGAAGGGGGTGGGCTTCAGCTTCAGCATGGCAAAGAGGATGGCGATAGCCGTCAGTGCCCGCTCGCCGCCGGAAAGCAGGGACAGGAGCTGCAGTTTCTTTCCCGGGGGCTGGGCGTTGACCTCAATGCCGCAGTTCAGGGGATCATCAGGATCCATCAGGGACAGGGCAGCATGACCGCCGCCGAACAGCCGGGTAAAGGTTTCCGAGAAATAGCCCTGCAGCTTGGTGAAGTTTTCCACGAAGGTGGTCTTCATCTGCTCAATGAGCCGCTCAATCAGCTCCCGCAGATCCTTTTCCGCCTGCTTCAGATCCTGCTGCTGGGTGGTCAGGTCGTCAAAGCGAGCCTTGGAGTCTGCATACTCCTCCACGGCGTTCACATTCACCGGCCCCAGGGCACGAATCTGGCTGGACAGCTGTGCCGCCCGCCGGTCTGCACTGACCGGGTCGAATCCTTCCGACTGCCGGAATTCCTCCGCCCCGGCGTAGGTCATTTCGTAGGTGTTCCAGATTCGATCCTGCAATTGCTTCAGGTCGCTTTCCACCTTGGCTCTGGCCAGCTCCGTGCGGTGGACACGGTCGCTGTCCCGGGAGAAGGACTGGTGCAGGTTCTCCATGTCCGTCAGAGCTTCCTTCAACTGGGTCTGCTCCCCGTTGCGCTTTTCTTCCAGGGAGGCAATGATCTGCTCCTGCCGCTTTTGATCCAGCTTCCGCAGTTCCACCCGGGCAGAAGCGTCTGCCGCACCGGCAGCATCCCGGCGATCCTGCTCCTCCATATCCCGCAGCTGCTGGGCACGCTTTTCCTGATCCTGCATGGCCTGAGCATAATCCTGCTCAAAGCGGCTGGTATCCTTTTGCAGGGTATCCAGCTCGTGCTTCAGGTCGGACAGCTGCAAGGTGCGCACCATCAGGTTATCATTGGCAGCGGCAGCGTCTTCCCGTGCCTGACTCAGTGCCTGCTGGAGCTGGTGGGTCTTTTGCTCCATGGCTGCCTGATCCGTTTCCACGTCCCCGCTTTGCCGGGTAATATCCTGCAGCTGCCGGGTGATCTGCTCAATGGACTCCCGCAGCTGCACGCCGGCCTGCTCCGTTTCCTCCATGCGCAGGCGATGGGACGCCAGTTCCGATGCGGCGTTATCCGCCCGTTCATGCTCACGAGCCACGGCAATTTCCTGCTGGTGGAGTTGGCTCAGGGCTTCCTCCCCTTCCCGGCGGAGGGTTTCCTTCTGCGTCTGTGCCTGCTGCAATTCCTGCCGCAGCCGCTCCAGACGGGTTTTGCCCAGATTCATGGTTTCCGTCAGTTCCTTCAGTTCCCGCTCCCGTCCCAGCAGGTTCACCGCCCGGGACTGGGTGGAGCCGCCGGTCATGGAACCGCCGGAGTGCATCACATCGCCTACCAGGGTTACCAAGCGGAAGGAGTGTCCCCCGGCACGCATGATGGCAATGCCCTTGTCCAGATCCTCCGCAATGACGGTACGTCCCAGCAGATTTTCCACAATGCCCCGGTATTCCGGCGCACACTGCACCAGTTCGCTGGCCACGCCCAGGCAGCCCGGCAGCCGCAGTGCCTGCCGCTCCCGCTCCGTCAGCAGCTTGGAGCGGACGGCGGACATGGGCAGGAAGGTGGCACGGCCGAAGCGATTCTGCCTCAGGAAGTCGATAAGCTGCTTGGCGGTTTCTTCATTATCCGTCACAATGTTCTGCTGGGCTGCACCCAGTGCCATATCAATGGCGGTTTCGTACTTCTGGGGCACGGAAATCAGCTGGGTCAGCACGCCCCTGACCCCGGTCATCTGCCGTTGGGCGGCATACTGCACCGCCCGGCGGACGGACTGGTTGTAGCCTTCCATTTCCCTGGTCATTTCGCTGAGCAGCTTATGGCGGCTCTGGGCGTTTTGCAGGGATGAAGCCTGCTGATCCACCCGGGTGCGCATGTCAATGACCACAGCGTCCTGCCGGTTGAAGGCTGCCTGCTTTTCCCGCAGGGCTGCCGCCAGCTGCTTCTGGGTTTCTTCCTCCTGCTGAACCCGGTTTTCCGCCTTGTCGTTTTCCTCTGCCAGCTGCTTTTCTTTTTCGGACAGTTCATCCCCGGAGGCGTTGATTTCCTCCAAGCGCTGCTCCATTTGGGTGCGCATGGTCTTCAGCCGGGTCTGGTCGTTCTGCACGGCGGACAGGCGGTTCATGGCCTGCATCAGCGCCTGCTTATGTTCTTCCAGTGCCTTTTCCGCATCAGTGGCGGCAGCGTCTGCCTTTTCAGCACGGGCTTTGGCTTCTTCCAGCACCTGTTCTGCTGTCGCCACCAGACCATCCTGGGTGGAGGTTTCGTCCTGACTCTTATGCAGCAGCTTTTCCAGCTCTACCAGCCGGTCCTCCCCCTCCTGCTGCTCCCGGGTCATCCGCTCCCGGTTTTCCTGCCGGGCTTCCCGGGCAGCAGTCAGGGCCGTCAGGGTGCTCTGGGCTTCATGCACCTGATCGGCACAGTCCATCAGCACATCCCGGGCGGCGGTCAGTTTTTCTTCCAGCTGGGCAATATCCGCCTGAATGGTATCCCGGCGTTCCGTCTTTTCCGCAAGGGCGGCCTCCGTGTCCTGCAGCACGGTGCGGATGTTCATCAGCTCCCCATCCAGCTCCGCCAGCCGTTCCTTGGCCTTGTCGGAGCGGATCAGGAACAGGTTCATATCCAGCACCTTTAATTCACCGGACAGTTCGATGTACTCTCTTGCCGCCTTGGCCTGTTCCTCCAAGGGTCCCAACTGCCGGGTCAATTCTTCCAGAATATCATCAATGCGGTCGGCGTTTTCCAGCGTCCGCTGAAGCTTCTTGTCCGCTTCTTCCTTCCGTGCCTTGAACTTCACAATGCCGGCAGCCTCTTCAAACACCTGCCGCCGATCCTCCCCCCGGCGGGAAAGGATTTCGTCAATGCGTCCCTGGCCGATGATGGAGTAGCCTTCCTTGCCGATGCCCGTGTCCCGGAAAAGGTCGATCACGTCCTTCAGGCGGCAGGCGGCACGGTTGAGATAATATTCACTTTCACCGTTCCGGTACACCCGGCGGGTCACCATGACTTCCGCAAAGTCCATGGGCAAAGCCCGATCCTCATTTTCAAAAACCAGAGAAACTTCGCAGTAGCTCAAGGGCTTGCGCTTCTGGGTGCCGTTGAAGATAACATCCGACATGCTGGCGCCCCGGAGGGTTTTAGCGCTCTGCTCCCCCAAGACCCACCGCACCGCATCGCCAATGTTGCTCTTGCCGGAACCATTTGGTCCCACAATGCCCGTGATTCCCTCATTAAAAACGATTTCCGTCCTTTGGGCAAAGGACTTGAAGCCGTATAATTCCAGCTTTTTTAACCGCATACTTCCTCCTGCGCTTCCCTAAGCGAAACCGATCTATTATAACACAAGGGAAGAAGAATCGTCCAGAAAAATGGGGAAACGAATTTGCATACACCGAAAAACAATCGTAAATTCCCAAAGTAAGTTCCACAGTGGAAAGCGACATGGGAGTTAGTATGAGAAATGCAGCAGGAATAAGTATGGGAAGAGCACAAAAGCAGCAGGAATAAGTACGGGAATGCAGCAAGGGAGCCAGAAGCAGAGAG
>CAVIWF010000071.1:0-9421 GCA_963646285.1 bacterium
CGGAAAGCCCCCTTGAGATGCTTTTGAAGATTGATGCAAAGGTACGGATTCCTTGCAAAGCAAAGCGTTTGCTTGTTTGCAGGGGGCTTTGCGGTCGCCCCCTGCACCCCTTCGCCCTTCGCAAAACAGCAACTTGTTTTCAGATGATGGTTTCCAGAGGGCTTGACCGTCGCCCTCTGGACTCCTTCGGGTTCCCTTCGGAAGCAGCTTGATTTGTTATGAAAGTAAAACAAAACAAACCAGTTTCATTCAACTCGAAGGGGTTTTACAAGTTGGGCTCCGAAGGGTTCCAAGGGGCGACGGTCAAGCCCCTTGGAATAATCACAAAAGACAAAAACCAGTTCACCCAAAACCTTGGGTGCCGAAGGGGTTAGAAGAAGTCTTTCGAAGAAGTCTTTCTTTGAAAGAAAAAACGAAAAACGTGGGAAGCCATGCTGCACGGCTTCCCACGTAAGTGAATCCCTACAATGGCTCAATCAGGCACGGCCGTCCCGACGAGGAGGACGGGGGCGGGCGCCGCCTTCACTGCGGCGGGCAGGAGCATTGTTCTCATACACCATATCATTGCGAATCAGGTTGATCCGGCCCTGAGCGTCAATCTCATTGACCTTCACTTCCAGTTCATCGCCGATGTTCACCACATCTTCCACCTTCTCCACCCGGTGGTTGGCCAGCTTGGAGATGTGGATCATGCCGTCCTTGCCGGGGGCAAGCTCCACAAAGGCGCCGAAGTTCATGATGCGCACCACCTTGCCGGTGAACACATCCCCCACTTCAATGTCCTTGGCAATGCCTTCGATGATCTTGCGGGCCTTGTTGGCTGCATCCTCATCGGGGGTGGAAATGAACACCCGGCCGTCGTCTTCGATGTCGATCTTCACGCCGGTTTCCGCAATGATCTTGTTGATCATCTTGCCGCCGGGTCCGATGACTTCCCGGATCTTCTCAGGATTGATGGTGAAGCGGACAATCTTGGGTGCATACTTGCTCAGGTGATCACGGGGCTGACCCAGGGTCTCCAGCATAATGCCCAGGATGTGGAGCCGTCCCTGAAGAGCCTGTGCCAGTGCCTGCTGCAGAATGGCACGGTCGATGCCGGCAATCTTAATATCCATCTGAATGGCGGTAATGCCGTTCATGGTGCCGGCCACCTTGAAGTCCATGTCGCCCAGGAAGTCTTCCAGACCCTGAATGTCCGTCAGCACAGCCACCTTGCCGCTTTCAGCGTCCTTGATCAGACCCATGGCCACACCGGCAACAGGGGCATGAATGGGTACGCCGGCATCCATCAGGCTCAGGGTGGAGCCGCACACGGAAGCCATGGAGGAGGAACCGTTGGAGGACAGGATCTCGCTCACCAGCCGCATGGCATAGGGGAACTCTTCCTCCGTGGGGATCACGGGCAGCAGGGCACGCTCAGCCAGTGCGCCGTGACCGATTTCCCGGCGGCCCGGGCTCTTGAGACGGCCAGCCTCACCGGTGGCATAGGGGGGCATGTTGTAGTGGTGGATGTAACGCTTGAAGTCCTCGCTGCTCAGGCCGTCCAGCACCTGACCCTCGTTGGTGGAGCCCAGGGTGGTCACGGTCAGGGCCTGGGTCTGTCCACGGGTGAACACGGCGGAACCGTGAACCCGGGGCAGCACGCCCACATCGCACCAGATGGGACGGATCTCCGTCACCTTCCGGCCGTCGGGACGAATGCCCTGCTCCAGAATCTTCTTGCGCATGACTTCCTTGTTCAGGTAGTACAGGGCATCGGCGATTTCATCCTCACGCTCGGGGAAGGTTTCCGCCAGGGCGGTCAGGGTTTCTTCCTTCACCTGAGCCTCACGCTGCTGACGCTCCTGCCGGTCGAAGGTGTCGAACACCCACACGCACTTGTCGTAGGCGAACTCCCGCACGGCGGCCTTCACGTCGTCCCCGGTCACGTTCAGGGGCACAACGGCCTTTTCCTTGCCGATTTCTGCCACGATCTGCTCCTGGAAGGCAACCAGCTTCTTGATCTCTTCATGGGCGAAGAGGATAGCGTCCAGCATGGCGTCCTCAGACACTTCGTTGGCACCGGCTTCCACCATCATGATGGCTTCCTTGGTGCCGGCCACATACACGTGCATGTCGCTCTTGGCACGCTGCTCCTCATCGGGGTTAATCACATACTGACCGTTTACACGACCCACCACCACGGCGCCGGTAGGACCATTCCACGGAATGTCGCTGACAGCCAGGGCAATGGAGGAACCGATCATGGCGGGGATTTCCGGGGGCACGTCCTGCTCCACGCTCAGCACGGTGACAACCACCTGCACGTCGTTGCGCATGCCCTTGTTGAACAGGGGACGCAGGGGACGGTCGATCAGGCGGCAGGTCAGGGTTGCCTTTTCGGTGGGACGGCCTTCACGCTTGATGAAGCCGCCGGGGATCTTGCCCACAGAGTACTGCTTTTCTTCCACGTCCACTGCCAGGGGGAAGAAGTCCACGCCGGGACGGGGGGTGGGAGACATGGTGGCATTGACCATCACCACCGTATCACCCAGGTGAACCCATACGCTGCCGGCAGCCTGCTCGCAGTAGCGGCCAAACTCCAGCTGAAGGGGGCGGCCTGCCAGATCCATGGTATAAACCTTGTGATCCATTGTTGCTTTTCTCCTTTCACATCTCACAACAGCAAGTGAGCCTTCACTTGCCTCCGCCCGACGGATGCTATCATATGAAAACCCCATGGGGATTTTCAAGGGATAACACCCCTCAGGCGATACTACTTTTTTCATGCTTTGCTTCGGGTTGACTGCATCTTTCGGGAAAGGTTTTTCTCCTGCAAGGGTTTCGCCTGCGGGCGACCAAAGGGCTTTCCGGTCGCCCTTTGGAAACCTTCGGGCACTCCCTTTTGAGGGCATTCGGTTTCGCAGGGGGCTTGACCATCGTTCCCTGCACCCCTTCGGACACTCCCTTTTGGAGGGGTGCTCGGCTACGCAGGGGGCTTTCCGGTCGCCCCCTGCACCCCTTCGGCACGCCCTTTTGGAGGGGTAGTCAACTGAAGGAAACAAAGCATCTTCCCTTTGGAAGGGCATGCCATCAACCGGGCATGAAGCGCAGGAAATCCTGCAAAAAGCCGCCGTGACGCAGGCAGGAGCCTGAATCCCGGCGGCCTTAAACAGCTTTTTTCCTATGGCATGGGGTCATGCCGGGAAGGCCGATGAGCCGTTTTGAACCCTGGCTTACTTGCGCAGGTTCAGCTTGGCGATCAGGGCACGATAGCGCTCGATGTCGGTCTTCTTCAGGTACTCCAGCAAGCCGCGGCGACGGCCAACCATCAGCAGCAGACCACGGTTGGAGTGGTGGTCGTTCCGGTTGGTCTTCAGGTGCTCGTTCAGGTGGTTGATCCGGTCGGTCAGCAGTGCAATCTGCACTTCAGGGGAGCCGGTGTCGCCTTCATGCTGGGCATAGGCTGCAATGATTTCTGCCTTGGTCATGGTTGTTCTCCTCCATTTGTATGTATGTTCAGGTTCATCCCCGTAAGCGAAGCTGCCGTCGGAGTGATCGCACAACCGCGCTGCGGTTCGTCCAAAACCTGCGCATTCCATTCTAGCAGATGCGCCCCCGTTTGTAAACCATTATTGGAAAAGATTTTTTGCCGGGGGCATCATGTATCCGGCGCAAATTCGAGTTCGGGAAGGAGCTCGTGAATCGTTTTCCCGTCCAGCCGAAATTCCTGAATGAACTGGTCGATGCACGCCGCAGGCGTAGCTGCCGTTACGGAATACACCTCCTCGTAATTCGGTAGTTGATAGATTACAAAAAAGGCGGAAAGTATCCGATGCTGATCATCAAATTCACAGCAGCAGCCTTCGAAAAAATACTCAACGCCATGGTAAAGCATGTATTGATCGCTGTACAATAGCCGGTCAAAAAACTCATTGATGTCCTCAATGCTCGTCATACCATTTCCTCCCCTTCATCCATTTCTTGTATTGATCAAACAATGCTTTGGGCACATACGCTGCCGGTGAACGGCTGAAATCATGGTTATAGTAGTGTACATGAAGCACGGGCTCATGGTTTCCTGTTAATTTGGGCTCGGAATGATAACCGAACTCATATTGCAGATAGTGATCCTTGTCATAAATGCGCAGCATGTTCATGGTTCCATCTGCATGCAGTTTCAAGTAAGCCTGACTTGTGTGCGATTCCTCCGGAAGTGATTGTCGATTTGTTAAATTCCTTAGTATTTTTACGCCGTTGTATTTGCCAACTGTTTCGTAATTGTATGCTACATGTCTGCCTGACGCATAAGTTCCTCTTCCACCCATATTAGTGTACCACCTTTCTTGAAGTTAGATAATCGACGGGTATGAGGTTTCCTTTCATTTCCGCAAAGGGTGTTCCGAAACAAATAATTGCTTCTGGCTTGATCCTTTCGAGCATGTGATCATACCCGCGCAGGAAAGCCATCCGTTCATGTTTACAGCCAATCATTCCTACGGCAACAACGCTTCCTTCCTCAATGCCATCATAACAGAATTCGTAGGAAGAAAACCGCCCCCACGCCACTGTAGGGTAGACCGTGAGTCCGTGTGCCTGCCACCAGGCACCGCACCAACGTGTTTTGCCGATGGACTCAATCTGTCGCCAGTCGGGCATATCAGCATAAACTGAAAAGTCAGGGGTAAGCAGAAACCGATATTGTTTGTACTTTTCCAGCGTTCTTTCGGGGTGACGGTAAATGCCCTCAAAGCGAAAATCATCCACAAAAAAGTGCACGCCTTTGTGGGTGTTGCATTGATCATTTTTCCGTGTGTCGGAACAGGCAATCAATTCTATAGGTGCTGAAACAAGTGACTGTTTGCGAATGATCGGATATTTCCATCTCCCTGATGGTTCAAACTGATTTCGCAGAAACAGCGGGTTGTTTCTCATTTGGCAACTGTGCATACGTCCGTATTCCTTCCTTTCTCAAATGTCTTTGACGGGTCAAAATTGACGAAAAGTCCCGCTGTGCAGGTAAAACATGCCAGCGTTCCGTTTACTGCTTTTTAACAGCCAAGGCGCATCCCTCCAATTGCTTTCTTATTGCTGACAAAACACCACTTCGAATGAAATGTTATCTTTTTGTTATGCTTCATGCTGTTTCTAGGATTGAAGAATGATTCATATGCTCGAATTGCTATAAGAAGAAGTGATGGCTGCCGCTTCTCACGATAGAAAATATACCACAGCTGACAAGAAAAGTCAACACCAAAATAGGAAAACTTTTGAATTATTTGGGATATTTCGAACAAAAGACTTCTTTCATTGTCCTCATCATTGCTCATTGCTCATTGCTAACTGCTCATTGCTAACCGCTCCCCGCTCATTTGCATTTTCCCCTCCCCCATGGTATCATGCTCTCGGAGGAAAAAACAATGCAAGCATGGCTGAAAAAATACCGGGAGCAGCTGCTGTACCTGCTCTTCGGTGCCCTGACCACTTTGGTGAATCTGGTGTCCTTTTACCTGTGTGACCTGTGCGGCATGGCCACCCTTGTGTCCACGGCGCTGGCGTGGGTGCTGTCGGTGCTCTTCGCCTACCTGACCAACCGGCGGTGGGTCTTCGAAAGCCGGGTGCAGGGATTTCTCCCTGTGATGAAGGAAATGGGGGAATTCTTCCTGTGCCGGGGGCTGTCCGGGCTGATGGACATGGGCATCATGGCCCTGTTCGCCGACGCTTTGGGCTTCAATAAAATGGTGGTGAAGATTCTCTCCAACGTGCTGGTGATCATCCTGAACTACGTGGCCAGCAAGCTGGTCATCTTCCGCAAGAAGGCAGAATAAAGGAGGATCATTAAAGGAGGATCATTCATGAAGATGCGCTCCATCACCCCGGCGGACGACGCTGCTCTGGCGCAGATCATCCGCACCAATCTGGAAGCAAGGCACCTGAACATTCCCGGCACCGCCTATTTCGATCCCCAGCTGGATCACCTGAGCAGCTTCTACACCGCCCCGGGTGCCAACCGGGTGTACTTTGTGCTTGCGGATGATGCAGGCCGGGTGCTGGGGGGTGCAGGCATTGGGGAGTTCGATGGCTTTCCCCACTGGGGCGAGGTGCAGAAGCTGTACCTCCATGAGGATGCCAGGGGCAAGGGCTGGGGCAGAAGGCTCATGCGTGCCCTGGAGGCGTGGGCAAGGCAGGCAGGCTACCGGCAGCTGTATCTGGAGACCCACTCCAACCTGAAGGAAGCCATGGGCCTGTACGAAGCCCTGGGCTTTCAGGAAATCCCCCGGCCTGAAAATGTGTGCCACACCACCATGGATCATTTCTATCTGAAACAACTGTATTGAAACAAAAAAGCTTTCCACCGCCCATGAGACGGAAGGAAAGCTTCTTTTTACAGGACTTATAAAACAAATCGGTTCTCACTATAGTAATCCCCCACAAAGTGGGCGATTTGGTGGGTGGGGTCAAGGGAATCGGGCAAGGTGCCTGCCTCCTGCCGCTGGCGGTATTCATCCACCGCCCGGGCGTAAGCGCCTCCCCGGTGCTGGTAGATGGGAATCAGGTACGCCGCCCGGGCGGCATTGCTCCACTTGCAGGCAATGAGCAGGCTGGCCAGGGCGGAATAGTACACCTCCGCTTCCGAGGGCTGCCACTTGCTGTCGTTGCTCAGCTTCTTGGCGTGGAACACCGGGGCAAGGGGCTGGTAAATCAGCTTCCACCCCTGAAGGCGCAGCCGCCAGGAAAGATCCACATCGTCGCAGTAGAGGAAGAAATTCTCCGCATCAAAGCCTCCTACCTGCCGGAAGGCTTCCCGCCGGGTCATGATGCAGGCGCCGGTGGCCCATTCTGTGGTGAAGGTATCAGGATCATAGGCCTTGTGGTGCTCCATGGGGGTTTGCCGGGCTTCCGTCAGCCCCACCTGGGGATCCTTGAAGGGGGCAAGCATCACGGACAGGAACCGGGGGGCTACCACAATGTCCGGGTTCATGGTGATGAAGTAGTCCGCTTCCGACCCTTCCGTCAGCAGATTCAGCCCCCGGGACGTGCCCGTGTTGAAGCCGAAAAAGCGATAGTCGAAGGTCATGCAGTCCCCCACCTTGCGGCGGATGGCGTCCACATCTTCTTCTGTCAGAAGGGGCTTTGGGGATGCATCCCCGTACACAAAGCGGAAGTCAACCGCCCCCGCCTCCTGCCGGTACACCCCCACGGCGTTGGCCATGGCGGCGATGGCAGCGTCCATGGCTTCCCGGTCGTTGCCGTAGAGGACGGATTGAAGCTGAATGCTGACAGGCTGCTTGCTCATGAGGGCTGACCTCCCTGCTTCCGGGGCAGTACCTTCCGCACCGTTTTCCCCAGAGCGGTGCGCAAGCCCTGGGTCTTCATCGTGCGGCAGAAGCTGCGGAGCATCCGGGGCAGCCAGGTAATCCTCCGCCCCACCTTCCAGGAGGTGGAGGCGGTGAGGGCGGCAAGCTGCGCATCCCGTGCCTGAATCTGCCGATCCTTTTCCGCCAGGGCAGCGTCCTTTTCCGCCAGGGCAGCGTCCTTTTCCGCCAGCAGCTTTTCCTGCACAGGGTCCTTGGTGGGGATGTAAATCTCCGTGGGGATGCCCATCACCGCAGGCAAATAATCCGTAGGCAGCAGCAGCATGTACCGCCGCAGCTTTTCCCGCACAATCTGGTAATTCCGCTCCCATTCCTCTTCAGGCACCTGGGAGGAGTCGGCTTCGTTCACCCACCGGCGGTAGGTGCCAGTGGGGGTGCAGATGTCCCTGACCCCGAAGATCAGCGCCACCCGCATCAAGAAATCCCAGCCTTCGTACACGGTCAGGTTCTCGTCAAAGCAGAAGCCGTACACGTCCATCACCTGCCGGGGAAAGCACAGGCTCATCATGGGGCACCGGTTTTCCTCCATTTGCAGGATGGCGTTAAAGGGGGCGCAATACAGGGATTGGGGGGCGCCTACCGCCCGCAGGCAGCCTTCCCCCTCCGGGGAGGGGATCACGTCCCACCGCTGCAGCAGGCAGAAGGCGTGGAGCACACTGGCCGGGGTCTCCTTCGCCGCCTGCTGAAAGGCTTCCGCCCAGTCCCCGGTGATCAGGTCGTCGTCATCATACACGGTGATGTACCTGCCGTGGGCATGGGCAAAGCCCAGGTTCAGGGGATGGGCACGGCCTCCCTCTGCCACGTGGTAGCAGCGGATCTTTTCCCGGAAGGCAGGTTCCTGCTCCCGGAGAATCTGCTCCACCAGAGCCTTTTCCTTTTCCCCTGCCTGATGAACCATCAGCAGCACTTCCAGGTCCTGCAGGCTCTGGGCACGGAGGCACAAAAGAGCCTCCCGCAGGGCTTCCGGCCGATCCCCCCGGGTGCGGAGGATTACCGACAGAAACACATCCCCTGCCTGCTCCTTTTCCGCTGCCAAAATGGGGGCAAGGGTCTGGGTGAACAGGGCGGTGCCCTTGTTGCGCTCCGTCAGGTGCCGGAACCAGTTGGTATAGCTTTCCCACAGGTAGGGCGTAAAGGAAGTTTCCCTGCCTTCAGCCATGGTGATGCCCCCTTCCTTGATTGAAAGAATCATAATCGAAAAGGCAGAAAGTGTCAAGGTCAATATGGGGGAAGGCTCGTTCCCCTTTCCCCTGCTGTTTCGTTTGACTTTTGGCTCCTTGACGATTATGATAAGCAAGGAAGGTTATCCCTTCTTGGGAGGAAGAAGATGCGAATCCTGGGCATTGACCCCGGCTATGCCCTTATGGGCTGGGGCGTGATTGAAACCGATGGCAGCCGGATGCACCTGATCAACTACGGCTGTGTGGAGACCCGGGCAGGCCAGCCCATGCAGCACCGGCTCCGCACCCTGCAATTGGGGGTGCAGACCCTGGTGAACACCTACAAGCCGGACGATGTGGCCTTTGAGGAGCTGTTTTTCGCCCGAAACGTGACCACTGCCCTGATGGTAGGGGCTGCCCGTGGGGCGGCGATCATTGCGGCGGCGGAGTACACGGAGAACCTGTACGAGTACACCCCCATGCAGATCAAGCAGGCGGTGACCGGCTACGGCAAGGCGGACAAGAAGCAGGTGCAGCAGATGGTGAAGCTGCTGATGCACATGGAGACCATCCCCACCCCGGATGATGCGGCGGATGCCATTGCAGCGGCGATTACCCACGCCCAGGCAGGGCCTGCCAAGGTGCAGTTCAAAATGAAGTAAGGCGGGAGGGGCAGCTTTTGTGCCAAAAGCTCCCCTCCCGCACCCACCCCCGAAAACCATTGATAGGCATGAATGCTGTTGCAAGGAATCCGAACGCTTGCAGCATTACCCGCAAGCTGCTCAAGGGGGCTTTCCGGTCGCCCCCTTAAACCCCTTCGGCACCCAACTTGTGGGGTGGCTTCTCATGCAAGGCTTTGCAGGGGGCTTTGCGGTCGTTCCGCAACCTCAATCGTCGCAAGCTACG
>CAVIWF010000072.1:0-8335 GCA_963646285.1 bacterium
CAATGCTTTGCAAGGTTCTCGTACCTTTGCGACAATCGTTTGTGTTACTCAAGGGGGCTTTCCGATCGCCCCCTTTAACCCCTTCGGGCATCCTACTATTAGGGTTATCTGTTGCTAGTCTTTTGTGTTGTTTCAAGGGGGCTTTCCGGTCGCCCCCTTGACCCCTTCGGCACCCAACTTGGTATCACCCTTCAAGTGAAAACTGCTTATTTCTTTTTTTTTATTCAAATGAAGTCTATTTTCATCCGTAGGGAGCTGCGAAGGGGTGCAGGGGGCGACCGCAAAGCCCCCTGCAATCAAAACTGTTTCACGTGAAACATTAACTATTTGATTGTTATCAATCATTTTGATACATTTACCCACAAAAAAACGACCCTCACGGGTCGCTTTAATCAAAATCAGGTTCGTCCTTTTCAGGTTGCATACATTCACTGCCCTGATGGGTCTGGGTCAAGGTGGCATTTCCTTCCGGGGTCAGCTGCACCAGATAGGTTCGCCTGTCCCGGCAGGTATCCAGGTCACTTTCATCCGTGCAGGTCACGAAGGTCTGTCCCCCGCTGATTTCCTGCAAAAGCCTTGTTCTGCGGGTCATGTCCAGCTCGCTCATCACATCATCCAGCAGGAGAATGGGTTCTTCCCCGCTGATGTCCCGGAACAGGGCCATTTGCGCCAGCTTCATGCTCAGCGCCGCCGTGCGGATCTGCCCCTGGGAGGCAAAAAGCTTCATTTCCCGCTCCTTCAGGGTCAGCAGCAGTTCTTCCCGGTGCACCCCGAAGGTGGTGAACCCTCGCATGCTGTCCTCCTGCCGGCTGCGTTCCAGCTGGTCACAGGCGGCAGAAGCAAAATCCTCCGCCTCTGTGCAGGCACGGTAGATCATGCGGAAGGTTTCATCCGCCCTGCCGCTGATGGCAGCGTACTTCTCAGACCCCAAGGCCGCCAGCTTGTCAATAATCTGCCGCCGGTACCGGTGAATCACCGCCCCCTGTTCCCCCATGGTCTTTTCAAAGGCGCTCATCATGCCCTTATCCATGGGCAACCCCTTCCGAGCCTGCCGCAGCAGAGCATTCCGCTGCTCCATGGCCTTTTGATACTGCTGCAATGCCAGAAAATAGGGGGTGTACAGCTGGGAAATCAGCATATCCAGGAATTTTCGCCTGGCGGCAGGGCCGTCCTTTACCAGCATCAGGTCTTCCGGGGAGAAAATCACGCACTGCACCTGCCCCATCATGTCGGAAATCCGCGGGGCACGCTTCTGATCCAGAAAAATATGCTTGTGCCGGGGGCCTTCCGGGGTCAGCTTCACCGCAATGTCGTGCCTGCCTGCCTGCTTATGCACCGTAACCCCCACGGCGGCGGCAGCCTGTCCCTTCCGCACCACTTCCTTATCCTGGCTGGTGCGGTGACTTTTTCCTAAAGCACAGTAGTGGATGGCTTCCAGCAGGTTGGTTTTCCCGGAGCCGTTTTGCCCGAAGAGGATGTTCACCCCCGGGTGGGGCTTCATTTCCAGGCTGGGATAGTTGCGGAAGTCCCGCAGCTTAATGGTTTCGATTTCCATGTCTTTATTGGAATATTCTTACAGGTAAAATCAGGTACAGGAACTGATCCCCTTCTTCCGGCACAAACACGCAGGGGCTCACGTTGCTGTTGAACTTCATGCACAGGTCATCATCGCTGATGTTCCGGATCACATCCACCAAGTATTTGGCATTAAAGGCAATTTCCAGAGGATCGCCGTTCAGGGTGCACTCCAGCTCCTCGTGAACGTCACCCATTTCCGCATTGGAGGAGATGGTCAGCATATTCTGCTCGAAGCTCATGCGGATCAGGTTGTTCTTGCCCTCCCGGGCCATCAGGCTGGCACGGTCAATGGCGTTGTACACATCCATCCGGCGGGCTTTGGCCTGGGTTTTGAAGGCGGCAGGCAGAATTTTCCGATAATCAATGTACTCCCCTGCCAGCAGCACAGTGGACAGGCAGTTGTTGCCGAAAGAAACCTGCATCTTGTTCTTGTCGAAGGTCAGGGTGCAGAAGGTTTCATCATCGGGGAGGATCTTGCTCAGTTCGCTGAGCACCCGACCGGGAATCACCGCCCGAATGACCTCCTTACCCTCCGGCAGTTCGAAGGGCTGGAAGATCTTCTGCATGGCCAGCCGGTAGCCGTCCAGGGCCACCATGCGGGCTTCATCCCTGGTTACTTCCAGCAGACAGCCGGTGAGGATCTGCCGGGTTTCATCATTGGCAATGGCGAACACCACCCGGCTGATCATCTCCCGCAGGCGATTCTGCTGAATCTTCACCTGGGTGCCCTGGTTCATTTCCGGGCTGTCCGGGTATTCCATGGCGTTCATGCAGGTCATGGAAGACTTGCACTTACCGCAGAGGATGGTAGCGTTCCGGCCGTTTTCCGCCGTGACGGTAATGCTGCCCCCCTCCTGCTTGCGCACCAGCTCGTTGAACAGTTTGCCGGTAATGGCTGCCTGACCCATTTCCTTCACATCCGCCACAATGGTGGATTCGATGGTCAGGCTGCCGTCGGAGCAGGTGAGCACCACGGAATCATCCTGCACGGTAAGCAGCACGCTTTCGAAAATCTGCTTGGCAGGGCGAGGGGCAAGGGCCCGGGTAACGGTATTCAGCGCATCCAGCAGATCCTGGACGTTGGCGGTAAATTGCATGGGATCAACCTCATTTCCGTAAGTAGTTAGTAGAATACTATTTTTAGTCGTCGTAGTAGGGGCTGTGGAAGCTGTGGAAAACCCCTGCAACCCCTTGCGGCGCAAGGCTTTCACCGTGTAGACAAATTGTGAGGAACCGTCCCTTCTCCTTGGGACAAATTGTGGGAAACTCCCCTTTGCCCCTTTTCCCAAAGAGGAGGAAGAAATAAAACTTTGGCGCATGGGCAGGGAAAGAACCCAAAACCCCTGCCGGGCAAGGCTTTCGCCCCAAAATCCGCCCCCAAAAGAGGCGGCCAAAAGGGGTTTCCCACATCCTGCACAGGGTGTGGATACCAGGCTGTGGAAAACCGGAAAGCCTTGATTCTGGCTCCCTCCGGTGGAAAACTCCACGGAAGTTTTCCACCTTTTCCACAAGTTTTCCACAACTTTGGGGAAAACGGAGGAAAGCTGGATTTTGGCTATCCTTTCATAAGGGTTTGAAGGGACAAACTGCCCCCTTCTCCCCCATGCCAAAAATACCCCATCTAATTATACAGCGAAAACCTTCACCCGTAAACTGGAAATTTATTAGTGGTGGATTTTGCGAGAGGGCGGCTTTTGTGCCAAAAGCCTTCCGCAACCTCAATCGTCGCAAGCTACGCTTGCTCGTTTCGGTTGATGCGTTCGCGGACGCAATTTGCGCCACTGGCGCAAGTCCACTCACTTACCCCTCGCACTCTCCCCGAAAAGCAATTGAACTCCTCCTTTCAAGAAAGGGCGGCGTTCCTTTTACCTATGAAAAAAGACTTCTTCATCCGAAGGGGGGCGAAGGTTCCCCAAGGGGCGAGGGTCTTCGACCCGTTTAAGCCCCTTGGAATAAACAATAAAGACAAGAAACAGGAAACTGCACAAGTTTCGGTTCCTTTGAAAGTTGTGTGTGTTGCAGGGGGCTTTGCGGTTACGAGTCGAAGACTTCGCCCTCCCTTCGGATGAAAGTTGTTTTGTTATGAAGAAAAAATAAAAGAAATCAGTTGTCTTCATCTCAAAGGGTCTCTAAAAGTTGGGCTCCGAAGGGTTCCAAGGGGCGACCGGAAAGCCCCTTGGAAGCAGCAATCTTCTTTTTGCAAAGAAAACAAACAAACTAAAACAAAGGACTTTGCTTAATGCCTTTGCTTTCCTTTGCTCAATGCCTTGAATCAGCAAACACTCTTTGCTATAATGAGCTTAATGAAAGGTGGTGTTTGCTTGTTAGTCGAAGAACTCCTTGAATTAGCAAATAAAATTTGCAAACAAAAAACAGAAGAGCAAACCATTGAGCTAAAATCCGCAAAGACCGGCTGCCCGAAACGGCTGTACGACACCCTATCCTCCTTTTCCAATCAGGACAGCGGCGGCATCCTCCTCTTCGGCATTGACGAGGCTGCTGACTTTCAAGTGGTAGGCGTATACGATGGGCAGGATCTGCAAAAGAAGGTCACGGAACAGTGCCTGCAAATGGAACCTCCCGTCCGTGCCGTGTTCACGCTGGCCGCATATCAGGGGAAAACCATCTGTGCGGCGGAGATCCCCGCCATTGACATGGCGGAACGCCCCTGCTACTACCGTGGAGCAGGCCGCACCAAGGGTTCCTTCATCCGTGTAGGGGATGCGGATCTCCCCATGACCGACTACGAGCTGTACAGCTACGAGGCCTTCCGCAAGCATCTCCACGATGATGAACGTCCCGTTGACCGGGCAACCCTTCAGCTGCTGGACAGGGACAAATTGCACCACTATATGGAAAGCATGCGCAGGGATCGTCCCGGCTTTTCCCGCTTAACAGAGGAGCAGGCATTGGAAATGCTGAACATCACCCGAAGCGGGGTGCCCACGCTGGCGGCGGTGTTGAATTTCGGCCTGTTTCCACAGGGATTTTTCCCTCAGCTGGGTATTACTGCTATTATTGTGCCGGGCACTGCCATTGGGGATGTGGATCAGGACGGGGCACGGTTCATTGACAACAAGCGCATCGGCGGCACCATTGCGGAAATGGTAGAAGAAGCCCTGCTTTTCTGTCGCCGCAACATGAAGGTAAAAACCATCATCAGCAGGGAAACCGGCATCCGCAAGGATCAAACGGAATATCCTGTGGACGCCCTTCGGGAGGCCATTCTCAACGCCCTGATTCACCGGGATTACAGCATGCACACAGAGGGAACGCCGGTGCAGTTGGACTTTTTCACCGACCGGGTGGAGATTCACAGCCCCGGCAGCCTGTACGGCAGAATGAGTGTGGAGCAGCTGGGCATTGCCCGGCCGGATCTGCGGAATCCCGCCCTGGCGGTGATGGCGGAAACCCTGACCGCTGCAGAGCACCGCTATTCCGGCATTCCCACCATGCGCAGTGCTATGAAGGAATGGGGTCTGCCGGAACCCAAGTTTGAAAATCGCAGAAATGAGTTTGTGGTTACCCTGTACAATCAACCGGCAGTGGAAGAAAAGGCACAGGGAAAGCTCGCCGAGTCTGCCGAGGATCTGCTGGCATACTGCCGGGAACCGAAAACACGGCAGGAAATTGCCGCCTTTGTGGGGGTGAAAACGGTGTTCTACGCTATGGAACACTATGTGAGGCCCCTCCTTCGGGCAGGAAAGCTGGCCATGACCATGCCGGAAAAGCCCAAGAGCCGGAAACAAAAGTATTACACGGTTTGATAGGGGGAACGATTTGCGAGAGGGCGGCTTTTGTGCCAAAAGCCTTCCGCAACCTCAATCGTCGCAAGCTACGCTTGCTCGTTTCGGTTGAGAAGGTTTGCTTCTCCGTTGGAGAAGCAAAGTCGCCCATGGCGACCGATCAATTCAAATCGAAGATTTGAATATGATCGCCTCGTTCGCGGCTGCTATACACGCCACTGGCGTGTAGCCGCTCACTTACCTCTCACACTCTCCCCGAAAAGCAGCTATAAGTCATATCAAAGTTATTTTCCCTTCGGATGAAAGTTGTTTTGTTATGAAAAAAAATAAAAGAAATCAGTAGTTTTCATCTCAAAGGGTTCCCTACAAGGTGGGCTCCGAAGGGTTCCAAGGGGCGACCGGAAAGCCCCTTGGAATAAACAATAAAGACAAGAAACAGGAAACTCTAAACGCTTGGTGCCGAAGGGGTCAAAGGGGGCGAGGGTCTTCGACCCGTTTAAGCCCCCTTGAGTTTCAAAGCGAAATAGTAGCAAGAGAAACAGTAAGTTTGAAACCCTTGAAAAAACTGTTGTATTTTGCAGGGGGCTTTGCGGTTACGAGTCGAAGACTCCGCCCCCTGCACTCCTTCGCTCTCCCTTCGGATGAAAGTTGTTTTGTTATGAAGAAAAAATAAAAGAAATAAGTAGAAGTAGTAGTCTACTTAAAGGGTATCTAATAGTTGGGCTCCGAAGGGGTTAAAGGGGGCGACCGGAAAGCCCCCTTGAGTTTCAAAGTGAAATAGTAGCAAGAGAAACAGTAAGTTTGAAACCCTTGAAAAAACTGTTGTGTTTTGCAGGGGGCTTTGCGGTCGCCCCCTGCACCCCTTCGCCCTCCCTTCGGAAGAAAGTTGTTTTGTTATGAAGAAAAAATAAAAGAAATCAGTAGTTTTCATCTCAAAGGGTTCCCTACAAGTTGGGCTCCGAAGGGTTCCAAGGGGCGAGGGTCTTCGACCCGTTTAAGCCCCTTGGAAGCAGCAATCTTCTTTTTGCAAAGAAAATAAACAAACTTCAACAAAGGACTTTGCTTAATGCCTTTGCTTTCCTTTGCTCAATGCCTTGAATCAGCAAACACTCTTTGCTATAATTCCCTTTGTTGACTTGTTCATCCCTTTTCCATCACCCAAATCAATAGATCAAACCATAGGAAGGAACAAACCCATGCAGCTTTCATTCGATCCCCTGTATCAGCCCTATGCATCCAACCGGTACTGCACCGTGGCGAAAAACGGCATGGTGTGCACCGGCAACAACCTGGCTGCCGCCGCCGGCCTGGAAATTCTCCGCAAGGGAGGCAATGCGGTGGACGCCGCCATCGCCACTGCCGCCTGCCTTACCGTGGTGGAGCCGGGCAGCAACGGCCTGGGTTCCGACGCTTTCGCCATTGTGTGGATGCAGGGGCAGATGTATGGCCTTAACTCCTCCGGTTACGCCCCTAAAAACATTTCCCGGGAAAAAGTGCTGGCCAGGCACCCGGAGGGGAAAATGCCCCTGCACGGCTGGATTCCCGTCACCGTCCCCGGCGCCCCCAAGGCCTGGGCCCGGCTCAACGAGCGCTTCGGCAAGCTGTCCCTCATGGAGGATCTGGCCCCTGCCATCCGCTATGCGGAGGAAGGTTATCCCCTGGCTCCTGCCAACGCCGTCCAGTTTGAGGAGGCCACGGAGGAATACACCCGCCTCTTCCGTGGCAAGCCGGAGCACGATGAGTGGTTCCGTGTCTTCACCCGGGATGGAGAAAGCTACCACTTCGGGGATGTGGTGCGCCTGCCGGATCACGCCAGGACCCTGCGGCTCATCGGGGAAACCAACGCCCGCGCCTTCTATGAAGGGGAGATTGCAGAAGCCCTGGTGAAGCAGAGCCAGCGGGACGGAGGCTTCTTCTCCATGGAGGATATGCAGGAGTACGATGCCAAGTGGGTCACCCCCATTGGGGTGGATTACCGGGACTGCCGGGTGTGGGAACTGCCTCCCAACGGTCAGGGCATTGTGGCGCTGATGGCGCTGAACATCCTGAAGAACTTTGATGATCTCCGTCCGGGGGATGAAAAGACCTATCACCGGCAGATGGAGGCCATGAAAATCGCCTTTGCCGATGCCAAGCACTACGTCACCGACCCGGACTGGATGCCCCTGGACTATCATCGCCTGATTCTGCCGGAATACGGGAAAATGCGGGCGGCGGAAATCGGGGAAACCGCCCACATCCCCACCTTCGGGGAGCCGCCCAAGTGCGGCACCGTGTACCTGTGCACCGCCGATGGAGAGGGGAACATGGTGTCCTTCATCCAGAGCAACTACAACGACTTCGGTTCCGGCATTGTGGTGGAAGGCTACGGCGTGGCCCTGCAGGATCGGGGGGCGGATTTCTCCCTGGATCCCAACCATTACAACTGCCTCATGCCCCGGAAGCGGACGTACCACACCATCATCCCCGGGTTCATTACCCGTGGGGACAAGCCGGTGGGACCCTTCGGGGTTATGGGGGCGTATATGCAGCCTCAGGGTCATGTGCAGGTGGCCATGAATCTGATCGACTTCCACCTGAATCCCCAAATGGCGCTGGACGCTCCCCGCTGGCAGTGGATGCAGGGGAAGAAGTTCACGGTGGAGTCCTCCTTCCCGGTGGGGGTTATTGGTCAGCTGACCCGCCGGGGGCATGAGATCAGCGTGCTCCATGACCCGGTGCTCTTCGGCCGTGGGCAGATGATTGTCAGGCTGGACAACGGGGTGCTGGTTGGGGGATGCGAATCCAGAACGGATAGCAGTGCAGCAAGCTGGTGAAGCTTTTCGCCAAAGTGGCAAAGCCACTTTGGCGAGTTTTGCACTCACTCACTGGTCGAACGGTTTCACCGTTCTCCCGGCCGTTCGTTCGTGTAATGAAGCTTTTTCTGGCGAAAAAGCACGAAAATCGCCGCACATGTCGCCGATTTTCGATTTAGAGTTGAAGGGCTTGCGAGCCCTCCAACGCCACCTAGG
>CAVIWF010000073.1:0-8278 GCA_963646285.1 bacterium
TGTTCGATAGAGTTACTTCAAGGGGGCTTTCCGATCGCCCCCTTGACCCCTTCGGATCCCCTCTTTTGGGGAATCCTTTGAGATGGATGAAGCTTATTTCTTTTCTTTCAAAAGAAGACATCTTTATCCGAAGGGATGCTGCGAAGGGGTGCAGGGGGCGATCGCAAAGCCCCCTGCAAAACCCAACATTTGAAGTCATTTGCAGAAATGCAGACTGCGAAGGAGTCCAGAGGGCGACCGCAAAGCCCTCTGGAATAAACAAAACCAATGCTTTGCAAGGTTCTCGTACCTTTGCGACAATCGTTTGTGTTACTCAAGGGGGCTTTCCGATCGCCCCCTTTAACCCCTTCGGGCATCCTACTATTAGGGTTATCTGTTGCTAGTCTTTTGTGTTGTTTCAAGGGGGCTTTCCGATCGCCCCCTTGACCCCTTCGGCCCCCCTCTTTAAGAGTCCCTTCGAAATGAATAAAGCTATTTAGTTTTACTTTCATAAGTAATCAAGCTGCATCCGAAGGAGTGCGGCGAAGGGGTGCAGGGGGCGACCGCAAAGCCCCCTGCAATTTTTACAAGTGCTCTACCACCGTAACAGCCCCATCCAGTTCACTGCCGTTATACAGCTCAATCACACCGCTGTCGCAGCTCCTGGCCAGGGTGGGATCCATGGGGATCTGCCCCAGCACCGGCAGGGAGTGGGCCTGGGCCACAGCTAGGGTCTTGCCTTCCCCAAAGGGATACAGCTTCCGCCCGCAGTCCGGGCAGGCAATGTAGCTCATGTTCTCCACCAGACCCAGCACGGGGATGTTCATCATTTTCGCCATGTTCACAGCCTTTTCCACAATCATCCCCACCAGTTCCTGAGGGCTGGTGACAATGATGATGCCGCTGACCGGCAGGCTCTGGAACACGGTCAGGGGCACATCCCCGGTTCCCGGAGGCATGTCCACAAACATGTAGTCCACATCCCCCCAGCACACATCGGACCAGAACTGCTTCACCGTGCCGGCAATGAGGCTGCCCCGCCAAATCACGGGATCCGTATCGTGCTCCAGCAGGAGATTGATGCTCATCAGCTTAATGCCCGTTTTGGTTTCCACGGGAAGGATGCCTTCATCACTGCCCATGGCATGGTCGTGGATGCCGAACATCCGGGGCACGGAAGGGCCGGTAATGTCTGCATCCAGCACGGCGGTCTTGTGACCCCGGCGCTGCATCAGGGTGGCCATGAGGCCGGTAACCAGGCTCTTGCCAACGCCGCCCTTGCCGCTGACCACGCCGATGACTTTCTTCACCCGGCTGTGGGCATTCTGGGGCGCCAGCAGGCTTTCCGGCGTGGCGGAAGCGCACTTGCTGCCGCAGGATGAACAGTCGTGGTTGCATTCTGACATGATATTCACCTCGAAATGATGGATTTCCCCCCTTTTTGATGGAGAAAATCCGGTTTTCCCCCATAGGTTCGACAGGAAACCGGTTTTTCCTGCAAAGGGGGCAAATCGGGATGAAGAGGCGGGGATAAAACGTTGAATGAGTGGCGGGTATTCTTGCCCGAAGGGATGATTTTGCCGAAAAAGAATCCTTGCAACGCCGCCCGGAAGCGTGTACAATATACAGTGAGGCGGTGTACCTCCTGCATCCATGAAGCCGGAAACCGCCTCGCTACGAGGAGAGAGGAGTATCCCCTATGAAGAAGCGTTCTGTCGGAAAGGCTCTGGCGCTGACGGGCGTCCTTGCGCTGTGCCTCCTGCTTTCCGGCTGTTATGTTCCGCCGGATGAAATATCGGGCAACACGGACAATATGACGGTGGATTCCAACAATCTGCCCTTCCAGACCCTGGCGCCCTCTACCGCTACCACAGTGCCTACCGCCACCCCTACCCCCAACACAGGCAATCAGGGCGGGGATACGGGCACCTCGGGCACACAGCCTACCATTAACTGGAACGATAGCTGGGGTTCCGGCAGCACCGCCTCCCCCACCGGGGGCACTTCTGCCGCCACCGGCACCATTATCACCATTACCACACCAACCCCCAGAACCACCACCACTTCCTCCGGCTCGTCTTCTGCCACCGCCACCCCTGCCAGCACCACCCTGAAGAAGGGCTCCACCGGCACGGACGTGCGCACCATGCAGCAGCGGCTGAAGGAGTTGGGCTACCTGACCGGCAGTGTGGACGGGGACTTCGGCACCGCCACGGAGGAAGCCGTGATGGCCTTCCAGAAAGCCAACGGCCTGACGGTAGACGGCAAAGCCGGCACCAAAACATTGGAAAAGCTGTACTCTTCCAGTGCAGTGAAGGCCAGCAGTTCTTCCTCTTCCAGTTCTTCCTCCACCAGCAAGGCAACAGCAACCCCGAAAAAGACAGCAACCCCCACGCCCAAGGCAACAGCAACCCCTACACCCAAGCCTACCGCCACTCCTGACCTGAGCAAGCCTTCCTACCTGACCCTGGGCTCCAGCGGCAAAAAGGTGACCCAGCTGCAGCAGCGGCTCATTGACCTGGGCTGGATGGACGGCAAAGCCGATGGAGAATACGGCGGCGCCACCCAGGCAGCCGTGCAGGCCTTCCAGAAGAAGTCAGGGCTGTGGAACGACGGCATCGCCGGCCCGGATACCCAGGCTGCCCTGTACTCCAGCAATGCCTCCAAGTCTTCCTCCCCCGTATCCTCCATTGGTGAAACCCTGCAGGAAGGCACCAACGGCAGTGCGGTCCGTGCCCTGCAGAAGCGGCTGAAGGAATTGGGCTACTACACCGGCTCCATTGACGGGGACTACGGCAGCGGCACGGTCACCGCCGTTACCGCCTTCCAGAAAGCCAACGGCCTGAACGCCGATGGCAAGGCAGGCACCAAAACCCTGAATGCCATTTATGCGGTCACCGCCGCCTCCAACTCTTCCTCCGGCTCGGGAAGCTACACCACCCTGCAGGAGGGGGATGAATCCTCCGCCGTGAAGACCCTTCAGCAGCGGCTGAAGGAGCTGGGCTACTACACCGGCTCGGTGGACGGCAAGTTCGGCAGCGGCACCACGGACGCTGTGCGGGATTTCCAGCGTGCCAACAACCTGACGGTGGACGGCAAGGCTGGCGCCACCACCCAGGGCCTGCTGTACAGCACCAGCGCCAAGAGTGCCACTTCCTACTCCACCCTGCGGGAATATGACGAGGGCACGGCAGTGAAGACCCTCCAATCCACCCTGGCCTCCCTGGGGTACTACGACGGCTCCATTGACGGCATTTACGGCGCCACCACCAAGGATGCGGTGCGTGCCTTCCAGATTCAGAACAGCCTGTCCCCCGTGGACGGCATTGCAGGCAGCACCACCCTGAAAAAGCTGTACTCCTCCTCTGCCAAGTCTGCCACGGCAGCCAACACCACCTACACCACCCTCCGCAAGGGGGACAAGGGAGACGACGTGGTGCAGATGCAGGACGTACTGGTGCAGAAGGGCTACCTGTCCACCGTAACCGGCGAGTATGACGACGCCACAGTCATTGCCGTGCGCAGCTTCCAGAGCAACAACGGCCTGAGCGTGGACGGCACCGCCGGCGCAGAAACGCTGAAGAAGTTGTATGGGGAATGAAGCCCTAGGCAAGGGGATGGTTCCTTATTGAACAGCGTGCTGGGGGGAAACCCCTGAGCACGCTGTTTTTTCTACTGCAAAGCCCCCTCCGGAAGCCATTTCGCTTCCAGAGGGGGGCATCTTGATTGTGCAATGATTTCGTTATTTCGCCGCCATTATTTGGCGGCATCCAGCAGGGCCCGTGCCCGGTCGGGGTAATTGGTGATGATCCTGTCCGCACCGGCGGCGATCATCCGCTTCAGCTCCTCTTCGGTGTTCACCGTCCAGGGGTTCACCTCGATGTGCAGGGCGTGGGACTTGCGCACTTCATCCTCAATGTACAGCTCCGTGAAATGGGGATGGAGGGCGTTCACTCCCAGGGAAGCGGCATAACGCCAGGGCTCCACCAGGGTGGCGTGGTACAGCAGGCCGCAGGGGGCATCCGGCGACAGTTCCTTCACGTGGAGCAGGCTGTAGTGGTTGAAGGAGGAGTACAGGGTATCCCCTTCCATGCCGGCGGCAGCCACCTGCTCCAGGCAGATTTCCTCCATGCCGGGATAGAAATTGTCGGAGTTCTTCAGCTCAATGTTCACCTTCAGCCCACGGCGCTTCAGCAGTGCCAGCACGTCCTTCAGCAGGGGGATGGGCTCGCTGATCCCCGGGGTGTGCATGGTAACGGGATGCTTCCGCAATTCCTCCAGGGTGTAGTTTGCCACAAAGCCGGTGCCGTCGGTTACCCGGTCAATGGTTTCATCATGAATGACCACCAGCTGCCGATCCCGGGTCAGCTGCACGTCCAGCTCCACGCCGTCGGCATGCATATCCGCCGCCAGATCAAAGGCACGGAGGGTATTTTCCGGCGCATAGCCGGAGGCACCCCGGTGGGCATAAACATATTGCATGGTTCCATACCTGCCTTTCTCGCGGGGGATCCCCCCGCTGCTTCTATGGGGGTAGATTCGCTTTTTCCACCGGCTTTCCTGCCGGAGGCGGAAGAAATTTGCCCCGCCCCTTCCCTTACACGAGAAAAAGGCCGTCCCCGCCGGTGCGGAGCAGCCTTTTCAAAATCCCATCAGAAGGAAGATTAGTCTACCAGCAGCATGACCAGGCTGACCACCACAAACACGGCAGCGCTGATCTTGGTGCCCAGTGCCAGCTTGGCTTCCACGGTCTTGGCCTTGTTCTTGCCGAAGTAGGTATCAGCCTTGCCGCCCAGTGCGCCCAGCCCATCGTCCTTGCTGCTCTGCAGCAGAACGGTAACGATCATAAACAGTGCCGCCAGAATCAGCACCACAGAAAGAATCACATTCAAAACGGTCATGTGTCCAAACCTCCTTGAGTATCAGCCTTTGTATCATAACACATTCCACGGAAAAACACAAGAGAAAAAGAACCACATCGGCAAAGCGTCAAAGCCACTTTCTTCCCCCCTCCGCTTAACGCCTCAAAAAGGCTGTCAAAATTTTATCGAAAACGGTAGCCAAAAAAGCACCTTTGTGGTATAATGTCGGCGCTGAAAAATCAGCATGGATTTTCCCAATGACATTGAGGAGGTCAAGAACATGAAGAAGCGTTTTCTCGCGCTGCTCCTGGCTGCCATGATGGTAGTGACCGCCGTGCCCGCTGCCTTTGCAGAGGGTGTCAGCGGCACCTTTGAGGGCACGGCCAAGGGCTTTGGCGGCGACGTGACTGTCACCCTGACCCTGACCGACGGTGTGATCACCGACGCACAGGCTGCCGGCCCGGATGAAACCCAGGGCATCGGCTCCAAGGCCATCGAAAGCCTGCCGGCTGAAATCGTGGCCAACAACAGCATTGCGGTGGACGGTGTGTCCGGCGCAACCTTCTCTTCCAACGCTGTGAAGGAAGCTGCCGAGGCTGCTCTGGTAGCTGCCGGCGTGGATGCTGAAGCTTACAAGACCGCCGTGGCTGCCGAAAAGGCAGAGGATGCCACCTATGATGCCGATGTGGTTATCGTGGGTGCAGGCGGCGCAGGCATGGTGGCTGCCATCACCGCAGCCCAGGCCGGCAAGAGCGTGGTACTGGTGGAAGGCCAGTCCGTGGTGGGCGGCAACTCCGTCCGTGCAACCGGCGGCATGAACGCTGCCAAGACCCCTGCCCAGGATGAAAACACCTTCGGCGAAAGCGCCGGTGTGGAAAAGACCCTGGCCAGCGCTGCTTCCACCTATGCAGACAATGCGGACATCACCGCTCTGGCTGCTACGGTAACTGCCCAGTGGGAAGCTTATCAGGCCAATCCCGAAGGCTACTTCGACTCTGTGGAGCTGATGGAACTGGACGCCATGGTGGGCGGCAAGGGCCTGAACAGCATCGACCTGGTGAAGACCCTGTGCGAAAACAGTGCCGACTCCATCGAATGGCTGAAGACCCTGAACATCAACCTGACCAGCGTTGGTGCCTTCGGCGGCGCATCCGTAAAGCGGATCCATCGCCCGGTGGACGAAAACGGCAAGACCCTGTCTGTGGGCGCTTACATGGTGCCCCTGCTGGAGCAGAGCGTTAACGGCTACGACAACATCACCCTGCTGACCAGCACCCTGGCCAACACCATCCTGACCAAGGACGGCGCTGCTGTGGGCATTGTTGCCACCGGCAAGGACGGGGAAACCGTTACCGTGAACGCCAAGGCCGTGCTGCTGGCTACCGGCGGCTTCGGTGCCAACAGCGCCATGGTGGAGCAGTACAAGCCTGAACTGGCTGGCTTCATGACCACCAACGCTGCCGGCGCTCAGGGTCAGGGCATTGTGATGGCAGAGGCCGTAGGCGCTGCCACCGTAGACATGGAGCAGATTCAGATTCACCCCACCGTGCAGTTTGACACCGCTGCCCTGATCACCGAAGGCCTCCGTGGCGACGGCGCCATTCTGGTGAACGCCGAGGGCAAGCGCTTCATCGACGAAGTGGGCACCCGTGACGTGGTATCCGCCGCTGAAATCGCCCAGACCGGCTCCTACAGCTGGCTGGTGGTTGACCAGGCCATGGTGGACGCCTCCACGGTCATCCAGGGCTACATCAAGAAGGGCTACACCTTCACCGGCAACACCTACGAAGAGCTGGCAGAAGCCATCGGCGTAGACGCTGCCGCCTTCGCTGAAACCATGAACACCTGGAACGGCTATGTGGAAGCCAAGAACGATCCTGACTTCGGCCGCACCAGCTTCGCCAATCAGCTGAACACCGCTCCCTACTATGCCATCAAGGTATCCGCAGGCGTGCACCACACCATGGGCGGCCTGAAGATCAACACTTCCGCTGAAGTGCTGGATACCAACGGCAACGCCATCCCCGGCCTGTTCGCAGCCGGTGAGGTAACCGGCGGCGTCCACGGTGCCAACCGTCTGGGCGGCAACGCTGTGACCGACATTGTGGTGTTCGGCCGCATTGCAGGCGCTTCCGCTGCGGAGTATGCAAGCAAGTAATCGGTTTTTTGCGAGAGGGGCGCAGCTGCTTTAAGCAAAGCGGTTATCTCCCCTCTCGCCCTCTCCCCTCGTCCCGAAACTTTTATTTGGGATGAGGGGAGTTTTTTTATGGGAAGGAGTAACGTCTTTTCGTCATCCTCGGCAGGAACGAACCCTTCGACAGTCGAAATGAATCACCAACAGGAAGGAGGGGGCATTCCATGATTCAAACCGAGCAGACCGCCATTGTGCTGCGGTACGTCAATTACCGGGAAAACGACCGCATGCTGACCCTCCTGAGCCCCACCCGGGGGAAGATTGAAGCCGTGGCTCGTGGGTGCCGGCGACCCCGATCCCCTCTGCTGAACGCCAGCGACCTCTTCGCCCTGGGGGATTACGAGCTATACGCCAGGTCCGGGCGGATCAGCGTGGTATCCGCCTCCCTGATTGAAACCTTTTATCCCCTGCGGGGGGATTTCGACCGGCTAAGCTGCGGGGTGTATCTGCTGAACCTGGCAGAGGCCGCCGCCCAGCCCGGGGTAGCGGATCAGGAGCTGTTCATGCTGCTGCTGCACACCCTGAGCCGGCTCACCTTTTCCACCCAGGAGTGGAAGCCCCTTTTGGCCGGGTTCCTGCTCCACTACGCCGCCAGCGAAGGCTTCAAGCCCCGGCTGAACCACTGCGTCACCTGCCAGAAGCCCCTGACGACGGAGGAGCAGGTGTACTTTGACACCATGGAGGGGGGGCTGGTGTGCCGGGACTGCCACCAGAAGGGGCAATCCCCGGTAGCGGCGGAGCAGGCACGGTGGATGCGGCAGATGCTGCAAAAGGGAACATCCTCCTGGGTGAACACCCCGGACTGCTACGCCCCCTTTCCCCTTCTGCGGAAGTTCGTGGAGCAGCGGCTGGATCGCCGCTTGAAAAGCACCGCCACTTTGCCGGAGTAACAGGTTTTGCGAGAGGATTGCGGGAGGGGGAGCTTTTGTGTCAAAAGCTCCCCCTCCCGCACCCACCCCCGAAAACCACTTTTCGGTGGATTGATTCTTTAGAATTTTTTCATAAGAAGACAACTTCATCCGAAGGGAACCCGAAGGAGTCCAGAGGGCGACCGGAAAGCCCTCTGGAAATCATCAATTGAAGACTGCCGCTGTCATGCGAAGGGCGAAGGTTTCCCAAGGGCGACCGCAAAGCCCCCTGCAAAAGCCTTGCAATAGAAGTCTTTTGCAGGAATGCGAAGAGCGAAGAGGTGCAGGGGTAAGTGAGCGGCTACACGCCAGTGGCGTGTATAGCAGCTGCGAAC
>CAVIWF010000074.1:0-8053 GCA_963646285.1 bacterium
CAGTTGGACTGCACCCTGATGTAATAGCCATTGTCCAAGGTAATGCCTACCTCTAACAAGTCAAAGAGGTCGTATCCCACATAAACAATGTCGCGAAAAGTACCAACAACGCACATCTGATCGGACAGCGTATAAATGTCGGTGTTTTTTACTCTCCACGAAGGGTGCAGGACATAATTGTCTTTGAAGTGGCTCAAGCGTTCCATATCGGCAGGCATCAGGCGTACCCTTACATATTGGAGATCATCGTAATACACATCGAAGAAGCATGTGGCGGCGAAAGCATAATCCACACAGGATTCACACTTGGCAGGGTAGGTGAAGGTGATGCGGCGGGAAGGGGTGTCTTCGTGGTAAAGCACAGCCACGGCACGCAGCTCTTCCACGTCTTCATCGGCCAAGGCCAGGCAGGGCAGCAGGAGCGAAAGGACGAGCAGCATGGCAAGGATTCGTTTCATGTGGGTACATCCTCCTTAGGAAACGACGAAAGGACAGGGCAACAGTGAGAAAAGAAAGGCGGTATATGGATGAGTAACGAAACTGTAAGTCGGTGGCATGTGGTTGTTCCCGCAGGGCAGACGGTGCATCTGAGGAGAACGGATAAGGACAATATCAGCAACGTGATCACGGAACTTCCCAACAATTATCCCTTGGTAAGCAAAGGCAGCGGGAATCCCTTTAGACCTTTCACTGTGGATGATTGCATCGACAAAATCGATGGCTATGTTCACAGCAACTATGCTGCACCCGGTTGGGGAGGCCCTGTTGCTGACAACGAAATCTGGTATCCCCGGTACAGCACCACGGCATGGAAGCGCAGCAAGCACGTGAAGAAGTACTATCTGCCTGTGCAGCGGATTCAGGAAGACCTGTACAAGCTGGGCTACACGGTGGTAGGCAAGGCAGACGGCTACTACGGCGCCAACACGGAAAAGGCAGCCAAGGCATTCCAGAGTGCCTACGGACTGACGGTCGACGGCATCTTCGGCAAGAACAGCAAGCAGAAGCTGTGGGACTTGACGGATCGGAAGGGATAATCAGCTCGAAGCATTCTCCTCCTGCGCCAGCACCTGGGGATACCATGTTTCTTCCAGCCAGTTTTCCACCGGCTCGGTATCCACAAAACTGGAAAGGATGTCAAGGAGCAGGTCGTAGCAGCCGGTGACTTGACCGGCGTAGCTCATGGATTGCACCTTGATGAAGTAGCCGTTGTCCAGGGTAATGCCAATTTCCAGCATATCAAAGGGATCACAGGGAAAGCCGCAGATGAAGCGGAACACACCGGCGGCACATATTTGATCCGTCAGGGTATAAACAGAAGTGTGGATGTTTTTGGCAGAGTGGGTGATATAGCAGTATTCGAAATAGCTCAAACGCTCCCGGTCGGCATTCATCAGCCAAACGGCTACATACTGATAGTCATCGTAATAAACGTAGGTGAAAGTCCCAAGTGAATGGTTTGAGCGGGAAGGATACTGGGCAGGATAGGTGAAGGTGATGCGCCGGGAGGGATTGTCATCACAGTAAACCTCGCCAAGGATGCGGTCGCTATCGGTGTAGTCATCGGCCAGGGCCAGGCAGGGCAGCAGGAGCGAAAGGACGAGCAAAATGGCAAGGATTCGTTTCATGGAAATCCTCCTGATCAGGTCAATGCTCCTGCTCCGCCGACAGGATATAAGGCAGCCAGGCGGTGTTCAGCCATTCTTCCACCGGGGAAGCATCGGTAAACTCACCCACCAGATCCAGCAGCAGGGGGTAAGCCGTCTTTTTGCCGGGGTAGCAGATGACCTGCAGAATCAGGGCACTGCCGTTATCCAGCTGAAAGGCAATATCCAGCAGGTAATCGTTCAGGAAGTTTTCGGCCGTGGAGGCAATGCAGAAGGTATCGTCCAGCAGCAGCACTTCACCGCTTTTATGCCGGTTGGCAATGGATTCATAGTAGGGGGTGCCTTCCGGGTCCATGATCAGGCGGATGTAGAAGCTGCCGTCGGCGGAGAAGACATAGGAACCATTCCGCCCATCATCAATGAAGTCATAGGCGGAAGGGTAGGTGAAGGTAATGACCCGGCCGGTTTTGGAGTTTTCTATGACAAAGCCTTCGTCACGATCCTCCTCCTCTCCCAAAGCCAGGCAGGGCAGGAGCAGGGCAAGGATCAGCAGCAGGGAACAGAAGCGTTTCATGACAGCGTCCTCCTTTGAAAGGGTTCTATCTGTTAATTATGGATTTCATGGGGTAATTCCTGCCGGGCGGATGTTTTTTTCGGGGGAAGGGGGATCAGTGCTTGATCAACCTCCGCTAAGGCGATACCTGCACAGGAAAAAGGAAGTTCCGTCCTGATCCGTCTCCACCGTAATGATGTCCTCTGACTGGGCGGAGGAGAACAGGTACAGGCAGTTGCCGCAGGCGAGGGAAAGGGAAGTTCGGTTCATGTCCGCATCCAGCAGGACAAGGCGGTAAGTTTTCTGCTGAAGGGATTCGCTCCAGTAACCGTCCAGCACCATGAGGGAAGTGCCTGCCTGCCGAAGGCTGGAGAGAAAATCAGCCCCCGCCCCGGCGGATAGGGGATGGCTGGCGGTGACGCACTGCTGCTCAAGGTCATAGGTCAGGATGTTGGAGAGCACATTGGTAACGGAAATCTGAAAATACGCAACGCCGTACCCGCCGGCAGCGGAATTGATGCGGGCATACTCCCCATCGGGAAAGTAATCTCCCGGAAGGGTCAGGACGGATGCATGCAGGGAGCCGTCAAAGGTAAATTGACGGATTTCCAAAGCCTCCCGCCCTTGGGGCTGAACAAACAGGCAGCCGCCCTTTTCGTCCTCGAACAGGGCGTAGGAGGTGGTGTCGTAAAGGGGAAAGGAAAGGGTTTGGTCAGACAGCCTGTGACGAATTTTCCCGGTGAAGTCGGGCTCATCCTCACAGTGAGCCCTTTGAAAGAAGGTGTAGTCGCCCATGACGGTGGTGTAGAAGGCATCATCGGTTCGCTGCTTCAGCTTCCTTGTTTTGCCCTTGGCTGCGCCGCTTTTTTTGTAGGAAGTACGGTAACAGGTTTCCATGGTGGCAACGTCCGGGTAGTATTCCTGCAGAAAGCCTTTTTCGGTCAGGATGATCTGGGCGTGAGAGAAAACGAACTTGATGGGGTCGTAGATACCCAAAGACTGGGAGCGAATTTGAGTACCATCAGCGGCAAAGATGTCCATCCAATCCTCTGTCCGCCCGTCAGACAAAGTGGTGCCGTAAAAGATGACAAGGGTCTGGTCAGGCAGCATGGCGGCACTTTGAAAGTCGGCAGGTTCCCTGCTGAAGGCAAGGGGACAGGACTGCATCAGCTCCAAGGAGGCAACAGGCACCAGGGGTGGCAGGGTAAGCTCCTCCTCTTCGCCCCGGGCGGCAAGGGGCAGCATCAACACAGCCATCATCAGGGCTAGGAAACGCTTCATGGTACGTCCTCCTTGTGGGGGAAGTATATTCTAACAAATTAACGACTGAACAGGGCAAGTCCTTCCGGGGAAGGGCTTTTTTCTTTGGGAAAATGGCAAGGGGGGATGCCCTTGATTGGGTAAAGCCAGTAAACAGAAAGACGCAAATGAACGGAAAGAAAGGAATACAATGACGTACGAAACGATGCTTGAAGTAGAAACGTCCAGACATGGCAAGGGAGGAACCTTGAATATTCGAAACGCTGCCAGTACGAAGGGTAAGGTGGTTGCAACGGCACAAAATCACGACCCGATTGCGGTGAACCGTGATTCTGAGGCGAATGGGTGGATTGCCGTGAACTATGACGGCTGCAGCGGCTATGCCATGAGCAAGTTCATCAAGGGAACAAAGGCTTACGGCACGACGGCAGCCACCGGCGCAGGCAACTATGACGGCTCCAATGTGGACTGTAAGGCAAAAACGACCCAGTCGATCAGCCTGTATACAAGTGCTGATACTTCTTCAGCAGTAAGAGCAACCATTCCGTCAGGAAAGACCATTGCGGTGGACAATTCCCTGTCGCCCATTGCTGTCTGGCTTCGTGCCGTGTATAACAACAAGCTGGGGTATGTGAAGCACGCAACGCTGGTGGTCAGCAAAGAGCCTGTTTATTATGGCGTGAAAGCCTGCTGCCGATATGGGGAAGCTTTGCTTCGGCAGGGTATGTAAAACGACTATGTACGGGTCTTCAAGAAAGATCTTTACGATGCCGGATACCATCAGCTTACGCTGAACAATGTGTTTGACGCAGACATGAAGGCAGCCGTTATGGATTTCCAAGCCGAGAGGAAGATTGCTTCTGACGGCATTGTGGGAACGGATACGAAAGAAAAAATGTACAGCCTTACAACCTTTGGGTGATACGGTCTCAACCATCCGGCTCAGGCAGAACCTCCCCGGTGGTTTCGTCCAGATGGTAAACAAGCCCGATGTCGTCCACCTCTGCAACAAAGGTCAGGCACCAGGAGTGCAGGGTGTAGTCGTACCAGGAGGCAAGCTGCCGGTCACTGAGGGAAAAGGCCTGGGGCGCACCTACTTGGGCAGAATAGTCCAGTATTTTTTGCCTGGCCTGAAGGCCGTCCATTTGGGGGAATGCGCCGGTGCAGGCGTTCATGTGCACATCGGCCAGGCAGGTGGTTCGCCGGTAAAAGCCAATGACCCACTCGGCGTTCTCCCCGTGGCGGATGCAGCTGACGGATACCAGATAATCGTCCATCTCCTCCTCGGAGAGAAGCTGATGCGCCGCCGCCCACTGGGCAGCCTTTTCCACTGCCGTGTCACGGGGGATCATGGTATCGTCCGGGCAGACGTACGCCTGGGCATTAATCCCTGACAGAAAGGAGAGGAAGGGCACCCAACCCTCGTGGTAGGTGCGGATCCGCTCTTCTTCCATGGCGCACAGGGTGGGCACGGCATTGTGCAGGGCGGCCTTGGCCTCTGGCGACCAGAACCGGAACAGTCCGCCGTTTGCTTCCTTCAAGTCATCGTAGTACGCTTCAAGCCCGTAATCCGCCGTAAAGACAGGCAGGGCAGTGTCCTCGGCAAGGGCGGCAAGGGGCAGCATCAACACAGCCATCATCAGGGCCAGGAAACGCTTCATGGTACGTCCTCCTTGTGGGGGAAGTATATTCTAACAAATTAACGACTGAACAGGGCAAGTCCTTCCGGGGAAGGGCTTTTTTCTTGCGGAAAAATGGAAAGGGGGGATGCCTTTGATTGACTGAAACCGTCCCAACGCAAACCAACGACTGAAAAAGAAGGAGAAAGAATCATGGCCATTACGAATTTTATTCCCAAGGTATGGAGCGCACGCCTGCAGGAGAACCTGCGGAAGTCCCTGGTGTTCGGTAAGCTGTGCAACCGGAACTGGGAGGGTGACATCAGCCACTGGGGGGACACGGTGCACATTAACTCTCTGGCGGATATTACCGTGCGCCCCTACACCCCCAATGAGGACATTGAGGAGCCGGAGCAGCTTTCCGGCAGCGACATGACCCTGACCATTGACCACGGGGCTTATTACAACTTTTACCTGAACGATGTGGACGCTGCCCAGGCTCGGGCAGATGTGATGGACGCCGCCATGCGTGCCGCAGCGGAAAAGCTGGCGGAGGATACGGAGGCCTACATTCTGGGGGTCATCCGTGCCGGGGCAGGCACCAAGGCAGAGGGCGCACTGCCTGCCGGCGGCGTGTACGAGCTGCTGGTGAACATCAAGACGGCGCTGGACGGCAAGCACATGCCCAAGCAGGGGCGGAAGCTGGTAATGCCCTCTTCCGTGGAAAGTCAGCTGCTGCTGGATAATCGGTTCATCACGGCCACGGCCGCCGGCAATGATCGGCTGGCGGAAGGCAGCGTGGCACGGGCGGCAGGGTTTGATATTTACATCAGCGCTGACCTGACGGACGAGATCATCGCCATGAACAGCGACAGCGTAACCTTTGCCTCCTGCCTGACCCGCACGGAAGCCTACCGCCGGGAAAAGGGTTTTGACGATGGGGTGAAGGGCTTGAGCCTGTGCGGCGCCAAGGTGGTAATCCCGGAATGCGTGTATTTGTATCAGATGAAGGGATAAGAATCTTGCAGAGGGCTTTGCGGTCGCCCCCTGCACCCCTTCGCAGCCTCCCTTCGGATGAAGAAAATCGCTTATGAAAGTAAAATGAAATGGTTTCATTCATCTCGAAGGGGTTCTAAAAGTAGGGTGCCGAAGGGTTCCAAGGGGCGACCGGAAAGCCCCTTGGAAGTAACATCAAAGACTAGAAACAGTTAACCCCAAAAGATGGATGCCCGAAGGGGTTAAAGGGGGCGATCGGAAAGCCCCCTTGAGTATCTTACAAAGAGCGGTGCAAGGGCACGCACTACCTGCAACAGTATAATAATGCATATTCCCAAGGGCTTTGCGGTCGCCCTTGGGGAACCTTCGCCCTTCGCATAACAGCAACAGTTCTTAAATGCTTATTCGCAGGGGGCTTTGCGGTCGCCCCCTGCACCCCTTCGCAGCGTCCCTTCGGAAGTAACTTGTTCTCAAATGATTATTCGCAGGGGGCTTTGCGGTCGCCCCCTGCACCCCTTCGCCGCATCCCTTCGGAAGCAGCAGACTTTGGAAGCAAGGTTTTCAAAACGTAATTAGTTGCATACATCTGCAAGGGTCTCTTAAAGTTGGGCTCCGAAGGGGTCAAGGGGGCGAGGGGCTTCGCCCCCTTTAAGCCCCCTTGAGTTGCTTTCAAACAGCGGTGCAAGGGCACGCACTACCTGCAATCGTGAAGAAGATCGCTTATGAAAGAATCATGAATGTCTCAATGAAAAATTGAAAGGAGGAAACCATCATGCTGACAGTAGCTCACATCATGCGCTATTGCCGCAATTATTTCATCAAAGGCAGCTGCCGGGGACTCATGCAGGTCACCGGCGGCGTGTTCCAGTGGCGGGGGGATCTGCCTGCGGACTGGATCGTGCTGGAAGGCAGCCGGAACAACCACGGGGTGTTCCGGGCAGATGCATCCGGCCAGTTCTCCGGCCTTGTGGATGAAAGCTGGGAAGGCCGGGTGGTCTTTCTGGAACCGCCCCAGGATTTTCTGGACCTGTGCGAGGAGATCATCCTCTACGACAAGGATCATCCCCGGGGCAGGCTGAAAAGCGAGCAGTTCGGCACCTACCGCTACGTGCGGCAGGATAAGGAAATCCCCTGGCAGGAGGCCTTTGCCCGGGATCTGCAGCCCTGGATGCACATGTACACGGAGGTGGAGGCGTAATGACGTTTCTGGAACCCTGCCGATGGATGTGCCCCACCCGCACCCCGGACGGATACGGGGGTCATACCCTTACATGGACGGAGGGGGAAACCCTTTCCGCCGCCGTGGGGGATGTGCATGAAACCCTTGTCACCTTTGGAGGGGGCAGGGCAGTGAAGCAGCAGGCAACGGTGTACCTGAGCCGGGAGGCAGCCTTTGCCCCCGGGGATGTGATCCGCCGGGAGGGGGACGGTGCCCTGTTCCGCCTGCTGGGATACGGGGTGGATGCGCCGGCGGAAGGGGAACTGCCCCTGCAAAAGGTGCCGGCAGAAAGGATGATGACCTGATGGAAGCCATTCTATCCACATTGGCAAGCCTGACGGCAGGCATGGGCATGGCAATGTACCTGAAGGGGCAGGTGCCCCTGAACACCCCCATGCCCTACCTGGTATGGGAGGCGGAACAGCCTGCCTTCGGGGAGGATGGCGCCTGTACCGTCCAAGCCTGGTACGCCGGCGGGGATGCCAATGAAAAGCGGATCGCCGCCGCCGGGGCGTTGGGGGAGATTTTCCCCCTGGGGGGCAGGATATGCCAGGTGCCCGGGGGCATCATTGTTATTCGGCGGGAGAATCCCTTCCTGACTTTGGTGGAAGGGGAAGACGGCTGCTGCGGGGTGGAGGTGAGGGTGGTTTTGAGGGTATATGGTGAATAATAATTTCCAGAGGGCTTTCCGGTCGCCCTCTGGACTCCTTCGGGTTCCCTTCGGATGAAGAAGTTTTGTTTCGCAGGGGGCTTTGCGGTCGCCCCCTGCACCCCTTCGCAGCCTCCCTTCGGATGAAGG
>CAVIWF010000075.1:0-7888 GCA_963646285.1 bacterium
TCGTTCCGCAACCTCAATCGTCGCAAGCTACGCTTGCTCGTTTCGGTTGATGCGTTCGCGGCTGCTATACACGCCACTGGCGTGTAGCCGCTCACTTACCTCTGGACTCCTTCGCACCCCCTTCGGGGGCTAAAAGCCTTTCCACCTCCTCCGGCTGAAGGAGGGGATTCAGCCTCAGCGCCGTTTCCCGGTCAATATCGGTGCGCATTTTGTAGATGGTCTCCACCGTTTCCGCATCATTGGCAATCTGCTGCCGCTGAAAGCGAATCTCCTCCGTTTCCATGCCCAGCATGGTCAGCAGCTCGTGAACAAAGCGGTTCAGCTGCCACTCGTAGCGGTCGCACTTCAGGTTCAGGTTGGCGCTGGCGGCACGGATGGCCACATTGGTCAGGCTGCCGGCGGTCAGTGCTTCCGTGTCCAGTGCCATGGCATCCAGGTACAGTTCCTTTTCCAGAATGGTCAGGGCGGTCTGCCGTGCCTGATAGGGCACCTCAATGGTGCGGGGTTCCGCCGTTGCACCCCCTGCCCCGTCGGAAATATTGGCCACCGCCTTCAGCCGGTTGATTTCCCCCAGCATTTCCGCAATGTCCTCCGTGGTGCCGCCGAAGTTGTTCAGCACCCAGTACACATCGTTGGCTCTGTCCAGATTGTCCGCAAAGTCGGACAGGATCCGGTCGTAAGCGTCAATCTTCGCCTTCACGGAGGGGGACAATTCGCTGCGCCCCTCCCCGTTGGCACGGAGGGGAATCAAGGGCAGCCTGCCCCAGTTGCCCTCCCGGCAAAGCTTCTCCCCCAGAGCGTCCCGGCACAGGGTCTGGCGATACTCCTCCTTGGGGGTCAGCTTCTCCGCCGTATGATTCTTCACCCGGTACAGGGTGTACCCATCCTCCTCAAACAGGCGGAAGAACAGATCCCGCTGAAGCTCCGTCTGCCAGAACTGCACCCCCGCACGAATCTCCCCCGTCATTTCGTCCATCAGGGGCAGGAAGCCGCTGAGCCCATCCCTTGCCAGGGGGATCACTTCCAGGTGGCCGTTGTTCCACAGCCCCCAGGCCACCCCCTGCACCAGTGCCCGCTCCCCCAGCTGTTCCAGCTGCCGGTCAAAGTCACAGCCCAGCTTTGCCTTGATGTTGGATGGCAGCAGGCAGCCGTTTTGCAGCAGCATTTGGTTTTCCTGGCACACAAAGCGGTACAGGAAGGAGGAGCCGATGCGGTTGCCCACCACGTCTGCCACGCCGCTGCGGACGTGCTTGCGGCCGTGCTCATCCCGGGTTTCGATTTTCCGGGCTTGCAGCAGGGTTTTCCGGGCGATTGCCGGGTTTTCCCCACGGAAGTATTGCTCCGCCTCCAGCGCCCGGCGGAAGGGGCCGGAGGAGCGGTAGGTTTCAATGGCATCCACCAGCCAGGGTTCCTTTTCCGGGCAGGCTGCCCAGTCCTGATAAATTCTCATGATTTCACTCCTATCTTACAAAAAACAATCTTTTTATGATGATTTCCAGAGGGCATCCAAAGCTTTAGGTGAACTGCTTCTAGTCTTTGATGCTACTTCCAAGGGGCTTTCCGGTCGCCCCTTGGAACCCTTCGGCTCGCATCCTATAAAGGTTGTGGGTATTGCAAGGTAAACATTATACTTATATAACCAAATTAGCCGCTTCCGAAGGGAGTGCGAAGGGGTGCAGGGGGCGACCGCAAAGCCCCCTGCAAACCATCATTCGAAATCAATTTGCATCCGAAGGGATGCTGCGAAGGAGTCCTGAGGGCGACCGCAAAGCCCTCTGGAATAAACACAAACGACAAGCAGCAGTTCACCCCAAACGCTGCTTTCCAACGAAGGGGTTCCGGGGGATCACCTCCCCCGATCCAGCACCCGGCATACACATGCCGCACTATCCGGGGCATCATCATGCACCGCATTCACCGTGTAATCCAGTATCTGCCCCAAATACTCCGGGTCCGTCCCCTCAAAGAACCGAATCCGCTGCCACCACTTTTTCAGCCAGGTGGCAATCTTCACATACTTGTTGCTGTTTTCCCGGTACATGCGCACCGGGGCACCCCGCCGCCGCAATTCCTTGGCCAGGTACCCCTTATCACCGTTGGTTTCGCAGTAGATGGGTCCGCAGCGGAAGTGGTCGCACAGCAGCAGCATTTCCTCCATGTGCTCCTCCACATGCCCCCGCCACAATTTGCCGTAGAGCCGTATTTCCTCCCCTTCCCTTTTGGCGCAGGTCAGGGCGGTCCAGTCCTCGCCCCCGTAGGCCGCATCCACATGGGCAATGCCGTCCCACAGCATTTCTTCCCCCTGAAAGAACCCGGGCACTGCCGGGAACAGGGCATCCTCCGAGGCGATGTGCCGCAGCTCGTAATTGGCGGCAAACAGGGAGGGGGACATGCTTTCCCGCAGGGTGCGGATGGCCTTGTCGTCCATGAGCCCGGTGTGATAGCAGTCGTACCGCTCCACCCCCTTCATCAGGCTGATGGCATCCTGCTTGTGCCAGGGGGTGCCGATGTTCACCAGCCGCCCGCCCCGGATGCGCACGTTTTGCAGCTCCATGTATACATTCCGTGTCCGCTCCCGCTCCTGGGGGCTGACCCGGTCGTGAAGATCCACAATATCGTCGGTAAAAATCCGCTCTGCATGCCTGCCGGTAATGCTGCCGTTGGTGCCGCAGCCCGTCAGTTGATAGGCGCCCCGCTTGGCGGCATAGCAGCTGCAGCTGATGCCCAGGGTGGTGGCCTTCACCCCCACCGCTTCCCCGTAAAGGGTTTCGCTGAGCCGGCGCATCACATCCTGATTCAGGATGATCTTCACCTGCCGAAGAATCTCCGCCGCTCCGTTTTCCGTTTTGCGCATGAGGATGATGCTCTCCTCCGGCCGCAGGAGCATGAGCATGGCCAGGCTCACCGCCAGGCAGGTGGTTTTGTAGGAGGAGCGGTGCGCCAGCAGGGTCAAGTCCTCCTTGCCCAGGAGCATTTTCCGCATCCACGCCCCATGGAGGGGATCATTCAGCAGAGGATAGCCGCAGGCCCGGGCAACGGCTGCCGGACGCTCCAGCATCAGGGTCATGGCTTCTTCCCGTGTCGTTGGGATACATCTCCTTTCTTTTCTGTTTTTGCGGGTTTCCTCTTCCCTCGGGAAGATCCGCCCCCGCCCCATCGTTGTATGGGCAGAGTGGTTGGTTCGTTTCTATGACATTTTTCAGGAGGATGCCCATGCACTGTTCCAAACCCCTGCTTCTTCTTTTCCTCATCCTGCTTTGCATGCCCCTTCTCCTCCCCGCCTTGGGGGAAGAGGCCCTGCCCCCGGATATTGCTTCCGCCATGGCAGGGGATACTCTGCTGTCTTCCGCCCATGCTGCCCTGCCGGAAGGGGATTGCTGGTTCACTTTGGTGAGCAGGCAGGATGGGCGCCGTCAGCTGCTGTGCTTTGCCCCTTCTGGGGAGGGGTATGCCTGCCGGTTTGCCTCCACCCAAGGGATCCCACAGAGCCCCAACCCCACGACCATTACTATCGACCTGGCCATGGAGGATCTTACCACCCGGGAGGTTTATGATTTCCCTGTGCTGACCCTTGCCCAAAGGGACGAAACCGGCGAATATCTGGCGCTGGCCGTCAGCTACCGGTACATGGGTCTGGACACCTGGCAGCTGTTCCGGGTGTGGGGCTATACCGGCTATGCCAACCTGAGCATTCAGGAGGATACCCTGTCCGTGTATGAAGACCCGGAGACAGAGGTGCCCCTGCTGTCCCTGCCGGTGGATGGGGCGGAACTTGACCTGCGCCGCCTTGATTTTGATGCATGGATGGCGCATGTGCGTACCCTGATGGACAGCTGCACGGAGTCCATGGATGAGCTTGATCGCCATGGGTAAACAACAGGAGAGCTGCATGATTTGCCGCTCTCCTTTTTCCGTCATGGTGTAACCCCTGCGCCGCTGCCGGTCATGGGCAGGGTCACAGGCTTTTCGCAGGCCAGCAGGGGAAGCCCATCGGCAATGCGGTAGCACCTGCAATTGGCAGCGGTCAGGGCTTTGCCCCAGCTTCTGCGGTTTTCCGTGTGCCCGTGGACGGGGGCTTTGCCCGTATCTGTATCATAGTCCCCTGCCGCCAGCACCACGTGAGGATACCGCAAGTGCACCGTATTCCCTGCCTTGTAGGTGAAGATGATGTCCCCCTTCCGCACCTGGGTGCAGGGGATTTCCTGCATCCATCCCTTGGCGATGAGGGCACAGCGGGTTCGGTTCGTCAGCGTCCACCCCTGCTTCTTCCAGGATGCAGGAATGCCGGGGAGATTTCGCGCCCAGCCGTCAAACATGGGCAGTCCCCCGGCACACAGGCACTGGCTGACAAAATTCATGCAGTTCTGCCGGTTCGTAAAGCCGAAGGTACGGTTGTTGTTGGCAGGTTCCGTCATCCTGCCGGTGTTTTCGGTGTGGTTGCGGGCATACTGTTCCGCCTTGTCCCCATCGTAGCAGATGGTGCCCACCACCCGGTGATCTGCCGGATCCTCCGCCACATACCTGGCCATGATGTATGCCTCCCCGTCAAAGGGCATCCGGTACCAGGTCTGCCCGCCCTGGGTATAGGTTTCTCCATCTTCATAGATCAGGCCATTGCCGGGATAAAGCCGCCCGATGATGGTGCCCCCCGGCTGCCGGCGAATGTTCACGTAATCCGTGTGATGAATCACCCCATAGGCCTGAGCCATCTTACTCCCCCTCCATTTCCCGCATGAGCCGCACCACCTCGGCGGTGTCCATGCTGCTCCGGCTCTTGCCCTGCAGGGCGTGGTAGGCTTCCAGCTTTTCCGCCGCTTCCATGCGCATTTTCAGGGAGGCGGGCACGGCTACCGGCACGGCTTCCTTGCCCTTGCCCTCCAGCACATAGTCCTGCACTTCCCCCCGCATCACAGCGGTGTGAAAAGCCTGAATTTCCTTCTTGCCTGCTACGGGGCTGACCCGCTTTTCCTTCTTTGCTTCCATGACAATCGTCCTTTCTATAATCACGCTGTGCTGTGCCCTGCTGCCCCCCTTTGGCGGGGTGCGCAGAAAGTGCTGAAAAAAGTCGAAAAAAATCTCGTTCATGGCGGAACCTTTCCTCCTGTCTTTCGTCATAATAAGTGCAAGGGCGATGAAGCCCCCGCAGAAAGGAAGTAACGATGATGAAGAAATTGATGTCGATCCTCCTGGCTGTTATGATGATGCTGACCCTGTCCCTCCCCGTGCTGGCTGAAGAGAATGCTTCCCTTGGCGGCGGCTCCCTTGGTGGCTGGACGGTGAACAAAGACGATGTAACCGTCCTTCCCGATGATGTGAAGGCTTGCTTCGACAAGGCTACGGAAGGCCTGCTGGGCTGCACCTACGAGCCGGTTGCCCTCCTTTCCACCCAGATCGTTTCCGGTACCAACTACTGCCTGCTGTGCCGCTGCACCCTGGTAGGCGCTGACCCTGTACAGAGCTACGTGATGATGTACCTCCATCAGGGGCTGGACGGCTCCAGTGAACTGATGAACATTCAGGTGCTGGTCTTTAACCCTGCCGAAACCCCTGCGGAGTAAGCAATCAACATGGATGCCTCCATGGGCGCAGGGAACCATCCCCCTTTGAGAAAGGAAGTACCCCTTATGAAGAAACTGATTTCCATCCTCCTGGCCATTGTGCTGATGATGACCCTGGCCCTCCCCGTGCTGGCGGAAGGTTCCACTTCCCTTGGGGGCTGGACCACCTACACCGGCAACCCCACCACCCTGCCTGAGGAGGTGCTCACCTGCTTCAACAGTGCCTTTGAGAACTTCGTCGGCTGCACCTATGAGCCGGTGGCGCTGCTGTCCTATCAGATAGCGGCAGGCACCAACTACTGCCTGCTGTGCCGCTGCACCGTCATCTCCCTGGAATCCCCCCAGACCTTCGTTCTCGTGTACCTGACCCATGACAAGGACGGTGTGGACGCTGTGCTGAGCATTCAGGACATTGACTACAACGCCCTGCCCGGCATCACGGAATAATCGGTGAAAAAAAGTTTTGAAACCATGGAACCTTTTCTCCTTTCCTTCGTCCAATAAAGTGCAAGGGGGACAAGGAAGTCCCCCAAGCAATCCTCCCAACCTGATTACAGAAAGGAAGTACCCCTTATGAAGAAACTGATTTCCATCCTCCTGGCCGCTATGATGCTTCTGACCCTTGCCCTCCCCGTGCTGGCAGAGGAAGAAACCCCCGCCCTTGGCGGTGAAACCCTGGGCGGCTGGACCGTGTACAGCGAAGACCCCACCACCATCCCCGAGGACGTAAAGGCCTGCTTCGACAAGGCGCTGGAAGGCTTGGTAGGCTGCACCTACGACCCCATCGCTCTCCTGGCCACCCAGGTGGTTTCCGGCACCAACTACTGCCTGCTGTGCCGCTGCACCGTGGTAACCCCCGATGCTCCTGAAAGCTTCGTGATGATGTACATCTACCAGAGCCTGGAGGGCGAGTGCTCCATCCTGAGCATTCAGGACGTGGTGTTCGACGCCGGCATCTAAAAAGTAACCCAGCAAGCAGACAACAAACAGACCATCTCCTTTCCTCCCTTTCCTCCCTTTTCATTCTCCTTTCCCCTCCCTTTCCTTACACCCGCCCGGGAAGTGCCAGCTTCCCGGGTCTTTTTTTGACCAAGGGGCTTAAACAGGGCGAAGCCCCTCGCCCCTTGGAACCCTTCGGCATCCTGCGCTTGGGGTTTATCATGCTTTCCGCTAGTGATGTTTCAAGGGGGCTTTCCGATCGCCCCCTTGACCCCTTCGGCACCCATCTTTTAGAGACCCTTCGAGATAAATACACCTGAATGATTTATTTTCATAACAAACCAATGATTTATTTTCATAACAAACCAAGCTGCTTCCGAAGGGAACCCGAAGGAGTCCAGAGGGCGACCGGAAAGCCCTCTGGTAAACTATCATGTAAAGACTGTTGCTGAAATGAGGACTGCGAAGGAGTCCAGGGGGCGACCGCAAAGCCCCCTGCATACCATCATTTGAAAACTGTTGCTGAAATGGATGCTGCGAAGGAGTCCAGAGGGCGACCGGAAAGCCCTCTGGTAAACTATCATTAGAGAACTGTTGCTGAAATGGATGCTGCGAAGGAGTCCAGAGGGCGACCGCAAAGCCCTCTGCAAACTATCATCAAAAGATTGTTGCTTGTAAGCGTGTTGCAGCAAAAGAGGGGGTTGTAGGGGCACCCCCTGCAAAAATCCCACAAAAGAACAATCCCCTCCCTTGACGAGCTTCCCCCCCGATGCTATCATTGCCCCATTCCAATCGAAAGAAGGGATCCCCATGATCCGCCCTGCCGTGCCTGCCGATTTATCTGCCCTCCTGCCCCTGTACGACGATGCCCGTGCCTTCATGGCTGCCCACGGAAACCCCACCCAGTGGCAGCATTCCCCCACCAAGGAAATGCTGGAAACAGACATTGCCCATGGGGATCTGTATGTCATTGAGGAAAACGGGCGCATCGAAGGCGTCTTTGCCTGCATCCTGGGGGAAGACCCCACCTATCAGGTCATTGAGGATGGTGCCTGGCTGGATGCATCCCCCTATGCTACCCTCCACCGGGTGGCGGCAGCCAAGGGCTGTCACGGAGTGTTTCAGCGGGCGGTAGCCTTTGCAGAGGGGAAATGCCCCCACCTGCGGGTGGATACCCATCGGGATAATCTGCCCATGCAGCACGCTATTTTGAAGCAGGGCTTCCGCTACTGCGGGGTGATTTACATCGCCGATGGCTCCCCACGGCTGGCGTATGAAAAAACGGCAAGGTAAACTTGCCGCCCAGACCATCAACAAACCTTGGGTGGCACCCATGGGCTCGCAAGCCCTTCAACTCTAGATCGAAAATCGGCGAGCCCCTTCGGGGCGTT
>CAVIWF010000076.1:0-7219 GCA_963646285.1 bacterium
ATCTACGCCTTTACAAAACAGCATAGCGAATTGATCAGCCGAGTATTGTCTCACAATCCGGAGGTCGGCTATATGTTTTCCAGTTTCCGCAACTTTCTGAACAGCCAGATGCGGCGGATCTTCAAGGATTGCCCGGATGCGCTGCACAAGGATATCCCGAATGAACTGCTTGCCGACCATTACAGTAATACGTTGTTCCTCGTGTGGCAGTGGGCAGCGGTCAAGTGCGTCGATTGCTCCAAAGAAAACGCTCACATATATTTGAAACAGCTTCTCACATTTGATTGAATAAAGCATACATAGCTTTTTTCAATACCTCACATCAGTGAAGGTATACGCCCTCCTCGGATTCGTTTCCGTGGAGGGCGTTATTTTTTTGCCCCAAAAAATCTGCTCCGTTTAACATTCTGAAACCCCTCCAATTTCAAACCATCGCTGACGTGCTTGCCCCCTCCAGCACCATCCGGGTTTGTCGCCAATTAATGCGCAGCCGTGCCCGGCTGCGCATGCGTCAACTGTACCTTCTATTCTTCAGAAACCAGTCCTTTATCCCTTCCTGTACCCGCACTTTGGACATACGCCCTTTTCATTCAGGGCAATGCCGCACAGGGGGCAGCGATCCATTGTCAGGTGGGATTCATAGCACTCGGAAGCCATGTTCACGCCGCTGGAGAAGGTCAGCTTCACGATGTTCAGCTTATCCTTCAGCAGGTCGTAGACGATTTTGATCATGCCCTCCACGGTCATGGTCTCCTTGGTTACAACCAGGCGGCAGTCGGGGTACGCTGTTGCCAGCTCTGTTTGAAAGGCCGGACCCTTCATCCGGTTGTTGGGATGCCCGTCCTTGATCCCCTGCTTCTCGTACACGTCCAGTACAGAAGGAAGCAGTGGATCATCTTCCCTGAGAATCAGCGCATGATCGAAGTTCTTCAGAACGTCCCAAGCGGTCTTCTGAATTTCGTTACAGGGGAACACCATGTTCACACCCATGTTCACCGAATCCTCTACCTCGATGGTTAAGATCCCCGTGTGTCCGTGCAGATACTGCGCCTCGCCCTTGAATCCGTAAAAGCGGTGGGCGTATTGCAGCTCCAGTTTCGCAATGCTCCTCATCCTTGTATCTCCTTTCTATCGATTTACGGGTTATTGCGCCCGTATACGCACTTTTTAATAGGATTGTTTTCTTAATAGGATTATATCCTATTAATTCAATGATGTCAAGCTTTTTCTTGCATTTTGTTTGAGCCGATGTGGCTCATGAAGTGTGTCCTTTAGCAGGAACATTCTACCAAAAACTTGTGATCTGCGAGAAAATATGTTAAAATAAGATGTTGCGGATCTATGGGAAGCACAGCAGAACTGACCGTAAGGAGAATCAGACGCATGGCCCAGGTATACGATGCAGGTAATATTCAGGTGTTGGAAGGTTTGGATGCAGTCCGTATGCGTCCCGGCATGTACATTGGCACAACCTCTTCCCGAGGGCTCCATCACCTGCTGTGGGAAATTGTGGACAACGCCATTGACGAGGCTTCCAATGGCTTTGCAGACCGGATTGACGTTACACTGCATCAGGACGGTTCTGCCAGCGTATATGACAATGGCCGAGGTGTGCCGGTAGATACTCACCCCACCTTGGGAATATCCGGCGTGGAAGTGATTTATACCAAACTTCATGCCGGCGGCAAGTTTAACAACGAGAACTACAGCTATTCCGGCGGCCTCCACGGCGTTGGTGCGTCCGTGGTGAACGCCCTGTCCAAGTGGCTGACCGTGGACGTCTACCGGGATTGGACCCACTGGCGCATGAGCTTTGCCTCCAAGTGGGATGAACAGCTGGGCAAGGTGACAGCCGGCATTCCCCAGGGACCTTTGGAGCGTGTGGGCAATACCCGCAAAAAAGGCACCCTGGTACGCTTCCTGCCGGACGATACCATCTTTGAAGATGTGAAGTTCAACGGTGAGCAAGTCGCCCGCCGGCTTCAGGAACTGGCCTACCTGAATCGTGGTCTGATGATTACCTTCACTGACGAGCGGATCAAGGATCCTGAGCAGCGGGAAAAAGTCTTCCACTATGAGGGCGGCATTATCGATTATGTTCGGTACCTGAACAGTGACAAAACCGTACTCCATGATGATCCAATTTATCTGGAAGGCAAGCGGGACACCACCATTTGCCGGGTGGCCATTCAGTACACGGATCAGTATACGGAGAGCCTGTTCAGCTATGCCAATAACATCCCCACTGGTGAAGGCGGCAGCCACGAAACCGGCTTCAAGGCTGCCTTCACCAAGTGCTTCAACGATTATGCCCGCCGCACAGGCTTGCTCAAAGAGAAGGACAACAACCTTGGCGGTGAAGACTTCCGTGAGGGTCTTACCTGCGTGCTGATCGTTATGGTGAAAAATCCCCAGTTTGAGGGGCAGACCAAAGGCCGGCTTGGCAACAGCGACGTTCGCCCGGCTGTGGAAGCCATTATTACGGAAAAGCTGACCGACTGGCTGGATAACCTGAAGAATCAGGAAATCGCAACCCAGATTGTGCAGAAGGCCCTGAAGGCAGCCCAGGTTCGGGAAGCGGCTCGCCGCACACGGGATAATGCTCGGAAGGCCAACCAGCTGGATGCGGCGCCCCTGGTGGGTAAGCTGTCCAGCTGCACAGGCCGTCACCCGGAGGATAACGAGCTGTTCATTGTGGAGGGCGACAGCGCTGGCGGCAGTGCCAAGCAGGGACGGGATCGCCGCTTTCAGGCCATTCTTCCCCTGCGTGGTAAGCCCCTGAACGCAGAAAAAAAGCGGCTGGATCAGGTGCTGAGCAATGAAGAATTCCGCAGCATGATCACCGCATTGGGTACAGGCATTGATGAAAACTTTACCCTGAAAACCCTGAAGTATGACAAGGTTATCATCCTCTCCGATGCTGACCAGGACGGTGCCCACATTCGTGCCATTCTGCTGACGTTCTTCTTCCGCTACATGAAGGAGCTGGTGACCGCAGGCCACGTTTACATCGGCATGCCGCCCCTGTACAAGGTACAGAAGGGGGATAAGATTTGGTATGCCTATGACGATAAAGAGCTGTCCAAGGCCACCAAAGCCGCCGGCAAGGGGTACACTTTGCAGCGTTACAAGGGCCTTGGCGAAATGAACCCGGATCAGCTTTGGGCAACCACCATGGATCCCAGTCAGCGGAAGCTGATGCAGGTCACCATTGAGGATGCGGCGCTGGCTGACCGGCGCATTACCATTCTCATGGGCGATAAGGTGGAACCCCGCCGGGATTACATCACTGCCAATGCAGATTTCAACAAGCCGGATAATTTCGAAATGCCTGCTGACCAAATGGAAGGAGTGCGGTAAGCCATGGCCAAGAAAACCAGCGACAATCGTCCCATTCCCAAGGACGACCCTTCCCGCATTCTGCAAACAACCGTAGAAGACGTGATGCACATGTCCATGATTCCCTATGCGGAGCACGTTATTCTGGAGCGTGCCCTGCCCCGGGTGGAGGACGGCTTGAAGCCTGTGCAGCGGCGTATTCTTTACACCATGATGGAGCTTGGCACCACCCCGGACAAGCCCCACCGGAAGTGCGCCCGTATTGTGGGCGACTGCTTGGGCAAGTATCACCCCCATGGGGATTCCAGTGTATACGATGCCCTGGTGCGTATGGCACAGGATTTTTCCATGCGTGGGCAGTTGGTGGACGGTCACGGCAACTTCGGCTCCATTGACGGGGACAGTGCAGCTGCCATGCGTTATACGGAAGCACGGATGGCGCCGCTGGCACTGCAAATGCTCCGGGACATTGACTGCGACACCGTGCCCTTCCGGCTGAATTTCGACGACACGTTAAAAGAGCCGGACATGCTGCCGGCTCGCTTCCCCAATCTGCTGGTAAACGGTGCCAGCGGTATTGCCGTAGGTTTGGCCACTAATATTCCCCCCCACAATCTGCGGGAATCCATCAATGCGGTTATCGCCCAGCTGGAAAATCCGGACATCACCCTGGACGAGCTGATGAAAATCATCCCTGCACCGGACTTCCCCACCGGCGGCGTACTGGTAAATAACGAGGAAATCCGCAAGGGATACGAAACCGGCCGCTCCAAGCTGAGCCTGCGTGCTCGGGTACACGTGGAGGATGGCCTTGCAGGGCGCAAGCTGCTGTGCATCACCGAGGTTCCCTATCAGGTCAACAAGGCTGCCATGCTGGAAAAAATCCTGAAACTCAGCGAAGAAAAGAAGGCTGTCTTTGGCTGCATCTACGACATTCGGGACGAAAGCGACCGGACAGGCCTCCGTGCCGTCATCGAGTTGAAGAAGGATGCTGATCCTCAAAAGGTGCTGAATTACCTGTACAAGTATTCCGACCTGCAGGTAACCTTCGGTGTGAACATGGTAGCCATTGCAGACGGCAAGCCGGTACAGATGGGGCTGAAGAGCATGATCGGCTACTTCATTGCCCACCAAAAGCGGGTCGTTACCCGCCGCACGGAATTTGAACTGAAGCGTGCCCAGGCCAAGGCTCACGTGCTGGAAGGTCTCATCATTGCCGTGGACAATCTGGATGAAGTCATTGCCCTCATCCGTGCCAGCAAAACCCCGAAGGAAGCCAAGCAGGGGCTGATGGATCGGTTCTCCCTCAGCGATGTGCAGGCACAGGCCATTTTGGACATGCGCCTGCAGCGGTTGACCAATCTGGAAGTGCTTGCCCTGCGCAAGCAGTATGAGGATCTGCAGAAGGAAATCAAGCGGCTGGAAGGCATCCTGCAAAGCGAGAAGAAGCTCATTCATGTGATTCGCAAGGAAATTGCAGAAATTGCCGATGAGTACGGGGACGATCGCCGCACCAGTCTGGAAGACGCAAGCCAAATCGTCACGGAACTGCCGGAGGACAAGCCCGTAGCAGAAGAAGCAATCGTCGCCTACACCTACGGCGGCCAGCTCAAGCGGATGTATCCGGCTATTTACCGGAAGAATCCCCTCCCCTCCCGCAGTGAAGATCCGCAGGAGGCAGCCGCTTATCTTTTCGAAACCGATACGGATGCTACGCTGCTGCTGTTCACCAACCATGGCAACGGCTATCCCCTAAGTGTAGGGGCGCTGAATGAGTGCAAGCCCAAGGATCGGGGTCAGCTGCTCAGCGGCCTGTTGGTTGGTTTGGAAGATGGCGAAAAGCCTCTGCTGATCTGCTGTGAAAAACTGACGGATTTGGCAGCCAAGCCGGATCTGCTATTTCTTACCAAGCAAGGCATGGTCAAGCGCACAGCCGCCAAGGATTACGATGTGCGCAGCAAAAAGTTTGCCGCCGTGAACGTGAAGGAAGGCGATGAACTGCTGCAGGTCATGTGGCTGGATACCCGGAATGATCTGCTGCTGATGAGCCACAGCGGCATGTGCATCCGCTTTGCCTTGGACAGTGTGCCCACTCAAGGCAGGATTTCTGCCGGTGTGAAGGCCATGATTCTGGATGAGGGCGACCAAGTCATCTGGGGCGGTCAATTGGGTGAAAAAGATCAAATGGTGCTGATGAGCGAGCGTGGCTACGGCAAGCGTTTGCTCTCCGTAGAGTTTGATCGTCAGAATCGAAACGGCAAGGGCGTAAAGTCCTTCTACTTTAACAAGAATGGCTCCAACGGCCGTTATCTGGCAGGGGTGTGCAAGGTGAAAGATACCCCCTGCACCATCACGGTGACGCAGGCGCAAAGTGCCCCCACCCGCCTGGAAAAGGACACCATGCTGCTGCAAGCTCGGCAGGATCGGGGCATGCCCTACGTCATGGCCATTCTGGATGATGTGGTAACGGAGATTAGCGCAGATTAAACATTCTCGTGAACATAAAAAAGCGATTGACCGATGTTACATAGGGCAATCGTTCCATCAACAAAGTCTCGCCGTGCTTCTGCATGGCGAGACTTTGTTGATGTGATGAGCTGATCCATATAATCAGCGGATGAACGACAGGGTTAAAATTCTGCTTTTGCACGAGAACTGATCGACCTTTTGAATGGTGCAGACATCATCCATTTAGACTGGAAAGCTGTTGAAAACTGGTCTCGTTGGAAAGTGATCGGTGATTTAGAGAAAACATTCGGTACTATGGACGGAAACATCGAAGAAGCAAGCATTGAGCATGCTTTTACCTTCGAGGGTACGGTTAGTCCTTGCGAGTACGCTGAAATCAAAGATGGCAAAAGAATGAGCGTCAGCCATAGTAGCTTCGTTGAAATTGAAACAGCAGATTGTAACGAACTAGAGTTCATTATCACTGGTGAGTTGAAGTTCTATGCGAGCAGAGAAGAAATTGTAACGTTTATTGAAAATGCAGGTGGTTCGGTAGCTGAAACAGTAACCACGAACACTGATTATCTTATTTGCAACGACATCGAATCTAATTCCTTCGAAATGCAAAAAGCGAAAGAACTTGGGATTGCCGTTTTGCCCGAAGCAGCTTTCATTAGAAAATATGCTGATCCTGAAAATTTTGATGATCTTCTGGATGAGGAGTTTCTTGTACTTGACGAAGATTATTGGAATTTGATAGGTCATGAGGGTTTGTTGGATTTCGTTGTTGACAACGGAACGCAACCTATCGTTATAGAAGTTTGGAAAGATGGGGCATGGATACAAAATCATGACCGATATTTGGACTGGTGCTGATGGCCGTTGAAGCGGTTACTCTTGATTTGAAATCCGTATAGTACCTCACTGCGCCATAAAAAGAGCACCCCTGCCTTGCTGAAAACAATGGGCGTTGATGAGTTGAACAGTATGCCATCCGTGCGGCGGGTGAAGCATCTTTGGCGATGGGCGATTAAAGAGTCTTGAAAAAGCGGACGAATCGTCCATCGCCTGTTTCAGTGTGCCCGCCGCATAACCTGCCGTCAAGGTCAACCCACGCAAGCATCAGTGGCTGCTTTTCAAGCCTCATGATGCTCGATTCATGGTTCCAAAAAGTATCTCCACACCCAGGTGCAGCTTGCTTTGGAATCTGTGCAAAAACCACTACCTTGACGGAATAAAAAAACTAATAAAAAAAACTTCTTTCAAAAAAATGAAGAAAAGGGGTTGACTTTTTTTCAGAACAGAGGTATACTTATTAAGTTGTCAGGAAAGCAAACAAGCCAACCGATAGCTGTGGGCTCGTAGCTCAGCTGGATAGAGTGTTTGACTACGAATCAAAAGGTCGTGGGTTCGAATCCCGCCGGGCTCACCA
>CAVIWF010000077.1:0-7215 GCA_963646285.1 bacterium
CCAGTGAGTGAGTGCAAAACTCGACAAAGTGGCAAGGCCACTTTGTCGATGCCCCTTATCAGTGTATATCCATCAATTCCAGCAGCAGCGTGCGCATTTCATCGCAGCAGCTTTGCCACCGGGCAGCATAATGCAGCGCCAGCCCCTGATCCGGCACGGACAGCACCAGGGTCATCCGGGGCCCCGGCATGGTATCCGCCAGGGACAGCATCCAGTCCTGATCATCCACCTGCTCCAGGGCAGCGGTTTCCGGCAGGGGCAGCGGCTCCGCCGTAGCGTCAAAGTCCGTACCCAGCTGGGACATGATGGCATCATACACAGCCTGAGCAGCACGCCCCCATCGCTCTGCTAATTGGGGCACAGCGGAGGAGGAATCCAGGGTCAGCATCAGGTCAATGAGGGCTCGTTCCCCTTCCAGCAGCCGGAGCCGGATGCACATCCGTCCGTCGCTGAGGGTGAAGGATTCCGCCAGGGTCTGCTGTTCCCGGCGGAAGCGGGACTGCCACAGGGCGCAGGATGTGTCGATCACATCTTTCGTGCTGCCGGGCAGCCGGTGGGCAAAGGCGGTCAGGGTGTATTCCCCTTTTTCCCCCACGGTGAGCAGGGTGCCCAGGGGGGAGGGCTTCTCCAGAATCTGCTCCTGCTCCTGCAATTCGCTCAAATTCAGCTGCAGGGCGAAGTAGTTCATCAAGTCCAGCTCCACCATGAACCGCAGCAGCTGCATGTTGGTCACCGGCCCCAGACGGGAAAGGGCATAGAGAATCACCAGCTTGTATTCCGAGTCCGGAATGCTGCGCTTCTTCATCTGTCCGCCTCCGTTTCCACTCAAGAAAACCCCTCAAACGTACGCTTGAGGGGAAAAAACGCTAGGTGACGCCCACGGGCTCGCAAGCCCTTCAACTTTCAATCGGCTTTCAGCGACATGTGCGGTGAAAGCCGTAGCTTTCCGCAAGGAAAGCTTCCTTACACGAACGAACGGCCGGGAGAACGGTGAAACCGTTCGACCAGTGAGCGAGTGCAAAACTCGACAAAGTGGCTTTGCCACTTTGTCGATATACCTTACGCCAGGAAGGGCTTCAGGTCAGCCATCAGGTCTTCACAATCGTCAGAGTAGATTTCCAGGGTGATGGGCTTGGACAGATCCAAGCTGAAGATGCCCAGGATGGACTTCGCATCCACAACGTGACGGCCTGCACGCAGATCCATGTCATAGGGATAGCGGTTGACCATGTTGACGAAGGTCTTGACGTTCTCAGCCAGACTGAGCTTGATATTTACCTGCTTCATTTGCTATGCACCTCCTCAATTTTGGCACAAATACAGTATACACGCTGCAATCAAAAAATGCAAGTAGCGGAACACATTCTTTCGCAAAATTTTACCTTTCTGGTGGATAAAATGCCAGATGAACTATCGCCCCGGCTGGTGAAAAGCCTTCTTCCATTTTCCTCTGCCGTAGCGGATAACGAAGAGCAGGGCACGGGTCACATTGTCCGCCCCCATGCAGCACCACACGGCGTTCAGCCCCAGGTGGAACACCTTCAGGCACAGGGCAGTGGACACAATGCGGATGCCCCACATGGTGAACAGGTTGAAGAAGAAGGGGGCTCGGGTGTCGCCCACTCCGTTGAACACGCCCTCCAGAATAATGGACACGGCGTAAATGGGCTCCACCACCGCCACGATCCGCAGCACGGAAGCGCCGGCGGCAATCACCTGTGCATCCGGGGTGAAGATGCTCAGCAGCGGTTCTGCAAACAGGAACATGAGCCCCCCCAGCACCGTCATAATGGCCACGGCCACGGCGGTGCACGTCCGGGTCACCCCACGCAGGAAGTCCTCATTCCCTTCCCCGGCAGCGTTGCCCGCCAGGGTGGATGCGGCGGCCTGCATACCGAACCCGGGGAGATACACGGCCTCCTCTGCCGTCAGCGCCAGAGAATGGGCGGCCAAGGGAATGGTGCCCAGCCCGGACACCTGGGAGAGGAACACCACGTGACCCAAACACACGCTGATGCGGGTAAACACTGCCGGCATCCCAATGCGGATGCACTGCCCCATGACCCCTTTGTCCAGGTGCAGCTTCTGCCCCTTCAGGGACAGGGCAGGGCTGCGCATCAGGGCCAGGAACATCAGCGTGCCGCTGACCAGATAGGACAGGGCCGTGGCAATGGCAGCCCCTTCCACCCCCAACCCGGCGCCGGGCAGGGCAAGGCTTCCCAAACGCACCGTGCCTGCGGGGAAGATCAGCAGGGCGTTGAAGCAGATGTTGGTCAGGTTCATCAGCAGGCTGACCCGCATGGGGGTGCGGGTATCCCCGGCGGCACGCAGGCAGGAGGAGAAAATAATGGTAGCCGACCGGAACAGCATGGGCAGGCTGACAATGAAGAAATACCGGGCGGCGGTATCGTAAATTTCCGCATCCGCATGGAGCCACCCAGGCAGGAAGGGGGATACAGCCAGGGTCAGGATCATCAGCCCCAGCCCCATGACAACAGCAGCGAAAACGGACTGCATGGCGGCGGTTCGGGCAGTGTCCTCATCCTTTGCCCCCAGGGAGCGGGAAATGCATGCCAGAAAGCCTACCCCCATGGCAAACATGGGGGCGTTCACCAGCCAGTTCACCGGGGAGGAAAGCCCCACAGCCGCCGAAGCTGCCGCTCCCATTTGCCCCACCATGGCGGAATCGGCGTACTGCACCACGGTTTGCAGGGTCTGCTCCAGCATGGCAGGCCAGGCCAGAATGAAAATGCGCTTCAGCAAATGCCGGCGCCGGTTCAGCTTTTCTTGCTCCATTGCTCCACGCTCCTCACTTTCCTGCCTATGATACATGGAGGGAAAACCCTGTGTCAAGCAAAGAAAATCCCCCTGCCCAAAGGCAGGGGGGAAATGCAGCCTATCTCTTTTACTCGTTTTCAAACCAGCACAGGGCGTTCACGCTGGCGGGGGTCACGCCGCTGTCCAGCCAGTAGGCGCTGATGCTGCTGTCCACATCCACACGGGCTTCCACCGTGGTGCCGGCAGGAATGCCGACGTTGTACAGGGTGTCGGCGCCGGCATAGAGCAGCTTGCCCTCAGCATCGTACACGCCGGCAACCGTGCGGGCGTTGTAGATGGTTTCGCTGGTGTTGTTGGTGATGGTGAACACCACCCGGTAGTAGGTCGTGCCCCAGGAATCGTAGGATTCCACCTTGGCATCAACGTCCAGATGGGTGAAGGCATCTTCCTTGCAGGTCTTGCCGGTAATGGTCAGGGAGTGATCGGCAATGTCGCTCAGGCTGGCGGCGTCGTTGGCGTAGACGGTGGTCATCACATAGCCCGTTTCGCCGGGGGCAAGGATGTGGGGATAGGCGGAGTAAATGTTTTCGATTTCCACCACTTCGCCATCCTCGTTCAGCACTTCAACAATGCCGTCGTTGAATTCCACGTTATTGTCGCCGGTGTTGGTCACCTCGGCGAACAGGCAGCCCATGAAGCTGGAGTAGAACGCCACGGGCACGTAGCTTTCCTGGGAAACTTCCAGCTTGCCGGCGGCAAGGGCAGCGGTGCAGCTCAGGGTCAGGCAGAGGGCCAGCACCAGGGCAGCAAATTTCTTCATGAAGGTCAACCTCCTGTTTGTACGTTGGATTGTCTTCGTCATTGTAACACCGGGGAGGGAGGATTGTCAAACGGGGGAAGAGCTGCAAGGTTTTTTGCGTTGTAAGAGCTGCAAGGTTTTTTGCGATGGGGACGCTTTGAGTCAAAAGTCCTCTCTCGTCCCCTCCCGAAAATCAGCTATGAACCATATCATAGTTATCTTCCCTTCGGATGAAGATAACGCTATCGACAGGATTTCCAGAGGGCTTTCAAAGATTGTTGCAAAGGTACGCACTACCTGCATGACTCTGTTCATGTTTATTCCAAGGGGCTTGACCATCGCCCCTTGGAACCCTTCGGCTCGCATCCTAGAAAGGTTATGGATATTGCAAGGCATATAATGGGTTTTTATAATCACTTTTATTCAAGAAATATATTTATCCAACCCCCAGCTGGTTTTCGGGGGTGAGTGCGGGAGGGGGGCTTTTGCCACAAAAGCAGCCCCTCCCGCAGATCCTGCCCCCTCCCCCCTCCTTGCCCCGGTATCGGGGATATGGTATAATCATGGGGGAACAAAACCGTACAGCAGACGACCATGAAAGGAGTCAAGCCATGATCGTTGGTGAATTTGTGGATACCTATCCCCCCTGCGTGGACGGGGTGGGTCGTGTTACCTTCAGCTATTGCCAGAACCTGATTGCCCTGGGTCACCAGGCTTATTATATTGCCCCCAATGCCCCTGACGGGGAGGAAGTGTGCGATTTCCCCATGCTGCTGCAAAAGAGCCTGCCCCTGCCCGGGGAGGCTTACCGGCTGGCGCTGCCCAAGCTGGATGTGCGCTACCGGCGGAAGCTGGACGCCATCCCCTTCGACATTGTGCACACCCACAGCCCCTTCAGTGCCGGGGAGGAAGCCCTGCGCATTGCCCGGAAGCGGGACATCCCCTTGGTTACCACCTTCCACAGCAAGTATTATCAGGATTTTTACGATAAGACCCATTCGGAGCTGATCGCCAAGGAAGTGGTGCGGCACATTGTCCGCTTCTATAACAAGTGCGACAGCGTGTGGACGGTGAACAACGCCACTGCTCAGGTGCTGGCGGATTACGGCTATCACGGGAAGATTCTGGTAATGGAAAACGGCACCGACCCGGTGGAGCCCAAGGCGGAGGACGTGGCGGAAGCCAGGCGCCGCTTCTGCCGGGAGGGGGTACCTCTGTTCCTGTTTGTGGGACAGCATAATTATAAGAAGAACCTGCACGGCGTGCTGGGTGCCATGGCCATCCTGCGGAAGAAGGGACAGCCCTTCCATCTGGTTACCGCCGGGGATGGGCCGGACTTTGACGCCATTACGGAGGAAGCCCGGTCCCTGGGCATTGGGGATGCCTGCACCTTCGAGGGCTTCATCAGCGACAGGAGCCGGCTCATGGCCCTGTACCGCTGTGCCGATCTGCTGGTGTTCCCCTCCGTGTACGATAACGCCCCCATGGTGCTGCGGGAAGCGGCCACCATGTCCACCCCCGGGCTGGTGGTGAAGGGCTCCTGCTCCGCCGAAGGGGTGGAGGATCAGGTCAACGGCTTCATCTGCGACAATGAAACCCCGGAAGCCATTGCGGACACCATCCTCCGTGCCCTGCCCATGCTGGCAACCGTGGGGGAAAAGGCACGGCAGACCATCCCCATGCAGTGGAAGGATATTATCCTCCGTGCTTTGGGGGAATATGAGAAGCTCATCCGGCAGCGGCAGCAGGGCCGCCGGGAGGAAGATGCATGAAGGAAGAAATGATTCACGGCAAGGTGGAGGGGATTCGGGATTCCCTCCTTGCCCAGCTGCGGCAGCTGTATCAGTATCAGGTGGAAGAAGATGTGTTCCTGCCCCACGACCTGGCGCAGTTTCTGGCGAAAGCCAGCTGTGCCATCAATCGGGAAATCGCCCTGTATATCACAAGGGACGGGGAAATTGTGGACGTGTCTGTGGGCACGGATCGGGATGTGGAGCTGCGGGATTACCGCCTGCGCCGGAACCCGGATCGGCTCAGCGGGGTTCGGTGTCTTCATACCCATCCCAACGGGGACGGGCACTTGAGTGATGTGGATCTCAGCGCCCTCCGTGCCTTCCGCTACGATGGCATGACCGCCCTGGGGGTGAAGGATGGGGAGCCTACCTTCGTCCAGTCCGCTTTCCTGACACAGGGGGCGGAGATTCTCCTGACGGACACCGCCCGGTGGTACCGCCTGCCGGATCGGGAGTGGCTTGCCCAGATTGAGGAAAGCGACAAGGTGGTGGGCAGGGAAGGCAAGGCCAAGGACGCCGACGCTCCGGAGCGGGCAGTGCTCATGGGCATTGAAAGTGAGGAATCCCTGGCAGAGCTGGCTCGCCTGGCGGATACTGCCGGTGCTCAGGTGGTGGGGGCTTTCCTGCAAAAGAAGGATAAGCCGGATACCGCCCTGTTCATCGGTCGGGGCCGGGCAGATGAACTGTGCCGCCAGTGTCAGGCACTGGAAGCGGACCTGTGCATCTTCGATGAAGAATTAACCGGCATTCAGGTGCGGAATCTGGAGGACATCCTTCGGGTGAAGGTGGTGGATCGCACCACGCTGATTCTGGATATTTTTGCCCAGCGTGCCACCAGTGCCGAGGGTAAATTGCAGGTGGAGCTGGCGCAGCTGCAATATCAATCCACAAGGCTGATTGGTCAGGGTGTGGTGCTGAGCCGTCTGGCAGGCGGCATCGGTACCCGGGGTCCCGGCGAAAGCAAGCTGGAAATGAACCGCCGCCGCATTCGGGAGCGAATGACCGACCTTCGCCGCCGGCTGGAGGCACTGGAAAAGCAGCGTTCCCTCCGCAGAAAGAGCCGGGAGAAAAGCGACATTCCCGTGGTGGCGCTGGTGGGCTACACCAATGCGGGCAAGTCCACCCTGCTGAATCAGCTAAGCGGCGCCGGGGTCTATGCGGAGGATAAGCTGTTTGCCACCCTGGATGCAGTCAGCCGCCGGGTGGAAACGGAGGAGCACACCGCCTATCTGCTGACGGATACGGTAGGCTTCATCCGCAAGCTGCCCCACGCCCTGGTCAGTGCCTTCCGCTCCACCTTGGAGGAGGCCGCCCTGGCAGACGTGCTGGTGATCGTGTCCGATGGTTCCTCCCGGGAGATGCAGGAGCAGCACGACACCGTGGAGGAAGTGCTGCGGGATCTGGGGGCAACGGAGCAGCCCAGGATTGAAGTCATCAACAAGTGCGACATGGGGGTGGAGACCTGCGCCATTCCCGGCGGGGTCATGATTTCCGCCAAAACCGGGGAAGGGCTGGATACCCTGCGCCAGCGGATTGCCGATGAACTGCAGAAGACCCACGCCCCGGTGACCATTGTGCTCCCCTTCAGTCAATATGGTTTGCTGGCCAAGATTCGCCCCCTGGGGCGGGTGGTCAGCGAAAGCTACACCGACGAGGGCACGGAGCTGACCTTGATTCTTTCTGCCGCCGACAGGGATCGACTGGCAGCCAGGTACGGGAAGGAAATTTTCCGATGATTTGCAGGGGGCTTTGCGGTCGTTCCGCAACCTCAATCGTCGCAAGCTACGCTTGCTCGTTTCGGTTGATGCGTTCGCAGCTGCTATACACGCCACTGGCGTGTAGCCG
>CAVIWF010000078.1:0-6746 GCA_963646285.1 bacterium
ATGAAAAAGTCCGGCCTGCCCCGGGAGGAAATTTTTCTGGAAACCAAGCTGTGGCCTTCCTTCTACGAGCAGCCGGATGCGGTGGAAAAGACCCTTGACCGTCTAGGTACCGACTACATTGACCTTTTGCTGATTCACCAGCCTGCGGGCAATTATCTGGCAGGCTACCGCCTGATGGAGCAGGCTTACGCAGCAGGCAAGGTGCGTGCCATTGGTCTTTCCAACTTCAACGTGACCCAGATTGAAGAAATCATGAGCGTCTGCAAGGTGCGCCCCACCGTATTGCAGACCGAGCTCCATCCCTACAATCAGGAACGGTCGCTGAAAATGCTGCTGAAGAAAAACGGCATGGTGCCCCAGGCATGGTATCCGCTGGGACATGGCGACAAGGCACTGGTGAACGAGTCGCTGTTTGCCGAGCTGGGAGGAAAGTACGGCAAATCCCCGGCGCAGATCATTCTGCGCTGGCACATGCAGGATGGCAACATCGTCATTCCTGGCTCGAAGAATCCCGACCACATCAAGGCGAATTTCGACCTGTTTGATTTTGCCCTGACGGATGACGAAATGGCACGCATTGCGGCGCTCAATCAGGACAAGCACTATTACACCAGCACGCCGGAGCTGCTGAAAAAGTACGCCCAGATGGTGCCGCCGGTGGACGAGCAGAAGTAAAACGGAGAAGTTGTTCCACAAAATCCAACACAAGAAATTGCAAACGAAAAAACTCGCACGTACCGGATCCTTTGCGTGACCGGTAACGTGCGAGTTTGTGTCGAATATACGCCATGGGGACGTGGGGAACAAGCCTGACGGGCAGCAGCAAAATGCTGTCCGTCTTTTGTTCATTCCAGTGCAAATTGCATCAGCGTATCAGCATTGCGTTCCACCAGTTCCAGCACAACGATATCCGGGTCGCACTGCCAAAGATCATCATTGGTGTAGGAAGTTAAGTGCCGCATGTTGGTTGTATCAAACTGAGATGCAAGGAACGACACCATGGCCGAGCCAAAGGAGTCTCGAATCATGTAAAGGGACCGTTCATCTGCTGCATCCGTGGTGAAACAGGAAATCATGCCATAGAAGTCGTAGCTGTCGGTGGTTACGCCGTGGTCATCAAAGCCGGTTACCGCATAGTTGTTGTCCACGTTCTTCATGGGTCTGGACAGATACAGCATCTTCGCCAAGTCCCCTGCAGCCTTGCCGGAGGCTTCGATGGTAATGCCTTCATCCGCAAGGCTCGGCATATCAATTCCCAGTTCCTTCAGCAGGGCAGCTGTGCCTACATAGGCACCAATCTGGTTCCAGTGGGAATCTGTCCTGTAATAGATGGGATCACTGACAAGTTCCTTAGCCTGCATCAGCTCCTCATAAGGATACACAACCCGCAAATCCGTATGGGTACGCAGGTAATCCACGATTTGCTTGATCTTGTTTTCTTCCGCAGGGGTACCGTAGTCGTCCGGCATGTACTCGCTGTACATCCGCTCCTTGTTGGGGGGAATAAAGATCACGAATTCCATGCCCTTTTCTGCCAGATAGTCCCGCCAGAAGACACAGTTCTCCGCCATGACAGCCAGTTCATCCTCGGACAGTAGGTTGGTTCCCTGATAGCTGCCAAGGGGATCGCCGTCCCCCTTGCTTACATAGAAAAGCCAGTTGTCCTTGCCAAGCAGCACGGTATCACTGGTGGAGCGGTGGAACAGATAGTAGTCCACGGCTGAGTTCAGCGTCATCAGCTCATTGCGGAAGGGGAGCCGGTCCTCCAGATATTCAGCAAAGGCAGTAGGAAAGCTGCTGTAGGTTGCCTGGCTCAGTTCCGGCATGGATGATTTCTGCCGGTTCTCATAGTTGGTGTTATCCGCCCAGGGCTGCAAGAGAAACCAGCTCACCCAGGACAGGCAAAGAATGACCACAAAGGCAATCATGAGGATCCACGAACCCATGCGCTTCTTCATCGTCTTCCCCTCCTTAGAACTGGAAATAGATAAACGGATTGTAGTTGCTGCCTGCGATAGATGCCATGCAAAGCAGCAGCAGCACAACGCAGCAAATGGCTTCCGGCACGGAATAGCGCCACTTGTTCATAAGCTTCTCCGGGATCCATTGGGAAAAGCCCATGCCCAGGAAGGCCAGCACGCCGACTACGACGGTTTTCAGATCCATGTAAACTGTCCAAGGCAGTGCCGCTTCCGAATATCGCCAAGGGAGAAGCATATGGATCATATAACGGATGGCAACTTGGGTTCCGGGGGCTCTGAACAGCATCCAGCCGAAAATCACCACCAGCATGCAGTATACCACGCCGATTGCCTTGTGTCGATCCAGCCATTTTTTCAGTCCAAGCCTTTCAAGGATGGAAAAGAATCCGTGATACAGTCCCCACAGCACGAAGGACATATCCGCACCGTGCCACAGTCCCGTCAGGAAGAACACGATGAACAGGTTCACATAGGTGCGCACAGTGCCTTTCCGGTTGCCGCCCAGGGGGATGTACACATACTCCCGGAACCAGGAACCCAGGGAAATGTGCCACCTGCGCCAGAACTCCGTAATGGAGGAGGACAAATAGGGGTACTGAAAGTTTTCCATAATGTCAAAGCCGAACATTTTTCCCAGACCAATGGCCATGTCTGAATAGCCGGAAAAGTCATAATAAATCTGGAAGGTATACGTCAGCGCCGCCACCCATGATGCAACGCCGCCCACCGTGGCAACATCATGGCTGAAGATCGTATCTGCACAGGCACCCATGACATTGGAAATCAGTACCTTCTTGGCAAGGCCGATGATAAAGCGGCGGAAGCCCAGGGTCACCCCGTCCCAGGTAATAGAACGCTCCTCGATTTGCCGGTTAATGTCCTTATACTTGACAATCGGGCCTGCAATCAACTGGGGGAAGAAGGCAATGTAGAGTGCCACGTTCACCAGCTTGGGGGAAGCATCCGTATCCCCGCGGTATACGTCCACAATGTAGGAAATGGCTTGAAAGGTAAAGAAGGAAATGCCGATGGGCAGTGCAATTTGGGGTACAGGCAGCACTTCACTGCCACATACCTTGTTCAGCATGGACACAAAAAAGCCGGCATACTTGTAGTAGCCCAACATGGCCAGATCGCAGACCACGCCAAGGGTCAGTACAACCTTTTTCCCGCCGCCGCTGCATTTGGCAATGCCCTTGCCCACCAGCCAGTTGAGCACCACAGAGGCGATCATCAGCAGCACCAGATAAGGCTCGCCCCAGGCGTAGAAAATCAGGCTTGCTGCCAGCAGCAAAATGTTGGAGTACTTCTTCTGTATGAAGTAATTCAGCAGAAACACGACAGGAAGAAACACCCACAGGAAAACAGCCGAACTAAATACCACCCAAATCCCTACCTTCCGTGAAAACCGTGCTGAGGATGACAAACAAAACCCTTCACAGTTTACCATAGTCCTTGGGCTTTGTAAATGGATGCATCTTATGAAAAAAGCCGGTGCATCCTTCCTGGATGCACCGACTTTTCCAGCATGATTTCACTTATCTTGCAGGCAGGCCTTCCGCACAGCATCCAGCGCATGCTTCACCGTCAGGGTGCGGATACGATCCCGATTCCCTGCCAGATCCAGACGGATGGCCTTCACGCCTTCTCTGGTGGCAAGGCCAAGATACACCGTGCCCACCGGGATTTCCGGCGTGCCGCCGTCGGGGCCTGCAAGGCCTGTGGCACTGACCGCAATATCCGTCCCCAGCTTCTCCCGTGCGCCCTTGGCCATGGCCATCGCTACCTCGGCGCTGACCACATTGCAGCGGTCAATGGTTTCTGCCGGTACATCCAGCAGGATGGTCTTCGTATCCGTTTGATAAGTGACGAAACCGCCCCGCACCACCTGGGAAGCGCCGGGCACCTCCACCATGGTGGCGGAAATCAGTCCGCCGGTCAGGCTTTCTGCCGTTGCTACCGTCTTTCCTGCCTTCTTCAGGGCTTCCACTGCAGAAATGGCAAGGGAGCCTCGGTCATCCTCGTTCACGGCGTAGACCACGTCTCCAAGGATGCTCTTCACCTTGTCCACCAAAGGCAGCACCAAGGCAAGAGCTTCTTCCCTGGTGGCGGCGCAGGCAGTTGCCCGCAGCTGCACTTCGCCTAAGGAGCAATAGGGGCTCAGGCTGGGATTGCTCTGCATTTCCAGCTCCTGCAGCCGCTGATCCACTTCGCTTTCCCCCATGCCGAAAATGCGGATGTACCGGCTTACCAGCACCTGCCCCGACCGCTTTTGCAGCCAAGGTTCCACCTGGTCAACGAACATGGGCTGAAGCTCATAGGGCGGGCCAGGGAGATGAATGACCACCTTGCCTTCTCCCATGGGCACAATGGCACCGGGTGCCGTGCCGTTAGGGTTAAACATCAGCATGGTGTCTTCCGTGAACATGGCCTGACTCATGTTGTTCATGGTCATGTGCTTATGGTACTGCTGAAAGCGTTCCCGAACCATCTGTTCCGCTTCCGGGCGAAGCACCAGCTCCTTGCCGGCCACCTTTGCTGCCACACGCTTGGTAATGTCATCCACCGTAGGTCCAAGGCCGCCGGAGGTGATCACCACATCCGCACGGGATAAGGCCAGCCGATAGGCTTCCTCCAGCCGCTCTGCATTATCGCCCACCACCGTCTGGTGATATTGGGAAATGCCCAGTGCAGAAAGCCGACGGGAAATAAACTGGGCATTGGTATTCAGTACCTGACCCATCAGCAGTTCCGTACCCACACAAAGAATTTCAGCGATCATGAAGTATCCGCCTTCCTTCTATCACTTGATATCCTTCAGACATGCGCCGTTCTTGACAAAATAATCAATGCCGCTCCACAAGGTAATCACCAGCACCCACAAGGTCAAAATGGCGCTGACCCAGCTGCGCATCACCGGTTCCCGGGAAATCATCAACCACAGGATCAGCACGATCTGGCTCACCGTCTTCACCTTACCCAGCTTGCCTGCTGCAATTACCTTGCCGTGGGTGACGGCAATCATCCGCAAGCCGTCTACGCACAGCTCCCGTGCCAGAATCACCACCGTGACCCAGGCCAGCATGACCCCATGCTGAATCAGCATAATGAGGGCACTGAGCACCAGCAGCTTATCCGCCACCGGGTCAACGAACTTGCCGAAGTCCGTCACAATGTGCTGCTTGCGGGCAATGTATCCGTCCAGAAAATCCGTTAATGCCGCCACGGCAAACACGATTGTTGCCAGCACATTGCACATGGGCGTTTGCGGGTACATCAGGGCAACCATGACAGGAATCAGCGCCACCCGCATCAAAGACAGCTTGTTGGGCAGATTCATACCTGTTCCCCCTTCAGGTCATAGGTCTCAGCACCGGTAATCTTCACCTGCACAAAGTCGCCGGGCTTCACCGTCTCCTTGGCTGTAAAGTAAATGCTGCCGTCTGCATCCGGGGCTTCCCACTGACTGCGTCCCAGACACTGGTGCGCCTGCACATCCGTCACCAGCACCTTTTCCGTGGTGCCTACCCGTGCAGTGTTCCGCTTCAGGGAAATAGCCTGCTGCATGGTCATCAGCTTTGCCAGCCGCTCCTGCTTAACTTCCTCCGGGATTTGGTCAGGCATCTTTGCAGCAGGGGTTCCTTCCTCGGCGGAATAAGCGAAGGCACCCATCCGGTCAAACTCAGCCTCCGCCAGGAAGTCCATCAATTCCTGGAATTCCTCTTCCGTCTCTCCGGGGAAGCCTACAATAATGCTGGTTCGGAGGATGAAACCCCGTTCCCGTGCCCCCTTCAGGCAGCGGCGAATGTCGGAGGAATCCCCCTGCCGGTTCATCCGCTTCAGGATGCGGTCGTTAATGTGCTGCACCGGAAGATCCAGATACTTGCAGATGTTATCATGCTTGGCCATCACATCCAGCAGCCGGTCATCCGTTTCATCCGGGTAGCAGTACAGTACCCGGAGCCACTCTACCCCCGGAATGCCTGCCGCCTTCTCCATCAATTCCGGCAGAGCAGATTCCTTCTGCCAATCCGTGCCGTAGCGGCTGGTATCCTGCGCCACAAGGATGTGCTCCTTCACGCCCTTGCTGGCGAGGAGGGTCATTTCATTCAGCACATCCCCCATACGGCGGGAACGATAGGGCCCCCGGATCATGGGAATGGCACAGTAGGTGCAGCGGTTGGAGCAGCCGTCGCCAATGCGGGTATAGGCAGAATACCCCGGGGTGGTCAGCACACGGGCATGCTCCGCATAGTGATAATCATCCTGGCACAGTGCCATACGCTTACCGCCCAGGGCCTTGCGAATGGCCTCAGGCAGTTGCTCATACTGGTTTACACCCATGAGCAGGTCGATTTCCGGCATTTCTGCCATCAGATCCTTCTCGTACCGCTGGGCAAGGCAGCCGGAAACAATCAGCAGCTTGCACTTGCCGGTGTTCTTATAGGCTGCCATTTCCAAAATGGCGTCAATGGATTCTTCCTTTGCCGGGCCAATGAACCCACAGGTATTGACCATCAAAATATCCGCTTCAGCCGGATCGCCGGTAAAAGCGTATCCGTTTTCCTGCAAAATGCCCAAGGCCGTTTCACTGTCAACACGATTCTTGTTGCATCCCAGTGAAATAACGCCTACCTTCATCTGTTCGGTCATGAACTCAAACTCCCGTCCCTAAAACACAGTTCTGTTGCTTTCCTGTCACTAAACTATTGTACCACAAAACTGAAGTTTTGAATAGCAGGCGGGAGGAAGGATTTCATGTGC
>CAVIWF010000079.1:0-6389 GCA_963646285.1 bacterium
CAGTGAGTGAGTGCAAAACTCGACAAAGTGGCAAGGCCACTTTGTCGATGCCCTGAAGCCCCGCCACTGATCATGACGGGGCTTACAATCAATCGGTTCAATCGGTTCAGAACAGGTTGGAGGCCTTCTCCATGGCTTCCTGCTGTGCCTGCAGCAGGGCTTCGAAGTTCTTCCGATACTCGGCTGCTGCTGCCCGCAGATCGGCTACCTGACGGGTCAGGGCTTCCTTGTCCCCGGACAGATCCTTCAGCTGCTCGTCTGCCTTTTCCTGTGCCTTGGCGAGGATTTCCTGTGCCTCAGCCTGTGCCTTTTCCAGGGTTTCGTTCTTCAGCTTCTGCGCCATTTCCAGAATTTCCAGCGCATCCTTGCTGGGGGCGGCGGCAGGGGCTGCCTTGGGGGCGGCGTAGGGATTAGCCTGCACCGGGCGCACCACCTGGGTGGCGGCAGGGGCGGCTGCGGCAGCCTTGGCGGCGGCCAGCTGCTGCTGGAGAGCCTGCTTTTCATCCATCAGGCGAGCCATTTCGTCCATGATGTCATCCAGGAAGCCGTCCACTTCCTTGGGATCATAGCCCCGGGCAATGACCTTGAACTCTTTGGTTTCAATCATTTCAATCGTTACAGCCATGGGATCTTACTCCTTTCGTCCATCGCACAGGGGTGCGAATCATGGGCGTATGCTTCCTATGAACAGGATAAGCATACCATTATTTGCCGAAAATTTCAAGTACCACCGGCAGTCGGTCCTTCCGGGTAGGGCTGCCGATTTCCTGCAGGCGGATGCGGCCAAAGTGCCGCACGCTGATGAGCTGCCCTGCTGTCAGCAGCTTGTCCACCCGCTCTTCCGCCTGATGATCCACCATGACCAGCCCCTGGCGGATGATCTCCGCCGCCTTGCTCCGGCTGGTCTTCATGCCGCTGGCAAGGAGACAGTCCAGCCGGGTGGAGGGCACCGTGTCCCGCAGGAGGGTGCCTTTGGGAGCCTCCAGTGCAGGGGCTTCTTCCAATGCCCGGACGGTGATGGCGGTTCGGCCTGCCTTGTCCCATTCCATGGGCAGCCGCCGGGCAACCTCCGGCAGGGCGCAGAGCCAGGCCTGCCCTTCCCCGGCGATCAGATCTCCGAAGTAGCTGCGGTCAATGCCCAGGGCCATCAGGCTGCCCATCAGGTCGCTGTGGGAGACGGCGGCAAACTTGCTGTTCCAGCGGATTTCCAGCCATACCCGGGTGTACACCGGTGCATCCTCCGGGGGATGAAAGCAGACCTGCACCCGTTCGCAGCCTTCCCAGCCCCCGTCAAAGCTGACAGCCACCCCGGCTTCCCGGGCGGCGGCACGGGCCTGCCCCTGCTCTTCTCCGGCTACAAACCTGCCGGCACAGGGGCGCATCAGCTTGTCTGCCCGCAGTGCTTCCTGATGCAGGCGAAGGAGCAGCGCATCATCCGTACGCATTACCAGAAGATGCTCATCAGGTTGTTCAGCAGCATGTTGATCAGCTCCACCAGCAGCCAGGCCACCACGGGAGACCAGTCAAAAACCTGCCAGCGGGGGGGCAGCTTGGCTACCAGCACCCGGCGGATGGGGGTCAGCACAGGCTCCACCACCCGCTTGAGCAGCTCCGTCCACCGGTTGGACGCAGGCTTCAGCCAGGACAGAAGCACATACAGCAGCAGACATACGTCAAACAGCCATAAAACGGTTCGGATGATCTTGTAGAGCAGCATTCGCTGATTCCCTCCTTTTCACGCTTTCCTGCCCAGAGAGGCAGGCATTTTCATTGCATGTATCCCTGTTCCCCCTGGGGGCGGCGCATGGTGGCGTATACGCCCCGGCGGGTGTCGGACTGATAGGATCCCCGTGCTTCCGCTCTTTCCGTGCGGAGGGGGGATTGACGGTTGGTGAAGGATGCCTGGGGCGGCCGTGCCTGAGGACGGTAGCCCGTGGTCTGATAGGGTTCAGGCTGACGCTCCCACCGGCGATCCGGCACGTAAGCACCCCGCTCGGCACGGTAGCTTTCCTGAGCGTCGTCCATTTCCGGCATCTGCATATTGTCCCGCTCGTTCCAGTGGGCGAAGGACTTGTCCTGCATCACCAGCACGGTTTTGGGGGCAATCAGGTAGGCACGCTTCACCTGTGTGATTTTCGTCAGGGAGCATTCCAGGGTAAAGGCGGCACCAGCCAGCATGTCCAGGCAGCGCTGGATGTCTGCCTCGTTGGCAATGCTTTCCGTGTTCACAATCACGCTTTCCCCGTTGCGCATAAACTCAATAATGCGGAAGCAGGCGGCCACGCTGACCAGCTGCACAATCCGCTCCACGTGGGTGTAGCCCCGGCGATCCTCATCCACAAAGTTGCTGCCGGGCATGTAGCTGATGTTATCCGGCTGCTGGGGCTGCTGGGGCGGATAGGGCTGCTGATATCCTGTCTGCTGGAATCCCCCTTGCTGATAGGGCTGCTGCGGGGGATTCTGCTGATACCCCGTTTGCTGGAAGCCCCCTTGCTGATAGGGATCCTGCTGGAACCCCGTCTGCTGATAGCCCGCAGGATCCTGCTGCCCGTAATAGGGCTGCTGATTCATGGTGGGCTGATAGGGATTCTGCTGGAAGCCCGTCTGCTGATAGGTGCCGGAAAAATCCTGCTGGGGCTGCTGCCGGCCAGTCTGCTGCATCTGCCCGTCCATGGCGTTAAACCGTCCCGTCATGCCGGTGGACTGCCGGGGCTGGGGCTGGGTGGCCTGCTGCACAGGGAGGCTCTGGGTTGAGAAGATACTCCTTCCCTGAACCTTACCCGGGCGGTAGCCGCTGGTGCCTCCGTTGGCCATGTTGGACACAACTTCCGGCTCATCCTGCTTGTTGCCTCTTGCTCCGCTTACACGGCTCAGAAAGGAATCCTTCAATTCCTTGAATGTCATCTTTGAACCTCCCATGTTTGCTTGAACCCTTAGACCTTCAGGTCATAATCCCTGGGGCCGAACAGGGCGCTGCCGATGCGTACCATCGTTGCCCCGTGCCGTGCCGCTATGTGATAATCTCCGGACATGCCCATGGAGAGTTCCTCCATTGCCACCCCTGGAATCCCTTCATCCCGAAGGTGTTCAAACAGGGTGCGCATCTGGGCAAACAGGCCGGAAAGACAGGCTTCGTCATCCGTCTTGGGCATCACCGCCATAAGGCCCCGCACCTGGAGCCCGGGCAGCCTGGCCATCTGCCGCAGCAGGTTTTCTGCCTCCTCCGGGGGAACGCCCCCCTTTTGAGGCTCGCCTGCCGGGCTTACCTGCATCAGTACAGGCATGACCAGCTGGTGCTTCTGCGCCTGCCGGTCAATCTCCTCTGCCAGGGACAGCCTGTCCACAGAGTGAATCAGGCATACATGTTCTATTATATATTTAACCTTGTTGCTTTGCAACCTGCCAATGAGGTGAATGCGAAATTTTCCATCCAATGCAGGCAGTTTTTCCACGATTTCCTGCACCCGGTTTTCCCCAATGTCCACCTGATCCATGCCCAGGAGGGGAAGGATCCTGTCGGTGGGGTGGGTCTTGGTCACGGCAATGATTTTCGGTGCAGGGTACCCGGCTTTGGCGGCTTCCTCTGCCACTTCCCGCCGAACCTGCATGAGCCGGTTCCGTAATAGGTCTTCCTCCATGCTGCTTTCTGCCTCCTTAGAAGAGTGCCACCGTCTGTCCCTCATAGAGCAGCCCCTGCTGAAGGGCGGATACATACACGTTGTCCCCATCCTGCAGCAGCACGTTCACCGGGATAAACAGCCGGTTGGTACCGTCCAGCACCACCACGCCGGTGGCGCCTTCGTAGGTGTAAATGGCACGGGAGGGCACCATCAGGCTCTGCACATACTCGCCCAGTTCTGCCTGACAGGTGCGGGTGTACAGCACGGGGGTCACAGGGGCTTCTACCTTCAGCCGCACCAGCAGTTCGCCGCCGGAGCGGGTGGAGGATACCACCGTGGCGGAAACCTGCATGTTCTCGTATCTTTCCAGCTTCAGCTCGTAGGTCTGGCCGTCCACCGGGTTCCACTCCGAGTCCCTGGACAGGAAGAGCACATACCAGCTGCCGTCCCGCACCATGCGGTAGATGGTGGTCTTGGCCTTCTGGGTGGTGGACTGGGTGGGCTTCTGCCCCTGATACATTTTCCGCACGTCCGTGGGGGAGAAGTCGGCGTAGGTTTCTGCCGTCAGGCTGTATTCATACCCGTCGGAGTAGAAGCTGACAATGGCCTCTTCCGTGGCGATGTACTGCTTGGTCCAGCTGTCAATGCGCTGCAGCTGGGACTGTTCATCATCATACAGCCGGCTCAGCCGCTGGTTGGTGGAGTATTTCTTCTTGAAGTACTGCTGCCAGGCGTCCACAGCAGCGTCCAGCAGGGATTCCTGATTCAGCAGATTGCCCCGCTGCCCGGCGATCATCTGCCGGAACTCCTTGGCACGGTCCAGAATGTCGCTGCGGAGCTGATCCATCTTGGCGTCGGTGGTGGTTTCTGCCGCCAGCAGCTGGGACTGGTAGGTCTTGATGGAGTCCCGGTAGTTCTGCAAGGTGGTCATTTCCTTGGTGCTGTAGCCGGTGGAGTACACATTGCATATGCTGGAGGAAACGGAGACCAGGGAACCCTCCTGAGCAATGTAGTCAATGCTGGAAATGCCCTCTGCATCATAGGGCACTTCATCCCGGACAAGCACACAGTCCCCGGAATACCGGGCGCCCAGGGTGCCTGCCTGAATGGTGGCATAGGAGGCGGTTTCCGGGGCGAAGGCGGTGTACACATACCATGCGGCAAAGCCCACCGCCACCACCACAAGCAGGATCTGCCACAGCTGCATTTTCTTCTTCCTGGGTTGCGCAGGCTGAGGCGGCGTCATCTGATACATGGCATACTCCTTTCAAAATCAAAGGCAACAAGTCTATTCATTCTGCTCCATTTTTTCCCGGAGCTTGGCAAGCATTTTCCGCTCCATGCGGCTGACCTGCATCTGGCTGACCCCCAGGGCGGCGGCGCAGTCCCGCTGTCCCATGCGGCGGATGAACCGCAGATCCAGCAGGGTTTGTTCCCGCTCTGTTAATTGGCGGCGCACCCAGGCCATCCAGTCCTTTTGCTCCACCTGCTCATAGCCCTGCTCCATGCTGCCCAGGGTTTCCTCCAGGGATTGGGCATCCTCCTGAAGGGAGGCAGGGGCGGAAAGGGACAGCATGTCTGCCGCACTGCGCTGATCCAGCAGATCCAGCAGGCGATCCGGGGTGATGTTCATGGCCTGAGCCAGCTCCATCATGGAGGGTTCCCGCTTGAGGGAAGCAGTCAGTTGATCCCGCACCTGCTGCATCCGGTACAGCTCGCTTCGGGTGTCCCGGCGCAGGCGGATGGCGGTGCTTTTATCCCGCAGGTAGTTCCGCACTTCCCCTGCAATGGTGGGGGTAGCGTAGGTAGAAAAGCGGAGTCCACGGTTTATGTCGAACCGTTCCACCGCCTTCATCAGCGCCAGGGCAGCGACCTGCTCCAGATCCTCGGTTTCCACCCCTCTGCCGGCAAACTTTCCGGCAATGGCACGGCTCAGGGGCAGGTAGCCTTCCACCAGTGCATCCCTGTCCTCCACAGAGGGGGCGGCAGCATAGCGAGCCCATACGGCGTCCCATACGCTGTCATTCATGGGCGCACCCCCTTTACGCCCTTGCCCGGGGCACGGCCAGGTCAATGCGGCGGATGCATCCGCCGGGGGTGGTGGTTAGGCGCACCTTGGGGGAGAGGGTTTCCAGCACGGCCTGCATCAGGGCGACTTCCTCCGGGTTCCCCTTGCCGTCCCCCTTCAGGGCGGCCTCGATGCTCACTTGAAGATACGCACCCTCCTCCCGAATGGCAACGGTCAGGGTTTCCACTTCAATCCCCTGATGGAGGAGGCAGTCGCAGCTTTCGTCTGCTGCCATGCGCAGGTCGTCCATGGTGTCCACGTCCAGATCCTTCAGGATGGCAGCGCCCCCCAGGGCTGTGCGGATCACAAGGCCGTAGGCCTGGTTGCCGGGCACGGTCAGGTAAATGGTCTTTCCATCATCCATGGGCATCCTCCTTCCGGATCAAATTATGATACCACATTCGCCTCGGATTTGGCAACTTTCTACGCAATAGACGGGGAAAATTGCGGGAGGGGCGGCTTTTGTGTCAAAAGCCCCCCTCCCGCACCCACCCCCGAAAACCAGCTATAATAAGGATAGCATGGATAACCCTAAAAGTCGGGCTCCGAAGGGGTCAAGGGGGCGACCGGAAAGCCCCCTTGTGAAGAATTGAAAACCAGCTGGAAGTGGCGAAGCCGCTTCAGACCATCAACAAACCTTGGGTGGTGTTGGAGGGCTCGCAAGCCCTTCAACTCTAAATCGAAAATCGGCGACATGTGCG
>CAVIWF010000080.1:0-6254 GCA_963646285.1 bacterium
GAGCACCTGACTCTTAATCAGGGTGTCTAGGGTTCGAGTCCCTAATGGTGTACATGATGAAACTCCTTGAATCATGATGGTTCAAGGAGTTCTTTTTATGCTGTTGTCCTTCTTCTCGCCAGCCAATTCACCGCCCCTCCTCCATGCACGGGGGAGGCTTCACTCCTGAAAAAGTGCACCGTTTCCATCTTCCACGCAATCTCCACCAAAACGAAAAAAACCCGATCCTTTCGGATCAGGCTTCAAGCTGGAGCGGGTGATGGGAATCGGACCCACGTGACCAGCTTGGAAGGCTGGGGCTCTACCATTGAGCTACACCCGCATATAAATTGGAGCGGTAGACGGGGCTCGGACCCGCGACCTCCACCTTGGCAAGGTGGCGCTCTACCAACTGAGCTACTACCGCATATCCCGCATCCAACCACGGGGACAAACAAGGAAAAGTGTGCGGGCGAAGAGACTTGAACTCATACGCCTTACGGCACCAGATCCTAAGTCTGGCGCGTCTGCCATTCCGCCACGCCCGCGCGTTCATCCCGGGTCAGAGGCAGATGGGATGTGACCCATTGGAGATTCGAACTCCAGACACCTTGATTAAAAGTCAAGTGCTCTGCCAACTGAGCTAATGGGTCATACATGCTGGGGTGGCAGGGCTCGAACCTGCGCGTGCGGGAGTCAAAGTCCCGTGCCTTACCACTTGGCTACACCCCAACGCAGGACATGAACTCTGCCGCGCAATGCAGCAGACCATGGGGAAAAAGATGGGGTGAGTAGTGGGACTCGAACCCACGGCATCCAGAGCCACAATCTGGCGCTCTACCACTGAACTATACTCACCATAATGCGCGCCTGGAGGGTCTCGAACCCCCGACCCACGGCTTAGAAGGCCGTTGCTCTATCCAACTGAGCTACAGGCGCAGGCCGCAGTCAAGTGCCTCCGAGGAACGTTGGCGTGAACAGACAACCTTCGCTGCCTGCTGACAGACATGAATTATAGCACGTTAGTGCCTTCCTGTCAAGCCTTTTTTCGGCTCCCAGTTGACAATAAGCATTAGAACGGCTAGACTGTCATCAGAAAAGCACTGCGAGGTGAGCGGAATGAAATTCCTGAAAGCCCATGGTGCTGGATAACGTGAAAAAGAAATGCTGGCCTATGCCGAAAAAGCCATCATCCATCAGACAGGCATCGCCTTTGATTTTTGAAACTGCTAGACTTTTCTAGGGAGGAACCGTATGAAGATCAGCAATCGATCCATTTATAGCGAAGCGGACAGGATCCTGAAGAGTGTTTACGGTCCCCATGCCCAGTTCCGCGAAGGCCAGTATGAAGCCATCGAAGCCACCATGGAAAAGAAGCGGACGCTGGTGGTGCAGAAAACCGGCTGGGGCAAAAGCCTTGTGTACTTTATCTGCACGAAGCTGAAGCGAAGCCGCGGCCAGGGCATGACGCTGGTTATCAGTCCGCTGCTTGTGCTGATGGATAACCAGATGGAGATGGCTCGCAGCATGGGTCTGCGCTGTGCAGCGCTGAACAGCAGCGTGAAAGATGAAGCGGCACGGCAGAACATTCTGAACGGCATGACCTCAGATCAGCTGGATATGGTGTTTATCACGCCGGAAACCTTGCTGAATAATGAAATACAAGCCTATTTGCCCCGTTTCCGCATCGGCCTCTTTGTGGTGGATGAGGCCCATTGTATCTCCGACTGGGGACACGATTTTCGGCTGGATTACGGCAAACTCGGGCGCATCATCAGCGGTGCGTTCTCCAATGTTGCGGTTCTGGCGACCACAGCTACAGCGAATGACCGTGTGGTAAAGGATTTGAAGCGGCAGTTGGGCAATGACGTTTCTATTTCCCGTGGCCCGCTGACCCGGGAATCTCTGCACATCCAGGTGCTGCCATTGGTGAAGCGCACAGATCGATATGCCTGGCTGCTGGATAATCTGCCCAAGCTCCCCGGAACCGGCATCATCTACTGCCTGGATCATCGTGACTGCGACAACACGGCGGCATTCCTGCAGAAAAATGGCATTGCCGCTATGTCTTATTATAAACGAGACGAGAAAGAAGAGGCACTGAATGACGCCGCTCTGGAGGCGTTCCGCCATAACAGGATCAAGGCAATCGTGGCTACCATCAAGCTGGGTATGGGTTACGACAAGGGCGATATCTCCTTCGTCATTCACTTCCAGTCACCTTCCAATATTGTAACCTGGTATCAGCAGATCGGCCGTGCAGGCCGCAGTTTGCAGGATGCCTATGTGTTTCTGATGACCGGAAGCGAGGACGAAAGAATTAACGAATATTTCATCCGCACCGCCTTCCCATCCAGAAAGGAAGCGGAGCAGGTGATGGAGCTCATCAGCCATGCCAGCGGCGTTTCCAAGAAGGACATTCTTGACAGTGTGAACGCCCGTGGGCCCAGAGTGGACAAGGTGCTGTACTTCCTGGAAAATGAAGGCTTTATTCGCAAAGAGGGTAAAAATTATTACTCCACAGCCCGGACATTTGTATACAACGAGGAATACTACCAGGCTGTGAGCAATGTGCGCCGGGAAGAAATGAAGCAGATGCGGGAGCTGACCGAAACGAAGGGTTGTCTCAGCCGCTTTGCCGTCAACTGCCTTGATGACCACACTGCCTGTGACTGCGGAAAGTGCGCCAACTGCACTGGCAAGGATATCTTCCCCGGGATGACGATTTCTGAATCTTCCAGGAAGAAGGCGGCTGAATTCATCGTGTCCCATCAATTATCGATCGAACCCCGCAAGAAGTGGCCAAATAGCAGGAACATTCCGGAAAACAGGCAGCTGAAGCCCGGCATCTGCCTGGCCAAGTACGGTGATGACGGCTATGGTGAATTGGTGGCAAAGGGCAAATATCCGAAGAATGGAGAGCCGAAGCGCTTCGCTGATCAGTTGGTGGTCAAGTCAGCATCGGTGCTGCAGAAGACGATCCAGGAGCATGGCATCAGGTATATCACCTGTGTACCCTCCCTGCGGAGCGATCTGGTCAAGGATTTCACACAGCGGCTGGCCCAGCAGACAGGGCTGCGGTTTGTCGAGCTGCTAGAAAAGTCATCGGCGCCTCAGCAGAAGGACATGGAGAACAGCGCCTTCCAGTACAAAAATGCAAATGAATCTTTCACGGTCGTGTCCAATCAAATGCCGTCCAAGGTCATCCTGGTGGATGATGTGGTGGACTCCAGATGGACCCTGACCGTATGCGGATATAAAATGATGGAAAATGGCTGCAAGGAAGTTTATCCTTTCGCACTTGCGAACAGCAGCCATGCGGAGGAGTAACATGAACAGAAACGCCGAGGCGATCACGATCCTTTGCAGCCACCTGTGCGTGGCAGAGGACATCAAACCTTTAGAGCCTGGAGAATGGAGCAAGCTGGCAGAACGGCTGATGGAGAAAAAGCTTCAGCCGGAACTCCTGCTGGATTTTGAACAGAAAGATTTTGTATCCGAACTGGCTTACTCCCAGGAGGAAGGGGCTCGGCTGATGCGCCTGATCGACCGCAGCGGCAGCCTGCGATTCGAGCTTGCCAAGTATGAAGACATGGGGATTCAGGTGGTGACCAGAGCGGATGCCGCCTATCCCAAGCAGCTGAAAAAGAAGCTGGGCAATACCTGCCCGCCGCTGTTTTACTGTGCTGGGGATCTGGGGCTGCTGACACGCCCTGCTGTAGGTTATGTGGGCTCCCGTGAAGTGGCGCCGGCAGATATCAGGTTCACGGAAAAGACGGTAGCCACCACAGCTCGTAACGGCTATGCTGTAGTTTCTGGCGGAGCCAAGGGCATTGACAGCATTTCTGCTTCCGCCGCAATGAAAGAAGGCGTGGCGGTGGTTGAGTATCTGTCCGATTCCATGCTGCGCAAAATGCGGGATGCGGGACTGATGCAGGAGATTCGGGATGGCCGTGTGCTGCTGATGTCCGTTGTGGTGCCTACCGCCGGCTTCAATGTGGGTGTTGCCATGATGCGGAACCGCTATATCTATGCTCACTCCGAAGGTACCGTTGTGATCCGTTCTGACAAAGGCAAGGGGGGCACCTGGGCTGGCGCCACTGAGAACCTGAAAAAAGGCTGGTGCCCGACCTTCTGCCATGATTGCGATTATCCCGGGAACCGTGAACTGATCCGCCTGGGCGCCATTGGCATCGATGAAGACTGGGACGGCAATGTGCATGTGCCCATGCCTGAGCCCCTGCCGCAGAAGCCAAGGAAGAAAACAGATACAGCAGAACAGCTCGGCATGTTTTCTGTTTGATGCATGCGATGATCCCCCCATTGACATCCCCTGCATCCCATGGTACACTTCCCCCAGAGACTTCGACAACTGCAAAGGAGGATGAACCATGGAGCAGTTCTTGCCTATCCTTGCCCAGTACTGGTACTGGATCCCCATCGGCATTGTGATCATCATTCTTCTGGTGAAGCTCCTGCCCCGGTACGAGATTGCGCCCCCGGATACGGCGCTGATCGTTTCCGGTCTGGTGCGGCACAATTACAAGGTGCGCAACCCTGACGGCACCACCGCCACCAAGCGGTTCGGCTACCGCATTGTCCGGGGCGGTGCCACCTTCTACATCCCCGCCATTGAAAAGATTGACAAGCTGGATATGTGCCTGATGCAGGTGGATATCCGCACCGCCCAGCCTGTGCCCACCAAGGAATACATTTCCGTGGTGGTGGACGCTGTGGCCAACATCAAAATCGGCTCTGACGACCTGTCCATTGCCACCGCCGCCGAGCAGCTGCTCCACTATGATGCGGATCAGATCAAGGGCCTGGCCAAGGACGTGCTGGAAGGCAACATGCGGGAGATCATCGGCCAGATGACCATCTCCGAGCTGGTGCAGAACCGGGACAAGTTCGCCCAGGAATCCATCAAGGCCGCCATGGCGGACATGAGCAACATGGGTCTGGAGATCATCAACATGACCATCCAGAACTTCTCCGACAAGGACGGGGCGGTTATCGACACCATGTCCCAGCAGAACATTGTGGACAAGGAACGGGACGCCCGTGTGGCCCGTGCCAAGGCGGAACAGGAAAGCCACAAGGCGGAAATGGAAGCCCAGGCCAACATCGCCGAGCAGGATAAGGATCTGAAGCTGCGGGAAGCCGCCTACAAGATTGAGACGGAGCAGGAGCGTGCCAAGGCGGAAACGGCCTTCGAAATCGAGAAGGAACGTGTCCGCAAGACCTTCGAAGCCGAGCGTGCCGCCGCTGAAATGACCAAGCTGGAAAAGGAAACCGAGCTGAAGCGTCAGCAGGTGGAGATCGAGCGGGAACGGCTGAACGTGGAGATCCGTGAAAAGGCATCCGCTGAAAAGGACGCCCGCATAGCCGAGGCCGAGGCGAAGAAGTACGAGCGGCAGGCAGCGGCAGACGCTGAGCTGTACGCCGCCCAGAAGGCAGCAGAAGCCATTGAACTGAAGGGCCGTGCCGAGGCGGAAGCCATCCAGCGGAAGGCGGAAGCCATGCAGCAGTATGGTCAGGCTGCCATGCTGGAAATGGTGGTCAACAAGCTGCCGGAAGTGGCTCGTGCCATGGGTGAACCCCTTGCCAAGACGGACAAGATCATCCTCTTTGGGGAAGGGGCTGCCACCGGCCTGACCCGGGACATGACCGGCACCATGATGCAGTCCTTCGAGGCCATGAAGGCTGCTACCAATTTGGACATTCCCAAGATGCTGCAGATGGTGGCCGCCGGCGGTTTGGTGGGCAAGCAGGTGGGAGAAGACAGTGCAAAGGAGGGGACTTCTGAGAAAGAGGCTCCTTCACAAGAAGCATAAGGATTTTGCGGCAGGGGTAGATGCCCCTGCCGTTTTTGTTTTTGGATATGATTTGCGGGTAATCATAATGATTTGTGCTGCGATGCAGGGGGCTTAAACGGGTCGAAGACCCTCGCCCTCTGGACTCCTTCGCAGTCCACATTTCTGCAACAGTTCTCTAGTGATGGTTTGCAGGGGGCTTTGCGGTCGCCCCCTGCACCCCTTCGCACTCCCTTCGGAAGCAGCTTGGTTTGTTATGAAAGTAAAACGAAACAAGCAAATTCAACTCGAAGGGGTTTTACAAGTTGGGCTCCGAAGGGGTTAAAGGGGGCGATCGGAAAGCCCCCTTGAGATGCTTTCGAAAAGTGCCGCAAGTGTACGCACATTTTGCAAGGCGTTGGTTTTGCTTATTCCAGAGGGCTTTGCGGTCGTTCCGCAACCTCAATCGTCGCAAGCTGCGCT
>CAVIWF010000081.1:0-5867 GCA_963646285.1 bacterium
CCTAGGTGGCGTTGGAGGGCTCGCAAGCCCTTCAACTCTAAATCGAAAATCGGCGACATGTGCGGCGATTTTCGTGCTTTTTCGCCAGAAAAAGCTTCATTACACGAACGAACGGCCGGGAGAACGGTGAAACCGTTCGACCAGTGAGTGAGTGCAAAACTCGACAAAGTGGCGAAGCCACTTTGTCGATGCCCTGCGTGCGGAATCGATGGATGATCGGTTCCGCACTTTTTGTATGCGCAAGGTGATACGCCTGTTGCATGCATGTTGAAACGCTGCCACAGGTTCAGTTTTTTCAAAACCCCAAATTCTTCAGTGCCTGCACGATTTTTCCCTGCCGCTCATAGAGCAGCAGCTCTTTATTGTGCCGGTAGTATTCCTTGCAGCCGAAGGTTCCGATGAACATGGCAGCCTCCTTGCTGGCGGTCAGCTCCGTTGTAATGATGAGCAGTTCCTCACCTTCACCGAATGCGTTTTCAGAGAAGACAAACATGTTCGTCATGTGCTTGCCGACCTTGCCAGCTTCGGCTTTCAGTTCCTTCACCCGCTGATCAAAATCCTTTTTCAGTGCTGGGAAAGCGTCGGCTTCCGGCAGTTCAGTCAGCAATGCTGTTTCTTCCGTCATGTGCCGGAGCAGCCTGCGCAGGATGCGTTGCTCGCCCTCTGCCATGGATGCGGATTTTTTGCCTGCATCAAGGGCTTTGCGTTTTTCTTCAATCAGCGCATTCCATACATCCTTGGACGGTGCTTTTTCCTTCACCTGTCGAACTCTGAACGCTTTGACCGTATCCATCAGCTTCGATAGTGCGGTGTTTTCGTCCATGATCCGCTGAGTCTGTTCACGCATGGCATCAAGCATCAAGCCGATCAGTGCCAGACGCTCATCGAATTTGGCTTTTTTCGCACGGCTGATGATTTCGTCAGAGGCATTACCATCCAGAATGCCGGGAATCTGATAATCACTGCGATACTTGCGGAAAAGGTCGTAGTACTGGGCAAATTCGGCGGCGATTTTTGCATCCTGCAAATACTGGCTGATGAGCAGCTTATCCACCGGGATCTTATTCTGCTCATACAGGCGCATCATGCGGGACAAATCCTCCCAGCCCCGGGCGGTGACAAAGCATTTCCCGTCTATATCGGTTTTCACGCTGTAAAAATGCCCGGACTTGGTGTCCAGATAGGTGGTAACAGCAGGATGAATCCCCACACTGAGTGCGTATTCCTTCCAGACCTGATAATCCGGCTCCACATCGATGCGCTTAAGGCGATCCCAGGTCACAATATCGAACTCCCGAACGCTGTTATTGTACTCCGGCGGATTGCCTGCCGTGACCACGATCCATCCATCGGGGACACGGTGACGGCCGAACGTTTTATATTGCAGAAACTGCAGCATCACCGGTGCAAGGGTTTCGCTGACGCAGTTGATTTCATCCAGGAAGAGAATGCCTTCGTGGACACCGCTTTCCTCCATCAGATCGTAAATGGAGGCAATGATCTCGCTCATGGTGTATTCGCTGACATCGCATTCCATTGCGCCGCTTTGATAGCGCTTGTGGACGATGAACGGCAGACCCAGTGCAGACTGGCGGGTGTGGTGGGTCATGGAATAGGAAAGCAGGGCTACGCCCATTTCGCCGGCAATCTGCTCCATAACAGCCGTTTTGCCAATACCGGGAGGCCCCATGAGAAACACGGGGCGCTGCTGATGAGCCGGCATGGCATATTCGCCTGTATCGTCCCGGGTAAAATAGGCGGTCATGGCATTTTTGATCTGTTCCTTTGCTTGCTTGATGTTCATGGCATGCTCCTTATTGCTGGACTTTTCTGCCGATCATTTGGTTGAATTGCTCCTCGGTTATGCGCTGTATGTGCAGCTCAACGGCTTTCCTGTTTTTCGCCGTTTGCCCATCCGGCGTATTGGAAATGAGATAATGCACCTCTGTTGAAAGGCTTTCCGTCAGTTTTGCGCCGCATGTTTCCAAGCACTCCTTCAGCTCATCTCGGCTGGTAAAGGTTTTCAGCTTACCGGCAACAGCAAAGGTTTTACCGCTGAGGGCATCCAGTTTCTCTGCATCAAAGAGAAAATTGGTGACGTTTGCTTCCCGTTCATCCTTCTGCTGCTGTACCTTGGCCTTGTCTTTTTCTGAAACGGCACTGTTGCTGTACTCCAGCATGGCTGCAATCAACTCCGGGTTACCGCTTTCTTGCACAGTATTCATAACGGCATTGAGATCCTTGGCAGCAATCAGCTTTTCACGCAGCATCAGGTACATTAGCGCAGGGCGTTCAATGGCTAACCCGGTCAATTTGACCGCATTGGTCTTGATGTACTTGGCGTACTTCTGCCCATTTTCGTCGGAACAGGTGCGGTTGTCTTCGGCAAAGCCAACAGCAGCACCGGGGCGAAACTTTGTGCTGACATCGGAAAGGTCAGGAATGTGAATAGCAACCGGTGCTTTTGTTTGAGGAAGCGTTGCCTGTAATTGCTTGGCAAAAGCAGAGGGACAGACGAAATCTTTTAATCCCAGACACGATTCGAATGCTTCTTTTCCGAAGGAGGTTACGGAACCAGAAATGGTGATGCTTGTCAGGCTGCTGCAATCAGAAAACGCCTTTTCCCCGATGGAGGTAACTGAGTCAGGAACAACGATGCTTGTCAGGCTGCTGCACCCAGAAAACGTACTTTCCCCGATGGAGGTGACGGAATCTGGAATGGTGATGCTTGTCAGGCTACTGCACCCAGAAAACGTACTTTCCCCGATAGATGTCACAGAATCCGGAATGGTAATGCTTGTCAGGCTGCTGCACCCAGAAAACGCCCATTTCCCGATAGATGTCACAGCATCCGGGATGGTGACACTCGTTGCTATACCTTTATAACTATGTAGAACATTCCGCACAATGACCCTTCCGAATTGATCAGCCAAACCTTGACAACCCCTGAACGCACTGTCCCCAATGGAGGTAATAGAATCAGGAAAGGTGATGCTTGTCAGGCTGCTGCACCCATAAAACGCCCGATCCCCGATAGATGTCACAGAATCCGTGATGGTAATGCTTGTCAGGCTGCTGCACCCAGAAAACGCCCAATCCCCGATAGATGTCACAGAATCCGGGATGGTAATGCTTGTCAGGCTGCTGCACCCAGAAAACGTTCTTTCCCCGATGGAGATGACGGAATCAGGAATGGTGACACTGCCGCCTTTTCCTTTATAGCTTACCAGCACGCCATGATCAATCCGAAAGTCAGCCATTTTCCTTCTCCTCCCGATTCTTCAATTCCCGAATATCCTGAATGACCATGGGATAAAAACCCTTGTATTGCTGGGCGCATTCCATTTTGTCCGTCGAAAGTGTTATGCCGAGGTCACGAATTTCAACACCCATGGTTTTCAACAGTTCAATTTTTTCGTCAAACGGTACTTCTTTGCGTGGTTCGTAGAAGTAGACTTTGCCATGATCGGCTTTTTCATTTTGCTTTCTTTTCAGCAGCCACCAGAGATCCATCTCCGAAGGATCAAAGCCGAAGCCCAGGACGTATACATTGCCTAAAATGAACTGATCCACCCAGCTAAGTCGCTCCAACGGTTTCTCTGCAAGGTTCTGATAGGCGTTCCTGCGCTCGTCGCTGTGTGCCTTCATGCCGGAAAGCAGGGCTGCATATTCATAGTGCCCGATGATCATGCTATGGGGCTTCCGTGCTTCGCCATGGATGTGCCAGATACGGTTTTCCCCTGCTCGGTTGAAGGTATGCAGCATATAGCGTGGCTCTGCACGATCCAGGGTTGTATCCATCATGCGCCGAATGCGCTTGATTGTCTGGGCGTTGTCCAGTTCCTTCGGGAAGATGGAGCGTTCCAGTTCGTAGCTGTAATTGGTGGTCAGAATGTCGTCAAATCCCATTGCCATCAACTGCTGCAGCCATTCCAGGAATGCGCCCTGGGGCTGAATCCCTGCCAGATCCTCCCGACGGTCACACAAAACTTGCGCATACTTGCCGCACGTTGCCAGCTGGATTTGCATGGGGTACGGCAGGTTCATCTTTTCCGGCAAGTCGGTTTGACATGCCATTTTATGAATCAATGCGTTCCACTGCGTACCGTTAAACGCATTGTTCAGCCCGTTGCCGAGCAGCAGCACTGCGGGCGGTTTCATTCGCTCATCTCCTCGATTTCTTCCTTCGTCAGTACCAGCTTCATAGCCCACACGGGCACTTCCGGGATTTCGAAGCCTTCCTCCACAAAGACGAATGCCGTTTTGTAGGCAGGCATTTGTTCCGGAAATACGCCGTCGCCATCGGTAAAGTAGATCAGCCCGTTCAGGTGGGTAAACTCTCCTTCGGCAATCATTTGATTCACATGCCGAAACACCGGGCGAAAGTCCGTGCCGCCCAGGCCTTTGATCTTCATCGTCTCCAGATAGCGGTCAAATTCCTCCTGGGACGTAATCCTGACATCCTCCTGAATTTCTGCATCGCACTGAAGGATATGAATCTTGATGCGGCTGAAAAAACTTTCCGTGCTGTGCAAAATGTTGTAGGTCTTTTGCAAAAATGCCTGCACCTGCTCGCCTGCAACCGACCCGGAGGTATCAATGGCAATCACAAACTCACGAATGCGCCTGGTTTCTTTGTATTCCAGCGGCTCAATCAGGGGCATCCGCTTTTCAGGGAACATCCTCATGCCGTAGGTGTAGTACACGTAATCAAATTCATCGTCACTGATGCGCATCGTTTCCCCGGACACGGCGAACTTCCGGAGAAATGCCGTGTAGTCGTACTTTTCCCGATTCACGGCACGGAGGTTCTGCATCAGGGTGCCGGCTGTATCGCCACGCTGCTTATGGAAGGTTTCCAAATCAAGCTGGATGCGTTCTGAAATGTGGTGCCAATCTTCACGAACCTCGTTCAGCGCCATGGTATCGCCGCTTTTAACCTGTCCCTTTCCATCTTCTGCAGAAGCAGCAGCAAGGGAAATTCGCAATGACGGCTTGTACCAGATGCTGTGACCGTCCGGCGAAAACAGTGCCGTCAATCGCTTCATTTCTGATTCCTTGGGCGGATATTGACGCAGGAAGGCATAAATCGTCTCAGCTGTCAGCCGATTGCCAAGCATGGGTGCCAGTCGTGCAAGTTCCTTTTGCTGCAATGTAGTTTTCCCGTTGGCAAGCACCGGCAGATCCAAAGCATTGATCACGCTTTCCACCGCCATATCGCACGCCAGATTCCACAGCGGGCGCAGGATGCTCACCCCGACATCGAAATGCCGAAAGATGCCGTGCAGCAGCAGGTGCAGATAGGCACGGGGGCCGTTGTTCTTGTCCCTGGCATACAGCTTGCACAGCTTGATGGGATCGTAGAGAATCGCCGTACCCTCTGTTGCCAGCGCCACATCTGCTAAAAGAGGCTCCAGCTCCGGCTTTTGCAGGAGAAGCTCGGGAATGGCAATCCATTTGAGGCGACTGATTGCCACATCCATAAACCGGAGATGAATCGTAAGCGTGTTGCGGCTGACCTTCAGCACAGCCTTTGCCAGTTCAGAAAAATCTGGTTCCTGCGCCATGGAGGTCATCCCTTCCTTCCCATCAGGTCTATGTGAATAAACGTCAAATGCCACTGATATGATGATAGCAAAGTTTCGGCTTACTTGCAACCGATGATTTGCAATTTAAGCAGACAAAGTGCAATGGAGAATGCGCTTTTCGAAAAAAAGTCGAAAAAAGCGTAAATTCCCAAAGTAAGTTCCACAGTGGAAAGCGACATGGGAGTTAGTATGAGAAATGCAGCAGGAATAAGTATGGGAAGAGCACAAAAGCAGCAGGAATAAGTACGGGAATGCAGCAAGGGAGCCAGAAGCAGAGAG
>CAVIWF010000082.1:0-5757 GCA_963646285.1 bacterium
TGGCTGGCCACGTGCTGAACACCGCCACCGCCAAGGGCGACGAGATTCCCGATCCTAAGGATCCTGAGAATCCCAAGACCCCTGAGGACAAGGGCGATGTGGACAACGATACCGATACCGTAGACGTGACCCTGACGGTGACCAAGGTATCCGATACCGACGGTATCCGTGTCCGTGAAGGCGAAACCATTACCTACACCATCACCGTGACCAACGACGGCAACGTACCTTACTACAACGTACAGGTGGACGACCTGCTGGATGGCGTGAAGGTGCTCAAGGGCACCGGCTACACGGTCAACGGTACCACGGCAGTGATTGATGAACTGCCCGTGGGCGAGACGGTGACCATCACCGCTCAGTACACCGTAACCGATGAAGACATTCCCGCAGCAGAAATCACCAACACCGTGAAGGCAAAGGCTGACGGCATCGAGAATCCCGAAGGCGGCGACCTGCTTGTACCTAACGGAGAAGCAGAAGTCACCGACCTGCTGGGCATTGATGTAACGGTCACCGTGCGCTGGGTGGATGGCGACGGCTACTACCGTCCCGCCACGCCGCTGACGGTGCAGCTCATTGGCAACAACGGCGAAGTGATGGACGAAATGTCCGTGGATCCTCGCAGCATGAAGACCGAAGGCAAGTTCACCTTCGAGAGAATGCCCATCGTGGACAGCACGGGCAAGGAAATCATCTACACCGTGTACGAGCCTGTAGCCCCCGGCAACGGCCGCTACGATGTGACCTACAACGGTTTGGAAGTGACCAACACGGCCTATGTCACCGTAACCTTCGTTAACTGGAACGGTGCAGTACTCAAGAAAGAACGCCTCCTCATCGGTGCTTCTACCACCGCACCTGAAAATCCCATCCGTGTGGGCTATCGCTTCACCCGTTGGGAAGGCGGCACCTGGACCCGTGTGACCCGCGATCAGATCATCAGCGCTGTTTACCAGTCCGCTTATGACGAGCGTGTGGCACCCAGCGTGCCTGCGGCAAGCGGTACCATCACCAACGTGGGCGACTGCTTCGACTAACGGACGATCCTCCGGCAGGGTATGGGCAACCTGCCCTGCCGGGGTGAATGCCCACCGACGAGATTTCACGAAGAGGTGACGATCATGATGAAAAAGATGCTTGCGCTACTGCTGGCAATGATGCTGACCTTCAGCTGCACGGCAGTTTTCGCAGATGAAAGTGCTGACAAGGACGGCTTGACCCTGACCCTGACGGTCATGGATCAGACCGGCAACCCGGTCAGCGGCGCCCAGGTCACCGTGAAGGATGAGCAGGGGAAGGAAACCCTGTCCACCACGGCAGATGCCAACGGCATGGTGCGTGCATCCCTGAAGGGGGGCACGTACATCCTCCGAGCCACGGACGCAGACAATTACTCCGCAAAGGAAACCATTGCCCTCACGGAGGATACGGACCTGACCCTGACCATTCGAACCCTGACCCCCGGCAGCGAAGTGACGGTAGGCACGGTATCCCGCCCCACCGGCTACTTTGCCACCGACCTGTTCTCCAACAATACCTCCGATGTGGACGTTCGTGCCCTGCTTCACGGCTACAGCACGGTGGCCTTCACGGAGGATGCCAGTTACCAGGTGGATGACTCGGTGGTCACCCTGGTTACTGCCGCACAGGATGACCTGGGCAACAAGATCTACCAGTTCCGGGTCAAGGACGGCCTGTGCTATAACGACGGCACCCCCATTACCGCCAGGGATTACGTGTTCAGCGTGCTCATGCAGGCCAGCAAGCAGATGAAGGACATTGGCGGCACCACCGCCATCTACTGGCAGGTGCTGGGCTATGATGAGTACAACAGCGGCGAGCGGAATTACCTTTCCGGTCTGCGGCTGAAGGACGACATGACCTTCTCCATCACCCTGCGCACGGATGCCCTGCCCTACTACTACGAGCTCATGCTGGTGAACGTGACCCCCTATCCCATCAGCGAGATCGCTCCCGGATGCGACGTGAAGGACGACGGCCGGGGCGCTTACCTGACCGGGGACTTCACCGCAGCATTGCTTCAGGAAACCATGCTGAACCCGGAAACGGGATACAGCAGCCATCCCCAGGTAACCTCCGGCGCCTATCAGCTGGAAAGCTATGATGCCGCTACCGGCACCGTGGTCATGAAGGCCAACCCCTACTATCAGGGCAACTACGCCGGCCAGCGTCCCCTGATTGAAACCGTGACCCTGAAGGAAACCACCAATGATCAGGCCATTGCCCAGCTGGAAGACGGCACCCTGGATATTGTGAACAAGCTGACCGACAGCACCGCCATTGATGCAGGCCTTGCCAATGAGCAGCTTCAGTCCTCCAGCTACCTGCGCACGGGTCTGGGCTTCCTGTCCTTCGCCTGCGAGCAGGGTCCCACCAGTCAGGTGGAAGTCCGTCAGGCGGTGGATTACTGCCTGGATCAGGACACCTTCGTAACGGAGTTCACCGGCACCTATGGCCAGCCTGTATACAGCTGGTACGGTCTGGGTCAGTGGATGGTTACGGTGGGCAACTACCTGAACACCATGAAGACCCAGGTAGCCACCTATCCCCTGAACCTGACCAGAGCCACCAAGCTGCTGGAAAAGGCAGGCTACATCTACAATGAAAAGGGCGAGCGGTTCGATGCCAAGCAGGATACCGTCCGCTACCGTGCCCTGGAAGGCACTGCCCTCACCGAGTATGAAAACACGGAAGACCCTGTGGTGAAGGCCATTACCGCCGGCGGCAAGACCCTCCTGCCCCTGCAGGTGCGCTTCGCCAAGGTGACCAACAACCGTATGTGCCAGCTGGTGGAAGACCTGCTCCTGCCCAACCTGCGGGAAGTGGGCTTCGATGTAACGGTGGAAGAGATGTCCTACAGCGACATGCTGGCCCAGTACTACCGGGATGATGCCCGCACCTGCAACCTGTACGCACTGGCCACCAACTTCTCCTACGTGTATGATCCCACCAACACCTGGCGTCCCGGGGAAGCCTATCAGGGTCATGTGAACACCACCGGTCTGGAAAGTGATGACCTGTACGTGGTTGCCCGTGCCCTGCGCAATACGGAGCCCGGAGACACGGCCACCTACATGAAGCGCTGGGTCACCCTGATGAACGCCTTCAGCACCCGACTGCCTGCCATCCCCCTGTATTCCAACACCTACTATGACTTCTGCTCTGGCAGTGTGCACGGATACGAGCCCAGCAGCTGCTGGTCCTGGAGCGCCGCCATCCTCTACACCTACGTGGATGACGCCGCCGCCACCGCTACGGACGTTCCGTAAAAACCCAAAACAACAAGCCCCCGTGAGCGCATGATGCTCACGGGGGCTTTAGAGTATCGACAAAGTGGCTTCGCCACTTTGTCGATGTCCAGCGGGGCGAAGCCCCTCACTTTCCTACACAGAACTGACTGAACACAGCGTCCAGCAGCTTTTCATCCACCTGATCCCCGGTGATTTCCCCCAGGGCGCACTGGGCGGCGGTCAAGTCCACCGTGGTCAAGTCCACCGGCAGGCCTGCATCCACCGTGGCGGCAGCCTCCCGCAGGAACCGGGCAGCCCGGCGGGCGGCATCCAGGTGCCGGGGCTGGGTCAGTGCCAGCTGGTCGCTGACGGTGGCCCGGCGGCGCAGCTCCTCCTTCAGGGGCTGCAGGGTCTCCGGCAGGGCGGCGGCAAGGGTCACCACCGTGCCCTGGGGGCAAAGGACAGCTATTTCTTTCACGTCCCACACAGGGGGCAGGTCCGTCTTATTCACAACCACAAGGGTGTTTTCCCGGTTCTGCTCCTGCAGGAGGGTCTTGTCCTCCTCCGTCAGGGGAGAGGCGTGATCCAGCACCACCAGCACCACATCCGCTTCCGCCATGGCCTTGCCTGAGCGGGCAACCCCCAGCCGCTCCACCGGGTCGTCCGTTTCCCTGAGGCCGGCAGTGTCTGTCAGGTGAATCTGACAGCCTCCAAGGAGCATGTCCCCGGTGACCACGTCCCTTGTGGTGCCAGGAATGGGGGTCACAATGGCACGGTCTTCCCCCAGGAGGGCATTCAGCAGGGAGCTTTTGCCCACATTGGGGCGGCCGCACAGCACCACCTGCAAGCCCTGCGTCAGCAGCCGTGCAGAACGCTCGCTGCATGCGTCATCCAGCTTGTCTGCAAGGGTCTTCAGCTTGGGGGACAGGCCTTCCGTGGCTTCCTCCTCGGTGATTTCCTCCGGGTAGTCCACACAGGCGGCAATGCCGGCAGCAATGGTGTACAATTCGTCTGCCGCCTGCCGGATAAAGGTGGATGCGCCCCCCTGCAATTGCCGCATGGCGGCACGGTGAGCCTGTTCTCCCCGGGCGGCAATCAGGCTCATCACCGCCTCGGCTTCGGATAGGTCCATGCGCCCGTTCAGGAAGGCTCGGCGGGTAAACTCCCCCGGCTCTGCCAGCCGTGCTCCGGCGTTCAGGCAGCAGTTCAGCACCCGCTGGGGGGTAAAGGCACCCCCGTGGAGCTGAAACTCCGCCACATCCTCCCGGGTGTAGCTGCGGGGGGCACGCATGAGCACCGCCATGCATTCGTCCACCACTTCCTCCCCGTCCATCACGTGGCCGTAGGTCAGCATGTGGCTGGTCAGGCTGGTCAGCCCCTTCCTGGCAGGGCGGAAGAGCTGCATGAGAATCTGCTCCGCTTCGCTGCCGCTAAGGCGGACAATGCTGACGCCCCCCTGTCCCGGGGCGGTGGCAATGGCGGCGATGGTATCATGGGTCATGGCTGTACCTCTTTCCAGAATTCCCGGCTGGTGCATCCGTCTGCCCAGGGGAAGGTTTCATCGGCGATTTTCCAGGCTGCTGCATCCCCCAGGGAAAGCCCCAGGGGGGCGGCGGTCTCTTTCACGTAGTCCACCAGACGCAGCATGTATTGGGGCAGCCCCCGGGTCATGGTCAAGTACACGGCGTGGCACATTTCCGGGGCAAGGATGTGCAGGGAATTATCCCTCATAGCATCCAGCGCCCTGTCCGGATCGTAGGGCACCCGGTGGACTTCCATGGAAGGATGATCCTCCCTCAGGGTCAGCACCCCAAAGGCGGCCAGGGCGCCGGTTTCATCCTCCAGCATGCCCAGGGAGCCGGGGTTTACCCAGGTGCGTCCATGGGAAAACGCACGGAAGGGAATGTGATTGTGGCCGCTGATGACCAGCTCAATTTCCTCCGGCAGGGAACAAAGCAGGGTCTCCGCCTCCTGACCGTCAATCAGGTGGAAGGGATCCCCGGGGGTGCCGTGGGTCATGAGTACCCTGCCCAGCCGGCAGTCCGTGGGGTGATGAAGATCGAATTCCCGAAGCTGCCCTGCCGTCCACCGTGCCAGTGCCCAGTTGTACCCGGCAAAGGCAGGGGTGCCCATGTGCTGCAGCCGCTCCTCATGGTTGCCCAGCAGCATCACCGCATGAAGATCCATCAGGCGGCGGTACACTTCCAGCGGATTGGGGCCAAAGCCGGAATAATCCCCCAAAGAGATGACCTGCTGGCAGGCCCTGGCTTCCGGGGTGGCCAGCACGGCTTCCAGCGCAGGCAGGTTGCCGTGAATATCAGTGAGTATCAGTATCTGCATGGTATCCTCCCATGGTCATGATAACACGGCCAGCCGGGCTGCGCAACACAGAAACACAAAAGCCCCGCCACTGATCATGACGGGGCTACAGACCATCAACAAACCCTGGGTGGCGCCCACGGGCTCGCAAGCCCTTCAACTCTAAATCGAAAATCGGCGAGCC
>CAVIWF010000083.1:0-5663 GCA_963646285.1 bacterium
GCTCGTTTCGGTTGATGCGTTCGCGGCTGCTATACACGCCACTGGCGTGTAGCCGCTCACTTACCCCTGCACCCCTTCGCAGCACCCCTCCGGATGGAAGTGACTTCTTCTGAAAGAATCATCATAACCAAATAACAGAAAGGAATGATCGCCAACGAGTGCCTTATTTGATCTTTGCGCAACCCTGACCATGGACACGGCCGACTTTGAATCAGCCGCCCAGTCCGCCCTTGCTACCGGGGAAAGCCTGAACCAGGCCCTGGAGCAGCAGCTCCAAAACCTTGCCCAAGGCGCCCAATCCACCGCATCCACCGCCGCTGATGCCTGGGCAGCCATGAGCCAGAGCGCCAGCAGCAGCATGGGCAGCCTCCAAGCCGCCGGGGTGGGGGCATGGGGTGCCATCGCCGCCCAAATCGCCGCCGCCACCTCCGCCGCACGGCGGTACTTTTCCCTGCAAGGGGACGGCAAGGGCTATGCCGTGGGGCTGGACTATGTGCCTTACAACGAGTTCCCTGCCCGGCTCCATGAGGGGGAAGCGGTGCTGACCCGGGCGGAAGCGGAACAGTGGCGGCGGGGGGAAACCTCCTCCTCTGCTGCCTTATCGGGGGCAGAGGTGGGGCAGGCCCTGCGGGATGCCCTGCAGGGGATGACCATCGCCATGGATGGGGAAACCGTGGGACGGCTGGTGGCAGACACCGTGTCCCGGGAGATTGACCGGAAAAGCCGCCTGAGGAGGGGATGACCATGAAGCTGGACTGTCAAATGAACGGGGCATCCCTGTTCGCCCTGGATCCCGCCATCCTTGTGGCGGATATTGAGGAGGAAGGCGCACCCCAGACTCTGATCCTTGCCGACCTGGCCGGCAGAGAGGGCAGCCGGTTCATCCGCCGAAGACGCACCGCCCTGACGGTGAAGGTTCGCCTGATGATCCGGGAGCGGAACCTCCCCCGACGGCGCATGCTGCTGGAAAAGCTGGCACGCTGGTGCACGGACGGCTTCCTTACCGTCAGCTATCGCCGGGGGCAGCGGCTGGGCTGCGTGTGCGTGCAGGGGGTGGAGGGCATCTCCATGACCGGCTGGGCGGAGGAAATCACCCTGGTGTTCCGTGCCTATGGCCTGCCCTGGTGGGAGGATGCCCTGCCCAAAACCCTGACCCTTGCCACAGGGGAGGCAGGCAGCCTGCGGGTGGGGGGCACGGCGGAAACTACCTGGGCGGAAGCGGAAGCCACCTGCATGACGGCGGTGAACACCCTGACCCTGACCTGCGGGGACACCTTCATAACCTTCACCGACCTGGCCATGACCCCGGGGGAAACCCTGCGCATTACCTGGGATCGGGAAGGCTTGCAGCAGATGGTGATTCAGGGGACGGAAAGCCGCTCCGCTCTGGGTTGCCGCACGGCAGCCTCCCATGATGATCTGCTTGTACCCATTGGAAAAACCGTCCCCCTCCGGGTAGAGGCGGACGGTCAAGCATCGGTTACCTTCCGGGCAAGGGGAAGGTATTTGTAAAGTAGAAGAAGGCAGGCTTGACCGCTGACGGCTTGGTGGGCAAGAAAACCAAGGAAGCCCTTGCCGCCGAGTATGCGCCCAACGACTTTTTTCACTGGCGTGGAACGGAAACCTGACACAGACAGGCTTACTGATGGAAAGTATTGTAAATGTCTGAGTGCATACGTTGAAACTGCTTGATGGTTGGCGGTTCGATACTGTGCCAGTCTTCAATCTGGAAATCATCCCACGCAAAGCCGCTGCCGTTTGGCAAGCTGGGGGAGCGGAAGAAAAGCTCCTGCATGCTGTCCACATTGTAGTGGATTTTCAGAATCTTCAGGGCAGCCTGCTCCCGTTCCTCTTCTGTGGCGGCGTTTGAAAAGGGTTCCGTCTGGCTGTTTCGCAGCATGATGTGGTTTTCCAGCATCATGCCCACAATGTCGGCGGCGGGCAGCACCGCATCCCACTCATCCTTGTTGAAGTTTGCATAGATTTCGTATTCTTCCTGCCAGCCATAAACATGATGGGCGATTTTCCATGCACATACGTCAAGGGTATATTGCTTCAGGCTGGGGGTGAGGGGGCTGTAATCTTCCTCCCCCCAGTGGGGTTCCCCCTCCACATAGGGCATGGCGCAGGTGGCGTTCACGTAGCCTTCGCCGTACTGCTCGGATTTCACGTGATACCACAGGTAGCCCCCGGCGTGCTTCTCCTCGTAGTAGGTCAGCAGTTCGCCTCCCTCAAACCTGCCAATCACGTGCCCGCCGGGGGTGGAACGGAAGTTGACGTTGGTGTACACCACCTGAATCCGGGGCAGGGTGTCCTCCGCCAGGGCGGGCAGGAAGGGGAGCAGGAGACAAAGACAGAGGGCAAAGAAAAGCAATCGTTTCATCACAAACTCCTTAAAAGACAGAAAAACAGAAAGGAAGCATCAACATGGCAGCACCTTACATTGACCGGCTGCGCTATGTCAGCGTAGCAGACAAGACCACCGTGAACCTTCGGGAAACCCCCGGAGGTTCTGTCGTTCTCCGTGTGCTTCACGGCACGCCGGTAAGAATTGACCCGGACAAGGCGAACGGCGAATACGCTTTCGTGACCTTGTGGGAACCCATCAAAAGACATGGTTACATGATGACCAAATTTCTTGCTAAGAGTGCGCCTGCCGGAGGGCGGGACTTGTCCACCCAGACTTTTGGTTCAATCACCCTGAAAAAGGGAAGCCATGGGCAGTATGTGATCAATCTGCAGTGGCACTTAAAGGATAAGGTGGATGGGTCTCTGGCTGCGGATGGTGTTTTTGGTGACGCAACAGAAAAGGCAGTCATTACTTTTCAGCAAAAGGCAGGCTTGACCGCTGACGGCTTGGTGGGCAGGAAAACCAAGGAAGCCCTTGCTGCTGAGTATGCGCCCAACGACTTTTTCACTCACAAAATGCTCTGATTGGCTGCTTCGTTTGGCGGAGGGAAAGCCTCATCCAGCATTTGATTGATGATGGCCACCTCGGTGGAATATGGACGACTTACGCTGTGCCAGTCTTCAATCTGAAAACTGCCGTAAATGCCTGTGCCATCCGGATACTTAGGGGTGCGGAAAAAAAGCTCGTATACGCTGTCCACATTGTAGTGGATTTTGAGAATCTTCAGGGCAGCCTGCTCCCGCTCTTCTTCCGTGGCGGCGTTTGAAAAGGGTTCCGTCTGGCTGTTTCGCAGCATGATGTGATTTTCCAGCATCATGTCCACAATGTCGGCGGCAGGCAGCACCGCATCCCATTTAGTGTAATGAATACCGGAATACACGTGGTGTTCCTCATCCCATCCGTAAAGATGATGGGCGATTTTCCATGCATAGATGTCAAGGGTATATTGCTTCAGGCTGGGGGTGAGGGGGCTGTAATCTTCCTCCCCCCAGTGGGGTTCCCCCTCCACATAGGGCATGGCGCAGGTGGCGTTCACGTAGCCTTCGCCGTACTGCTCGGATTTCACGTGATACCACAGGTAGCCCCCGGCGTGCTTCTCCTCGTAGTAGGTCAGCAGTTCGCCTCCCTCAAACCTGCCAATCACGTGCCCGCCGGGGGTGGAACGGAAGTTGACGTTGGTGTACACCACCTGAATCCGGGGCAGGGTGTCCTCCGCCAGGGCGGGCAGGAAGGGGAGCAGGAGACAAAGGATCAGCAGACAAAAAACGCATTTTTTCACGGTCACATCCTCCAATATACATTTAACGAAGGGAAAGGCAGAATCCTTCCCGTAGGCAAGAAAGGAATGCATGAATGATACGTTACCCAAGATTATTGAACGCTTCCCTGCAGGAGGTGTGCCGCCTGCGCCCCGCCTGCCTGGAAGTGACAGAGCGGCTTGCACCCCTGTCCGGGGCGGAAATGACCCTGCCGGAGGGGGAAGCCATCATCGCCCCCGGCATGTTTGCAGAGCTGTACGATGCCCATGGCTCCCTGGGAATTTTCCGTGCTGAGCGGTGCAGCCGAACCCTGGGCACACAGGGGGGACAGACCGTCACCCTGGAGCATGGCCTTGCCACCCTGGGGGATGAGGTGCTCCCCGGCTACACGGAGCTGGGAGGATCCGGCATGACCACCTCGGCGGTGCTTCGGCAGCTCCTTGCCCATCAGGAAACGGAGCGGTGGGTGCTGGGGGACTGCGAGTATGAAGAAGCCCTGGCCTACAGCTGGGAAAATGAGAACCTGCTGACCGCCCTCCTGGCCGTGGCGTCCCCTTTGCCCGGTCAGCCTGTGTGGATGTTTGACCAGTCCGTCACTCCCTGGCGGCTCCACCTGCGGCGAGCCTCTCAGGAGGTGTGCGAGTGCCGCATGAGCCGGGGGCTGGAAAAGGTAACCCTCACCTATGACCGGCAGAACCTGTGCACCCGGCTGTATCCCCTGGGCTACGGGGAAGGGGCGGATCAGCTGAACATTGCAGGCGTTAACGGGGGCGTGCCCTACTTGCAGGCGGATACTGCCGGGGAGGAAGGGATCATCACCCGGGTGTGGACGGATACCGCCATCACCGAGGCCTCCACCCTGATGGCTGCCGCCCAAAGGGAGCTGGCGGCAAGCTGCCGACCCCAAATCACGGTAGAAGTTACGGGCAGCGAGCTGGCGCACCTGACCGGGGAAGGGCTGGATCGGCTGAAGGTGGGCAGGCTGTGCCGCATTCCCCTGCCGGAGGAGGGGACGGTCATCACCCAGCGGATCATCACCGCCTATCACCCGGATGTGATGAACGCCCCGGAGCAGGTGCGGCTGACCCTTGCCACCCCCGGGCAGGATGCATCCGCCACCCTGTCCGCCCTGTCTCGGAAGGCTTCCGTAGGGGAAAACTACAGCCAGGGGGCTGCCAGCGAGTACAGCATGCTCTTCGGGGACAACTGCGACGGGGATCATCCGGCGGTGATGCGGTTCTTCATTGACGAAGATGCCATTCACGTGAACAGCGTCCGGGTGCGCTTCAGCCGGGAAGCCTTCCGTGCCTATGAGAAATCCACCGCCGCCGGGGGACAGGTCATCGCCTCGGATGATGCCCTGGCCATTGGTTCCGCCTACATGAATGCAGGCAAGAAGGTGCCGGTAACAGACGGGTATGTGACCCTGACCGCCGCCGCCATTGACCACAGCCACAAGGGAGCGCTGCGCCTTGCCGCCCACACCCATGGCATGGTGTACGGCATTTACGAAGGGGAAAGGTGCGACAGGGTTGCCGTAACCGTGGACGGGAACGCCGTGGGAGAGGAGGAAGCGGCCTCCGGCAGCTTTGATGCCCTGAAGTACCTGAAGCGGGACAGCCGGGGGAGGATCCAGCGGGGCGCTTGGCATGAGGTCAGGTTTACCCCATCCGGCATGGGGAGGATTACAGCTAATCTGCACGTGAGGAGCTTTATCAGGAGCACCACCGGGGCGGGATTGTAATGCAGGGGGCTTTGCGGTCGCCGCCCTGCACCCCTTCGCAGTTCGCACTTTTGCAAATGACTTCAAATGTTAGGTTTTGCAGGGGGCTTTGCGGTCGCCCCCTGCACCCCTTCGCAGCATCCCTTCGGATGAAGGGGTTTTGTTTTGAAAGAAAAAAGAAATAAGCTGTTTCCACCTTCAAGGGACTCTAAAAGATGGGCTCCGAAGGGGTTAAAGGGGGCGATCGGAAAGCCCCCTTGAGATGCTTTCG
>CAVIWF010000084.1:0-4568 GCA_963646285.1 bacterium
GTTCGTTCGTGTAATGAAGCTTTTTCTGGCGAAAAAGCACGAAAATCGCCGCACAGGGGCTTCGCCCCGTTTGAACGCCCCGAAGGGGCTCGCCGATTTTCGATTTAGAGTTGAAGGGCTTGCGAGCCCTCCAACGCCACCTAGGGTTTGTTGATGGTCTGAGGCGCAGCATGGCTCTTCACATGCTGCGCCACCGATTTATTTTTCCCCCATGGTTTCCAGCGCCGCCAGTGCGGCTGCCTGCTCCGCCTGCTTCTTGCTGCGGCCGGTGCCCTTGGCAAGCACCTTGCCGTACCGGGTCACAACCGCCACAAAGGTGCGGGCATGATCCGGACCGTATTGCTCCACAATGGCGTAGGTAGGTGCTTCCGAGCCGTCCTTCTGCAGCAGCTCCTGCAGGGCGCTTTTGCTGTCCTGCAAGGGACGATGTACATCCTCCGCCTTAGGCCAGAAACGGTGAACGATCTGCCGCACCGGCTCCAAGCCCCCATCCAGATACACGGCTGCCAGCACCGCCTCCATGGCGTCGCACAGCACGCTGGGTTTTTCCCTGCCCCCGGTCAGCTCTTCTCCCCGATCCATCATCAGTGCCTGACCGATGCCCAGCCCCTTGGCCACCTGGCTCAGTGCCGCTTCGCAGGCCAGCAGGGCACGCTGATGGGTCAACGCCCCTTCCTGATCCTTGGGGTGCGCCTGATACAGGTCATCGCTGAGGATGAATTCCAGCACTGCATCCCCAAGGAATTCCAGTCGCTGATTATCATTCTCCCCCATGGATGGATGGGTCAGCGCCTGATACAGCAGTTTGGGGTTATGGAAGGTATAGCCGATATTGGTCATCAATTGCTGCATGGTAATCGTTTCCATGATATTCCTCCCTTTCATGAAAGCGATGCTTTGGAGGGAAAAAACCGGACAAGGATTTTCTCCCTCCAGAGCATCAAAAAAGGAGCGGGCTCGGCATACACTCGCTGCCGAACCCGCAGGGATGCTTACTGATTCTTCTCGATGTAGTCCACCACGTCGCCTACGGTCTTCAGCTTCATGATCTGGTCATCCTCGACCACAATGCCGAACTTGTCTTCCAGATCCATAATCATGACCATCACGTTGGCAGAGTCTGCATGGAGATCCTCCACCAGACGGGATTCACGGGTCACGGTGTTTTCATCCACCTTCAGCTGTGCAGCGATCATCTTTTTAACCGTATCAAAAATCATGTTCATGTACTCCTTTCCACGGATCCATTCTATGCATAATCCCTTGCGGGAAAAATGCCTTACGCTTCTTCTTCGGCGGTCAGCTTCTCCATGCCGTCCCGGATAATATCCACCACATGGCCGTCCACCATCTTCATGCACTGGGCAATGGCGCAGGCAATGGCGTGCCCGTTGGACGAACCGTGAGCCTTGGTCACTGCTCCGTTCACACCCAGCAGGGGTGCGCCGCCCACCTCGGTGTAGTCCATGGCCTTTTTCACCCGACGGAAGGCAGGCTTGGCAATCAATCCTGCCACCTTGCCCCGGGTATCTGCCATCATTTCCCGCTTGATCATGCCCATCAGGGTGCCGGCTACGCCTTCCATAAACTTCAGGATCAGGTTGCCGCTGAAGCCGTCGCACACCAGCACATCTGCCATATCTCCGGTAATGTCCCGGGCTTCCACGTTGCCGATAAAGTGATAGGGCGCCGTCTCCATCTTGGGATAGGTTTCCTTCACCAGCTTGTTGCCCTTTTCGGACTCTGCGCCGATGTTGATCAGCCCCACACGAGGTTCCTGCATGCCCATAACGCCCTTCATGTAGGCGTTGCCCATGATGCCGAACTGCACCAGCCAGTCGCTTTGGCAGTCCACATTAGCGCCGCAGTCAATCAGCAGAAAGTGACCCTTGCCATTGGGCAGAAGGGGAGCCAGGGCAGGACGCTCCACCCCGGGGATTCTTCCCAGGCGGAACATGCCGCCTGCCAGCACAGCTCCCGTGGAACCGGCGGACACAAAGCCATCCACCTGATGATCCCGCAGCTGGAGCATACCAATGACCGTGGCAGACTGCTTCTTGGTGCGCACGCCCATGACCGGGCTTTCATCATTGGTGATCACTTCCGGTGCATCCACCAGGGTAATGCGGCTGCGGACATCCTCCGCATCTGCCAGCAGGGGAGTAATGGCATCCAGCTTGCCGGCAAGAGAAATTTCAAGGTTAGGGAAGCGCCGAAGTGCTTCGATGGCACCTTCGACGGGAGCCTGAGGGGCATTGTCGCCACCCATGGCATCCAGGAAAATACGCATGGTTTCGTCCTCCTAGGATGATGACAAATGAAGCAGGAGCTCCTTGCCCGTACAGGCAAAGGGCGAAAAATTTACAACTTATTTTAACAGAACCAGGGCAAGATTTCAACCCCCGGGATGGGTGGCATCATACCGGCGCACCACCAGCAGGAAGGCCGCCCCATACTTGCCGATTTTCTTCACGCCCATGCCGTCCACCTCCAGCATTTCGTCCAGATTGCGGGGACGCCTGCGCACCATGTCCAGCAGAGTCTTATCAGCACAGATCATGTAAGGGGGCACATGATTCTGCCGGGCAAGCTCCAGGCGGCAGTGGCGCAACAGCTCGAACAGGTTGTCCGGATCCACCGTTTCCTCCATCTCTTCCGTTTTGGGGACAGCAGGAGCCTTCCTGCGTGGAAAAAGATGCTCCCGCTCCGCTGCCTGTCCCCGGGCACAGTTGCCGCAGGCGGTGCAGGTATCCGGCGCATTTTCCCCAAAGTAGCGGAGGATGAAGCTTCTCAGGCACTTTGCCCCGGTGCAGTAGGTGATCATATCTTCCATGCGGCGCAGGTCTTCCTTCCGCACCGCCTGCCGTTCCTCCTCGGTCAGGGCTTCATTGGGCTCCGCATGGTCGATCATCCACTTGGCAGTAAAGATGTCTGCCCCGCTGTAGAGCAGGATACAGTCCGCCCTGCTGCCGTCCCGCCCGGCACGGCCTGCCTCCTGATAGTAGGCTTCCATGGAGCGGGGCATGTTGTAATGAATCACATAATTCACGTTAGACTTATCAATGCCCATGCCGAAGGCATTGGTAGCCACCATGATTTGAATCCGGTCTTCCTGAAAGGCTTCCTGATTTTCCTGCCGGCTCCGGTCACTCATGCCTGCATGATAGGTGCCCGTTCGATAGCCTGCCTTTTCCAGCTTGACGGCTACTTCCTCCACAGTCCGGCGGGTGGCGCAATAAATAATGCCGCTTTGGTTTTTCCTTGTCCGCAGCAGGCTCTTCAGGGCTGCTTCCTTGTCCTTGGGGTGGAGCACGTCAAAGAACAGATTGGGGCGGTCAAAGCCGGTAGAAGCTTCCACCGGGTGCTGGAGGCGAAGCAGGCGGATAATGTCGCTGCGCACCTTGGCGGTAGCGGTGGCCGTAAACGCCCCCACCGGGGGACGCTTGGGCAGAGCGTCAATAAAGTCCGCAATCTTCAAATAGCTGGGGCGGAAATCCTGCCCCCATTGGGAAACACAGTGGGCTTCATCCACGGCAATCAGGCTGATGGGCGCCTGCATGGCAAAGCGGCGGAAGGACAGGGTATCCAGCCTCTCCGGCGCCACGTAGATGATGCGGTACGCCCCCTGACAGGCACGCTCTGTAGCAAGGTCCAGCTGCCTGGGAGTCAGGCTGCTGTTCAGGTAGGCGGCAGGCACGCCGGAAGCAATCAGGCTCATGACCTGATCCTTCATGAGGGAAATCAAGGGAGAAATCACCAGAGCAATCCCCGGGGTCATCAGGGCAGGAATTTGATAGCACACGCTTTTTCCGGCGCCGGTGGGCATGATCCCCAGCGCATCCCGATGGGCAAGGAGAGCATCCACCAGCATTTCCTGCCCGGGGCGAAACTCCTTGTGTCCGAAGTAGTACTTCAGCGTTTCCTGCTTATCCACCCTGCTTCTCCCTTTCGTGCATGATCACAGCATCCCCATTATAGCTGGATTTCTGCCCCTTCACAAGATGTTACCTGCCCCTTACCGTACAAGAATGAACCCATGAAGCAGGATTTTCCCCCTCCATGGCGAAATGTGACCATGGTACCGTGACAATTGAAAAAGGAGGAAAGCAAAATGCTGGAATTTAAGTTTGACACGCAGCTGCTCATCGAAGGCCACGACCTGGATGAGGACGTGATCAATGATTACTTTACCACCAATTTCAAGGGCGACTGCCTGCTGGCTGTGGGGGATGATGAGCTGATCAAGATCCACTACCACACCAACGAGCCCTGGAAGGTGCTGGAGTACTGCGCTTCGCTGGGCGAAATCTACGACGTGGTTGTGGAAAACATGGAACGTCAGGAGCAGGGGCTCCACGGCTGAGATGCCATCATGATGCGAAACACTCTCGAGGATGCAGAATGCACCTTGGGAGTGTTTTTTCTTATCGTAAATTCCCAAAGTAAGTTCCACAGTGGAAAGCGACATGGGAGTTAGTATGAGAAATGCAGCAGGAATAAGTATGGGAAGAGCACAAAAGCAGCAGGAATAAGTACGGGAATGCAGCAAGGGAGCCAGAAGCAGAGAG
>CAVIWF010000085.1:0-4540 GCA_963646285.1 bacterium
TTGTACCACAAAACTGAAGTTTTGAATAGCAGGCGGGAGGAAGGATTTCATGTGCATGCCAATCTTTCCATTCGTGAACGCCTGCCAATCTTTCCATTCGTGAACGCCCTACTTGTGCTGAAACCTGTTTTTGTGATAAAATACTTGCATGGTTCCGCAGCTTTTGCTGCAAAAAGATGGAGGGATATGGACGATGCTGGAGATTGGCGGGTTGCTGAAGGAAGGAAAAGGCAAGCGACTGTACGCTACCAACGATCCGGATACCTGTGTCGTGTACTTCAAGGATGAAGCCATGGCGTTTCATGGCCTGAAACGGGGACGCATCCTCGGCAAGGGCGAAGTGAACAATGCAGTATGCAAGCATATCTTCGAAATGCTGACGGAAAAAGGTGTGGAAAACCACTTCATCCGCCAGCTGGACGCCCGGCAAAGTCTGGTGAAGCGGGTGGAGATTGTGCCCTTTGCCGTCAAGGTGCGGAACATTGTGGCGGGCAGTCTGGCACGGCGCATTGGTTACCCCATCGGCACCAAGCTGGATACCACCGTGCTGGAGTGCGTCCTCCGCAGTGCTGAAGATGGAGACGACCCGCTGGTAAACACCACCCACATTCTGGCCATGAAGCTTGCCACGGAAGAGGAAGTGGCGCAGATGCTGGCCATGGCTCGAAGGGTGAATGAAATTCTGGTGGCCTACATGCGGGAGATTAACATCGAGGTCATTGACTTTAAGCTGGAGTTCGGCAGGTATCACGGAAAGATCATCCTGGCGGATGAAATCACTCCGGATACCGCTCGTTTCTGGGACGCACGCACCCATGAGCCCCTGGACATCGACCGATTCCGCCGGGACTTGGGCAATGTGGAGCAAGCCTATCAGGAAGTGCTTCACCGGATGATGGGAGAAGAGTAAATGCAGGCCATGAAACGGATTGTTGCCTTTGCTGCTGTGCTGGTGCTGATGATGCTGTCCCTTGCCTCCGCTGTGGGGGAAGGAGAATTCCCGGAGCTGAACGATGCAGGCTTTCTGGATGAAGGGGAGTTCGTGTACGAAAATGCGGAGGAGGGCATCTGGCGATACGTCAGCACCACCTTGAAGGTGGAAATCTATCGGCAGACCCAGACCAGCCCCACCAAGCAGATTTGGTATGAGGCGGAGGTGTGGAGCCGGGACGGCGAAACCTTTCGCATGATTCCCAATGATGAAGAAAAGCGGATGAAGAGTCAGGACTGGCCCTACAAAATCGCCCGAAAAAATCAAACCGTGTTTGCCCTGAGCAGTGACTTTGCCCAGCTGCGCATGACCCAGAAAAAGCGGGTGGGCATCATCATTCGGGACGGGGTTATCCTTTCTGAAAAGACGCTGGCAAAGAACAAGGGCACTTTCCCCAACCTGGATACCTTAGCCCTCTTCCCCGATGGGGACATGCAGGTCTTCTGGTCGGATGAAAAAACGGCGGAAGAGTACCTGGAAATGGGGGCAACAGACGTACTGGCCTTTGGCCCCTGGCTCATCCGTGATGGCGAACTGAACACCAAGGCACTGAAGAAGTACGGCACCAGTGCCGCCCAGCGGACGGCCATCGGCATGGTGGAAAAAGGACACTACTTCGCCATGATGCTGGAAGGCCGGCACAGCGGCAGCAAGGGTGCAGGCATTTCCTTCCTGGCGGAAAAGCTGCTGGAAAAGGGCTGCACCACTGCCTTTAATCTGGACGGCGGGCAGACTTCCTGCATTCTGTTTATGGGGCATCAACTGTGCCGCAGCAATAAGAACAACGCCCGGGCATCTTCCCGGAAGACGGCAGAAATTCTGGGCATCGGCACATCGACGCAGGTGGCAGCGGTAGACGATCCCTGGTAAAATAGAAAACTTCGTCAAGCTCTGGCAGAAGCCTTTCCAATCTGCTATACTATCCCGGACGGATGCGGAAGCATCCTGAAGCAATGCAATGACGGGCAGAAGCTTTCATCTGCCCTGTATGGAGGAGAATCATCATGAAAGAACCGATCCTGCTGATCCTTGCAGCCGGTATGGGCAGCCGCTACGGCGGACTGAAGCAAATCGACCCTGTTGGCCCCTGCGGTGAGGTCATTCTGGACTACAGCATTTTCGACGCCCGCCGTGCAGGCTTCAAGCGGGTCATCTTCCTCATTAAGCATGAAATTGAGGAAGACTTCCGCCGCATTGTAGGGCAGCACATCGAGCCCTACATGGAGGTGCGCTATGCCTTCCAGCAGGTAGACATGCTGCCTGCTTCCTACACTGTGCCGGAAGGCCGCACCAAGCCCTGGGGCACCGGTCACGCCGTGCTATGCTGCAAGGAGCTGATTGACGCTCCCTTTGCGGTCATCAACGCAGACGATTATTACGGCATTTCCGCCTTCAAGGAAGCCTATGACGCCTTGTCCGCCATGGAGGATACCACCCCTGCCCACTACATGATGGTGGGCTACCATGTGGAAAACACCCTCAGCGACAATGGCCACGTATCCCGCGGTGTATGCACCGTGGATGAAAAGGGCATGCTGACCGATGTGTGCGAGCGTACACACATCATCAAAACCACGGATGGCCCCCTGTACACCGAGGATGGAGAGACCTATCACCGGATTCCCACCGGCACCCTGGTGAGCATGAACCTGTGGGGCGTCACCCCCAACTTTGTGCAGGCGCTGGAGCGTGACTTCCCCGCCTTCCTGGATGAAGCCATGGTGGAAAATCCGCTGAAGGCGGAGTTCTTCCTGCCTACGGAAGTCAACAGCCTGCTGAGCACCGAAGAAGCCACCGTGCAGGTGCGCTCCAGCCACGATCGCTGGTTCGGCGTCACCTATCAGGAGGATAAGCCGGTGGTGGCAAAGGCTGTGAAGCAGATGGAGGAGGACGGACTTTATCCCCGGGGATTGTGGGGAGAGAAGCAGTAAAGCGTAGTTGCTGCTTACATTTGAATATCACCCCCCTGCTTCAGAAATGGAGCAGGGGGGTTGCTTGTCAGCAAAGTCGCTTTATGTGTAAATGTGGTAAGACTTTGTTGATGGGAATTCTGGCAAAAAGTTTTTGTTTTTTCGCCCGTCTACTTGACAGGGAGCGATTCAGAGGGGCGCAAGCCCTTCTTTTTATTTGCGCATTCTACCTTTCCTCTTGTTAGCTGTAGAGAGCGTTGCCAATACACTGTGATTTTCAATAGAAGGACACAAATCATTGCCCCAAATATTTGAATAATATGTTACTATATCCATATGTACTATGTCCAAGAATCTTTTGCAACATATGCAAATCACCGCCGCTTGTAATCCAGCGCTTAGCGAATGTGTGCCTGAATAGATGAAAAGACGTTTTATGAACGCCCCTGCGCCCATTATAATCAGCGATAGAATGCCCCAAACTGCTTCTACTCATTGGGCTACTGCTATCAACAAAAGAGGAAGGAAACAAATATTCAGACGTATATTGCTGATTGTCATCAACAAGCCACATATTCATATATTCTAAAAGCACTTTGTGTAGCCTATATTCAAGAGGAATAGAACTCTTTCTTCTATTCTTTTGTTTAGTGATAAAAATCATATCATCAGAGAAATCTACATCCGAAATCAGAATGTTGCAGATAGTGGAAATGCGGTTGCCTGTTGCTAATACCCAATTGCATCTGCGGCAGGCTTTTCTAACAGCTTGGCAAGTTCTTCATCGGTATACACCTCTCTAACATCCGTTTCAACCTCACGAACAATGATTTGGTGCTTTTGAATCAATCCCATATCCATAAGAGAATATAGAATAACACGCCAATCACGAAAATAAGTTTCAACTGTTTTAGGCGCTCAATGTTCAACATCTTCAAGATACTTGCGGTATTCGCCTTCAATGCCTTTCTTTTCAAAAGCCGCAACTGCTACACTACCACCAGTTTGCTCTTGTTCATCACGTGTCACTGCCTTATGCTTTGCAGCATCAGTGCAGTTCCAGCACAGGAAGCGGCTCATCTTGCGGAAGGATTGATTATAGTGCTTAATCGTAACTTCAGAATTGCCCTTGGCATACTGTTGATTCAGGAATAAACTGCGATAAGCATTAAAGTTCATGTTGCCGCAGTTCTGCCGTTCAGGGATGCATTGCCATCTCATTGATTCACGTTGCCGCATTCTTGATACGCTCCATTCTACTTGTATTATCAAGATTGCAACACACGATTCTGTTTTGGACGTTTACGCCAAAACTAAATATAGTGGTTAGCAAGCTTGCTAACCACTATATCATGCGGAGAGTTAGGGATTTGAACCCTAGGAACGCTCATCACGTTCACACGATTTCCAGTCGTGCGCCTTAGACCACTCAGCCAACTCTCCAAGGGTCATTGCTTCATCAGCAACATTAGTTATTATAGCAGACGAGACGATGACTGTCAAGCTTTTTTTATGACAGTACACGGAAATCAATTTTCAAGTAAATTCCCAAAGTAAGTTCCACAGTGGGAATTAGGAATGGGGTTTACAATGAGACAAGAAATGTGGTTGAACTAAAACTGGGAAAAATCCCAGAAAG
>CAVIWF010000086.1:0-4519 GCA_963646285.1 bacterium
TGATTTCCAGAGGGCTTTCCGGTCGCCCTCTGGACTCCTTCGGGTTCCCTTCGGAAGCAGCTTGATTGCTTATGAAAGTAAAACGAAACAAGCACATTCAACTCGAAGGGGTTTTACAAGTCGGGTGCCGAAGGGGTTTAAGGGGGCGACCGGAAAGCCCCCTTGGAATAAACACAGGCGGACAGCAACAGTTCACCCATAAAGATGGATGCCCGAAGGGGTTAAAGGGTGCGAGGGTCTTCGACCCGTTTAAGCCCCCTTGATAAACACCCAAGACAAGCAGCCGTTTACCGGTCAACCTTCATGCCCGAAGGCACATTTCATCACTCGTGATGACACCCGCATCCGCAGTCCTCTTCCTCATGATGATGATGTCCGCAGCCGCAGGCATCCTCTTCCTCATGATGATGATGACAGCCGCATCCGCAGCCATCCTCCGGCAGATCCGCCACGGCGGTCTGCACATTCATGGCACAGAACTTGGTGAACACCTGCTCCACCACGTCCTCTTCTTCCGCCACCACAAAGGACAATTCGCCGTTTTCCTCTTCCACCCGGGTAATGAGGATCTGCTCTTCCCCGTTCTGGTCCTTTTCCATTTCGATGAGCACCACGTAGTCCTGTCCCGCATAGGGGATGGTGGCGCCGTAGTGGAAGCGGTACACTTTGCCGTCGGGGGAGGTCAGCTCCACCACGGCGTCATTCAGTTCAGGCGTATCCATCAATCTTCGTCCTCGTCTTCGTCTTCTTCCTCTTCCATGAGGGCTTCAAAGCGGGCGAACACGGCGTTGGCCACGGCTTCATCATCCACATACTCGTAGTAATCATTGCCCTCGTCGTCCTTGAGCACCTTCATGATCACCACGCCGCCTTCTTCCTCATCCTCCTCCAGCTCTTCCTCGGGGAGCATGAGCACGATGTAGCACTCGTCTTCATAGTCCAGGGTTGCCAGGTGTTCGAAGCGGACGGTTTCGCCGTTTTCGTCCACCAGTTCTACGAAATTGTCTTCTTCTTCCTGATTGTAGTCCATATGTTCATGGTCAGCCATGGGGGATTCCTCACTTTCATTCTGCCGGGGCGTATGGGCTGCCGTGTCCAGCCATTGCTGAAGGATCACGGCTGCCGCCACCTTATCCACATGCTGCTTGCGCTGGGCACGGTGCATGTTGTCTTCCAGCAGGGCATTTTCGGCGGTCACCGTGGTGAGCCGCTCATCCTGATAATACACCGTCAGCCCGGCTTTTTCAAGCTGTTGGCAAAAAAGCTTTACCTTTTGGGCTTGAAAGCCCTCGGTGCCGTCCATGTTCAGGGGCAGGCCGCTGAGCACCAGGGTGGTATCGTGCTGGGCGCACAGCTCCTGCACCCGCTTTACGTCCGGGGTGAAGCCGACTCGGCGGATGACTTCCACCGGGGTGGCGATCATGCGGGTGGCATCGCTGACAGCGACACCGATGCGCACATCGCCAATGTCAAGGCAGAGAATTCGTTCGTTCATAGTACTCCTTTTTTTCTGGGGCAAAAGTCCCTTGCGGGAAAAAGTTATGAAAACAAACCAGTTTCATTCAACTCGAAGGGGTTTTACAAGTCGGGCTCCGAAGGGTTCCAAGGGGCGACCGGAAAGCCCCTTGGAAGTATCGCTGTCGAAAAGCCGCATGTCCGTTTATATTTTCATGCCCGAAGGGGTTAAAGGGGGCGATCGGAAAGCCCCCTTGAGCTGCACAAAGGAATGATGCAAGGGAACGCACTACCTGCAACTGTCTTCGAATGTTTATTCCAGAGGGCTTTCCGGTCGCCCTTGGGGAACCTTCGCCGCCCCCTTCGGAAGCAAGGGGTTTTCTAATGCTAATTTGCAGGGGGCTTTGCGGTCGCCCCCTGCACCCCTTCGCCGCATCCCTTCGGATGAAGGGGTTTGCTTATGAAATAAAACTAAATAGTTTCATTCAACTCGAAGGGACTCTAAAAGTCGGGCTCCGAAGGGTTCCAAGGGGCGACCGGAAAGCCCCCTTGAGATGCTTTCATACAGCGATGCAAGGGAACGCACAACCTGCAACAGTATGGTTCTGTTTATTCCAGAGGGCTTTCCGGTCGCCCTCTGGACTCCTTCGGGTCGCACCTTATTACGGATAAGGTGCATGCAAGGTAAAAAGATACCTTACAAATCAACCTTCCCATAATCCTCCGCCTGATTCCCTGCCGCCGACAAACAGGGCACGGCCGACAGGCTCTTCCGGGCGCAGTCCATCACCTCATCATAGGTCAGGCTTTCCATTTTCGCAATGGTCTCTTCCGGGGTGAAAATCCGGTTCAGGTGGAGCAGACTCCGCCCCATGGCCTGCATTCTGCCCCCGGGGCTTTCCAACCCAAGGAGATACCCGCCCCGCAGCTGGGTCTTGGCGTCACGGAATTCCTTCTCCGTCATGCCTTCCTCCGTCAGCTTCTTCAGCTGATGACGAATCTCCTCCAGCACCTTTTCCCCATTGTGGGGGGATACCCCGGCGTAAATGCCGAAGGTGCCGCAGCCCACATAGCTGTTGGGGAAGGTGTAGATGGAATAGGCCATGCCCATTTCTTCCCGAATTTTCTGAAACAGTCGGGAGGACATGCTGCCCCCCAGCACCGTGCTCAGCACCGCCTGGGCGTACCGCTCAGGGGAGCCGAAGGCAATGCCCGGGAAGCCCAGGCACAGATGGAGCTGCTCCGTGTCCTTGTTCTTCACCTGCACTTGTCCCTGGGCAAGGGTCTCCAGAGGAATCTCCGCCGGGTCCCCCGGGTTCTGCCAGTCCCCAAAGAACTGCTGCATCAGCGCCAGCACCTTCTCCGGGTCGTAATTCCCCGCAAGGGACACCACCGTGTCCTGGGGGCGGTAGTGCTTTTCCCGGTAGCGGAACAGATCCTCCCGGCTGTAGGCGGAGATCAATTCCGTGGTGCCCAGAATGGGCATCCCCAGGGACTGCTGGCCGAACATGGCCTTGCTCAGCAGGTCGTGAACCAGATCCTCGGGGGAATCCTCGTCCATGCCGATTTCCTCCAGAATCACCCCACGCTCCTTGGCAAACTCCCCGGCATCCAGGGTGGCGTGAATGGTCAGGTCTGCAAGCACGTCCACCGCCAGGGGCAGATCTTCATCAATCACCTTGGCGTACAGGCAGGTGCAGTCCTTGCCGGTAAAGGCGTTCAGCTGACCGCCTACCGCATCCATTTCCTTGGCGATCTGCCGGGCGGTGCGGTGGGTGGTGCCCTTGAACACCATGTGCTCTAAAAAGTGGGACAGGCCGTTTTCCTCCGGGGTCTCCATCATGGAGCCTACCCGCAGCCACACCCCGATGGATACGGAGCGGAGATAGGGCAGCCGCTCCCCCACAATGCGCAGACCGTTGGGCAGCACCCACTGGTCGGTCAGGCTTTGAGGACTGGTTTGCATTGTTATCACCTACAATTCAAAAAAATATGGACAAATGGGCAAAGCCGCCTTGTTGAGGGGGGGCTTCGCCCCGTTTAACACCCCGTTTAACGCCCCGTTGAACGCTCTGTTCATTGCCCGTTAAGAACCCCGTTAAGAGTCCCGAAGGGACCGCATTTTTTTCACATTCCGGTTCATCAGGTGCCTGCCTATATGCCGGTACACGAAGGCCTTCATGGGGGACATTTGCTGATGATGGGCTTGCAGCAGGGTGTCTGGGTCGTCGTACACGCCGAAGTCCCGCACAATGCCCTCGCTCTGGATGTAAGTATCGTTCCGGTCAAAGTCGATGACCGGGTGACGGAAATCCTTCACCGCCACCCCATAGCCGCAGAATTCCCCATCGCATTGGGGGAAGGCGGCTTGCAGGCTTTCCAGGTAGGGCTTGTCCAGGATGAAGGCTTCCAGCTCGTACCAGGTGTCTTCGCAAAGGATTTCCACCCAGCTGTGGAAGATTTCCGCCGGGGCCTGCCGGTACACAAGACCGGTCATGGCGCCCTTCTGCAGCCGCTTGTCAATGTTGAAGCCGTGAATCCGGCAGGGAATGCCGCAGCCCCGCAATAGGGCCATCAGCAGGGTGCCCTTGGTGTTGCACTGGCCGTAGCCGTCCTGAAGCACCCGGGAGGCAGGGATTCCGTCGTCCGTGTTGTAGCCGAAGAGGATCTCATCCCGGACAAACAGGTAAATGCTTTGGATGCGGGGGAAGGGGTCCATGGCCTTCCAGCCCCGGGATTGGATGAGAGATTGGAGCTTTGGGGCGGAATAGTCCAGCATGGGGGTCTCGGCGAGATAATTGGACATGGTTTCACCTCCTGGGAATGCTTTTCAGTGAAAAGAATCAAAAGCGGATTTGTTCTTAACGAATGATGAAAGGGTTCAACTCTCCTTCAAGGAAAAGGTGTTGCTTTCGCAGGGGGCTTTGCGGTCGCCCCCTGCACCCCTTCGCAGCTTCCCTTCGGATGAAGGGGTTCGCTTATGAAAGTAAAACAAAACAAACCAGTTTCATTCAACTCGAAGGGGTTTTACAAGTTGGGCTCCGAAGGGGTTAAAGGGGGCGAC
>CAVIWF010000087.1:0-4338 GCA_963646285.1 bacterium
CGAAGGGATGCTGCGAAGGGGTGCAGGGGGCGACCGCAAAGCCCCCTGCAAACAAACATTAGAAGATTGTTGCTGTAATGGGAGCGCCGAAGGGTTCCAAGGGGCGACCGGAAAGCCCCTTGGAAGTAACAAAAAGGACTGATGCAAGAGAACGCACTACCTGCAACAGTCAGTTAATGCTTATTCCCAAGGGCTTTGCGGTCGCCCTTGGGGAACCTTCGCCGCTCCCTTCGGATGAAGGTTGTCTTGTTTTGCAGGGGGCTTTCCGGTCGCCCCCTGCACCCCTTCGGGCATCCTTCTTTATGAGTGAACCGTTTCTTGACTTTCAAAATACTTCCAATGGGCTTAAACGGGTCGAAGACCCTCGCCCTTGGGGAACCTTCGCCGCCCCTCCGGATGCAGCTTGCCGATTCATGAAAGTAAAATAAAAACCCCCTTCCCAATAAAAGTTTCGGGAAGGGGGGAGAGGTGAGAGGGGGGATAACCGCTTTCCCAAAGCGGTTGCCCACCCCTCGCAAAATCAAATCATTAAAAATCACAATTCATGGGCGTGCGGGCGTAGGGGATCACATCCCGGATATTATCCACCCCGGTGAGGTAAATCAGCAGCCGCTCAAAGCCCATGCCGAAGCCTGCATGGGTGCATCCGCCAAAGCGGCGCAGATCCACATACCAGTACATCTGCTCCTTGGAGATGTGCAATTCATCCATCCGCTTCACCAGCAGATCATACCGATCCTCACGCTGGGAGCCGCCCATCAATTCCCCGGCGCCGGGCACCAGCAGATCCACGGCCGCCACGGTCTTTCCATCCGGGTTCTGATACATGTAGAAGGCCTTGATGTCCTTGGGCCAGTCGTACACGAACACGGGGGAGTGGAAGTATTCCTCCGTCAGGTACTTTTCGTGCTCCTTGGCGGTATCTTCCCCATACTTGGGCTCAAACTGGAACTTGTAGCCGTTCTCCATGGCCTTGCGGAGGATGGTAATGGCCTCCTCGTGGGTCACACGGGCAGCGCCGGAGGTAGCCAGGGCGTTCAGCTTATCCAGCAGACCGCCACCAGTGTACTTGTCCAGGTGAGCCAGCTCGTCGGGGCACTTTTCCAGCACGGTTTTCACCAGGAACTTGAGGAAATCCTCCTCAATATCCATGAGCTGATGAATATCGCAGAAGGCGATTTCCGGCTCGATCATCCAGAATTCCGCCGCATGGGTCTTGGTATTGCTGTTTTCCGCCCGGAAGGTGGGGCCGAAGGTGTACACCTTGGAGAAGGCCATGGCGAAGGTTTCCGCCTCCAGCTGGCCGGTTACTGCCAGGGCGGTGGGCTTGCCGAAGAAGTCCTCCTTGGGATCCTGACCGGGCTTCAGGGTGGTGACGGTGAAGGTATTGCCTGCACCCTCCGCATCATTGGAGGTGATCAGGGGCGTGTGGACGTACAGGTAGCCCCGATCCTGAAAATAGGTGTGAATGGCCATGCTTGCCACCGAGCGGACACGGAACACCGCCTGAAACAGCCGGGTCCGGGGGCGCAGGTAGGCGATCTCCCGCAGGTATTCCACACTGTGCCGCTTGGGCTGCAGGGGATAATCCTCCGGGCAGTCCCCTTCCAGCACAATGGTGCGTGCCTGAATCTCCGGCGTGGTGGGATCCTTATAGCTGGGCACCACGGTGCCGCACACCGTGACAGCAGCGCCCACATGCAGGGTGGATACCCGGGCATAATCCTCAATGCCCGTATCGTACACCACCTGGGGATTTTTGAAGCAGGTGCCGTCGAAGAAGTCGATAAAGCCCATATTCTTCTGCTTGCGGTGGTTGCGAATCCAGCCTTGCAGGCAGACCTCATGTCCCTGCAGCTCCTGCAGGCGCTCCTTCAGCGCAGCGGTAGTGATCACTTCCATGAATGAACCGAGCCTCCCTATACGCCTTACAGGCGGAATGAACTGGCTTTATCATACCACAAATTGCTTGTTTACGCAATGAAGGGAATGGAAAGGTCTTGGCAGAAAAGTCATTGAAAACTTGATACTGAAATGGTAGGAAGTTTTCAATGGAAGGATGAGTTTTTCAACAGTTTTATAAGAAATTGTTGAAAAGTAAAGAAAAAGCTTTTCGCTTCATCAACGAAAAGCCTGATGCACCCATATCGTTGGATGACCTCTGGAATAAACATTACCATACTATTGCAGGTAGTGCGTGCCTTTTCACCACTCTTCGTATGCTACTCAAGGGGGCTTAAACGGGTCGAAGACCTTCGCCCCCTTTAACCCCTTCGGAGCCCAACTTTTAGAGTCCCTTCGAGATGAATGAACTGGTTTATTTTATTTTCATAACAAACCTAGCTGCTTCCGAAGGGGCGGCGAAGGGTTCCAAGGGGCGACCGCAAAGTCCCTTGGAAATCATCAAGAAAAGATTGTTGCTTGTAAGGCGACTCCGAAGGGGTCAAGGGGGCGACCGGAAAGCCCCCTTGAAAATCATCAGGAAAAGATTGTTGCTTGTAAGGCGACTGCGAAGGGGTGCAGGGGTAAGTGAGCGGACTTGCGCCTGTGGCGCAAATTGCGTCCGCGAACGCATCAACCGAAACGAGCAAGCGCAGCTTGCAACGATTGAGGTTGCGGAACGACCGCAAAGCCCCCTGCGAAACGGACAACCTTCATTTGAAGAAACCGAAAAATCACTCCATTTTCAACACAATCCCCACCACAGCAGAGAAAAGAATCACCCACACAGGATGCAGCTGCTTCACCTTGGGCACCTTGTTGGTGCAGAAAAGAATCACCCCAAACAGCACCACCGACTTCAGGCTGATTTGGGCCTGAAACAGCCCGTAAATCGACGAAACGTGGAGCATGGAGAAAAGCACAATCTCCACCCCGGCGGCGGTAATCATGGCCACAGAGGCCGGGCGAAGGCCATACAGCGTGTTCTCCACCCAGCGGTTGCTGCGGAACTTGTCCAGAAACATCCCCACCAGCAGCATGACGATCACCGAAGGGGTCACCAGACCCAGGGTGGCCGTTACCGCCCCCAGCAGGGCCGCCGGCACGCCGCCCAGGCCGCTGCCCACCGTGTACCCCACGTAGGTAGCCATGTTCACCCCCAGGGGGCCCGGGGTGCTCTCCGACACGGCGATCATGTCCGCCAGCTGCCCCAGGGTGTACCAGCCGGTTTTCGCCGAAATATCCTGCAAAAAGGGCACGGTGGCCATGCCGCCGCCTACAGCAAACAGGCCTGCCTTGAAAAATTCCCAGAAAAGCTGCAGCCAGGTCATTTGCCCTTCACCCCTCCCATGGCCAGCAGATTGCCGGCAACCCCTGCAAGCACCACAGACAGCACCGGGGAAAAGTCGAAGAACACGGCGGCGATCAGCAGCCCCAGGTACAGGATCAGGGAGGCCTTATCCACCACGGCGGACTTCATCAGCTTTACCACGGCGTTGAAGATGAACACGCACACGCACACCCGGATGCCTGCCAGCGCCTGCTGCACCCACAGGATGTGGGAGAAGTTGTTGATCAGCCCTGCAATGAGGGAGATGATGATGACCGAGGGGGCGACTACCCCCAGGGTGGCCACAATGCCCCCCAGGGTGCCCCCCTGCTGCCTGCCGATGAAGGTGGCGGTGTTGACCGCAATGGCGCCGGGGGTGCATTGGCTGATGGCGTAGCAGTCGGTAAGCTCCTCGTCGGTGGTCCAGCGGCGCTTTTCCACCAGTTCCCGCCGGAGGATGGGCAGCATGGCGTAGCCTCCGCCGAAGGTAAGGCCGCCGACACGGAAGAAGACCCGGAAGATTTCCCACAGCATTGGATGGGTTCCTTTCTGTTTCTTTTTGAAGATCATCAGTGCAAGGGATTCACATTCCTGCAACAGGATGCTGATGCTTATTCCCAAGGGCTTTGCGGTTACGAGTCGAAGACTCCGCCCTTGGAACCCTTCGGGCACCATACGCTTAGGGTTTACCATGCTTTTCGTTTATGTATCTCAAGGGGGCTTTCCGATCGCCCCCTTTAACCCCTTCGGAGCCCAACTTTTAGAGTCCCTTCAAGTTGAATGCTCTGGTTTCGTTTTAATTTTACTTTCATAACAAACCTAGCTGCTTCCGAAGGGGCGGCGAAGGGGTGCAGGGGGCGACCGGAAAGCCCCCTGCGAACTAACACTTGAAATCAACCTTCATCCGAAGGGAACCCGAAGGGGTCAAGGGGGCGACCGGAAAGCCCCCTTGAGTATTTAACAAAGAACGATGCAAGAATGTGCACTACCTGCAACAGTATGCTGATGCTTATTCCCAAGGGCTTTGCGGTTACGAGTCGAAGACTCCGCCCTTGGGGAACCTTCGC
>CAVIWF010000088.1:0-4227 GCA_963646285.1 bacterium
GCATTGGCGTTGTTGTTTCGGCAAAAACCGGCAAGCTGGTGGAGGCACCCATGCTGGATTATATTCCGGTTCAATTCCACTACCTGGATTTCTTTATTCGCACCGATGAAGCGGTAGCAAGCATTGCGCAGAAGACACAACCATGAAAAAAGTTCTGTTTCTCCTTGCGACGCTTATTTTGACATGCGGCAAGGCTGGTACCGAAGGAACAAACCAAACATTTTTTGAAAAAAATGACACTTACGCAAAATCAGGACAATTCCCTTGCAAACAGTACGTATTTGTGCATTATTGAATAAAACTGTCAATTGACTTTATGGATTCAGTGCCATTATAATAAGGGCAGGCATCGAAGACAAGAAAGATGAAGGACGTATTAGCAGTATGTGGTGAGGACGTACCGCAATGCTTGAAGGAGGTTCTGGTATGAGGAATGCCGCAATCAAAACGGTCACTTTAGGACTATGTGTTGCCTTACTGGTTTCATGCCAATGCTCTGTTTCCGCCGAGCCCTACACTTTCACCAACACAAGTGGTCAATGGACAACGACGTGCAATTTGGAAGAACCCCAGGGATTCACCGGTGACATTTACCAGTATCAGTATAAGCAGCAGACAAAGCAGGCTCAATCATTGCAGGATTCCCTGTCCTCTGCTTTGCAAAGCTCATTAACGTTTACATCAAATGTTGATAACAAGGCACATCTTTATTCTCGGAAAGAAATCGCCATGACAGTACCTACATTTGTATCCAATCGTGCTTTGCTGACTGATGAAGAGCAGGCATTAACAGAAGCATTTGCAGAAGGGCTGCAAAGGGCAGGCTTTGCTTGCTGTGCGGAGCCCTATTTGTGTGCAAAGCTGGACACAGTTTATCAGGAAGCAAGCGAAAGCGCAATCGGTCAGCTGCCGGATTGGTCAACCTACGAAAGACGGCTGCATAGCGGAAACGGGGATTCGATTTTTACCCAGGATGACACACTGGTGGTGTTTGCAGCAGAGGTGAACGGCTATCCGATCTTGCCGTCGCTGTTCGGCGACTACAGTGATTCGGATGTGCCCATGTTCGCCCTTGCAGTGATTCAGCAGGGGCAGATTGTATATGTGGAAATTGGCTGCTCCTATGAAATCACGAAGGAACGCAAGGTTGAGTCCACCTTGGTGGACTGGCGAACGGCTGCAGATACAGCAATGCAAAAGGCACTGACCACCTGGCAGCCGGCGCTGGATAGTCTGTCAACGCAGAATACAGCCGGGTTTGACTATGCAGGTTTCTTTGAAAAATATCAGCCTTCTTTCACGCTCAGTGCTGAAAGCATGCAGGCATGCTACTATGCCAGCAATGGCATTCTTCGTCCGGGTTGGCAGGTTCACTTTGTGCTGACCGTCCATCTTGAAAATGCTGATGGGCTGATGCCTGCGGATATTCATCACTATCTGCCGGAAGTCGTCCGCTATTCTTACGTAGTGGATGCTTTGACAGGCGATGTGGTCATTTGATCGGAGAAGGATCATGGGCGAAATGAATCGAGTTTGGAAGAATCCGGGCTTCTGGTTTGCGGTTTTTCTCGGCGTGGTGTCCATGCTGTATCCCCACATGGATACCCACTTTTTCTGGGAAGAGCCGCTGAACTATTTTGCGTCCGGCGATTTTCTTTATTTCATGCTGATGCCGCTGCAGTATGGTCTGGCAAAGCTGCTGCTGCCGTTCATTGCGGTGTTTCCGGCGGCAACCTTTCTTGCGGAAGATCAAAAACGGCGGCACCACCTGATGCTGCTGCACCGCTGCGGCATGGCGGGTTATATCCGCCAAAGAATCATGATGTCCGTTGGTGGTGCCATGGTTGCAGCGGCCATGGGCTTTTTGATGTATGCCGTATTTGCCGGGTTTGCCTGCCCATGGCATGAAAACATTGTTTCATCGTGGCGTGATCTGTCGGGTTGCACCTTTGATGCATGGGTGAACCAGTATGAGGGGCTTCCTTTTCTGGCGTTTCAGCTGTTTTGCTTGTGCATAAGTGCTGCCATTTGGAGCTTGTTCGGCTTTTCCATTGCATGCTTCACGACCAATGCAGGGCTGGTCATCGGCGGTACCTTTTTGCTGCATTACATGGCTTCCTGGTGCTTCAGCAGCATTATTCATCACTACGAATGGAGCCCCATGGTGCTTCAGGCACCGTCAACCCATTTTATGGGTTCGCCTTGGTTGATTGTATACAAGTTGTTTGTATGGCTTACTGTGGCTGTTGTTGCGGCGATTGGTTGCGGCGGTTGGTTCATCAAACGAGTGAAGGAGGCGTGAACGGGATGAAACGTTTTTTTCAGCAGATCAAGGTTCACGTAGCCCTGCCTCTTTCGCTGGTGGTGGTGATTTTCTCCTTTTCCGTGCTGTTCGCCTGGGGCGTGACGGCCAATCTTCAGCCGACCAATACGCTGGGGGATGCGCTGCTGAACGCTTTCGGCGGCTGCGTATGGTCGGAAGAAACGGACGTGCATGAAATCATTGCATGGATGATGACATTCATCCCAGCAGGTCTTGCAGCCTGTGTCGTGCTGTCACAACATGTTGCTTCCCTTCAAGCCATGACTGGCTACCGCTACCAAAGCCCGCTGCGCTGGTATGGGGCAATCATGGGGCGGGTGCTGCTGACAACCCTCATGACTGCTGCTGTGCAAGTCGCCTGTGTGCTGCTGTTCGCTGCATGTGCAGGGCATAGGGGCTGGGCAGTCTGGGTGGAGGATATGGACGGCTTTTCTGTCCAGACCATGGTGCAGCCCTGCCTTGCACCGGTGCTGTTCATGCTATATGCTGCGCTGATGGGGTTGGCGGCTGCGGTTGTGTTTCTGATCAAACGCAAAATGACCTGGTATTACGGCGCATTCCTGTTGCCATCGCTGATGGGCGCTTTCACATGCTCGAACATTGACAAAACCAGCTTGTATAATCCGATTCACTTCGGCATGGCAAGACGATTATCTGTTGAGGGCAGTACGGGGGTGCGGCCGGGGATTGCCGTGGGTGGCATCTTGGTGTGCCTGCTGGGCGTCTTTCTGATCGGACTTGTTGATTGCCTCCTGACATCCCCCTTTGACCGCATCAATGAATAAGGAAGTGCACATATGGAAATTATTGTGGATCACCTGACAAAGGAATACAGGACGCAAACGGCACTGCAGAACGTCTGCTGTACCTTTACCTCTGGACAAATTCATGGCATTGTGGGCAGAAACGGCAGCGGCAAGTCGGTGCTGCTGCGCTGCATTTGCGGCTACAGCCGTCCTACCTCCGGTACGGTTTCCGTGGATGGAAAGCTGGTGGGGAAGGACTGCGCCTTCCCGCCCCATATGGGCTTGCTGCTGGATACGCCCCTGTTTCTGCCCCGCTTTAGCGGCTATGAAAACCTGATGCTGCTGCTGAACATTCGCCAATACGCCCGAGCAGAAAAAGAAAGCATGGTGCACGATGCCCTTGAGCAGGTGGGACTCCTTGACCAGCAGCGCAAGAAGGTTGCCCAATACTCCCTGGGTATGCGGCAGCGTCTGGGTCTTGCCCAGGCCTTGATGGAGCACCCACAGCTGCTCATCCTTGACGAGCCCTTTAATGGCCTCGACCGTGACGGCGTTGCCCATGTGCGGCAGCTTTTGCTGTCCCTGAAAAGCCAAGGTGTAACCATGCTGCTGACCAGCCATTATCCTGAGGATCTGGATGCATTATGCGATACTTTTACCCACCTGGATGGCGGACATGTGGTATAAGCACACTGCAACATTCCTTGTTCATCATCATCTTCTTGTACACGAATGGACACATGATTGAATAATTTACAATTGAGCTGTTGACTTGGCGAGGCTGGGCATGTTACCATGAGCGCAGGCAATGAAACATGACAAGCATACACCGTTGATAGGATGACGTTGGAAGGAGGAAGAAGGCAATGCGTCTGCATTGGGAGAACTCGGCAGACTGAGAGAGTGCTGTATAACCAAACTAACTTTGAATTGACTGATAGGAGGTTCACATGCTGCGTCAATTGCGAATGGTTCTGGCAGTTGTTCTGATCGTTACGTTAATCGCTCCCTTTGCTGTGGCTGAAGAAGACAAAGGCTGGGAACTTGCCTTTGCGCTTATTGAACGGGAAACAAACTATACCCGTGATCAACTGGAGAAAGGAAATTTGGTCTATGGAAATGGTCAGTATGCATTCAGTGTGAAAATCATTGACCATC
>CAVIWF010000089.1:0-4185 GCA_963646285.1 bacterium
TAGAAAAAGCTTCATTACACGAACGAACGGCCGGGAGAACGGTGAAACCGTTCGACCAGTGAGTGAGTGCAAAACTCGACAAAGTGGCGAAGCCACTTTGTCGATGCCCTGCTGTTTCACGTGAAACAACATGATCATCATCTACAAACAACATTCATCCTCTTCAAAAAAAGTTTCACGTGAAACAGAAAAGGAATCCTTTCTTGCCCATGGTATGGAAACATGCTACAATACCACCAAAGGAGTTGATCTGCATGCCTCAATGGACAGCGTCTCAGCTGGAAGCCATCCGTGCCCGGAACCACACCATCCTGGTCAGTGCGGCGGCAGGCTCGGGCAAAACCGCCGTGCTGGTGGAACGCATCGTCACCTTGCTGAAAGAAGGGGCAAGGCTGGACAAAATGATGATCGTCACCTTCACCCGGGCGGCGGCGGCGGAAATGCGCCAGCGGCTGAATGATCGGCTTCAGCAGGAGCTGCCGGGGGAGCCGAAAATCATGTCCCAGGCCCTGGCAGACCTGGAGAACACGGAAATCAGCACCATTCACAGCTTCTGTCAGCATCTGCTGAGGGAAGAATTTCAGGCGGCGGGGATTGACCCCCTATCCACCATCTGCGAGGAGCAGCGGCGGCAAACCCTGTTCCGTGAGGCCTGGCAGGATGCCATGAACAGTCTGCTGGAAGAGGGGGATCCCACCTTCGCCGACCTGGCGGACACGGTGACCCCGGAAACCCTGGAAAAGTGGACCATCCAGTTCCACACCTTCCTCATGTCCCTGCCCCATCCCATGGATTGGCTGGAAAAGCACGCCGAGGAGACGGATGCAGAGCCGTTCACCGCCCAGCCCTGGTATCAGGTGCTGAACACCTACGCACGGCAGCAGGCCACGGGCATGGGGTGCATCCTGAAGCAGGAGGAGGAAATGCTTACCCGGCCGGAAGCCATCCCCCAGCGGGGGGAGGACTATGAAAACGACCTGCAGGGGTATGAAAGCTTCCGGGCACAGCTGGATGATCACCCGGAGCTGCTGAAGGAACTCCTTGCTACCTACACCTTGAAGCGGGCGAAAACCGTCCGGGGGGTGAAGGACATGCCGGAGGAAACCCAGCTGTGGGAAAAGGAATTCAAGAAACTGCGGCAGAAGCAAAAGGATCTGGTGCAGGAGCTGAACGGCTGTCTGTCCTTTGACGAGGAGAAGCTGCGGCGGGAAATGCAGCAGGTGAAGGCATCCACTCAGGGGATGGCCATGCTGGTGAGGCGGACGGCGGAAATTTTCCAGCAGAAGAAGCAGGAAAAGAATCTGCTGGACTTCCACGACCTGGAGCAAATGACCGTTGCCCTGCTGGATGATGAAAATCAGCGGCTGCGGCTGGAAAACCGGTTCCAGCACATTTTTGTGGACGAATGTCAGGACGTTTCCGCCGTGCAGGATGCCATTATTCAGGCCCTGCAGGGGGAGAACACCTGCCTGTTCATGGTGGGGGATGTGAAGCAGAGCATTTACCGCTTTCGGCAGGCGGATCCTACCCTGTTTCTGCACCGAATGCGCACCTTTTCCGACAAAGAGGATGCAAGGGAGCGGCGGATTTTCCTGCAGAAGAACTTCCGCTCCCGGGGAAATGTGCTGGACGCCACCAACCGGGTTTTTCGGAAGGTGATGAAGGCGGACGTGACGGAGCTGGATTATCTGCCCGAGGATGAACTGATCTGCGGCAGGGCAACGGAAAAGGATCCGCCGGTGGAGATTCTCCGCTGCGGCATGGACAAGGAGCAGACGAAAGCGGCGGATCAGCTGCTGGCACAGGCTTTAACGGTGGCCCAGCGCATGGGGGAAATGTGCGGGGAAACCTTCTTTGACGGGAAGCAGGAGCGGAAGTATACCTACCGGGACATGGTGATCCTCATGCCTGCGGTGGCAGGGGCGGCGCAGAAAGTGTCGGAAGTGCTGGAAAGCAAGGGGATTCCCGTGTACTTCGACGGGGCGGATAATTACTTCGAACTGCCGGAAATCAAGGCCATGACGGCACTGATGCAGGTGATTGACGACGAATTGCAGGATGTGCCCCTGCTGGCTGCCCTGAAAATGCCTCCTTTCCTGATGACGGATCAGGAGCTGGCCCACGTGCGCCGGGCGAAAACCGGGCAGGACGTACCCTTTTACGAGGCCTTCCATGCCTGCGCCGGGGGGGAAGGGGAGCTGGCAAGCCGGTGCTGCCACATTCGGGAAACCTTGCAGGAGTGGCGGTTCCGTGCCAACACGGTGAAACTGTCGGACTTCCTCTGGTACCTTATGGGGGAAACGGGGATGTTCGCCCTCAGCGGCAGTCTGCCGGAAGGGGAAGCCCGGCAAGCCAACCTGATGCTCCTGTGCCAGAAGGCGGCAGAATTCGAGGAGGCCGGCGGTGTGTCCCTCAGCGGCTTTTTGCAGGTCATGGGGGAAATGCGCATGAGTCAGGACACCAAAAGCGCCAAGGTGCTGGGGGAAAATGAAAATCTGGTGCGGCTGATGACCATCCACAAGAGCAAGGGTCTGGAATTTCCTGTGGTGTTCCTCATGGGGCTGAACAAGGATCTTCACAAGGCGGAAGGGAAGGAGATTCATCTCCACAGCAAGCTGGGCATCAGCCTGCCCTACATGAACCGGGCATTGAACATCCGCCGGGACACTCTGGTGGACAAGGCTTTTGCCATTCAAAAAAAGCTGGATGAAAAGGCGGAGCGGGCACGGCTCTTGTACGTGGGCATGACCCGGGCACGGGAGCGGCTGATTCTGCTGGTGGACAACAAGGCAGAGCCTACCCAGACCATGCCGGACAGCCTGTATCGGGTGTGGTGCGCCGGGAGCATGGCGGCGTGGATCCTGCAAACCCTGGGGGACGAAAAAAGTTCAACATCACTTTCCACAGGTTTTCCACAGGGCGCAAACCCTTGGTACATCAGGGATTGCGGGCAAAAGGAAGAGGAGACTGTGGAAAAAGTCCGAGATTTCCACAGGGTGCAAAACAGCCTGTTGACGCTGGCAGAGTCCGCTCCCGGGGAGGATTTCATTCCCCTGTGGGAGCAGCAGCAGGCGAAGAAGGCCACCCAGCCCCTGAAGACCTCCGTCAGCGCACTGGTGCGGAAGGAAACCCTGAAGGATCCCATGCCGGTCACGGAGGAGGAGGAAAATCAGGCGGACAAGGAAAAGGCAGAGGAGATTGTGTCCCCCCTGCGGCTCAGCCAAGTGCCCCTGCGTCCTCAATTTATGGAGCAGCGGCAGATGACCGGGGCAGAGGCGGGCACCCTGCATCATCGGGTGATGGCCATGGTGGATCTGGCAAAGTTTTCCCAGGGGGAAAGCCTGGCGGATGCCCTCCGGCAGGAGCTGGCGGATTTGCAGGCGAGGGGTCTCATGACCAAAGAGGAAGCAGGGAAGATTCAGCCCAATATTCTGCTGGGATTTTTCCAAAGCGACCTGGGGCATCGGCTGCTGGCAAGCCCCAGGGTGAAAAGGGAGTGGCGGTTCAACCTGCGCCTGAGGGAGCAGGGAGACGTGTTGCTGCAGGGCGTTATCGACTGTGCCTTTCTGGAAGGGGAAAAATGGGTGCTGCTGGACTACAAAACGGATCACATCCGGGATGAGGAAGCCTTTACGGAGCGGTATCGGCTCCAATTGCAGCTCTACGCCCGGGCGGTGGAGCAGATCACCGGGGTAAAGGTGAAGGAAACCTGGCTCTATGCCCTGAGGATGGGGAAGGCTTTTCGGTGCTGAAGCGCAGGGGGGTTCTTTGCAACATCCATTACAAGAAACAATCTTTTATTGAGGATATGCAGGGGGCTTTGCGGTCGCCCCCTGCACCCCTTCGCAGCATCCCTTCGGATGAAGTAGTCTTCTTTTGAAAGAAATAAAGCGTTTTAACTAAAAATAAAAGAAATAAGCAGCATTCACTTTGAAGGGTACTACAAAGATGGACGCCGAAGGGTTCCAAGGGGCGACCGGAAAGCCCCTTGGAAGTAACATCAAAGACTAGAAACAGGGAACCGCACAATATTCGGTGTTTTTGCAAAGGAGTTGTTTTGCAGGGGGCTTTGCGGTCGCCCCCTGCACCCCTTCGCCCTTCGCATATAAGCAGCAATCTTCAAATGATAGTTTCCAGAGGGCTTTCCGGTCGCCCTCTGGACTCCTTCGGGTTCCCTTCGGATGA
>CAVIWF010000090.1:0-4161 GCA_963646285.1 bacterium
TTCGACCAGTGAGTGAGTGCAAAACTCGACAAAGTGGCGAAGCCACTTTGTCGAAGCGCAGCCTGGTGCAATGGATCCATCCATTGCACCAGGCAGATTTTAATGTTTCCGGCTCAGGGGGGTCAGGTGCCAAATCAAATCATTGTACTCCCGAATGGTGCGGTCAGAGGAGAAAATGCCGGACATGGCCGTGTTGATCACCGCCATGGTCTGCCACTTGGTCTGGTCTGCATAGTCCGCATTCAGCCGCCGCTGTGCCATGGAGTAGGAACCGAAGTCCTTCAGCACAAAGTAGGGGTCAGCCATGGAGCCGTTGTCCCCCAGCAGCAGGCTGTGGTACAGGTCCTGCAATACAGCAGGATTCTCCGGGAACAGGGTGCCGTCGATCATCTGGGTCAGGGCCTGACGGATCTCCTGATTGGTCTCGAAAATGCTCATGGGGTTGTAGGTGTTCTCCCGGTACATATCCCGCACCGTGTCGGAGCGCATGCCGAAGATGTAGATGTTCTCCATGCCCACCTGCTCGGCAATCTCCACATTGGCGCCGTCCATGGTGCCCATGGTCAGTGCGCCGTTCATCATGAACTTCATGTTGCCGGTGCCGCTGGCCTCCTTGGAGGCGGTGGACAGCTGCTCGGATACTTCCGTTGCAGGCATAAGCACCTCAGCGGTGGATACATCGTAGTTCTCCAGGAACACCACCTGCAGGTACTTGGATGCCCGGGGATGCTTGGCAATCAGGTCGGACAGGGCGTTAATGAAGCGGATGATCTGCTTGGCACGGTAGTATCCGGGGGATGCCTTGGCGCCGAAGAAGAACACCCGGGGCTCCATTTCGAAGGTGGGATCGTTCACCAGCCGGTTGTACAGCACCAGAATGTGCAGGGCGTTGAGCATCTGCCGCTTGTACTCGTGGAGCCGCTTGGCCTGGGTATCGAAGATAAAGTCGGGGCTGACGATAATGCCCTGGCGATCCTTCACCAGCTGCACCAGCCGCTCCTTGTTCTGCCGCTTCACGGCAGCAAACTTTTCCCGGAAGGCGGCATCGTCTGCAAAGGGACGCAGCTCGTGGAGCAGCTCCGGCTCCTTCACCCACTTGGTGCCGATGGCATCGCTGATCAGTTTGGTCAGCCCGGGGTTGCAGCTCATGAGCCACCGGCGATGGGTAATGCCGTTGGTAATGGCGCAGAACTTCTCCGGCATCACCAGGTTGTAGTCGTGGAAGGTTTCTTCCTTCAGGATCTGTCCGTGAAGGGCGCTGACGCCATTGACGGAGTGGCTCATGGCAACGCACAGGTTGGCCATGTGCACCATGCCGTAGGAGATGACCGCCATGTGGCCGATGCGGTCCCACTGGCCGGGGAAGTCGTTCCACAGCCGGGCGCACAGGCGGCGGTTGATCTCCTCCAGAATCTGATACACCCGGGGCAGCAGCTGCTTCACCATGTCTTCCGGCCACTTTTCCAGGGCTTCCGCCATGATGGTGTGGTTGGTGTAGGCCATGGTCTTCTGCACAATGGCGGAAGCCTCATCCCAGCCCAGGCCTTCCTCGTCCATGAGCAGGCGCATCATTTCGGGGATGGCAAAGCCCGGGTGGGTGTCGTTGATGTGGATGCACACCTTCTCCGGCAGCAGGCTGAAGTCGTTGCCGTGGAGCTTCTTAAAGTCCCGGATGATGTACTGCAGGGAGGCGCTGGTGAAGAAGTAGGCCTGCTTCAGCCGCAGCATCTTGCCCTCGTAGTGGTTGTCTTCCGGGTAAAGCACCTTGGAGATCATGGCGGCCGTCTCTACGGACTGCACCGCCTGGTTGTACTTGCCCTGACCGAAGGACTGCAAATCGAAGCTCTTGGGGCTCCGGGCAGACCACATGCGCAGGGTGTTCACCGTTTCCGTGTCGTAGCCTACAATGGGCATGTCGTAGGGCACGGCTTCCACCGTGTAGTAATCCTTGTGGACAAACTTGGCCTGACCGTTCTCCGTGGTCTCTTCCACATGGCCGCCGAAGTGAACCTCGCAGGCGTCTTCCATCACAGCCATTTCCCAGGCGTTGCCGTTGGTCAGCCAGCTGTCCGGCAGCTCCACCTGCTGTCCGTCCACAATCTTCTGGCGGAACAGGCCGTATTCGTAGCGGATGGTGCAGCCCATGGCAGGCAGATCCAGGCTGGACAGGCTGTCCAGGAAGCAGGCAGCCAGCCGTCCCAGGCCGCCGTTGCCCAGGCCGGGTTCCGGCTCTTCCTTCAGCAGGTCGCTGATGTCATAGCCAAGTTCGCTGAGGGCCTGCTTGTATACGTCAGTGGATACAAGGTTCAGCATGTTGCAGTACAGGCTGCGCCCCATCAAAAATTCAATGGAAAGATAGTACAGCCGCTTGGACTTGGTGCTCTTCCGCTCCGCCCGGGCAACGGTGTACTTCTGCATGATCTGATCCCGCACGGTAGAGGCCAGGGCCTTGTATACCTGCTGGGGAGAAGCGTCCTGCACGCTGCGGCCGTTGTACCGCTGCAATTTGCCGATGATGGACGCCTTGATGGACTCTTTATCAAACGAGGTGGTAGGCATGAAGGATCCTCCTTTTTGCGCTTGGAAAAAACGGGAGTATCCGTACCAGGGCACGAAAAAACCCGCACCAAGGCACGCAATATTCAGTATACAGTATTTTTCCTGCCTTGACAAGACGTGAAAAATGGGATGGCAGAGGCATGAAAAATGGGATGGCAGAGGCTTAAACGGGTCGGAGACCCTCGCCCTTGGGGAACCTTCGCCGTCCCATTTTTGCAAATGATCTCTATAGGAAAGGTTTTGCGGGGGTGCCGTTTAATCCCCTTGTGCAGCAACAAAAAAACCAGCTCCCCGCACCATGAGGCACAGGGGAGCCAGTTCATGCATTGTTTAGTTGTAAGACACCGTCTTTTCCGGGGGAATGACCACAATCAGGGTCTTGCCCCGCTGCATGGGCATTTCGTTGCCGTCCGGGCCGTAGAACACCGTCCGGGAGGACATGTCTTCCCGCTTCCAGTAGCCGGCCACGTGCTTGCCCGCCATGAAGAAGTCGGCGTTGCCCTCGCCCACCACCTGGGTGATGGGGGCATCGGAGCGGGACCATTCGGTTTCGCAGAACTGGATGATCACATTGGAGAAGCTGAGCTGCTCCTGGGTGTCCCGATCCTCGTAGGGGATCAGTTCATCATCTGCATAGCGCATGTAACGGAAGTAGGCGTTGCTGTCCGCATCATAGATCAGGTTGGAGCCGTAGTGGATGGCATCCCAGTTGATAACAACTTCCGTGGCGTCGTCCCCGTCCGGCACATCGTCGGTAAACAGATAGGCGTGGTTGGGGGCTACGTGATCTTCCGGCACCAGTTCGCTGATGGCAGCCACGTTAGCGTCCTTGTTGTGGGGGGAAGCCAGACCCTTCCGGGCGGAATAGTACTGCTTGTGGGCCTTGTTGGCACCGTCCGTGCCGGAGAAGATGACACCCTTCTTGTTGGCACCGGTGGACTTGAACACGGCCTTCACGCTGGTCTTGGCGTACTCCTGGCTGCCGTAGAACAGGAAGCCTGCATCCCACTCTTCACGGATCCATGCGTGACCCACACGGGTGGAGCGGACAGGACCCACGCTGTCGGGGATCAGGTCGGAGAAGATGTAGGAAATACGGGTGAAGCCCTTGGAGTGGAGGGGCGTCTCATACACCACGTCGGCATAGGTGGCACCCCAGGGAGCGATGTCGTTGACACCGCCGTCGCTGTTGTCAATCTGCACCATCATGGGCAGGTAGCGGCCGGTGACGGCCAGGCCGGCAAAGCCTTCCGGTGCGTCGTAGTCGGACAGGCTCAGGCCGGTGGTGGGGCTGATGCCGTCTTCCACTTCGTTCAGGCCTACCTTCTGCAGCTTGATGCCCCGCTTTTCGGTGGCATTGATGACAGTCTCGGCGGAGGCGGCGGCAACGGACAGGGTCAGTGCCAGCGCCAGCAGGAGAGAAAGAAATCTCTTCATGACAAAAAACCTCACTTTCAATGGCGTTTCCATGGCAAAAACGAAAGCCATACCCTGGTAGTATAACATTGCAAATGTTACAAGTCAATGAATGGATTGTAACAAAAGGAGAAGCAGGGGGCTTTGCGGTCGCCCCCTGCACCCCTTCGCACTCCCTTCGGAAGC
>CAVIWF010000091.1:0-4057 GCA_963646285.1 bacterium
GGAGAACGGTGAAACCGTTCGACCAGTGAGTGAGTGCAAAACTCGACAAAGTGGCGAAGCCACTTTGTCGATGCCCTGCACCTCGAAGGGAGGCCTTTTTTGTGAAGAAAGAACGTACCTTAAGCCCCATTACCTGCTCCATGAGCGATGCTGCCCAATGGCTCCGCACCCATGGCATTACGGAGGCTGCCTCCCGGAAGGCGGCAGCGCCGGAGGAATTTTCCCTGAAGATTGCCCGGGGAGATGATTTGGCGACCCTGAAGCGGCAGCTGGTGCGCACAGGCGCTATTCTGGCTACCCGGGAGGATGCGGCGGAGGTTGCCAAGATGGTGGCAAAGCTTCGCCGGGGCAATCCACTGACGGCACTGTTCTCCTCTGCCAAGGCGGAGGAAGAAGAGGATTTCCCTGATTGTGCAGAAGCACCGGATGCGCCTGAAGAGGAATCCTCCGAAGAAAGTGCCCCTGAAGCAGAGCCGGAATCCCCCGAAGCAGAATTCCCCGAAGCAGAAACTCCTGCGGAAGAAGCTGCAGAAGAAACAGTGGCGGAAGAAACAGCAGAAGAAACAGTGGAAGCCGTTTCCGAAGCAGATGCCCCGGAAGACCCGCCACAGGTGGAAACCCCTGCCGCCGCCTGGGGGAATGCGCCTGCGGAAGCAGAAGCAGCCGAAGCCACGCCCCCTGCGGTTCCGGAAAAGAAGGCAGCCAGGGAGAAGAAAGAAAAGAAGGAATACTTCTTCCTCCTGCTGATTGACGGGCTGGAAAACGTGCCTTCCCTCATGGATCTGCCCGGTGTGCAGCCGGACCTGACCATCATTGCCCCCATGCATGCCTGCGAGGGGGACATGCAGGAGGCCCTCCGCTTTGCCCATGGCATTGCCACGGATACCCTGTGGGAGAAAAAGCCGGACAAGACGGTAACGGCTACCGTGACAGGCACCCTGTCCACCAGCCGCACCATGCTGGAAGCACGGATGCTGGATGCCCAGCAAACAGCCAAAATGCTGCTTCTCCGTGGTCATGACGGTGGTTATGTGCACATGACCGGCAAGGCCGTGCGGGAGGTGTACGGTCTGCCCCTGGGCAAGGCCATGGAGCTGGTGGAGCCTGCCCTGCAGCAGATGATGGAAGGAGCAGCCCCCACCATTGCCACCTATGCCCCCCTGCGGATGCGGGACCTTCATCTGCTGGCAGGCAAGTCCCTGCACCCCCGCCGTGCCATGGCTCGCCGCCTGACGGAGGATGAACTGGAGCAGGCACTCCGCAGCCTGTACCGGCACCCGGAATGCCGCCTGTCCGTGGAGGAGCTTCTGCCCATGCAGCGGCAGTTCTTCGCTACCGGCAAGACACTGGATGTGGCCTTCCGCCTGCGTCAGCTGGACATTCTGGAAAAGTGGATGGATCTGCACGAGAAGGACATCCTTCACGCTTTGTATGCCGACCTGCACAAGGGGGCTTTCGAGGCCTACGAAACGGAAATCCTCCTGGTGAAGGAGGAACTGAAGACCATGCGGAAGCATCTGCCCCAGTGGCAGCGTCCCAAGCGGGTGACGGCACCCCTGATGCACTTCCCCTCCAAGTGCCGCATTTATCGGGACCCCTACGGCCTGTCTCTGATTATGTCTCCGTGGAATTATCCTTTCCTGCTCAGCATTGATCCACTGCTTTCCGCCATTGCAGGGGGCAACTGTGCTGTGCTGAAGCCTTCTGCCTATGCGCCGGCCACCTCTGCCCTGCTGCATCAGCTGGTCAGCGACCTGTACGACCCGGAATACATTGCCGTGGTGGAAGGGGGACGGGCGGAAAATCAGTCCCTGCTGGCACAGAAGTTCGATGTGATCTTCTTCACCGGCTCCCCTGCGGTGGGCAAGGTGGTGATGAAGGCGGCGGCCGAGCACCTGACCCCTGTGACCCTGGAATTGGGCGGCAAGTCCCCCTGCATTGTGGATGACACGGCAGATCTGGATCTGGCAGCCAAGCGGATTGCCTGGGGCAAGTTCATCAATGCAGGGCAGACCTGCGTTGCCCCGGACTATATCCTCTGCTCCAGTAAAACAGCCCCCAAGCTGGCCAAGGCACTGGAATGCGCCATTCGTTCCCTGTACGGGGCAGAGCCTCTTACCAGCCCCGACTTGTGCCGCATTGTGAATGAAAAGCACTTCGACCGGCTGCTGCACCTGATGGAGTACCGGGACGTGGCCTGCGGCGGCAAGCATCGCCGGGAGGATCTGCTCATTGAGCCTACGGTGCTGCAAAATGTATCCCGGCAGGACGCTGTGATGCAGGAAGAAATCTTTGGCCCCGTGCTGCCCATTGTGAACTTTGACGGGGACTTTGATGCCCTCCTGCAGGACATTGAAGCCCAGCCCCGGCCTTTGGCAGCCTACCTGTTTACCCGGGACAAGGGGCATGAGGAAAAATTCCTCCGTCGTCTCCGCTTCGGCGGCGGCTGTGTTAACGATGTGGTGTGCCACCTGGCCACCAGCAAAATGCCCTTCGGCGGTGTTGGGGAAAGCGGCATGGGCAGCTATCACGGCCGCCGGGGCTTCGAAACCTTCACCCACGAAAAGAGCATCCTGAAAAAGTCCGGGAAGATCGACGTGAAGGTTCGCTATGCCCCTTACAAGGATAAGAAAATCAACCTGCTGAAAAGATTCTGCCAATAAGTGCTGACTCGGTTATACGGATGAAAGAAGGCTCACCATGAAAAAGTTGCTCCTGCGTTTCTTTGCGCTATGTACCCTGTTGACCCTGTGCGTTTCCTTTGCCTCGGCAGATGTGCTGCTGCGGGCAGGGGGAAGCTTCGGCTATGCCATTGACAGTCAGGGGGTCATTTGGGGCTGGGGGGATAACACCAAGGGACAGCTGGGGGACGGCACCAAGCAGCGCCGGTATTCCCCTGTTCACGTGGCATCGGGACTGGACGGCAGTCAGGTAGCCGACATTCAGTGCGGAAACGAAAACACGGTGTTCCTCATGAAGGACGGCACTGTGTACACCTGCGGCCCCAACAATTACGGGCAGCAGGGGGTGAAGGATGCGCCCAGCTACGTGTACGAGCCCATTCAGATCCCCACCCTGTCGGACATTGTGCAGATTGCCTGCGGCTTCGGTCAGTGTCTGGCACGCACCTCGGACGGTCACGTGTGGGCATGGGGGCGGAATAACTGCGGACAGATCGGCAACGGTACCACCACCGGGGCGAAAGAGCCTGTGCTGCTGAATCTGGAACATATCACCGACATTCAGTGCGGCGGCAAGTTCTGCATGGCCATGGATGAGGAAGGCAACATCTGGGGCTGGGGGGACAATGAAAGCGGCCAATTGCTTTTGACGGGCAAGAAGAACACCAAGGTGAAGGAGCCCACCAAGCTTTCCGTCAGCGGACAGTTTACCCAAATCGCCTGCGGGGGCAGCACCGCCTTTGGTCTGGATCATGAAGGCAGGCTGTGGAGCTGGGGCAAGAATGACTACTGGCAGATGGGCACCAACGAGGTGGGCAAGAATTCCTCCGAGCCCAAGCAGGTCATGCTGCCGGAAGGCCTGCACATCAAGGAGATTCACGCCTACAATTCCCACACCGCCGTGCTGACGGAGGAAGGGGAAGTGTACCAGTGGGGACGCACCTACAGCGGACAGCTGGGCAATGGCAAGCGTCCCTATCGCTCCCTGCCTCTGAAGGCATGCCCGGAGGATGGTGCCGTGGAGCAGGTGGCTACCGGCTCCTCTTCCACCTATGTGCTGCTGGAGGATGGCATTATCCGCACCAGCGGCTACAGCGCCGTGGGGCAGACCGGCGCCTTCCATACCTCCAAGGGCTATATCTGCAACTGGCAGAACACGGGACTGAATTTGATTACCGGGGAGTGGATTGACCAGCACAACAAGTGAGGGGAGAAAAAATGAAAAAGGGAGGATACAGGGCATCGACAAAGTGGCTTTGCCACTTTGTCGAGTTTTGCACGCCCTCACTGGTCGAACGGTTTCACCCCTCTCCCGGCCGTTTGTTCGTGTAATGAAGCTTTTTCTGGCGAAAAAGCACGAAAATCGCCGCACAGGG
>CAVIWF010000092.1:0-4040 GCA_963646285.1 bacterium
TCCGAAGGGAGTGCCCGAAGGGGTGCAGGGGGCGACCGGAAAGCCCCCTGCGAACCATCATTTGAGACCAAACTGCTTCCGAAGGGAGTGCCCGAAGGAGTCCAGAGGTAAGTGAGCGGCTACACGCCAGTGGCGTGTATAGCAGCCGCGAACGCATCAACCGAAACGAGCAAGCGCAGCTTGCGACGATTGAGGTTGCGGAACGACCGGAAAGCCCTCTGGAATAAGCATGACCATAATGTTGCAGGCAGTTCGTACCCTTGCAACACTCTTCGTAAGAAGCTCAAGGGGGCTTAAACGGGTCGAAGACCCTCGCCCCCTAAACCCCTTCGGGCATCCATCTATTTGGGTAAACCATGCTTTTCGCTGGTGTTTATTCCAAGGGGCTTTCCGGTCGCCCCTTGGAACCCTTCGGAGCCCGACTAGTAAAACCCCTTCTGGACATAAACAGCTTATTTCTTTTATCTTTCAAAAAAGACTACTTCATCCGAAGGGAGTGCCCGAAGGGGTGCAGGGGGCGACCGGAAAGCCCCCTGCGAACGAACAACTTCCCTTCAAAGGAATGCCCCCCAAAGTGCTTTTCAGGGGGAGGGGGGGACGCTTTTGACTCAAAAGCGTCCCCCTCGCAAAATACACCTCGCATCAGTTGACGCATGTCAAGAAAGCCGCTATAATGTAGACAATGTGCGTAGGTTTGGAAAAGGGGGGAGAGAAGTGAAGCGCATGCTGCACTTTGGGCTGCTCTTGCTGGCGGTCTGGCTGCTTGTGCTGGGCTCCTCTGCCCTGATCGAAGGCCCGGAGGACGGGGCGAAAGCCGCCTCGATTCCCCTGCCGCCCATGGCACAGCAGGTGGCCCTCACCGCCCCGGAGGCAAGCGCCCGGGTGGATCACCCCTGCGAAACGGAAACCGTGAGGGCAAAAGCTTCCCTGCCTGCCCCGGAAAAGCAGCAGGAAGGCGGCAATGCCCTGGGCAGTGTCCGGGCGGCTGATCAGAACGGGCACCCCATGCTCAGCCGCACCTACATCCGCACCGTTTATCAGGCCTTTCCCCCGGAGGGGATGGCCGGGTAGACCGGATCCTCCATCCATCATCCCATTTCATCAATCATTTTGGAGGTCAGAAACATTATGAAAGCAAAGAAGACGAGCAGCAAGACGAAGTCCATCGTCCTGCTGGTCATCGTGTTCGTGCTGACGGTGGCGCTGGGCGTCATCGGCGTAACGGGCATGAACCTGGACGCCCGCGGCCTGTACAAGCTGAAGAGCTGGCTGCCTACCACCAATGCGGACAATTGGCCCACCAGCCTGTCCCTGGGTCTGGATCTTCGTGGCGGCGTGTATGTGGAGTATTCCGCAGCCCGGCCTGAAAACAGCGACGCTGATTTCGATTCCCTCATGGAGGGCACCATCAGCGTTATCCAGAACCGTCTGACGGATAAGGGCTACTCCGAAGCCACCGTGCAGCGCATCGGCACGGACGGCATCCGTGTGGAAATCCCGGATACGGATGATCCCAAGGCTGTGCTGGATCTGATCGGCACCCCTGCCAAGCTGGAGTTCAAGGACGCTGACGGCAACCTGATCATGGATGGTTCCATGGTGCAGACCGCTGTAGGCGGCTATGACAGCGATCAGGCCGACTATGTGATCAGCTTCAAGCTGACCAGCGAAGGCGCTACCGTGTTTGCCCAGGCCACTGCCGCCAACATCGGCAAGACCATTTCCATCTACCTGGATGATGAACTGCTCATGTCCCCCACGGTGCAGTCCGCCATTACCGGCGGTCAGGGCGTGATTAACGGCATGGGCAGCCTGGAGCGTGCCCAGACCATGGCCGCCCAGATCCAGTCCGGCGCACTGCCCCTGGTGCTGACGCAGCAGAAGGTGGACACCGTGTCCGCCACCCTGGGCAGCGACGCACTGTCCACCACCGTAACGGCTGCCATCATCGGCATCCTGCTGGTGATGGTGGTCATGATCGTCCGCTATCGCCTGAACGGCGTAATCGCCAGCTGGGCACTGTGCATCTACATCATCCTGCTGTTCTTCCTGCTGGCTGTGATCCCCGGCATTCAGCTGACCCTGCCTGGCCTGGCTGGTATCGTGCTGGGCATCGGCATGGCTGTGGACGCCAACGTGGTGATCTTCGAGCGGTTTAATGAAGAACTCCGTGCCGGCCGTCCCCTGCGGGCTGCTGTGCGTGCAGGCTTCAAGAACGCCATGAGCGCCGTGCTGGACGCTAACGTGACCACCCTGATCGCCGCCATTGTGCTGATGTTCTACGGCACCGGCTCCATCCAGGGCTTTGCCAAGACCCTGCTGCTGGGCGTTGTCACCTCCATGTTCACGGCTGTGGTGGTCACCCGCTTCCTGATGAAGAACATCGTCAACCTGGGCATCAAGAATACCGGGCTGTTCGCCAAGGTAAACCAGGTTGAGAAGGAGGAGCAGAAATGACTGTGAAGAATCGCTCCAAGATCTGCCTGATGGTCTCTGCGGCCATTATGGTAATCGCCCTGGTGCTGACCATCTGCGGCCTGGGTGTAAACTACGGCATTGATTTCTCCGGCGGCCTTTCCATGGAATACACCATGGGCGGCACCTATGACAAGGCGGATGTGGAACAGATCCTGAAGGAGCTGAACGTGGGCTCCTTCACCCTGACCGAGCAGGGCACGGATGAAGTGAACATCCGCATCAAGGACATTAACCAGGACGATGTGCAGACCCTGCAGGCCTCCTTTGAGGAAGCCCTGTTTGCCAAGTATCCCACCGCTGCCCGGAACGGGGATGTAAGCTACGTAGGCCCCGTGGCAGGCCAGACCCTGCTGACCAACGCCTTCACCTCCGTGCTGCTGGCTGGCGCGCTGATGCTGATCTACATCGCCATCCGCTTCGACTTCAACAGCGGCGTGGCAGCCGTCTTCGGACTGCTCCACGACGTGCTGATGATGTGGGCCTTCATGGTGCTGCTGCGCAATGTGATCCAGATGAACAGCTCCTACATCGCTGCCATGCTGACCATTGTGGGCTACTCCATCAACAACACCATCGTGATCTTCGACCGCATCCGTGAAAACGTGCGGAAGATGCCCTCCGCCCCCAAGGTGGACGTGGTGAACAAGTCTGTGCGTGAGTGCCTGGGCCGTACCATTAACACCACCCTGACCACCCTGATCACCATTGTGAGCCTGTACATCCTGGGTGTGGACAGCATCAAGGAATTCGCCCTGCCGATCATCATCGGTATCGTCAGCGGCGTGTACAGTGCCAACATGATCAACGGCTACGTGTGGGCCTTCCTGGAAGAAAAGAAGCGCGCCCGCAAGCTCCAGCCGAAGAAGGCGTAAGGAATTGAAAAACGGCTTTGGAGGAAGGCTGGCAGGGAACATTGTGACTGTCCGCCTCTCCTCCATGGCGTGAGTACCTGAAAAACCAAACTTTACGGAAGGAAACTTTGCAATAAAAGCTTCCTTCCGTTTTCTTTACGTACTGGCGGATCTGCATTGCACCCCTCCTCCCCCCAAATTGACAAACCCACCCCCAACGTCTATAATCAACCTATACCCCTTACCCTATGGAGGATGAAAGAATGAAGCAATGCATGGATGCGGAAAATTTGCACCGCCGCCTGAAGAAGATTATCGGCCAGGTGCAGGCCATTGACCGAATGGTGGATGAGGACGTGCCCTGCGAGGACGTGCTGTCCCAGATCAACGCCGCAAAGTCTGCCCTGAACGGCTGCGGCAAGGTGGTGCTGGAAGGACATATTCAGCACTGCGTCCGAGATGGAATTCAGCACGGGGATGCGGACAAGACCATCGAAAGCTTCACCAAGGCGGTGGAGCGGTTTGCCAATATGCAGTAAAATCAACTTTCGCCCCTCCCGGAGCGATCAGCCCATCAACAAACCCTGGGTGGCGCCCACGGGCTCGCAAGCCCTTCAACTCTAAATCGAAAATCGGCGAGCCCCTTCGGGGCGTTCAAACGGGGCGAAGCCCCTGTGCGGCGATTTTCGTGCTTTTTCGTCAGAAAAAGCT
>CAVIWF010000093.1:0-4017 GCA_963646285.1 bacterium
AGTGAGTGAGTGCAAAACTCGACAAAGTGGCAAGGCCACTTTGTCGATGCCCTGGAGGGACAGCTTTGCCTGTCCCTCTTCCATTGAAATGATAGCGAAATGGAGCGGATGGAATGAAACGGATTCTCCCATGGCTGATCTTGCTGATGTTATGCCCCATGCTTGCCCTTGGTGAAACGGTGCCGGGCGGTGTGGCTTCTGCCTATAGTGAGGATGGCATGCAGTATGACGACGGCACGCTTTCGATCCGTATCGAAACCGACTATGCCTACGATACCAACATTTACTATGTCTATATCACCCTAACGGAAGCCAATCAGCTGCGCACCGCTTTGGCTGCGAACTATCCCTCCAAAACCGTCCGTCCCGTCAGCAGCATGGCACAGGAAAACAATGCGGTGCTGGCCATTAACGGAGACTACTTCTCCTACCATCATACAGGGGTTGTGGTGCGCAACGGACAGGTTCTCCGTGAGCAGCCGGTTGCCACCCGGGATACACTGATCATTGATGCTGAAGGGAACTTTACCATTCTCACGAAAAACACACGGAAGGAATGGGAAAGCTACCGTGACACGGCTGTACAGGCATTCTGCTTCGGTCCTGGGCTGATTGTGAACGGTGAGGTGCAGCATTTCAAGGCCGGCGACAAGGTCAGCTGCGGTGCCAACACCAAAGCCCAGCGGCTGGCTATTTGCCAGCTGGGCACGCTGCAATACCTGCTCATCGTTACTGAAGGCCCCGAGCAGAAGGGACAAGCAGGCTTGACCATTGCAGAACTGACCGACCTGATGGTACAGAAGGGTGTCCAGCAGGGGTACAATCTGGACGGTGGTTCCTCCACCACCCTGTGGTTCGGCGGCCGCCGTGTTAATGCACCGGAAACAAAGAACCGGAACGTGGGGGATATTATTTATTTCGCATCCTCTGCCGCTGCTGAGGAATAACTGATTTCATCCTTGATGGAGGCGTATTTCCTGTGAAAAGATTTCTCTGTGTGCTGCTTTGTTTTTGCTTTCTGCCGCTGTTTGCCTTGGGTGAGGAATCAGCGGCAGAGGAAGCTGCCCGTGAGCTGATGATCGAAGCCACAGACGGCAAAAACTCGCTTGACATGGATGCTCTTCGGGATCGGGTAGATGATACCGCCGCTACCTTCAAGCGTGGCAAGAGCCTGACCATTGCAGCCGAAATCCCCGAAGAGGAAACCTGCGGACAAATCTATCTGCGCATGAGCACCGCCCCGGAAAGCATTACCCTGCGCACCAAGGACAATAAGCGTTGGGTCGATACAGCAACCTTCTCCGACCCGGGAGCAGAATGTGTGCTGGATGTGCAGGTAACAGGTGCCATCCAGCTGGTGGTGAGTTTTTCTTCCGCTGTCAGCGTATCCGTCAGCGAACTTCGATTCTTCACAGACGGCGTATTGCCCAGCACCATCCATGCCTGGCAGCGTGACGCTCAGGCAGATTTGCTGCTGATGGCTGAAACCCCTGCCCAGCTGAACACCGACAAAATCGCCGCATGGGTTGCCGAAGGCCGAAGCGTCGCTTGCCTGCTCATGACCGCCGACGAGTCCACCTCTGTGCTTTCCCTTTACGATACCCTGTGGGATGCCGGCGTCCGCCGCACCCCTGCCATGCTGAATCTGGCAGCTCAGGCAGAAGGCACGGAAGAGAAAAAGCTGGACAAGGCATGGACGGACAAGTTCTTCCTGTACCCCTTGGTCAGCACCATCCGTTCCGTCGCCCCCATGGTAGTTCTTTCCGCCGCCACCGACGGGCGGGCGGATTATCTGCTGCAAAAGGCAGCCACTGCTGCGGCAGATGCTCAGGAATCCACTTTCCAAACCGCTGATGCAGAAGAAAACGGTATTTGGGTTGTTCCCCATGTGTACGACATTGATGATGCTGCCCTGACAGAAACCCTTAGTGCCTGGGAAGAGCGCAGTGACCGGTACATCCGTGCCCTTTGCTGGCGGCAGTATGACGGTGCCGTGCACAGCGATCCATCCACCATTCCCTATCCGGCTGACCGGCTGGAAGATGGCTATCTGGCAGAAGGGGAATTTGTTTACGAGGATGCGGACAACGGCCTGTGGGCTTACCTGTCTTCCACCATCCAAATTGAGATTGTCCGCTATGAGCTGCCGGAAAAGCCCCAAGTCTGGTTTGTTACCGATTTGAAGTTTAAACCGGAAAGCGAATCCTTTGCCCAGGTGCTGTATGCCAATGCTTCCTTTAAGGGACAGCAGATTTATCCCGAAACCCTGGCGCAGACTTCCAAGCTTGTGCTGGGCGTAAACGGCGACTATTACCCCTACCGGGTCGATCGCAAAACCGGCGTGGGCAACATTCTCCGCAACCGGGAAGTGCTCTACAACTATGACGCCAAGAAGCGCATGGCTTATCCGAACCTGGATACCATGGCTTTGCGGGATGACGGTACCCTGTCTGTCTATGCAGGCAGTGAAATCACCGCTACGGAACTGCTGGCAGAGGGTGATGTTCACGATGCCCTGTCTTTCGGCCCTTATCTGGCACGGGACGGCAAGATCCGCATCTACAGCGGCGAAGGCTATGAGGCGACCGAGCCTCGCAATGCCGTGGGCATGATTGAGGCCGGCCACTACTGCATCATCACTGTGGAAGGCCGCATCAACCCAGGCCCCAAGGGCGTGACGCTGAACGTACTTTCTGAAATGATGTACGCTCAGGGCGTTACCGATGCCTTTAATCTGGACGGTGGTTCCACCTCCGTGCTGATTTTCATGGGCACCAAGCTGAACCGTACAGGCGCCAATTCCGGTCACGGCGTAGGCAGTCCCCGGAACATGCACGAGCTGTTCGGCGTTGGTACTTCGGATCTGGTGCACACCGATGCAGTAAACAAAAAGTAATGATGGCAAAGGAGGCCGCTTCCCTTGAAAAGAATCCTTGCGCTGGTTTGTGTTTTGCTGCTGTTGGCGGCTTCCGCCATGGCGGATACGGTTGATTTGACAGACCGCACCGAAATCACCGACAAGCAGGTCACTGCCCTGATTGATGAGCTCAGTCTCCTGCCGGAAGGCACGGAAGTGAACCTGATGGGCGTGAAGCTTTCTTTGAAGGGAAAGAATCAGCTTGCCGCCGCCCTGCCCCAGCTTATTTTTCACTGGACAGTGGATATCGGCAGCTATACGGCTGACAGCCTGACCACCACGCTGGAGCTGGATGGGCAGGAGAAGCGTGCCGGATACAGCAATTTTTCCTTGGCGTTGGGCGCCCTTCCCTACCTGAAGGAAGTCACCATGTATGACTACACCTTTTCCACCAAGGAAATGGAAAAGCTGATGGCCGCCTATCCCAACATTCACTTCAACTGGACCATTACCCTGAACAATTACCGCATCCGCACAGACGTGACTGCCTTTTCCACCGCCAAAGGGCGGCAGGATCCCCGGTATACTGCCAAAATGCTGGACGTGCTGAAGTACTGCCCCGATTTGCTGGCGCTGGATGTGGGGCACAATAACGTCAGCGACCTGTCCTTCCTGACCCAGTGGCTCCACTTGAAGCGGCTCATTGTGATCGACTCCCGCACGCCGGTCACGGATATTTCTCCTCTGGCAGAGCTGGATGATTTGGAATATGTGGAACTGTTCATGCAGAACATTACCGACCTGACCCCCCTGGCCGGGAAAACTAAGCTGTTGGACCTGAACCTGTGCTACAACGATGTGACCGATTTAACGCCCCTGTACAGCTGCACGTCCCTGGAGCGGCTGTGGATTTCCCGCAACTATCACCTGACCCAGGAGGAAATCGACGCTTTCAAGCAGGCACTGCCCAACTGCGTGGTGGAAACGGAAACCGTCAAGTCCACGGAAGCGGGCTGGCGGGAGCATCCCCGGTACTTCATCATGAAGGAAAGCTTTGACACCCGGACGTACATCCCCTTCGAATGATTTTTCGCCAATGATTTTGCCCTGCACGATGCATTTTCGTATAATTAAGCTTGCATTTTCGTATAATTAAGCTT
>CAVIWF010000094.1:0-3978 GCA_963646285.1 bacterium
CGAGGGTGGCCGCACGGTTGGTTCCGGCGTTGTGGCGAAGGTTATCGAGTAATTCCTGATACCCGGGGGAGGGGCTTCGGTCTCCCCCTCCGGGGCACAGGTTCATTTGGTATCATTGAAAAATGATAACCGACACAATGCTTAGCAGGAGGTGTCCAAAGTGGCAAATGCCGCTCGTACCAAGGTTTGCCTGGCCTGCACGGAGTGCAAGCAGCGCAACTACAACAACATGAAAAACAAGAAGAACACCCCGGATCGCATTGAGCTCATGAAGTATTGCCCTTTCTGCAAGAAGCACACCGCTCATCGCGAAACGAAGTAATTTCCCCAACGACAGCGTGAGGATGTGAAAGAAATGGCTGAGGAGAAAAAGGCGGTCGCCGAGCAGGAGAAGAAGACTCCCGCCAAGAAGGCAGACGCCAAGGAAAACAAGTTCCTTGCCTGGTGCAAGCGGCTTCCTTCCCGGATCGCTACACCCTTCAAGAACATGTGGTATGAGCTCAAGAAGGTGACCTGGCCGACCAAGCGCAAGCTGTGGGTATATTCCGTGGTCGTGCTGGTGTTCATGCTCTTCATGAGCATCGTGATTGGTCTGCTGGATATGGGCGCATCCGCTCTCATCCGGCTGCTGGTCTGATCCGGTATAATAGGAGAAAAGACACATGAGCGAAAGATCCAACGAGGCCTGCTGGTATGTGGTGCATACCTACTCAGGCTATGAGAATAAGGTCAAGGAGACGCTGGAAAAGTCCGTTGAAAACAACGAGGCCATGCAGAAGCTGATCTTTGATGTGCGTGTTCCTGTGGAAGACGTCATTGAAATCAGAAACGGCAAGCGTGTCAAGACCCAGCGCAAGGTTTATCCCGGCTATGTGCTTGTGCACATGATCGAGACCAGCGAAAGCTGGTACGTGGTGCGCAACACCCGTGGCGTCACCGGTTTCGTAGGTCCTGACAGCAAGCCTGTCGCCCTTACGGAAGCGGAAGTGGACATGATGCTCAACCCCACCCCCAGCGGCGTGGAGTACGACATCGCCATTGGCGACACGGTGGACATCCTGTCCGGTTCCATGGAGAATCAGCAGGGCGTTGTCGAGGATATTGATACCGTGCGTGGAAAGATCAAGGTCAGTGTGCAGATGTTCGGCCGGGCAACCCCTGCCGAGCTGGACTTGGCTCAGGTCAAGAAAGCTGACTGACGCTCACGTTCCTTCATCCCCAATGTTCAATGGCTTTTACGCTGCCCTTAAAGCAGCGAGAGCGGCGGAGAAATCCGTCTTTCAGGCATTCGCTTTTTGCGGGTGCAACGTGGGAGGAAGTTGCAACGCTTCCGCGTGACCACATTTTTAGGAGGTGCCATAACCATGGCCAAGAAAGTTTCTGCGTACATCAAGCTGCAGGTGCAGGCTGCCAAGGCTACGCCCGCTCCGCCTATCGGTCCTGCTCTGGGCCAGCACGGCGTGAACATCCCCGGTTTCTGCAAGGAGTTCAACGAGCGCACTGCCAAGCAGGCAGGCCTGGTGATCCCTGTAGTCATCACCGTGTACTCTGACCGTACCTTCACCTTCATCACCAAGACCCCCCCGGTTCCGGTGCTGATCAAGAAGGCCCTGAACATGGAAACTGCCAGCGCCCGCCCCAACCGTGACAAGGTTGGCAAGCTGACCAAGGAGCAAGTCCGCGAGATTGCCACCACCAAGATGCCCGACCTGAACGCCGCCAGCATTGAAGCAGCCATGAGCATGGTTGCAGGTACTGCCCGCAGCATGGGCGTCACCGTGGAGGAATAAGACCCTGTGGGGCTTGGCCCCTTGATCAATGTGGGAGGACATAGCGCCGTTAATACCACATGGGAGGAAGAAAACATGAAGCATGGTAAGAAGTATGAAGACAGCGTAAAGCTGATTGACCATCTCACCCAGTATGATCCCACTGAAGCCTGCGACCTGGTTGTGAAGACCGGCAAGGCCAAGTTCGACGAGACGGTGGAAATCTCCGTCCGTCTGGGTGTTGACCCCCGTCACGCTGACCAGCAGGTTCGTGGCGCTGTGGTGCTGCCTCACGGCACTGGTCGCAGCATCCGCGTGTTGGTGATTGCTAAGGGCGAAAAGGCCAAGGAAGCTCAGGCTGCCGGTGCTGACTACGTCGGCGCAGAAGACATGATCGCCAAGATCCAGCAGGAAAACTGGTTCGACTTTGATGTCTGCGTAGCTACCCCTGACATGATGGGTCTGATCGGCCGGATCGGTCGTATCCTGGGCCCGAAGGGCTTGATGCCTAACCCCAAGAGCGGCACCGTCACCATGGACGTGACCAAGGCCGTGAATGAGATCAAAGCCGGTAAGGTGGAGTATCGTCTGGATAAGACGGCTATCATCCACTGCCCCATCGGCAAGGTTTCCTTCGGTACTGAAAAGCTGACCGAGAACCTGAAGGCACTGATGGACGCCATCAACAAGGCAAAGCCCGCTGCTGCAAAGGGCACCTATGTGCGCTCCCTGTATCTGTCCAGCACCATGGGACCCTCTGTGCGTGTGAACCCGCTGAAGTTCTGAGTTCAATAACAAGGAAACGAAGCATCCTCCGTGTGGTCAAACACACGGGGGATTTTTTGTTGCCCCCTTTGTCATACTTTGCTTTGCATTCAGGCTGAAAATGCTATGCTAACGCAGCGGAAAAAATCGGTTGTCGAGGTGGAAAACCATGAACCTTTTGGGGCAAAATGGTCTATATTCTGCCGACTGAAAGTCCGCAGCTATGTATTGGCTGCGAATGGTGCAGGTACGTTAAAAGTTGCGCCGCTTCAAATTCTCTAGTTCCCGGTCGTCCTTCCACATAAGTTTTTGGATGCCGAGAAGTTCAATCTGCGGTTTTCGGACGCATCCGAGATCACGGAAATTGCGGACAAGCTGCGGTGGTATCGCTATCAAAAAGGACATCGCCAGCGTGACGCGGCGGACTATGCGGGTATTGACCGCAGCACCTATATTCATTATGAAGAAGTAGGACGGGACTATTATCCGAAGAAGCATATGGAGAAGCTGGCGGAGCTGTTTGAGGTTCCATTGGAGGCTTTGCTGGATGACTATAACCTGTTTCTGATTTGGGGACAGGGGGGAGCAAATCAAAGCCATTCGCCTGAAGCTCGACTTGACGCAGAAGGCATATGCCGCACAGCTCGGTATCCTGCTGCAAAAGCTCAAGTGCTGGGAACAGGGCAAGGTGCAGATTTTCAAATCCACATGGGAGAAGGATTTCAAGCAGACATAACCATAGCAAACGGGCAGACTGGCGCTCAATGTCGGTCTGCCCGTTTTTATGTATTACTTCTGTCCCTTCAGGTGCTTCGCCGTCGCGTCTACCAGTTCCAGCTTCTGCTCCGTGGAACAAGGCAGCTTCTGGACGTTTTTCAGCACCTGCTCGGACTGGAACTTCGCCAGCTCCTGCCCAAGCTTCTGCTGCGCCTGCTTTGATTTCGGGAAGATCAGAAATACTTCCATGGCTGCCCTCCTCTCCAGAGCGTTTTCTGCTTCAATCTATTCGCGATTTCCAATGCGTATGTAGACGCTTTATACACTGCGCATTGCCTTAGTCTGCGTATCGGGCGCTTCCTTGATGACCATTTTTGCGTCTGCTGGGTAGTTCAGCGTGATGAGGGCAGGCTTGCCAGCCCCTGCTTGCGGCGGATAATGAGACCGCTGTATTCCAGCTCCTGGAAGATACGTGTGGCGCTTTGACGGCTGCGATGGAGTTTGATATGCTCCTGCTCCAAGGTAAAATACAGACGGATGGTGCCGTCCGGCTCGACGTAGCCGTTTCGCCAGGAGATGCTGGCTCTGTCCAGCAGAAGCGCGTAAAGTACCTTGGCATCGTTGCTGATATCACACAGAGTTTCGTCTTGCAGAAGAAACCTCGGAAGCGGCACGTAGGATGCTGCCGGACTGCCGGTGGTAAACTTACAGAATGTTTTCATCTGAC
>CAVIWF010000095.1:0-3966 GCA_963646285.1 bacterium
TTCCGTTATATGCGTTTTGCTTCAAAAAGTTGCGGTTTTGAAGGGCGGCATGTACTAAGATACAGCCAAGGGTCTTAAAAGTGCTTCGCTGTGTGAGGCACAAGCACAGATCAGGTTGATCGAATCGGCATCTGCTGAAAGGCAGATGCCGATTTTTTACTGGCGGACAATCCCATGGATCCAAGGAAAGAGAACGTGCCTTTGCTGGATTGCTATCGCACTTTTACCAATAAAACAGCAATCCTCTCTGCGATGAAGTAGACAAAAATGCATCGCAAGCTGAAAAATGCTTGAAACGAGCGTCTGCCATCAATTATAATTGGAAAGGCTCGGCAAGTAATAAGCTTGCAGGGCACGTTGCTCAGCATTATATTTGCAAGACAATAAATGTCACTCTGCCAATGTCAGACGGCGGAGGGGCATTTATTTTTTTGTGGGTACGGAATGCAAGGGCAGAATCTATTTAATAGGTGGGAGGAACTCAGTATGCCTAAGACAAAAGTCGAATCTCTCATTTTCACAGCCGTGACCGCATGGATCATGGTGTACATCATGACCTTGTACAACACGGTGCTGGCAACCGGTACCTTTGTGAACGAAACTTTCTTGATTGCCCTCAAGGGGCTGTGGCTGGAATTCGTCATCATCTTTTTGTGCGCCTATTTTATTTCAAGCCCTGCGGCCAGGCATTTCGCCTTCTGCGTGGTCAAGCCGGGGGATCGCCCCATTGCCATCATTCTTGCGATTCAAACGTTCACGGTGGTTTCCCAGGTGGCACTGGCAAGCATTCTGGGCGTATGGCATGGATATGGCTTCACCGGTCAGTTTGTTCCAAATTATCTAATGACGTATTGCCGTAATTTCATCATGGCACTGCCGGTACAGTTGTTCATTGCCGGACCTATTGCCAGAAAACTGTTCCGTCTCGTGTTCCGGCGGGAGAAGAACAACAAGGCTGAACAGGCAGAAGAAAAAGCATAACCCCTTTCCATAAAAGAAAAGGCAAACGGCAGGAAAGCACATGAAAGGAGGCGAATTATTCCGATAGGAACAAAGAAGGAGGATTGTGCCATGTTGATTCGTAATGCGACAGCTTATGTAGATACACGTTTTCATACCCATGTGGATGTCCGGCTGGAACAGGGCGCTGTGACGGAGATTGGCAGCAACTTGTCCCCGAAGGTTGGGGAAGAAGTGGTGGAGGCAGAAGGCAAATATCTGCTGCCTGGTTTTGTGGATGTGCACATCCACGCCTGCAAAGGTCATGATACCATGCGTGGCGAAGCTGATATTCGTGCCATGAGCCGTGATCTGTATTCCTTTGGCGTGGCGGCATTCCTGCCTACCACAATGAGCGGATCGGTGGAGGATACACGGCATGCCATTGCCGGTGTTCGGCAGGTGATGGATCATCCGGAAAAGCAGGGCGCCAAGGTACTGGGTGCTCATATGGAAGCACCTTTCCTGGCAGACAGCAAGTGCGGCGCCCAGCTGGTGCAGTACTTCACCGATCCCTCCATGGAGCGTCTAGCGGAGCTGACCAGTGGCGACCTGGCGGCAGTGAAAATGATTACCATTGCCCCTGAGCGGCAGGGAACGGAAGCATTTATCCGGGCAGCTGTGGACAAGGGTATCCATGTGTCCATCGGCCATACGGATGCCACGGCAGAACAGGTGCATCAGGCGGCGGATTGGGGCAGCGACCATGTGACACATACGTTCAATGCCCAGTCACCCCTGCATCATCGGAAGCCGGGCGTTCCCGGTGCAGCATTGACGGATGAGCGGCTGTACTGCGAAATGATTTGCGACGGTATCCATCTGCACCCGGATATTATTCGGCTGCTGTACCGTGCCAAAGGGGCGGAAAAGGCTGTCATGATTACCGATGCCATGGAAGCCGCCGGTATGCCTGACGGGAAGTATGAGCTGGGCGGGCAGAAGGTCTTTGTCCACGGTGCAGAAGCACGGCTGGCAAGCGGAACGTTGGCAGGCTCTGTGCTCACCATGCCCAGAGCACTGCGGAACATGATTGGCTGCTTTGGCATTCCGGCGGAAGACGCAGTGCGGATGTGTACGCTGACGCCGGCAGAATCCATCGGAGAAGAGAAGGCCGGCAGAATCGCAGTAGGCAGTCCTGCCATCCTGACCCTTTGGGATCAGGCATGGGATCAAATGACGGTTGTGCATCAGTGAAATGTTCTGCATGGCGGTTGCAATTGCATCCTGCATGCAATACAATAGCCCTTGTACGATTGTCTGAAAGGACTGACGTTGATGGATCTTTTTGACCTGATCGGCCCGGTCATGATTGGCCCCAGCTCCTCCCACACGGCAGGGGCGGCACGCATTGGCCTGACTGCCCGTATGCTGCTGGATGAGGATGTGGCGCAGGCGGATATTGGCTTCCATGGTTCCTTTGCTGCCACTTATCAGGGACATGGAACTGACCGAGCAGTGGTTGGCGGCCTCATGGGCATGGGCGTGGATGATCCACGGCTCCGGGATTCCTTAAATTTGGCAAAGGCACAGGGCATGGAGATACGCTTCCACCCGGTATCCATCAAGGGAGCCCATCCCAACACGGTTCGGCTTAGCCTAACAGGGGTTAGCGGCAAACATCTGATCCTGGAAGCAGCCTCCGTAGGCGGCGGCCTTGTGGAAATTCGCAGTTTGGACGGCATGCGGGTGGATTTTACCGGCAAGAACAATACCTTGATCATCCACCATATGGATGCGCCCGGCATGATTGCGGCGGTAACTTCCTGCCTGGCTCAGGAGAGTGTGAACATTGCCACCATGCAGGTTTATCGTACCCGCGCCGGAGCTGATGCCATGATGGTGCTGGAACTGGACGAAGCCCCTGCTGACCCGGTCATGACGGCCATTCGCAGCCTGCCGGATGTACAGTCCGCAGAATTTCTGAAAGGGCGTGATGCATAATGAATTATACCCTGGCTGAATGGGTAGCCCTTGCAAAGGACGGCAGCCTTGCGAAAGCCGTCCTTCACGCTCAGGCAGAAGAAAGTGGCGATACAGAACAAGCAGTGTGGATGAAGATGCACAGCCGACTGGAGGCCATGAAAGAAGCTGTACAGGAGGGCCTCCGCAAGGATATACGTTCTCTCTCCGGACTTTCCGGTGGTCAAGCACCACTGCTGATGCAGCATTTTCTATCAGGAAAAACCCTGTGCGGTACCCTCTTGGGGAAAGCAGAGGCATACGCCTTGGCCACTGCGGAATGCAATGCCTGCATGGGGAAAATCGTGGCTGCACCTACGGCTGGAGCCTGCGGTATTCTTCCTGGGGCCATTCTGGCCATGGTGGAGGAAAAGAATAAAACCGAGGAACAGGCCGTGGATGCCCTGTTTGTTGCTGCTGCCGTTGCTGAAGCAATTGTGACCCAAGCCAATGTTTCCGGTGCAGAGGGAGGATGCCAGGCAGAGTGTGGTTCTGCTGCTGCCATGGCTGCTGCCGCCCTTTGCAGCATGGAAGGCGGCAATGCCCGGCAGTGCGCCGATGCGGCTGCCTTTGCACTGATGAACCTGCTGGGGCTTGTGTGTGATCCGGCAGGGGGACTGGTGGAGGTGCCGTGCGTGTATCGAAACGTGGGCGCTTCCGGCGTGGCCTTTACGGCTGCAGATTTGGCCATGAGCGGCATTCGCTGCCCCATCGTACCAGATGAAGTGATTCTGGCCATGAAGGATGTGGGGGATGCTTTGCCGCCATCATTAAGGGAAACGGGCATCGGAGGATGCGCCTCCTGCCCGAGCATCAAAGCAAAACTGTGCACCCATTTGCAAGAAAAATGATCTGCATGGGAATTGTTTTCAATTTTGTTACACTTACCGCATGAGTATTCACAGCCTGTTCATCAGCTTTTCACAAATCATTGGTAGGATGAACTTGCGATCAGGAAAGCAAGCCACCAGCCAACCTGAGAGCGTCTCCTTTTTTCCCGACGTT
>CAVIWF010000096.1:0-3945 GCA_963646285.1 bacterium
TGCTGAAATGCGGACTGCGAAGGAGTCCAGAGGGCGACCGCAAAGCCCTCTGGAAGAAGCATTACCATACTGTTGCAGGTTGTGTGTGCCTTTGCAACGCTACTGGTAAGCATCTCAAGGGGGCTTTCCGGTCGCCCCCTTAAACCCCTTCGGCGTCCATCGTTAGGGGTTAACTGATTCTTGTCTTTTGAGATGCTTCCAAGGGGGCTTGACCGTCGCCCCCTTAAACCCCTTCGGGCACCCATCGTTAGGGGTTGACTGATTCTTGTCTTTTGAGATGCTTCCAAGGGGGCTTTCCGATCGCCCCCTTGACCCCTTCGGCACCCAACTTTTAGAGTCCCTTGAAGGTACAAACAGCTTATTTCTTTTATTCTCTTTCTTTTCATAAAGAAGACACTCCATCCGAAAAAACGAACCCCAAAGTGGTTTTCGGGGGTGGGTGCGGGAGGGGGGCTTTTGCCTCAAAAGCCGCCCCTCCCGCAAATCCCCACTTCACCAATCCCTGAATTGCATTTCCATGCCGTCTCCTGTATAATGAAGACATTCCACGAGGAGGTTATTTGTGATGAAAACTGCTTTTTCCCGGGCGTGGCAGACCTATCGCCGCCACTTCGGCCCGCTGATGTTGATGCTCCTGATCGAAATCATTCTCCGGCTGATGGTGTGCGTGCCCCTGCTCTTCCTGGCCACGGCACAGACCCGGGCGCTGGCACTGCTGTGCCTGCCCATGTTTGTGCTGATCGTACTGCCTGCCCGCAGCAACGCCGCCGCGGCCTATGTGGCCCTTCAGGAAACCGGCCGCCTGCCCCTGACCCAGCTGGTCAGCTTTGACCACTACGGGAAGAAAGTGGCTCAGGGGCTGAAGCGTACCGGCCTGATGCTCCTGTGGGCACTGCCCTTCCTGGCGGTAACGGGGGGTGCCCTGTACCTGTACAAGGCGGAAGCCATTCCCGGGGTTACGGACACCTTTTCCCTGCTGCAAAAGCTGCTGAACCTGGGGCGCAGCGGGGCGGCAGCCTTCTTCTTCGGGGGGATCAGCTCCATCACCGTCCGTGGGGTGCTCATGCTGGTGATGCTGTACCTGCTGACCCTTGTGCCCCTGATCATCGGCCTTGGCTTCCATAGCGGCACTCGCCACGGGGAAGCCCTGGGCAATGGGAAACTGATCCACGGCCATCGGGGTCAGGTGCTGGGCTGCTGGCTGGTGGGGCTTGTGACCCTGCTGCCCTTCCTGGCGGCCGCCGGATGGATCTGCTCGGACTATGTGCATCAGCTGATGAACGCCCTGAGCAACATCGGCATGGGATCCCTGTCCCTGCCGCCGCTGGACAGCCGTGCCTGGCTCATGGGGGTGGCCCTGGTGGTGCTGCTCCTGCCCCTGATCCCCTTTAAGCAGCTCCTTGCCGCCTGCCGGGTAAAAGTGTTGCAGGAGGCGCAGAAGTAATGCGGCTGGATCGTTATCTGGTGACCCTGGGCAGGGGCAGCCGCACCGAGGTGCAGAAGCTGATCCGCTCCGGGGCTGTCACTGTGGACGGAACCCCTGTCCGTGACCCGGGCTTTGCCTGCAGGGAGCCTGCCTGCCTGACCCTTCGGGGAGAGGCGCTGGATACCCGGCTCATGCGGCATGTGCTGCTCCACAAGCCTGCCGGGCTGCTGACTGCCGCCCGGGATAAGAAGCAGCCCACCGTGATGGATCTGCTGCCCCCGGTGTACACCGCCATCGGCTGCATGCCGGTGGGGCGGCTGGATAAGGACACCACCGGGCTCCTCCTCCTTACCTGTGATGGGGAGCTGAATCATCGCCTGCTGGCGCCCCAAAGGCATGTGGACAAGACCTATCTGGCCCGGGTGGACGGCATCCTGACCCCTGCTCTGGTGGAGACCTTCGCCGCCGGGATGGATCTGGGGGACTTTGTAACCAAGCCGGCAGAGCTGACCATGCTGGAGCCCCATCTGGCCCGGCTGACCATCCACGAGGGGAAATTCCATCAGGTGAAGCGGATGTTTGAGCATGTGGGGCTGACGGTGGAGAAACTCCATCGGGTGTCCTTCGGCCCCCTGACCCTGCCGGAGGATCTGCCGGAAGGAATGTGGCGGGAGCTGACAGCGGAAGAAGAGGCGGCTGTGTATCAGGCTGCCCAAATGGAGGCACAAGCGTGAGCGAGCAACAGAAAAACGAGCAGTACTATACCCCCGACCCCACCTGCGCCTCCCGCCCGGCGGCGTGCGCCTTTTCCTGGCGGGGGCAGATGCTGCGGTTTACCACGGATGCGGGGGTTTTCTCCCGGGGAGAGCTGGACAAGGGCACCAGGCTACTGCTGGATGCCCTGCCGGAGATAAGCGGCCGGGTGCTGGATTTGGGCTGCGGCTGGGGGGCCATCGGCGTTACCGTGGGGAAGAAGTACCCCCATGTTCAGGTCACCATGGCGGATGTGAACCACCGGGCGCTGGCACTGGCGCAGGATAATGCGGAAAAGAACGGGGTTTCCCTCCGCTGCCTGGAAAGCGACGGCATGGCAGCCCTGATGGGGGAAACCTTTGATGCGGTGATCACCAATCCCCCCATCCGGGCAGGGAAACAGGTGATTTATAAAATGTTTGCGGACATTGCCGCCTGCCTAGCTCCCGGGGGAAGCCTGTATCTGGTGATCCGCAAGCAGCAGGGGGCAGAAAGCTGCATGAAGTACCTGAAAACCCTGTACGCTCAGGTGGAAAAGCTGTCCCGGTCAGAGGGCTTCTGGGTGCTGAAGGCATCGGAACCCCTGAAGATGAATAACGAAGCATAAACGACATCGCTGCTTTGTCGAAAAATAGAAAGAAGGAACTTCCTATGGTGTACAATGAGGAGTACTTTGAAACCGGTCTGTACCGCATGGGCACCCGCTGTGAAAAGTGGGATCTGATGCGGGAGGAAAACCACGATGCTGCCATGATCCCCCTGTGGGTGGCGGACATGGATTTCCCCAGCCCCCCGGAGGTGCAGCAGGCGATCCTGAACCGTGCCGCCCATCCCACCTACGGCTATACGGAGCCGCTGGCGGATGACGATCAGGCCGTGATAGACTACTGGCAGCGCCGTCACGGCCTCACCATCGCCCGGGAGGAGATTACCATGCTGCCCTGCGTGGTAACCGGGCTGAAGCTGGCCATTCAGGCTGTAACCGATCCCGGGGACGGGGTGGTGATCATGTCCCCGGTGTACGGCCCCTTTGCAGGCTCTGTGGAGGCTACCGGCCGCACCAAGGTGGATTGCCCCCTGCTGAAGGACGAAACGGGACGCTACACCATGAACCTGCCGGCGGTGGAAAAGGCATTGCAGGCAGGGGCCAAGGTGGTCATGCTCTGCAACCCCCACAATCCTGCTTCCCGTGCATGGAGCAGGGAGGAGCTGCTGGCACTGCTGCAGCTTACCCGGCAGTATCATGTGCTGCTGATTTCCGATGAAATCCATGCAGACTTTGTGTATGCTCCGGCGGTGTTCACCCCCATGCTGTCCCTGGAGACGGAAAACGTGCTGTCCCTGTGCGCTGCCAGCAAGACCTTCAACCTGGCAGGGCTTCAGCAGGCCCTGTGCCTGTGCAAGGATCAGCACCTGCGGGAGAAGTTCGTCCACGTGATGGAAGCCGGCGGTGTGCGCAGCGGCAACATTTTTGCTCTGGAGGCCACCCGTGCCGCCTATGAGCACGGGGATGCCTGGCTGGATGGGCTCCTTGCCTATCTGGACGGCAGCCGGAAGCAGCTGGCAGTCTGGGTAAAGGAGCACCTGCCCAAGGCGGTGCTGACCCCCATTGAAGCCACCTATCTGGCATGGCTGGATCTGTCTGCCTACGGATACACCACGGAAGAGCTGATGGAAAAGGCCAAGGTCGCCGGGGTGTACTTTACGGCCGGCACCTTCTTCGGTGCAGAAACCGGGGAGTATCATCTGCGGGTGAATTTCGGCAC
>CAVIWF010000097.1:0-3844 GCA_963646285.1 bacterium
AGCTTCCGTTTCAGCAAGGTATTTCTTGTGAACGGAAACAGCATAGTCGTAGTTGTTGTCGAGCTTAGGTTCTGCATTGGTATATAATAATTGTTTCTGAAAACTAGCAGGATTTTCTTCTCCGGCGAGAATGGATTCAAGATAGGAAATAGCAAGTTCAGTTTGTTCACTGCCGGAATAGATGGCCTGCATACTAACAACGGCTTTGAGAATAGCGGGCTGCTGGTCATTCAAGCGGAAGCAAACAATCCGATCTGCATTGTTAGGCCATAAGCTTTGCGGTGCCGTATCAAGGAAACCAATACCATCACCGGAGTCAGTGTTGCGGGGTTTGGGCTCTAGGGCATAAAGCCTTCTGCCTACGGTCATGCAGCGTTCCAGCAAGCTGATCAGTTCCTGATTGTTGAAATCCAGTGTTTCGCCTGCATATTGGGCTTGAGAAATATAACTGTCAATGAGCCGAGAAATTAGCCACGCACTATAAGTTCCTTCCCCGTAAAGGTCAGGCACCCAACCGGCATGAAGGCGCAAGCCTTCGTAGGTACCGTTTTCTTCTATCAAATCACACCAGCGGTCTGCAAAATCGAGTAACTCGGGAAAGGATTGGGGTGTAGGTTCATCTTCCCAGCCGCACATGGCGAGGGCATCTTCGTTGAAGAGGGTATTACGGAAAGTGATACTATATGGCACAGCGTAAATGTGGCCGTCTTTCATGCCAAGAGCGGCAATATTGGGATACATTTGGGACATAATGTTGGAAATAATGGCACTATCGGATAGGTCGACACAATACCCCTTTTCCATCAAAGAGGACCAGTCATAACGAAGCGTATTAAGACTGAAGACGTCGCAAGAGAGCTCTTTCAGATTTAAGGCGTTTGCAAAGGTGGAGGTTGTTTCATAAGACTGTGTGCACCGCTGTACAGAGACATCAGGATGGGATTGCATAAAGGCTTTGTGCCCTTCACATTCTTCATTCAAATAGAGATAACTGTAAAGGGTGGTGGCAGAGGCAGAAGCGAATATTGCGGCAAAGCATGTGATCAAAGCCATGAAGAAAGAAATCTTTTTCTTCACTATCATCAACTCCCTTCTCTAAAATGGGGCTAAGGGGAGGACATGCAAAAGATGCCCTCCCGGATGCGCAGAAGTGTTTTGTTAGTTATGGAACCATCCTGAAACATTAATTGTGCCGGTATCTCGGTTATCCATGCGTCCACCAAAATAGGTATTTGCTTTTCCTTGTCCATAACCGCTCTTATATGGATGGTAAGCAGTGGAAGCAGAACTATACACATACAGAGAGCTTGCATAAACACCAGGCGCAGCATAGACTCGGACAACCGCACGCTTGGTAGAACTCAGGTCGCAACTTTCCCAAGTGAGATGCCAGTTCGAACCGGTGGATTCATCAGAGTCACTCCACCGAATGAAATTGGTTGTCTCACTCCCAGTGTATGAAAAATGTGTTGAAGCAGAAGCAAGGGTAAAAGAGAAAACGGTCACAAGGCACAGCACCAGCGCAAAGATCTTCTTCATGAAGAACGACTCCTTTCAATCACGGTTGATGGTACAAGAGACAGAACGCCATCAAGGACTTTCACAATGAAGCATCATTGCCTCACCACACTTTCCTTATCCTGCTGCTTCACATTGTAAGCAGAGCGTGTAAAGACAACAAGACAATGCATGTAAAATTTATGTAAAGGTGTGGTGGGTTAGAAAACATAAGCAGGAGTTACTCATCTTCCAGCGTGGACATTCGTGCAATGCGGTTCAATTCTCTGACCAACGTTTCCACATTGATGACGCCGTTGGCGTACTGCTCTTCCAAAGAGGTGAGCTGGGAAGAAGCCTCTGTGCTGGCATTGAAAGCGTTGGGCGTTTCGAAGTAGAAGTAAGGCTCCTTTTCACGGTAGCTGGCAAGTTTTGCGGCGGAAACAAGGTATTTTCTCTCGTCCGACTCATCAGCAATAAGTTCCTTCTGCCATTTGGCCAATTCGTCTTCTAGGGCAAGGCGCTCATCCGTTGTAAGATTGGGATTTTGCAGCTGAGCTTCCGTTTCAGCAAGGTATTTCTTGTGAACGGAAACAGCATAGTCGTAGTTGCTGTCGAGCTTAGGTTCTGCATTGGCGTACAACAATTCTCTATCAAAGCTAGAAGGACTTTCTTCTCCAACAAGTAATGACTCTAAAAATTGGATGGCAAGTCCTGTTTGTTCACTGCCGGAATAGATGGCATGCATATCAACAACGGCTTTGAGGATAGCAGGCTGCTGATCGTTCAGGCGAAAGCAAACAATCCGATCTGCATTAGTAGGCCAAGAAAGCTGCGGGGCTGTAACAAGGAAGCCAATACCATCGCCGGAGTCTGTGTTGCGGGGCTTGGGCTCCAGGGCATAAAGCCTTCTGCCTACGGTCATGCAGCGTTCCAGCAAGCTGATCAGTTCCTGATTGTTGAAATCCAGTGTTTCGCCTGCATATTGGGTTTGAGAAATATAGCTGTCAATGAGCAGGGAAATCAACCATGCACTATAAGTTCCTTCCCCGTAAAGATCAGGCACCCAACCGGCATGAAGGCGCAAACCTTCGTAGGCACCGTTTTCTTCTATCAAGTCGCACCAGCGGTCTGCAAAGTCGAGTAACTCGGGAAAGGATTGGGGTGTGGGTTCATCTTCCCAGCCGCACATGGCGAGGGCGTCTTCGTTGAAGAGGGTATTACGGAAAGTGATCCTATATGGCACAGCATAAATGTGGCCGTCTTTCATGCCAAGAGCGGCAATGTTCGGGTAAATCTTTTCCGTTACCTCGGTGATGATTTTACTGCCGGATAAATCAACGCAGTAACCCTTCTCCATCAAGGAAGGCCAATGATAGGAAAGCGTATCCAAACCAAAGATGTCACAGGTGAATTCACCTAGCTTCAAGGCATTTGCAAAGGTAGAAGTCGTGGCGTACCATTGCGTGCATCGCTGAATGGAAACATCAGGATGGGCTTGTATAAAGGCTTGATAGCCATCATCATCTTCATAATACGACGTCATATAACCGAAAAGCGTGGAGGCGTACGAGGATGTACAAAGCAAGGAAAAAAGTACAACACAGGAAATAAAACGAATGATTTTTTTCAATGCGTACAACTCCTTCCGACAATCGTGAATTGCAAGGGAGAGCATCTGAAAGATACTCTCCCTTTGCGGAGAAAAAACATTAGTTGTGGAATGTACCGGCTACGTTGAGACTACCTGAATCACGGTTATCCATACGACCGCCTAAATACGTTGTCGACTTACCTTGACCGTAGGCACTCTTGTAGGGATGGTAAGCAGAGGATGGAGAACTATAGACAAACAAGGAACTGGCATAGACGCCGGGGGCAGCATAGACACGGACAACAGCACGGTTGGTAGAACTCAGGTTATTCTCTCCCCAAGTAATGTGCCAGTTCTTGCCGGAAGACTGGGCAGGCTGGCTCCATTGAATGAAATCAACCTTTTCACTTCCACGATAGGAAAAAGACGTTGAAGCAGAAGCAAGGGTAAAAGAGAAAACGGTCACGAGGCACAGCACCAGCGCAAAGATCTTCTTCATGAAGAACGACTCCTTTCAATCACGGTTGATGGTACAAGAGACAGAACGCCATCAAGGACTTTCACAATGAAGCATCATTGCCTCACCACACTTTCCTTATCCTGCTGCTTCACATTGTAAGCAGAGCGTGTAAAGACAACAAGACAATGCATGTAAAATTTATGTAAAGGTGTGGTGGGTTAGAAAACATAAGCAGGAGTTACTCATCTTCCAGCGTGGACATTCGTGCAATGCGGTTCAATTCTCTGACCAAC
>CAVIWF010000098.1:0-3837 GCA_963646285.1 bacterium
CTTTCTGGGATTTTTCCCAGTTTTAGTTCAACCACATTTCTTGTCTCATTGTAAATCCCATTCCTAATTCCCACTGTGGAACTTACTTTGGGAATTTACTACCGAAAAACAATCTGCATAAATATTTATAATCCACTTGACAAGCGAATAAATATGCAGTATAATGCCCATCGTAACGAAGGAAAGGATGGTGCTTCTCATGTTTCACTTCTCCGGCAAAAAGGTATTGGCAACGGCACTGGCATCCCTGATGTGCATGGCTTCCGTTGGTGCATCCGCCTGCACGGCGGTTTATGTAGGCGCTGACTTAACGGCGGACGGAACCACCCTGTTTGCCCGCTCGGAGGACATTGCCAACAGCTACAACAAAATGTACTTTGCCATTCCTGCCGGTGTGCATAAGGCCGGTGAAGTGTACAATGGCTGCTACGGTTTCACCTACACCTTCACCAAGGACAGCTACAGCTACACCGCCTTCCAGGATGATAACCTTTCCGGGGTGGACAATGTTTGCCCGGACTGCGGCGGCACCCACGCCCACACCCCCTATCAGGCTGCCGGCACCAATGAAATGGGGCTGACCGTCACCGCTACGGAAACCATTGGCTGCTCCGATGCCATTGCCGAGGTGGATCCCTATCAGGATGCAGGCATTGAGGAAGCTGAAATCCCCACCGTGCTGCTGAGCGAAGCCGCCACCGCCGAGGAGGCTGTGGAACTGCTGCTGAGCATCTACGACAACGCCGGCTGTGCAGGCGGCTCCGGCATCTTTATTGCCGATGACAAGGAAACCTGGTACGTGGAAAACGCCAGCGGCACCCAGTACGTGGCAGTGAAGCTGAACGGTTCCCTGGCTTTCGCCCAGCCCAACATGTCCGTTATTGGCCTCATTGACATGGACGATACGGACAACGTGATTGTCTCCAAGGATCTGGTGGCTGTGGCAGAAAAGGCCGGCACCTATGTGGGCGACAAGGACGCCAACACCATCGACTATGTGGCCTCCTACAACAGCACCCAGACCGCCGGTTCCCGGATGGTAAACGCTCTGGCCTACTTCGGCGAAGCCAATGCCAAGGAAGAGCCTGCCGCAGCGGACTACACCATCTCCAACGTGAATGCAGCCGGTGAGGTTGTGCCCTTCTACTCCAACATCACCCTGGATCACGCCTGGACCGTGGCGGATGTGGTGGGCTACTACCACATTGCAGGCATCGGCTCCACCCGGAACCTGGAAACCCACATCTTCCAAATTTCCGCAGAGGACAGCATCACCGACACGGTGGAATGGGTTTCCCTGGATGACGCCGCTATCAACGTGTTCGTGCCCTACTATCCCATGCTGACCACGGATACTTATGCAGCCTATCAGCTGAGCACTGCCGAGGCCACCTTCGTGACCGAAGCCCCTGCCCAGGGTCTGTACTACGCCACCACCGTCAACAAGCGGAACGAAGCCGGTGAACGGGTGGCGGTGGAAGGCTTCAAGGTGCTGCCGGACAACTGGGCAGACTCCTACTACTGGACCTTCGATGCCCTGTCCAACCTGTATGAATACGGCAGCCTGACCGATGCCCAGAAGGCGGATATTGACGCCCAGCTGGCGCAGCTGCAGGAAACCTGCTACACCGTGTTTGACCAGATGAAGACGGAAGTCGCCGCCGCAGACTCCACCGAGGCTGCCGCAGCCGCCGCCACCAAGCTGAGCATGGACGCTGCCCAGATGGTGCACGAAGCCGCCGTTCAGCTGGTGAACAATGTGAAATAATCATCATGAATTCAAAGGCGCATCCCCCGTTTGTGGAGGATGCGCCTTTTTCTATTTTGCTTACTGCTTGATGCCGTATTTCTTCATTCTTCTGTACAGGGTTGCCCGGCTGATGCCCAGCTGTGCCATCACCGCTTCCCGGTCGTAGGGGTGCTGACTTAGGGCCATGCGGAGATTTCGCTCCTCATCGCTGCTAACCACCAGCACCTGTTCCTTTTCCTGTTCCCTTTCCGGTGCGTCAAGGCGCAGGAGCCGGGACACAAAGTCCACATCCATCCGGTTCGTCAGCGTCAGCAGGAAGGCCTTCTTGAAGAAAATCTGCATTTCCCGGTAGTTCCCCGGCCAGGAGTAGCCCAGCAGCAGCTTCATGGCCTCGGGGGTAAAGACGGCAGGCTTGCCGGTCTGAATCCGTGCCTCGGTAATGGCCTCATCAATGACCTCCGCCAGATCTTCCGGGCACTCCCGCAGGGGGGGAAGCTGAAGGCAGAAGTCCTTCAGCCGTGCCCAAAGCACAGGGGAAAAGGTGCCCTGCTCCACCCGCTTTTCCAAGTCTTCATCCACTGAGGCAATGATGCGAACCGATGCCCAGGTGGGCTTGGACTGTTTGGGCGGATAGTACTGTTCGTTCAGGATCACGTTCAGCAGCTGATGCTGGCTTTCCTGGTTCAGCAGCTCAATGTGCTGGATGTACAGGGTGCCCTTGTGGGCGTTGTACATCAACCCGTTGTTGGTGGCTCTGCCGAAAATCAGCTCCGTTTGGCTTTCCATGGGCATGACGCTCAGGTCTGCCCGAATGAACTGCTTATCCCGCCGCAGGCTTTCGTTATGGATGGATTCTGCCAGCCGCAGCCGATGGGTGCCGGCCTCGCCAATAATCAGGATGGGCAGATCGAAGGGAGCGTACCGGCTTGCCGCCTCCAGCACCTGAAACACCTTGGGAGAATTGACGTGATACTTGCTGAACTGCCCCTTAGGCTGATCCCCCTGCTGCACATGATCCTGCCGGATGGTTTCCTGCATGGTATCCACCGTGCCGAAGGCGTACAGGGTCAGGATGTAGCCGAAGCTCTGCCCCTGCACATCAATGCAGGCAATGTTCAGCAGGTACCGTTCGTTGCGGATAAGCACCACGCTGGCATACAGGTTTTCCTTCTGCTCCATGGTTTTCGTCACCATGTCGGAAAGCTTCATATCCGGCAGCTCGGTAAACTTTTTGCCGATGAGCTGATCCTGGGGGCAATGGAACACGTTCTCCGCCACGGTGTTCACGATTTCGATGCGTCCCCGGGCGTCCAGCTTCAGGATGGCATCGAAGGAATAATTCAGCAGGGAGGTAAACTCCACCGTTCGCCGCTGCTCCACCCGAATGGCGTCCATGGCCAGCAGTGCCCGGCGAAGAGCATCCCGGATGCAGTCCACGGATTCATCCACAAACACGGTGGGGATCCCTTTGGCGGCGGCGTACTTGCAGGCGTTTTCACTGCCGATAATGACCTCTGCCCCGCCCTGAATGGCGCTTTCCGTTACCGGGGCCACCATTTCCGAGTTGCCTGCATAGTGGATGTGAATATCCGCCTGAGCCAGCTCCCCGATGTTCTCCACATCGGAATACATGTGATGGAAGCCCACAAAGGCGATCTTCGGATGGGGATGATGAACCAGGTCGCAGGCACGCTTCACAAAGCCCGCCATTTCCTGCCCGGAGAAAATAATCTCCGACACGGGAAACTCCACATTCCGCTTCAGCAGCTGAGCCTGATTACCCCGTGCCACCACAATGCCGGTGCAGCCCTTCATGCTTTTCGTAACAGCCTCCACCACATCCCTGGAGGTGGTCTGGATCACTTCCACATCCGGCAGGGCGGCCTTGGTCAGCCGCAGGGCGGCGTCGTACACAATGGCGTTGGGGGTAACCATCAGCAGTTTGATCATGTTGCATCTCCTGCATTCGTAGTATCCCCATTGTATCACAAAGTGAGATGGATGAGCAATGGCTGAGACGAATTTGCGGGAGGGGACTTTTGAGTCAAAAGTCCCCTCCCGCACCCTCCCGAAAACCACTTTTAGGG
>CAVIWF010000099.1:0-3815 GCA_963646285.1 bacterium
GCTCGCCGATTTTCGATTTAGAGTTGAAGGGCTTGCGAGCCCGTGGGCGCCACCTAGGGTTTGTTGATGGTTTAAGGGGTCTGCACCTTGCGATGCAGACCCCTGTGAGGAACCTGATTACTTATTGTCCTCGGTCACAGCCTGTGCTGCAACACGGCCGGACACGATGATTTCGGTCACAGCGTTGCCGCCCAGACGGTTGCCGGCATGGATGCCGCCGGTGATTTCGCCTGCTGCATACAGACCAGCGATGGCGTTGCCGTTTGCATCCAGCACGTGACGGCTGGTGTCAACCATCACGCCGCCCATGGTGTGGTGCGTGGAAGGAGCCATGTAGCGGACACGGATCTGATCCAGAGAGTAGGTCTCAGGCAGATACTTGCCGTTTTCATCCTGCTCCACATTGCCCACGGTGCCGCGGACGGACAGCTTTTCCACCTCCAGGGTGTCAGCGGTGCCCATCACGTAAGCGTCGTAGTCTTCGATGGTCTTGCGCAGGGTAGCAGCGTCGCAGCCCAGCTTTTCAGCCAGCTCTTCCACGCTCATGAAGTACATACGGCCTTCAATATCCTGGGTGCCGTTGTTGAATCCGCCTGCACCAGCGGTAACACCGGTGTTGGATACTTCCACATAGATGCCGGGCACATACTTCAGGCCCAGCTTTTCAGCCGTTTCCTTGCTCATGCTGTTTTCGAATGCGCCCTCGGACAGCACGTCACGCTCGGCGGATTCGTCCACATACCGCTTGCCGGTAGCAGCATTGATGAAGATCACGTTCTCGCCAGCACCGCCGGACAGGTTGCCGTTGTCAACCCAGCCCAGAGGCATCATCTGCGTCCAGCCTTCGCCCTCGGTAGCAGCGCCCACAGCCACAGCCATGGTGATGCCGTCGCCGGTCAGGGAAGAACGGTTGGTGGTGCCGATGTTGTCAGCGATGAAGCTTTCGTCCCAGTAGGTGTTGGTTTCCTGCACCATTTCGATGTTGGCTGCATAGCCGCCGGTGGCCAGGATCACGCCCTTGGTGGCGTGCATGGTCACTTCGGTGCCGTCATACATGGTGGCCTTCACGCCGGTCACCTTGCCGTTTTCGTCAACGATCAGCTCGTTGGCCGTGGTGCGGAGCATCACCTTGTTGTTCTCGTTGGCGGTAACCATGGTGTTGTAAGGCACTGCGAAGTAAGCACCCCACTTGCCGGAGTACTCAACGCCGTCCACAACGCCGCCTACAGGAGCATTTTCTCTCTGCCACAGGCAGCCGATCAGGGTGGACTGCTTGGTGTAGTCGAAGATAGCGCCCTGGCTTACCAGCCACTCCTTGATTTCCTGGCCGCCTTCGATGAACTGGCTGACCAGATCATACCGGCCGTATACCCAGGCAGTCTTGTCAGCATTGGGACGGAGGCCGCCGTAGTAGGTCTGGAAGATGTGCAGGTTAATGGTGGAGAACAGGGTCAGCTGGGTTTCTGCCACGCCGGCATCCAGCTGGGGCTGTGCCCAATCCAGGTAAGCCTGAATTTCCTGCTTCAGGGCCTGCAGGGTAGGCAGGTATTCCTCATGCACGCCACGGACAGCGTTCAGGGCAATGTTGCCTGCCACGAAGGGATGATCCTCATCCAGGGTGCCGTCGAAGGGCTCCTCGGACCAGGTCAGGATGGTCTTCAGGGTGTCGATACGGCCTGCGTCGTTCTTCACCTTGTCGTAGGTCTGACCGTCCAGGGGGTTCACGCCCGTGGTGGCATCAGGATCAGCAGCATCCCACACCAGGTAGGACATGACAGACTGGAAAGCACCGCCGGAAACCAGGGTGTTGCCGCCCATTTCAGCGTTCTTTTCCAGCACCACAACGGTGTTGCCGTCCTGAGCAGCCTGAGCAGCAGCCGTCATGCCTGCGCCGCCGGCACCCACGATGACCACGTCATAGGTCTCTTCGATAGGATCCTGAGCGGTGTGCTTCACGGTGTTGGCCTTGAAGGCGTTCAGGTTGGTGCACTGTGCCTGCTCGGCAGCGTCGTTCACAGCATTGCGCAGGGCAGCACTGGAGAAGGTTGCGCCGGAAACGCTGTCCACGCCGGAGCCATTGGCAGCCAGCATGTCGGTGATCATGGGCTCAAAGGCCACATCGCCTACGTGAGCCGTTTCGGAAGATTCGGTCACTTCAATGGCGGTCACGGCGGTATCGGAGAAGGTGACGTTCACCGTTACATTGCCGTTGTAGCCCTTGGCAGAAGCGGTGTAGGTGCCTGCGGTGAAAGCGATGGCAGCATCGTTGGCCACAGCTTCGCCCTTGGCCTGAGCCAGAGCATCAGCAAAGGCAGCCTTCACGGCGGTGCTGGTCACGGTTGCGCCGGAGGTAACTTCCACAGCGTCCGCATCGGTTACGCCCACCAGAGAGGTGTTGTAGCCCTCAATGGCTGCGCCGCCCAGTGCAGGGGTTTCACCCTCGCCGGTTACCTGAACAGCCGTTACGGTGTTTGCGTCTACGGTGATCTTCACCGTGACGTTGCCGCCGAAGCCCTGTGCAGTAGCTTCATAGTCGCCCGGGGTAAAGCCTTCTGCATAACCGGCAGCGAAAGGCGTCACTGCCATCATCATGGCCATACCCAGGGAAATGATCTTCTGTTTCATGTTCTTTCCCCTTTCCATTGTCCAAACAGCGATATTGCTGTTACTTTAACGATTATAAGGGGTAAAGCGACTTTACCGTCAAGGGCTTTTGTCACAAAATGTTCATTTTGTTCACAAATATTTTATTCCTCTGTTGTCTCCGTGCCTTCTTCCCCCTTTTCCACCGGCAGGAAGAATTCATGCATGCCCCACCGTTCCCCATTTTCGTTTCGATAAACAAGGCAGATGTTGGAGTAAATGTCTCCGCACAGCCGGCAGCCCTGATTTTCCACCCAATGAAGCAGGTCGGCAATGTCCGGGGTATCCCCCAACCTGGCTGTGGCAAAGCCGGTGGCGCACAGGCGGCGGGGCAGCAGCACGGCGCAGCTGAGGGGCAGCTGCAATGCCTCTGCCTTTTCCTTTTCCAGCACGGAACCGAACACACGGGTATGCTGCAGGTTCCGGTCGTAGTACATGCCGCAGAGCATTACCGGGGGCATGGCATCCACCCAGCACTTTTCTTCGCTCCGCTCCCGGGCAATCCGCTCCTTTTCCGCCTCGGTGGATACGCTGGCTTCATCCGGCACCCGCCGCCAGAAGTAGGTTTCCGGCATGATTTGCAGGGTCTTCTTCCCCGCCTTGTAGTCGGCAATGTACTGCTGCTGCTCCTCCAGCGTCTGCTGCATCCGGGCAATGGCTTCTTCCCGCTTCTTCAGCTCCCGAATTTTATCATCCAGCCGCTCCTCCACGTCGGGGAAGGTGGTCTCCACCACCATGGATTGGGCTTCCTCCAGGGAGAAACCCAGGCTTTCGTAGGTGCGGATCTGCTTCAGGGTGGTGATTTCATCCCGCTCATAGTAGCGGTACCCGGTTTGGGCATCCCGGGTGCTGTTCACAATGCCTTTCCGTTCATAGTAGCGGATGGCCTCCTTGGTCAGGCCGAAGAACTCCGCCATTTCTCCGATGCGATATTTCATAGGTAATAAAAACCCTCCCGGCATGTGGACGCAGGGAGGGTGCAGGGCATCGACAAAGTGGCTTCGCCACTTTGTCGAGTTTTGCACTCACTCACTGGTCGAACGGTTTCACCGTTCTCCCGGCCGTTCGTTCGTGTAATGAAGCTTTTTCTGGCGAAAAAGCACGAAAATCGCCGCACATGTCGCCGATTTTCGATTTAGAGTTGAAGGGCTTGCGAGCCCTCCAACGCCACC
>CAVIWF010000100.1:0-3677 GCA_963646285.1 bacterium
CATCCATCCCATGACGGGGTGGATTTTTTGTACCCTGCATCAAGCACAGCTTATGGCTAACTGCTCATTGACTGAAAGGAGGTGCCCCATGCCCACCGATTCCCTGCGCACCATGGCGCTGTATGCCGATGGCAGGCAGATTGCCGCCGGTGCCCGGTTCCATCTGGAAGGCCGCTCCACCATGTCCTGCACGGCGGACAAGTTTGTCCTGACCCTGACAGGCTACGAGGACAGCGACCTGAACGCCCTGCAACGGGCAAAGACCCTGAGCGTTACCGGGGAGAATGATTCCCTTTTGGTGGAAGCCCCGGCGGCAGAGATACGCACATCTGTGGAAAATGGTGTGGAAACCTGCACCGTGGTGCTGCTGGATGGCGGGGACTTCTGCTGCGGCTCCGTGGCCGTGGCCATCCGCAAGGACACCACCCTGGAAGAAGCCCTCTCTACCATTCTTGCCCATTGTGACAGCCCCCTGCCCCTTGTGACCAGGGTGAACGCACCCATCCGCTTTCCCCGTGGGCAGGTGTTCTTCGGACGGACGGTGCAGGCGGTGAAGGAGCTGGCCAAGAGTGCAGGCTACCGTGCCTATGTGACCCGGGGCGGATTGTACCTGACCAAAGCATCCGATGCCGCTGCCATTACCGATTTGCGGGATGATTTGCTCATGGAAACCCCTGCCGTGCTGGATGGAGTGACCATTGTGCAGACCGCCGTCATGGGCTTTCAGGCCGGGCAGTGTCTCCGCCTGCCGGAGGATGCCAAGGTGTACCGCATCCTTGCCCAGGCTATCGAGGCGGACAGCTACACCGGCGCATGGTCAAGCCAGCTGGTGCTGCTGGATGAAGCCGCCATGGAAGCGGACGCAAGCAATGATGCGGAGGGGTTGACGTGAGTGATGAGCTGTTAGCAATTAGAAATTAGCAATGAGCAATGAGGGAGGGGTGGTGCCCTTGAGCCTATCCCATGATGTAAAAGAGCTGCTGTTGAAGATTGCCCTTCTCCTGTACAGGAAGTACGGGTTTAACGACTCGATCAATGATTGGGATGAAAACGAATGCAACCGGAATGAGAAGGGCGAGTTTGCAGAAAAGCCAGGCGGGGGAGCCGGAGAAAACAAAACTGACGCATTGCGGAAGACCATCTTGAATAGTATAATAGATGAAGGGGTATCCGTGCATGCAAAGGCGCGAATGAAAGAACGGGGCATTGAGCTTTCACAGGTGATAGATGCCGTGAAGAATCCTTTGCAGATTGTACCGGGTAAGACGGATGAACAAGGCAGAAGTAGCGTGAAGTTCATCGGAAAGCAAGCAACGGCTTGTTTCAACCCAGATAACGGGAACCTGATTACCACATGGGCAACAAATCATCAACTGCGGAAAAAGTACGGAGGTGGTTGAAGTGTTCACAGAAGATCAGATTGCTTTCATGGAGAAGTTGGGCATTCGTGCTCATTTCAATGCACCAACGGATGATGAAGCTGTGCTGATTGAAGACAAAGTTTCTTCCTGTCTGCAAGAGCACGGCTTCGATGAAAACTATATGCCTACGGAAGTCGGGCGAATGTGCGAGTCCATTCTGGACACGTTTGCCGAAATTCCGTAACTGAAGCAGCATACCGTTCCCTTTCTCCATCCCGTCTGGGGTGGATTTTTTGTACCCTGCATCAAGCACAGCTTATGGCTAACCGCTCATTAACCGAAGGAAGGTGATTCCATGAAGAACACGACTCTTGACGAACTGGTGCAGGCTCCCGGTGCAGCACTGGAGGCGGTGAAGAACGCCATTCGGCAGGAAATGCACTGCGCCCTGCCGGGGATCGTCACCGCCTACGACAAGGTCACCCAGACCGTGACCGTAAAACCTGCCCTGCGGGATCGGCTCAGCGGCGGCAGGCTCATCGAACTGCCCCTTTTAAGTGATGTGCCGGTATTCTTCCCCGGTGGGGCAGACAAGGCCATGACCTTCCCCATCGAAGCCGGGGATGAGTGCCTTGTGGTGTTTTCCGATGCCTGCATGGACGGCTGGTTCCAGTACGGCGGCACCCAGAACCCCGTGTCCCTCCGGCGGCATGACCTGTCGGATGGCTTCGCTTTTGTGGGCTTCAGAAGCCGCAGGAACGCCCTGACGGATATTCCCGATGATCCTTCCTTCTTTGGTGCCTCCGCCGGGCAGGACGGCAAGTCTGCCTACGAAATCGCCAAAGAACACGGCTACGAAGGCACGGAAGAAGAATGGCTTGCATCCCTGAAGGGTGAGAAAGGCGACAAGGGAGACACTGGCGCACAAGGAGCAAAAGGTGACAAGGGAGATCAGGGGGAGCCGGGTGCGCAGGGTGAAAAAGGCGATCAGGGCGATCCCGGCAAGGACGGCCTGACCACCTCTGTTAACGGCATTGCCAAGGTGGACGGCAACGTGTCTTTAACAGCGGATGATATTCCCCTGGGGGATGAAACCGTGACCGAGGCCGTGAACGGCAAGGCAGCAGCTTCCCACACCCACCAGATGGGGGATGTGACCGACCTGTCCTTTCCCGTGACCAGCGTGAACGGGGAAACCGGGGACGTGACCCTGACCATCCCGGAAGCGCCAACGGTAACGCAAAAGAGCTATGGCGGGGCGACCTTCAGCAAGGACGCCAATGCTTCCGTTACTCTATCCAACTTCAGCGTAGAAGCAAGCGGCCTGTATGCGGTGCAGTGGAACATCAAGATGATCACGGCGCTGTCTGGACGGTCTTTTGCGGAGTTCGGCGGGAAACGGGTCAGTTTCGCCAACGGCAGCGAGTATCCTTGTGCGCTGCTGACGGCCATTAGTCAATTCGATGCAGGCACCACCTACCCGCTGATTCTGTGGAGCGTGACGGGCGGGGTGATGCAGTACGAGGATATTACCCTGACGGTGGTGAAGATGGCGTAAAACCGTGGCAAAATAGTGGCAAAACGATGGCATAGACAGGCCTTGTGCAATGTGCGCATGGTTGCTAAGGTCATGAGTATGGTTAATAAGGTCATGGGGTGTTTAGTTTTGACGAAAAAATGCCGAAAAATAAACACCTGCATGATTGGGAAACATCGTGACAGCAAGGACAATAAGGTCAGCGGGGTGTTTAGTTTTGACAAGAAAATGCCGAAAAATAAACACCTGCATAATTGGGAAACATCGTGAGCAGGGACACGCTGCGGAAATGCAGCGGAAGACGGGAGCATGCATACGCAAACAAAAGCGTGCTAATGCAAGCATTTTAGCAAACATTAGCAAAGAACTTTGCTAATCGGTGCAAAAGTGCACTCATTGCGCACATCAAAAAAAGGGAGGCCACTGCAAAAGCAGCAGCCTCCACGCCTTCAAGCATGGGTAAATCGTGCACGCAGAGCTTCCTGAAGCACTTGGGAACAATTAACCCCGTTTTTCTGCACAAGGCGATCCATCCACGCTGGAATGGAAACATTCTTGCGCACGGCGCGGGTATCCGTTGCCATGCGATAGGCTTCCGTGTCCACGGGTACGAGCGTAGTCACCGCACCGGCAGGCACTGCCAGCGCTTCGGGCGCGGTGGACGCAGGAATGGGCTGGTGTTCATCCTCCAGCACACACAGGCAGCCGTGCAGCGCATCGGCAATCATGTCCAGCGTTTCCGCCAGGTCAGCGCCTGACGTTACGCAGCCGGGAACGTC
>CAVIWF010000101.1:0-3605 GCA_963646285.1 bacterium
GTTCGACCAGTGAGTGAGTGCAAAACTCGCCAAAGTGGCTTTGCCACTTTGGCGATACTCTGAAAGAGGCCTGATTTGAAAATACTGATGGTGAACCGGGTGCTCTACCGCCGCAGCAACGGGGAAAATGAAATGTTCCGCTTAGGGGAAGCCCTGCAGTGCCTGGGGCATCAGGTTTCCTTTTTCGCCCTGGATGACCCCCGGAACCTGCCTGTGAAGGACGCCTATGTGATCAGGCATCCCCCCATGAGCCGCCGCCGTGCCCTGCGGGTATCCCTGTTTGACCGGGGAGCCCGGGAACACATGCTGAAGCGCATTCTGGCAGATCGGCCTGATCTGGCGCTGGTGTGGCAGGTGAACCGAACCCTGACCTACAGCGTGGTGGATGCACTGGTGGCGGCAGACGTGCCTGTGTGGGTCATGCTGACGGACTTTACCCCGGTGTGCCCTGTCCAGTCCCTTGCCCGGGACGGCAGTGAATGCCGGAAGTGTCTGGTGCGCAGAAACGCCTGGCCCTGCTTCTTCCACCGGTGCGATGGGGACAAGTGGGGGCAGTCCTTTGCCGCTGCCCTGGAATCCCAGTGGATGCGGCTGAGAAAGCGGTGGGATCTGCCCAACGGGTATCTGGTGCCCAGCGAGTATCACCGGCTGATGATGGAGCGGGGTCGCTTCACCCATGCTCCCATCAAAAGCGTGGGGGTTCCCCTGTCGGAGCAGGCCTTCCTGCCCCAGCAGACCCGGCGTGGGGAATACCTGCTGTACGTGGGCAGGCTGGAGATGCGCAAGGGGCTTGTGACCCTGCTGGATGCCCTTCAGCAGTGCGTGGCGGCCCTGCCCCTGCTGGTGGTGGGGGATGGGCCGGAAATGGAGCGGCTCCGGCAGATTACCCGGGAATTTGGCTTGCAGAGGCGGGTCAACTTTACCGGGCAAATCGGCAGTGATCCCCTGCGCCGTGCCATGGCAGGATGCCTGTGCCTGGTGGTGCCCTCCGAGTGCGAGGAGATCGCCCCCTGGGTGCTGCTGGAAGCCCAGGCCATGGGCAAGCCTGCCATTGTCAGCGACCGAAGCGTGCTGCCGGAGCGGGTGACAAACGGTGAAAATGGTCTGGTATTCCCCCATCATTCCAGCCCCATGCTGGCCCAATGCCTGGACGCCATGGCAGAAATCAGCGATGAGGATTACGAAGCCATGTGCGCCTGCGCCCGGGAAACCGCCCATGAGCAGTACACCCCGGAGGCCTTTGCCCAGCGGGTGCTGACAGCCGTGGGAGCGGTGCAGGTATAAAAATAGAGCCGTGAAAGAACATTGCGTCTTTCACGGCTCGTTTTTTTATTTTTGAAGATTAATCAATCCATCCCTTGCCGCTGCAAGGAGGGCCTTCAAGTCCTCCACCCGCTCTGCCAGCCGCTTGCCGTTGTCCGTATCCCGCACGTGGAGCCGCTGGGGGTAGGTCACAAACTCCAGGGACTGGGAGTGGATGTCCCGGCCGTCGTTCAGCGCTTCTTCAAAGGTGGAGAAGGGCTGGTGGGACATGAGCCGCATACCGTGGGAGTTGGCAATAAGGGTGTAGCCTGCAATGCCGGTGGTCTTCTGGTAGGCACGGCAAAAGCCGCCGTCGATTACGATCAGCCGGCCGCCTGCCTTCAGGGGACTTTCCCCACGAATCACCCGAATGGGGGTGTGACCGTTGATGATCCGGCCTGTTTCGCTGTCCAGCCCGAAGGCCATGAGGATGCGCATACAGTCCTGCTCATTATTGCAGTACACGTAGTAGGGATTGCGGGGCTCCTGCCAGGCTGCTTCATCCGGCACGAAGAACCGGGCGAAGGTGGTCACATGCCTGCCGCACAGGGGAGAATCATCCCCGCACCAGAGGTACCACATAAAGTCCAGCGCCTTTTGATCCCCTTCATAGAAGGCACGGCGAGCCGTACGGTCGGCGTAGTTCATCAGGGCCTGACCGGAAAGATCCTGCCCTTCCAGGTGCTTGGTCAGGAAGCTGCCATCCTCATTCATGGGTACACAGCCGTGGAACAGCAGGTTCCCGTTGTACCGGCGGTAGATTCTGCCCCGGGTGTACAAAAAACCAATGTGGCTCCGCAGCCGCAGGCTTTGCCGGAAGGCATCCTGCAGGCCCTTCATCACCTGCTCCTCTTCGCTGGTCAGCACATAAGGATCATCCCAGGAAACGGTGGGCAGGCGGCGGGGCTTGATAGGCCAGTCCCTGTCCCCCATGCGCACGGTGCCGGCGCTCAGGTCGATCTTCTCCAGCAGCAGCCGGTCTGCCATGCCGAACTCCGGGTTCCGGCGAATCAGCTGGCCTTCCAGCTTGAACATCATGATGGTGATGGCTTCCAGCGCCGCCTGATCCGGCTCCATATCGGGATAAATCTTTTCCGCAAACAAAGCCAGGGGCCGCAGGGGGATGCCGTAGCTGTTTTCCAGAATCTCCATGTTGTGATATTGCAGGCAGTTCCGCACCACCCCTGCCACGCAGGCACCGCTGCCGGAGGCTGCACCCATCCACAGAATGTCGTGATTGCCCCATTCAATATCGATGCTGTAGTGGTTCATCAGGATGTCCATAACGCTGTCCGCCCGGGAGCCCCGGTCGAAAATATCCCCCACCACATGGAGCCGGTCAACGGCCAGGTACTTGATCAAATCCGTCAGGGCAACCACAAAATCGTCCCCGCTGCCGATGCTGACCAGGGTATCCAGAATGGATTGATGATACTGGTGCCGGTTATCGTCCTCGTCCGTCTGGGCGTGGAGCAGTTCATCCAGAATGTAGGCATAGGCCTCCGGCATGGCCTTGCGCACCTTGGAGCGGGTGTACTTGCTGGACAGCATCCGGGCCAGGTACACCAGCCGCCCCAGCTGGGTCTGGTACCATTCCGGGCTCAGCTTGCCTTCCTCCCGCAGAAGCTTCAGCTTCTCCCGGGGATAATAAATCAGCGTGCACAGCTCGGAAACTTCCAGCCCGGTCATGTTGTCCCCAAGCCACAGGTTCACCTTTTCCCGCACCACGCCGGAGCAGTTGTTCATGATGTGGCAGAAGGATTCGTACTCCCCGTGAATGTCGCTCATGAAGTGCTCCGTGCCCTTGGGCAGGCTCAGAATACCGCTGAGATTGATAATCTCCGTGCACAGGGCCTGCTCGGTGCGGAACTGCTCCGCCAGCAGGCTCAGATACTTCAGCCGTTCCGCCGTCATGCTCTCCACAGGCATCATCCTCCTTTACCCGTCAAGACCATTATACGTTTTTTCGATGATGGGTGCAAGCTAATCGATAAAGGTGAAAATCTGCGGGAGGGGCGGCTTTTGTGCCAAAAGCCCCCCTCCCGCACCCACCCCCGAAAACCATTGATGGACATGAACGCTGTTGCAAGGAATCCGGACTCTTGCAATCCTTCGTCCTTCACATTGAAGCGACTTGTTCTCAAATGCTTGTTTGCAGGGGGCTTAAACGGGTCGAAGACCCTCGCACCCTTAAACCCCTTCGGGCATCCATCGTTAGGGGTTAACTGATTCTTGTCTTTTGAGATGCTTCCAAGGGGCTTTCCGGTCGCCCCTTGGAACCCTTCGGAGCCCGACTAGTAAAA
>CAVIWF010000102.1:0-3537 GCA_963646285.1 bacterium
CAGAGGGCTTTGCGGTCGCCCTCTGGACTCCTTCGCAGTCCGCATTTCAGCAACAATCTTCTCATGTTTATTCCAAGGGGCTTTCCGGTCGCCCCTTGCACCCCTTCGGGCACTCCCTTCGGATGGCGTTGATTTCAGATGAAAAATGAAGGAATGCTTTTCCTCGTTCCAGCTGGTTTTCGGGTGGGTGCGGGAGGTAAGTGAGCGGCTACACGCCAGTGGCGTGTATAGCAGCCGCGAACGCATCAACCGAAACGAGCAAGCGCAGCTTGCGACGATTGAGGTTGCGGAAGGCTTTTGCCTCAAAAGCCTCCTCCCGCAAAAAATACGTTTCTTCTTGACAATCGTCCGATTTCGGACTAGAATGGAATTGTCCGATTTCGGACAAATGTTTGGGGGTGCATCAATGAAAGAAATGTCGGATGACCTTCTCCGCCGCTACAACCGGCTGCTGCGGCAAATGGATGAATACTACCGTGGTTTCGCCCGCTCCATGGGCTGCGGGGAAACCACGGTATGGCTCCTTTACGCCCTTTTGGAGGAGCCGGGCTGCACCCAGAGTCACCTGTGCGATGTGACCTTTCAGCCCAAGCAGTCCATCAATTCTGCCCTGAAGAAGCTGGAGCAGGAGGGCTGCGTCACCTTGCAGACCACGGAGAAGGACAAACGAAGCAAGCACGTCTTCCTGACGGAGAAAGGCAAAACCATGGCAGCGGTCACGGCGGAAAAGATCCGTGCCGCAGAAAGGCAGGCTTTGTCCGCCTCCACGGAGGACACGGAAACCATGCTCCAACTGATGGAAAGTTTTAACCAGCGGCTGTCCGAAGCCTTTCAGCCGCTCTTCGACAGCAAAGGACAATCACATGACCATTAAATTATCCGATCACTTTACTTACAAGCGACTGCTGCGTTTTACCCTGCCCTCCATCGCCATGATGATTTTCACCTCCATTTACAGCGTGGTGGATGGGTTCTTTGTCTCCAACTTTGCCGGTAAAACCGCCTTTGCCGCTGTCAACTTTGTCATGCCCCTGCTGATGTTCCTGGGTTCTCCCGGCTTCATGATGGGCACCGGCGGCAGTGCCCTGGTGGCCAAGTTCCTGGGGGAAAAGCGGCATGAGGATGCCAACCGCACCTTCTCCATGCTGGTGTACGTCTCCATCGCCATGGGCGTGGTGATGACGGTGCTGGGGCTGCTGGCCCTCCGTCCCGTGGCCTATGCCATGGGCGCACGGGATGAAATGCTGGACAGCTGCGTCCTTTACGGCAGCATCATTGCCGCCGCCGCTATGCCTTTTGTGCTGCAGATGGAGTTCCAGAGCCTGTTCATTACCGCAGAAAAGCCTCACCTGGGGCTGGTGGTTACGGTAGCCGCCGGGGTCGCCAACATGGTGCTGGATGCCCTGTTTGTGGGGGCTTTCGGCTGGGGATTGGTGGGTGCTGCCGCCGCCACTGCCATCAGCGAAGGGATTGGCGGCCTGTTCCCCCTGATCTACTTCAGCCGGAAAAACAGCAGCCTGTTAAAGCTGGTGCCCACGAAGATTGACTGGCGGCTTATCCTGAAGGTGTGCGGCAACGGCTCTTCCGAGCTGATGAGCAACATTTCCATGTCGCTGGTGGGCATGCTGTACAATGTGCAGCTGATTCAGTACGCCGGGGAAAACGGAGTATCCGCCTACGGGGTGCTGATGTACGTCAGCATGATCTTCTCCGGTGCCTTCATCGGCTACGCCATCGGCACAGCGCCGGTGATCAGCTACCACTACGGGGCGCAGAACAGGGAGGAGCTGAAGAGCCTGCTGCGGAAAAGCAGCCTGATCATAGCCCTCTTTGCCGCCGCCATGTTTGCCTTGTCTCAGGGCCTGGCTCACCCCCTGGCGAAGCTGTTCGTGGGGTATGATCTGTCCCTGATGGAAATGACGGAAGGGGCCTTCCACATTTACGCCTACGGGTTCCTGTTCATGGGCTTTTCCATTTACGCCTCCTCCTTCTTCACCGCCCTGAACAACGGGCTGATCAGCGCCCTGATCTCCTTTTTGCGGACGCTGCTGTTTCAGGCCGGTGCGGTGCTGCTGCTGCCCCTGATCTGGGGGCTGGACGGCATCTGGGTGTCCATTGTGGTGGCAGAAGTGCTGGCCGTGGTTATGTCCGTGGTGTTCATCATGGCAAAGAGAAAGAAGTACGGGTATCTGTAAGAAATGCGGGAGGGGGTGCTTTTGAGTCAAAAGCACCCCCTCCCGCACCCTCCCCTGAAAACCATTTGGGGAGCGTCTTTTCGATGTTCCTTTTCTTCTGCCTATTCAAATACTTTATCTGCATATGTTTTTGAAAAGTATATGCAGATAATTTTTTGTCGGCTTGTTTTTCTGCATATAAAATGCTATGATGATATGCAGAAAGGCGGGTGCTGTATGAGAAAATTCGATTACTCCTTTTTGCATAACGGTTTGCTGCCGGCAAACCTTGTGAACCTCACTGCCAATATTGCGGCGCTGAAAACCATGGCGGGGGTACGGAAGGACGAATACACGCAGGTTTTCACGGAGCTGGAAGCGGTTGCAAAGGTGCAGTCCATCAAAAGCTCCAACGCCATTGAAGGCATTGTAACCAGCGACGAGCGGATTGCCGCCATTGTCAATCAGAACAGTGCCCCGCTGAACCACAACGAGGCGGAAATCGCCGGGTACCGTGATGCGCTGAATGAGATTCACTTGGGCTATGAGCATATCGACTTTCGGCAGAGGGACATTCTGCGGCTGCACGAAATGATGATGAGCTTTGCGGGCTATGAATACGGCGGGCAGTACAAGACGGACGACAATGTGATTCTGGAGATTGACGCTGAGGGAAACCGTCGTGTCCGTTTCCGCCCCACCCCTGCAAGGGAAACGCCGAAAGCAATGGAGCAGTTGGAGCTTGCCTATCTGGATGCACGAAGCGATGCGAATATCAACCAGCTTCTTTTGATCCCCTGTGTCATTCTGGACTTCCTCTGCATCCACCCGTTCCGGGACGGCAACGGCAGAATGTCCCGCCTGCTGTCACTGCTGCTGTTATACAAAAACGGCTTTGACGCCGGAAAATATGTGTCCTTTGAGGAGCAGATCAACAACTACAAGGCGTACTACTACGAAGCCCTGCGGCAGTCCTCGGCAGGCTGGGAAACGAATGAAAACTCTTATTTCCCCTTTATCGAGAATTTTCTCTCCACCCTTTATATGTGCTACAAGGAACTGGACAAACGGTTTGCGGTGGTACACGGCAAGAAGATTACGAAGAAGGCCCGTGTGGAAGCGACTGTTCTGAACAGCCTGACCCCGCTGTCCAAAGCCGAGATTTGCAAGATTCTTCCCGATGTCAGCCCCACGACGGTGGAAGCCGTCCTCGGTGCCATGGTCAGGACCGGTTCGGTGAAGCGCATCGGCACAGGACGAGCAACACGGTACATAAAGGCGTGAGAGGTAGTTGCAAAAGACAGTCTTTGCGGGAGGGGGTGCTTTTGAGTCAAAAGCACCCCCTCCCGCACCCTCCCCTGAA
>CAVIWF010000103.1:0-3447 GCA_963646285.1 bacterium
AGAACGGTGAAACCGTTCGACCAGTGAGTGAGTGCAAAACTCGACAAAGTGGCAAAGCCACTTTGTCGATGCTCTGAAGCGTCAAATATCGCTTGCTCCTGCTTTTGAAATTATGGTATACTGTCCTTAACAAAATCACCCGAAGGGAGCAGCCACCATGACAGAAGAACAAGCCCTGCGCCTGATGCAGCAAGCCGGCGCCTATGAAGAAGGTCACTTCGCCATGAAAAGCGGACGGCACACCAACATCTTCCTGCAATGCGCCCACCTGATTGAGCATGCAGACATCACCGGGGAGCTGTGCGCCGCCCTGGCGGAGCAGTGCCGGGACTGTCAGGCGGATCTGGTCATTGCCCCTGCCCTGGGCGGCATGATCTTCGGCTATGAAACCGCCCGCCTGCTGGGCAAGCGCTTCATGTACTGCGAGCGGAAGGACGGGGTCATGACCCTGCGCCGGGGCTTTCAGATTCCGGAAAACGCCAAGGTGCTCATTGTGGAAGACGTGGTGACCACCGGCGGCAGCGTCCGGGAAGTGATGGAGATCATCCGTGCCTTTGGCGCCGTGCCGGTAAAGGTGGCGGCGTTGGTGGATCGCACCCGGGGAAAGGTGGACTTTGGGGTACCCTTTGCGGCACTGGCCAAGGCGGATATTCGCTTTTATTACAGTGATGAGTGCCCCATGTGTCAGCAGGGGATGGCTGTTTCTCCTGCGAGAAACAGCAAGTAAGCGCTTATCTCGTAGGACATCCATCGTTTGGGGTAAACTGCTTCTAGTCTTTGATGTTACTTCCAATGGGCTTTCCGGTCGCCCCTTGGAACCCTTCGGGCACCATACGTTTAGGGTTCCCTGTTGCTCTTCGTTAATGATGCTTCAAGGGGGCTTTCCGGTCGCCCCCTTGACCCCTTCGGCTCGCATCCTATAATGGTTGTGGGTAATGTAAGATAAATATTGATACTTACATAAGAAAACCACCTCAAAAGGAGTGCACCGAAGGAGTCCAGAGGGCGACCGGAAAGCCCTCTGGAAACCATCACTTGAAGACTGTTGCAGTCATGCGGACTGCGAAGGAGTCCCGAGGGCGAGGGTCTTCGACCCGTTTAAGCCATCTGGAAGCAACACCACCTTACATCTGCAAGGGAACCACTGCCTTTCATTTTATTCATATTGGAGTTCAAACAATGAGCAAAACCAAAGAACGCATTCGTGACAGTCAGCTCCGCTACAAGCAGGGGCTGGGTCAAAACTTCATCTACGACGATGACCTGCTGCAAACCCTCGTCACCGCTTCCGGCGTTACGGAAGAGGACGACGTGCTGGAGGTAGGTCCCGGCAGCGGCAGCATGACCCGCTGCCTGTGCCAAAAGGCTCACCATGTGCTCAGCATCGAGCTGGATGAGCGGCTCATCCCCTACCTGCAAGCCTCCCTCCACGATGCGGACAACTTCACCCTCATCCAGGGGGATGTGATGCAGCTGAACCTGCAGGAGGTCACCGCCACCCTGGGCAAGCCCATGAGCGTGGTGGCCAACATCCCCTATTACATCACCACCCCCCTGATTCAGCTGCTGCTGACCAGCGGCCTGCCCATGAAGCGCCTTGCCCTTATGGTGCAGAAGGAAGTGGCGGATAAGATCCTTTCCTCCCCCGGGGAGGATGGCTGGGGCATGCTGGCGGTGCGCTGCCAGTACCTGTGCGACCCCTACCTTGCCATGGACGTGCCTGCCGCCTGCTTCACCCCTGTGCCCAAGGTAGACAGCGCCTTTGTGGTGCTCCCCCTGCGGGAAACCCCAGCCGTGCAGGTCACCGATGAAGAAACCTTCTTCCGTGTGGCAGGGGCAGCTTTCGCCCTGCGGCGGAAGACCATGACCAACAACCTGTGCGCCACCTTCCGCATGAGCCGGGAGGAAGCCCTGTCCCTTATGGCTGCCGCCGGACTGGATGAAAAGGTTCGTGGGGAAAAGCTGACCCTGCAGCAGCTGGCAGACCTGGCCAACGCCATGGCGGAAAGGACGGTTCAGCCGTGAAGCCCATCGCCCGCTTTACCCACGTGTCTGACGCTCAGTACCGGAAGGATACCGCCTCCTTTCCCCATGCCCTGCCCCTGGCAGAGATTCCCCTGCCCCGCCGTGCCACTGCCGGCAGTGCAGGGTATGATTTTGTGTGCCCCACGGATGTGACCCTTGCCCCCGGGGAGAAAGCCCTGCTGCCTACCGGCATCCGCTGCGAAATGACCCCCGGCTGGGTGCTGCTGCTGTTCATCCGCAGCTCCCTTGGGGCGAAGATGGGGCTCCGCCTCAGCAACGGCGTAGGGGTCATTGACAGCGACTACGCCTTTGCGGATAACGAAGGCCACATCCTTGTTGCCCTCACCTGCGGGGACAAGGCCGTGACCCTGACCGCCGGTCAGCGGATCTGCCAGGGGGTGCTGGTGCCCTTCGGCACCGCAGAGGAAGATACCGGCTTTGCCGAAAGAACCGGGGGCTTCGGCTCCACGGGGGAAAAAGGAATCTGATTCCCTGCTTCCTCAGGGTACAAAAAATCGCCGTCGGTTTTTACCGACGACGTTTTTGCTTTTTTGACAGTTTGTATTCTACCACGTCAACCCCATGAACACAATATGATAAAACCGGAAAGATTTGGAAATGTGCGGAAGACTTTCACTTCTCCTCCCCCATGACCGCCCCGAAGGCCGCTTCCGCCTGGGCCAGCATCATGCGGGCATACCGGTCGGTGATGTGCATGTCCTCTGCGATCCTCCGCACAGGCAGACCCTTCATGTACCGCTCCGTCAGGATGGCTGCCTGAGCCATGGGCAGCTGATCAAACAGGGCGTACACCTGCCGGGTGCGCAGAAGGAGCGCCCCAATGTCCTCCCCGATTTCCGCCTTCAGATCCGCCATGCGGGCAATGGCTTCCGCCATCACATCCACTTTGCGGGTGTGGGACACCACCTCCCGATCCATGGGGGCAGAGAAAGCTTGCAGGCTTTCGTTCAGCCGCCGCACCTGATCCTGCTTCAATCGAATCCTTTCCTCCATTTCCTTTACGGAAAGCAAATAAGCTCTTGGTTCCATGGCTGTGCTCCTTTTCATTTTCTGCCGGCAGCATCAGCATAGCACCCCCGGGGGAAATTTCATAATCATCCCCTGCAAGGGGGAAGGGCTTGCTTTGCAAGGCTTTGGGGCATGGGCGGCTTTTCCGGGGCAGGAAAACAGGGCTTTCCAAGGGAAGTTGTTTGCATGGGGTGAAAGGGCGGGAGGAAATATGATTGTTTTTTTCAAAAGAAGTCTTCTTCATCCGAAGGGATGCGGCGAAGGGGTGCAGGGGTAAGTGAGCGGCTACACGCCAGTGGTGTGTATAGCAGCCGCGAACGCATCAACCGAAACGAGCAAGCGCAGCTTGCGACGATTGAGGTTGCGGAACGACCGCAAAGCCCTCTGGAATAA
>CAVIWF010000104.1:0-3186 GCA_963646285.1 bacterium
CTCTCTGCTTCTGGCTCCCTTGCTGCATTCCCGTACTTATTCCTGCTGCTTTTGTGCTCTTCCCATACTTATTCCTGCTGCATTTCTCATACTAACTCCCATGTCGCTTTCCACTGTGGAACTTACTTTGGGAATTTACGTTTTAATTAAAGAAATAAGCTGTTTTCACCTTGAAGGGTACTACAAAGATGGGTGCCGAAGGGTTCCAAGGGGCGATCGGAAAGCCCCCTTGAGATGCTATCGAAGAGTGCTGCAAGGGTACGCACAACCTGCAACAGTACAGTGATGTTTATTCCAGAGGGCTTTGCGGTCGCCCTCTGGACTCCTTCGCCCTTCGCATTACAGCAACTTGTTCTCAAATGATGGTTCGCAGGGGGCTTTGCGGTCGCCCCCTGCACCCCTTCGCACGCCCCTTCGGATGAAGTAGTCTTCTTTTGAAAGAAATAAAGTGTTTTAACTAAAAATAAAAGAAATAAGCCGTTTACACCTTGAAGGGTACTACAAAGATGGGCTCCGAAGGGGTTTAAGGGGGCGATGGTCAAGCCCCCTTGAGCAGCTCGAAAAACTGATGCAAGAGTACGGCTTCCTTGCAAAGCAAAAGATTTGCTTATTCCAGAGGGCTTTGCGGTCGCCCTCTGGACTCCCTCGCAGTCCCCATTTCAGCAACAGATTTCATATGTTTGTTTGCAGAGAGCTTAAACGGTTCGAAGACCCTCCCTCCCATTTGAAGTGGGGAAAATCACCCCCATTAGGCAGAAAAGTGGGATAACCACACCGAAATTCTGCATCTTTTTCATGAAAAATGGGGAATGATCGCCGAAATGGGCAAAAAAAATTGACAACAGGGGGGAAACGTGGCATAATACCAACGGTGGCACTTGCTATGTAATTCGCCCGTCTCCGCTTTGCAGGGATGGACTTGATATAAATCAGCTTATTGGCATGGCGGAAACTGCACCTTATACCGCAGTGAAGCCAAACATCATGGGTGGATCCTGCAAAGCCGAGGAATCGGGGCAGCGTCCCGACATACGGCAGCACGATTCGCCATGCATAGCGGAGGTGCTCCATCCTTGGGTAAAACCATTACCGTAACCTACTACACCCACAGCGGGTTTTCCGTTGCCAGCGGCAATGTGCTCCTCGTGTTCGATTACTGGACGGGGGAAAAGGGAGAACTGCCCCAGGACAAGCGCATTGCCCCGGAAACCCTGGCACGGTTCAGCAAGATTTACGTGTTCATCAGCCACGAACACCCGGATCACTTCGACCCGGCGGTGTACGAGTGGCGGCACCTGGCGGATGTGACCTACATCGTCTCCTGGGATATGCCTGTGGGTACCCGGGGCAAGCGTATGTCCCCAGGGGATACCCTGACCCTTTCCGACCGGCTGCAGGTGACGGCTTATCCGTCTACCGACCTGGGGGTCTCCTTCATGGTCCATGTGGACGGGTTTGATGTGTTCCACGCAGGGGATCTGAACTTCTGGCACTGGCGGAATGAATCCACTGCCCGGGAAATTGAGCAGGCGGAAGAGGATTTCCATCAGGCCGTGGCGCCCATTGCAGGGGAAAAGATGGATCTGGCCTTCTTCCCCGTGGATCCCCGGCAGGGGCAGATGTACGAGGCCGGCGCCAACTATTTCATCATGTCCGTGAAGCCCCGGCTGCTGGTGCCCATGCACTTCTGGGGGCGGGGGGATCTGGCGGCGGAGTTCGCCCGTGGGGCTCGCTCCAAGGCCACGGAAGTGGTGGCACTGACCCACTACGGGGAGCAGATGACCCTGGAAAAGGACGAAAACGATGTGCTCACCGTGACCCTGCTGACCCCCCAGCGCATGTCCACCACCGCCATGCAGCCCCTGGTGCTGGAGCGGGAAGAGCTGCCCATCCCCGAGGAAGCGCCGGTGGATTTGAAGGGCTTTGAAGGGGAAGATCCCTTCAGCGACAGTGATCTGCCGGTGAATATCAAAGAGTAAGATGTCGCCAAAGTGGCTTCGCCACTTTGGCGATGCCCTGAGGAGCGTCGAAAGGCGCTCCTTTTTTTTGATCAATAAAGTGATTTTCGGGGAGTGTGGGAAAGTTGTTCATACAGTGAACCCCTAAGTGGTTTTCGGGAGGGTGCGGGAGGGGCTTTTGGCACAAAAGCCGCCTCCCGCAAATTTTCCCCCTAAAATGATTTTCGGGGAGAGCGCGAGAGGGGGCTTTTGGCACAAAAGCCGTCCTCTCGCAAAACCCTACCCGTCCGTTCCTTGACAATGATCCCGTGATAGCGTAAGATCGGAGCATAAAGGAGATGATTGCATGGATCTTGAGCTGGATACCACCATCGGGGAAGTGCTGGCTGCCTATCCCGGCACGGCACGAATCTTCCAGGAATTCGGTATGCACTGCCTGGGCTGCCCCTGCTCCCTCAGCGAAACCATCGAGGAGGCCTGCGCCGTCCACGATGCTAACGCCGATGAACTGCTCCATCAGCTGCTGGAATGGGTGGCAGAGCAGGAGTAATCTTTCCCCATCCCCTGTGGAAAACCTGTGGAGAATGTGGAAAACTCATTGGAAAACAGAAAAAATCACAAGCATGTGGAGAATTATGTTGAAAACTGTGGATAAACCTGTGGAGAATGTGGAAAACTATGTGTAAAGCAGGTGAAAAAGATGATTGTCAGGGATGAAAACCAGGCGCTGGCGGTGGCGGTGGAAATGGAGAGACGGGCCATCCGCACCTATGAGCGGGCACTGATGCTGGCGGAAAACCCGGAGGTTCGCCGGGGCATCGAAGACATTTTGCAGGATGAAAGGCAGCACCTGTGCCGCTTCGCCGCTATGCAGCCCGGGCAGGGGACGGCGGGGGAAGAGGGCATCCTCACCGAGGCCATGGCGGCAGAGGTACTCTTCACTGGCGGCGTGGCGGAAATGAATCGTGCCAGGGCCATGACCACCCTCCGGGGATTGTATGAGTTTGCCGCCGAAAGTGAACGTCAGGCTGTGGAAAAGTACTCCGCCTTCGCTGATAAGGCAGAGCGGGAGGACGTGCGGGAGGCTTTCCTCTCCATTGCGGCAGAGGAGAAAACCCACTTGCAGGCACTGGAAGAGGCATTGGAAGGGATGAAGTGAAACAGGCTTCAGGACATCGACAAAGTGGCTTTGCCACTTTGTCGAGTTTTGCACTCACTCACTGGTCGA
>CAVIWF010000105.1:0-3099 GCA_963646285.1 bacterium
CCTAGGTGGCGTTGGAGGGCTCGCAAGCCCTTCAACTCTAAATCGAAAATCGGCGACATGTGCGGCGATTTTCGTGCTTTTTCGCCAGAAAAAGCTTCATTACACGAACGAACGGCCGGGAGAACGGTGAAACCGTTCGACCAGTGAGTGAGTGCAAAACTCGACAAAGTGGCTTCGCCACTTTGTCGATGCCTTGACAGACAGGCGCTTCGCCTATCTGTATATCATGCAATGCTTATGCTTTTGCTTCTCCGGGACTGTTTTCTTCCTCTGCCAGCACTTCCCGGCAGATGGTGTGCTCCGTTTTCACCCAAGTGTGCTGATTCCGGCACAGCATGAGACCCACCACCTGATTCACCACGGCTACCAGCATGTTGACCACAAAGCTGACGATCATCAGGGGCAGGGTGGAAATTTTGAACGGAATCTTGTTATCCACCCAGTCTGCCAGATAGAACAGGGCGAAGTAGCTGTACACGAACAGCACCACTCCGGTGATCATGGCTGCATCATTGGTTGGCACCGGCTTGTACTCAAAGGCCGGAATCATCAGCAGCAGGGAAATGATCAGCTGCAGTGCCGCCACCACATAGGAGGACAGGCTGTACATGTACGTCAGTACGCTGATAAACTCCCGGAAGCTGATCTTCCCATGGAACAGGCTGGAGAAAACCTTGCCTGTATTCTTCAGGCACACATACCAATGACCCTGACCCCAGCGCAGCTTCTGCCGCATGGAGGCCATCAGCTTGGTAGGCTTTTCATCATAGACACGGCAGTTGTGGTTCCACAGAATCCGCTTGCCTGCCAGCGTTGCTTCCACCTGAATTTCGAAGTCCTCCGTCAGGCTCATGGTGGTCCAGCCACCTCGCTGGTGCAGATAAGCCGTGGAAATGGCAAAACCCGTGCCGCCAATGGAGCAGTTCAGCCCCCGGCGATGCTTGGCCAGCTGGAAGAACCGGTTGGTGATGGTGTAGCTGGTATAGTAGAACCATGCCACAATGCCCTTCTTGTTTTTCGCGCCCAGGTAGCACTGGATGAAGTCCGGCTTATCCTTGTCCAGGTATTGGCTGTTCACTTCCCGGAACATGTTCCGATCCATCAGGTTATCCGCATCGAAAATCATCAGCAGATCATACTTGTCCTGATAATTGCCCACAGCTTCCAACGCCTTTTTCAGGGCAATGGGCTTGCCGGTTGCGTCCTCCGGGTGTTCCCGATGGGTCTCGATCACCTTGGCGCCGTGGCTCCTTGCCACCTGCGCCGTGTGATCTGTGCAGTTATCCGCTATGATATAAAAATCATACAATTCCTTGGGATAGTCCATGGATTGCAGATTTTCGATAATATCCCCGATCACGGCTTCCTCGTCGTGAGCAGGCACCAGTACCAGGAAGCGGCTCGCAGGATCATGATCCTGATAGTCCTTCGTAGCACGCTTGAAGCCGAACAGCGTCAGATACATCTGGTAAACCAGCATTACCATCAGCCATGCGCCCAGCACTGCCGAGATCCCCTCCAGGATCCGTCCCACCACTGCCACGTAAGTTCCTCCTTCAAATCTCCCGTACCTTGCAGAATAGGTACAAACCCTACTAATTAAAGCCTATTTACATACGTTTGTCAAGGATAATTAGGGTTTTTCCACAGCCTGTGCTGAAGCGGAGCCTGTATTGGAGGATCAGGGTGCCATTGAAAACGGTTTATTTAGCTGCCCACTGCTTTGCTTCTTCCGCAAACCTTGCAAGGGCTTGCCGGGGAAAATCAAGTGCGCCATAGTAGTCGAGAATTTCCATTACCTCCGGCAAATCCGGCAGACTGGGCTGGGCACCGATCCGGGATATGGTAACGGCAGCGGCATTCCGGGCAAAGTCCATGGCCTGCATCTGATTGAGTCCGATGCAAATGCCCACACAGAAGGCCGCAACAAAGCTGTCCCCCGCAGCGGTAGGATCGGCCACCAGAGCATCCGGCACGCTGGGCATGTAGTGCAGTCCTTCATTATCCCCCAAGGCAGCGCCATTTTCGCCCAGGGTGATCAGCACATGCTCCACACCCCGCCGGCGAAGGGCATCGCAGGCGGCCTGCACGTCCCCCTTGTTCAGCCTGTTTTCCGTGCGGATCGGTATACCAGTAAGGGCGGCGGCTTCATGCTCGTTGGGGGAAAGGTAGGTGGTGCACTGCAGCAGCTCTGCCGGGTTTGCCGCCGCCGGGGCGGGGTTCACCATCACCGGCACTCCTGCCTTTTTCGCCCACTGGGCAACTGCCACATTCACCGCCATGGGGATTTCAAACTGCAGCAGCACCATGTCAAAATCCGCAATCTCCTGCTCCAGAAAAGCCACGTCTTCCACCGTCAGGGTCATGTTGGAGCCGCCCACAACGATAATGCGGTTGTGCCGCTGGCCCGCCTCATCCTCTTCCAGCAGAATGGTGGCAATGCCGGTGGAAGTGCCTTGGTCGTCCCGCAGCACCTGCTTCACGTTAACGCCGGCCTTTTCCGCTGCTGCCAGCACCTGATCGCCGAAGCTATCCATGCCCACCTTGCCTACCATGGTCACCTGTGCCCCCAGCCGGGCAGCCTGCACAGCCTGATTGTTGCCCTTGCCGCCGGGTGCGGTGGTGAATTCCTTGCCCAGCACCGTTTCGCCGGAAGCAGGGAAAACGCCGGTGGTCGTGGTTAAATCCATGGAAAAACTACCCACCACAAGGATACGAGGTACGCTCATGCTTCATCCTTCTTTCTTGTGCCGTGCACGGTTTTTTCTCATTATAACACATAGGGCACAGTTTTTCATGATGCTATCGCAGACAATCTTCCTGCAAAAAAGGAAGGTGCCTCCTGCATGAAGCACCTCAGTACGTCGACAAAGTGGCTTCGCCACTTTGTCGAATTTTGCACTCACTCACTGGTCGAACGGTTTCACCGTTCTCCCGGCCGTTTGTTCGTGTAATGAAGCTTTTTCTGACGAAAAAGCGCGAAAATCGCCGCACAGGGGCTTCGCCCCGTTTAACGCCCCGAAGGGGCTCGCCGATTTTCGATCTAGAGTTGAAGGGCTTGCGAGCCCTCCAACGCCACCTGGGGTTTGTTGATAGTCT
>CAVIWF010000106.1:0-2721 GCA_963646285.1 bacterium
TTCCCAAGGGCTTTGCGGTTACGAGTCGAAGACTCCGCCCTTGGGGAACCTTCGCCGCTCCCTTCGGATGAAGTTGTCTTGTTTCGCAGGGGGCTTTGCGGTCGCCCCCTGCACCCCTTCGCCGCATCCCTTCGGATGCGACTGGGTTTCTAATGCTTGTTTGCAGGGGGCTTTGCGGTTACGAGTCGAAGACTCCGCCCCCTGCACCCCTTCGCCCTCCCTTCGGAAGCAAGTTGATTGCTTACGTTAGGTTTTGCAAAAGAAGAAAAACCATTTTCCTTTCTCCAAATATTTATATAATTATAACAAAAAAGCACCCTCGCGGTGCTTTTTTGTGTGCTGCTCTGGCAGCAAAACTTTATTTACAGATGCTCAAACACCAGCGTGGCCTGAATTCTGTCCCCGCCGCCGAAGCCCTTGCTGCCTCCGTTGGAGGTGGAGCAGGTGTGGAGCCGGTAGCCCTTGGCCACCTGCGCATTGATCACATCCTCCAGCTCGCTCAGGTTGCCGGAGCCGGTGCCGAACAGCTTCTCCTTCAGCGTTACCTGAATGACCACATAGGGCAGGTCATCCCTGCCGGAGGCGGTGGAATAGCTGGATTCCCTGGCCATATTGTCCCAGAAGCCCATGATGGTGTCCTCCTTATCGCTTGATCACAATTTCTTCCCGTGCGTCCTTCTGGGGTGCTTTCCGCCCCAGGGCGTCCGTGGCGGTAAAGTACCGGGTAATCACAATGGTGTCCCGATCCCGCACATCCACCGTGCAGTAGCCGAACTTCCGCAGGGCGGACTGCTTGTGCTGGTTCAGCTTTTCCGCTACGTAGGCCTGCAGCACCTTGTCCTCCTTCCCCCAGGGGAAGGGACGGCGGCAGAAGGGATCCCGGCAGCCGGTCAGGCCTGCTTCATCCCCGTAGTAGATGGTGGGGCACCCGGGCAGGGCGCAGAGAATATCAATGCAGGTCTTGTACCGCTGAGCGGCCAGGGCGTATTCCTCCGGCAGGAGGCGCAATTTCTGCTGCTCCTCCTTGGTCAGCTCGTTGCCTTCGTGACCGCAGAGCACGTTCAGCACCCGGGCACGGTCGTGGCTGCCCACCAGGTTCATCAGCGCATAGCGGAACTGGGCGGGATACACTTCCCCCTGATGGCGGATCAGCCGTGCCAGGGCATCCGCGTCCGTCTTCTGGGTCACAAAGTCCAGGATGGCCTCCCGCAGGGGGTAGTTCATTACGGAATCCAGGGTGTCTCCGGCGCAGTAGCACCGCATTTCCCCGTAGGAGATTTTGTTGCTGGCATCCTCCCACACTTCTCCCAGCACCACCGCATCCCGCTTGGCACGCTTGGCGGCAAGGCGAAGCTTCCGCAGGAAGTCCATGCTCAGCTCATCCGCCACATCCAGCCGCCAGCCGGCAGCCCCCCGGTGGATCCACCGGGGCACAATGCCTTCCTTGTCCTTGAACATGAAGCGCTGATAGTCCGGGTTGTCCTTCCGGCATTCCGGCAGGGAGGGAATCCCCCACCAGCAGGCGTATTCGTCCGGGAAGTGCTTGAAGGTGTACCAGCTGTAGTAGGGGGAATCCTTGCTCTGGCTGGCACCCAGGCTGTCGTAGTGGCCGAAGTGATTAAAGTACCGGCTGTCCTCCCCGGTGTGGCTGAACACACCGTCCAGCATCACCCGCATGCCCTGCTCCTCGGCGGCCTTGCACAGGGCGGTAAACTCCTCCTCCGTGCCCACCAGAGGGTCGATTTCCGTGTAATCCCCCGTGTCGTACCGGTGATTGGACCGGGCACGGAAGATGGGGTTCAGGTACAATACCGTAATACCCAGGCTCTTCAGGTAGGGCAGCTTGGCCTTGATGCCGTTCAGGTTGCCCCCGAAGAAGTCCAGCGCCATGTGATCCCCGCTGCGGGGGTCGCTGTCGGTGAGCAGGTCTTCATCCCACTTGGCGTGGATGTGGCGATCCGTCCGGTCATCCACCGCCTTGGTCTTTGCCCGCCAGAATCGGTCGGGGAAGATCTGGTAGATGTTGGCACCCTGCATGAAGCCGGGGGTCTTGAACCCGGGCTTGTACAGGGTCAGCTGGAAGGAATTCATATGCCCATGCTCGTAGACCATGCCTTCCCCGCCCAGCTGATCTGCTGCATTGCCGTAGTGGAGGCGGCGGCCGTCGGGCATGTCTACCAGAAAGTCGTACCACATGAGGCCGGGGGTTTCAGGGGTGGTGAAGGAAGCCTCCCATACGCCGGCGCCCATGGGGGTCATGATGGTTTGGGTCTCCTCCCCCGTCCAGGTGCGGAGGATGACCTGTTTGGCAGCGTCCTCCTGAAAGCGGAAGGTGACGGTTTCCCCGGCGGCTGCCGGGCCGGACGGAATGCGGTAAAACGCTTCGTGGGAATTATGAATCATGGTGTTACTCCTGAATATTTTTGCTGGTGGAAAAGTGCTTTCTGCAAGAAGCAAGTTTCTTTTGTTATGAAAGAAAAACGAAACAGGTTCGTTTTCTCCAAGGGGTTTGCTTATGAAAATAAAACTAAATAGTTTCATTTTCTCGAAGGGACGTTAAAAGTTGGGCGCCGAAGGGGTTAAAGGGGGCGATCGGAAAGCCCCCTTGAGATGCTTTCGGCGAGTGTTGCAAAGGTACGCACAACCTGCAATAGCATGGTCTTGCCTATTCCAGAGGGCTTTGCGGTCGCCCTCTGGACTCCTTCGCAGTCCGCATTTCTG
>CAVIWF010000107.1:0-2623 GCA_963646285.1 bacterium
CTTTCTGGGATTTTTCCCAGTTTTAGTTCAACCACATTTCTTGTCTCATTGTAAATCCCATTCCTAATTCCCACTGTGGAACTTACTTTGGGAATTTACTTCAGAAAAATTATTTTTCAGAATGTTCGATAAATACTTGACAAGCATCAACACGCATTGTATACTGGGTACAAACAAATACATAATGCGTTACGTAATTCGTTCGTAACGCATGTATGGAGAAAGGGTGGAAAATTCATGAAGAAACTGGTTGCTCTCCTGCTGTGTCTGTGCATGGCAGTGACCACAGGCTCCTTCGCACTGGCTGAGGGTTACACCCCCGGCGTTTACGAAGGCACAGGCGCAGGCCGGAACGGGGACATCGTTGTATCGGTGACCTTCTCCGAAACGGCCATTGAGTCCATTGAGGTGGTTTCCCACACGGAAACCGCAGGCATTGGCGATACGCCCATTGAGCGGATCCCCGGCGAAATCGTCAAGTATCAGTCCCTGGCTGTGGACGCTGTGACCGGCGCAACCCTGACCAGCGACGGCATTGTGGCCGCTGTGGCTGATGCTGTGACCAAGGCTGGCGGCGACGCTGAAGCCCTGAAGCAGGTGGAAATTCAGCAGGAAGTGTCCGACGCACAGGTGGATAAGACGGCTGATGTCATCATCCTGGGCGGCGGCGGCGCAGGCATGGCAGCTGCTGTAGCAGCAGCCGAAAAGGGTGCCAGCGTCATCGTGGTGGAAAAGACTGCTGCCCTGGGCGGCAACACTGTGCGCAGCGGCGGCTACATGAATGCAGCCACCTATACTGCACAGAGCAACGGCATGACCGAAGGCCAGATGGAAACGGTCATGGAGCTGGCAACGGAAGAACCCAAGAATGACACCCAGGCCAAGTGGCAGGCCACCGTGCTGGAAGAAGTAGAGGCCTACAAGGCTTCCGGCGCTACCTACCTGTTCGACAGCCCCTCCCTGCACGCTTTGCAGACATACAAGGGCGGCGACTATGAAGCCATTCCTGAGCTGATCGAGAACATGTGCATGAACGCCCCCGAAACCTTCGAGTGGCTGAAGGAAATGGGCTTTGACTGGCGTGATTATTCCGTGGCTGTCATCGGTTCTCTGTGGCCTCGTGCACAGATGAGCCAGACCTACAAGAGCGGCATCGGCTTCATTGAAGTGTTCACCAACCAGATCGCTGCCAAGAACCTTGACGTGGAAATCCTCTACGAAGTGCAGGCAACGGATCTGACCGTGGATGGGGACAAGGTGGTTGGTGCTGTAGGCAAGGGCACGGACGGCACCACCTACAACTTCATGGCCAACAAGGGCGTGATCCTGGCTACCGGCGGTTTCGGTGCCAATGTGGAAATGCGCCAGAAGTACAACACCATCTGGGCTGACCTGGGCGAGAACATCCCCACCACCAACAGCCCTGCCATTACCGGCGACGGCATCGTGATGGCTGAAGCTGTAGGCGCAGGCCTCATCGGTATGGAAAAGATTCAGCTGCTGGCCATTGCTGACCCTGAGACTGGTGCTCTGGACGCTCACGTGGGCGACGCTACCAGCATCTGCGTCAACAAGGAAGGCAAGCGGTACGTGAATGAGACCGAACGCCGTGACGTGCTGGCAGCTGCTGCCCTGGCACAGACGGACGGTATCTTCTACATCATCTCTTCTACCCAGAACAGCGACCTGGACGAAAACGGCTACAACTCCTATGGCCTGCACATTGACGACCTGGTAGCTGCCGGTGAAGTCTTCCGTGCAGACACCCTGGAAGAGCTGGCTGTGCAGATCGGCATGGATCCTGACGTGCTGGTAGACTCCGTGAAGAAGTTCAACGAAGCTGTTACCAGCGGCTATGATCCTGAGTTTGGACGCACCGTGTTCAACACTCATGCCCTCATCGAGGACGTAGGTCCCTACTATGCATGCCCCCGCAGCCCTGCCGTGCACCACACCATGGGCGGCGTATGCGTGGACGTGGACACCCATGTGCTCCGTGCAGATGGCACCAAGATTGAAGGCCTGTACGCTGCCGGCGAAGTGACTGGCGGTCTCCATGGCTCCAACCGCTTGGGCGGCAACGCCATCACCGACTGCCTGACCAATGGCCGTATTGCTGGCCTGACCGTGGTGGCAGAAAACTAATTGGATTACGGAACAATCGGGGAGAGGGGAGCGATCCTCTCTCCCTTTTTCTATGCAATTGCAAAGGCACCGTAAAAAGAAAAATAAGTTAGGGGACGGGCGGTATCCTGCTGCTGCCTGCTCTTTAAGTTTGGTAAAAACATGGCAAGGGAAACAGATGACTTACGAACGATGACATAACCAACGAAAACCGAATGCAGTAAGCGCAACAAAAAGCTCCTCGAAGCATCGCACTTCAAGGAGCTTTATGGAGCTGATAGGCGGATTTGAACCGCCGACCTCATCCTTACCAAGGATGCGCTCTACCAACTGAGCTATATCAGCAAGTTGCGTTATCGGCAACGTTGATAGTATAGCACAGGATGAGAGAAAAATCAACCCCTTTTTTCTTTTTATTTTTGGATTCATGGAAAGGTGAAAAAACAGTAAATTCCCAAAGTAAGTTCCACAGTGGGAATTAGGAATGGGATTTACAATG
>CAVIWF010000108.1:0-2446 GCA_963646285.1 bacterium
TCGAACGGTTTCACCGTTCTCCCGGCCGTTCGTTCGTGTAATGAAGCTTTTTCTGACGAAAAAGCACGAAAATCGCCGCACATGTCGCCGATTTTCGATCTAGAGTTGAAGGGCTTGCGAGCCCTCCAACGCCACCCAGAGTTTGTTGATAGTCTGAGGGCTGATGTGAAGAATCAATTTCACATCAGCCCTTGTTTTTATAATTGCTTGATTTGACCGCCCAGGTCTTCAAACACCTGCAAACAGGCGGCGAAAGCCTTGGCAGTGTCTCCCTCGGCATGCCCCAGCACCCACACGTTTACGGGCTCGGAGCGCTCTGACAGACAATCGTGGAGGGCATCTGCATTCATGCCGTAGTGGGCAGGCAGTGCCAGCATACGGCCCAGTGCCTCATGGAGGGCTTGCCGGTCAGCATAGCGGCCGGGCTCAATCAGGATCGTCTCCATGGCTTGTGCCTCAGTTGCAGCTGACGGTGCCGGTCTTGCCGTCCATGGTCACCACAGCGCCGGTCTTCAGGATGGAAGTGGCGTTCTTTGCACCGATGATCACGGGGATGTCCAGGCTCATGCCGGCAATGGCGCCGTGGCCTTCCGGATCAGCGTCTTCCAGGATCAGGCCGGAAGCCTTGCGCACCAGGGGCAGCATCTCCTTGGTGGTCTGATGGCACACCAGAATGTCGCCGGAGGAGAAAATGTCCTTGCCCTGCTCATAGCTTTCCGTTACCACCAGTGGGGCGGTAATGGCATCGCCGCTGACGCCGGTGCCCTTCACCAGCATGTGACCTACCACGTGAACCTTCATCAGGTTGGTGGTGCCGGGAATGCCCAGAGGTACGCCGGCGGTCAGTACCACCAGTTCCCCGTCCTTGATCAGCCCGGCATGCTGAGCAGCGTTCACGGCATGCTCGAACAGGTCGTCCGTGTTCTCTTCCTCGTCAATGATCAGCGGCACAACGCCCCAGCTCAGGTTCAGCTGACGCCACACCGTTTCGCTGGTGGTGCAGCCAACGATGGTGCAGTTGGGACGGAAGCGGGAGATGACCCGTGCGGTCTGGCCGGACTTGGTCACGGTGATGATGGCGCTGGCCTTCAGGTCGTTGGCGGAGGTTACGGTAGCGTGGCTGATAGCACCGGTTACATCCGGGCTGCCCTGATTCTGAATCCGGGCAAAGCGGGCAATGTAGTCAATGTCCGCCTCTGCCCGCAAGGCGATGCGAGACATGGTTTCCACAGCTTCCACCGGGTATGCGCCTGCAGCGGTTTCGCCGGAGAGCATGATGGCACTGGTGCCATCATAAATGGCGTTGGCCACGTCGGTAGCTTCTGCACGGGTGGGGCGGGGATTCTTCATCATGGAGTCCAGCATCTGGGTGGCGGTGATGACCGGCTTGCCCACGGCAACGCACTTCTTGATGAGCATCTTCTGCAGGGCAGGCACGTCTTCCAGGGGGATTTCCACGCCCATGTCGCCGCGAGCCACCATGATGGCATCTACCACACGGAGGATCTCGTCGATGTTCTGCACGCCTTCCATGTTCTCGATCTTGGCGATGATGCGGATGGAGTCGCAGCCCTTCTCCTGCATGATGTGACGAATCTGCATGATGTCGTCTGCATTCCGGGTGAAGGAAGCGGCGATGAAGTCAAAGCCGTTTTCCACGGCGAAGAGAATGTCATCCCGATCCTTGGGGCTGACAAAGGGCATGGACAGGTGAGCACCGGGAATGTTCACGCCCTTGTGGTTGGAAACAGCGCCGCCGTTATTCACCCGGCAGCACACTTCCGTATCCGTTACATGCTCCACGGTCAGGCCTACCAGACCATCATCAATGAGGATGGAGCTGCCGGGACGCACGTCACGGGGCAGGTTCTTGTAGGTGACGGACACACGGGTTTCGTCGCCCAGCACGTCCTCCGTGGTGAGGGTGAACAGCTGGCCTGCATCCAGCACTACCTTGCCATCGGCAAAGTCCCCCGTGCGGATTTCCGGGCCCTTGGTATCCAGCATGGTGGCCACAGGCAGCCCCAGCTCTTCACGGAGGCGGCAGACTTCCTTGTACCGCTTCAAATGATTCTCATGGGTATCATGGGAGAAATTGAACCGGGCCACGTCCATGCCGGAGAGCATCAACTGGCGAACCAGTCCCTTTTCAAACAGATTGGGACCCATGGTGCAAACGATCTTCGTTTTCCGCAGGGGTGTTGCAGTCATCCTTTGATCGACCTCACTTTATTATCATAAAATCATCGGGCAGAAAAAGGAGCTGCCCGTGGGACTTTCCAACTCTTCCCGTTTATATCATACACCAAAAGTTTGCACTTGGAAAGTGTTGCTTTGAAATTAACAATCAAAATCAATCAAAAAAGGGGTCTGCACCTTGCGATGCAGACCCCTCAGGGCATCGACAAAGTGGCTTCGCCACTTTGTCGAGTTTTGCACTCACTCA
>CAVIWF010000109.1:0-2377 GCA_963646285.1 bacterium
CCAGAGGGCTTTCCGGTCGCCCTCTGGACTCCTTCGGGTTCCCTTCGGATGAAGATGTATTCTTTTGAAAGAAATAAGCCGTTTTCAACTTGAAGGGTCTCTTAAAGATGGGCTCCGAAGGGGTTAAAGGGGGCGACGGTCAAGCCCCCTTGAGCTGCTTTCGAAGAGTACTGCAAGGGTATCTACTCCCTGCGCCTAAACGATACCGTTTATTCCAGAGGGCTTTGCGGTCGTTCCGCAACCTCAATCGTCGCAAGCTGCGCTTGCTCGTTTCGGTTGATGCGTTCGCGGCTGCTATACACGCCACTGGCGTGTAGCCGCTCACTTACCCCTGCACCCCTTCGGGGCGCATCCTATAAACAGGATGAGACATGAAAGAATAAAAACATTGCATTTGAAAACTACTTGCATCCGAAGGGGCTCCGAAGGGGTTAAAGGGGGCGACCGGAAAGCCCCCTTGAACTGCATCCAAACAGCACAGCAAGGGTACGCACTACCTGCAATAGCCTTTCAGTGTTTCTTCCAGAGGGCTTTCCGGTCGCCCTCTGGACTCCTTCGGGTTCCCTTCGGATGAAGAAGTTTTGTTTCGCAGGGGGCTTAAACGGGTCGGAGACCCTCGCCCCCTGCACCCCTTCGCCGCATCCCTTCGGATGAAGATGTATTCTTTTGAAAGAACGCAAAAAATGTTTTTGTCCAACTTTTTTTGAAAAAGGAGATTTTCTATGCTGACATCATTACGCAAAGACACCTACCGCCACCTGCAGCTGGGCCCGGGCATGTTCCTGAAAAACTTCCCCTGGGAAAGGGCACAAACCGCCGAGGAACTGAAATCCCTCCTGGCGGAAGCCCTGCTGAGCGGCGAATACCTCATCGGCGCCACCCGGGGCGGGGGCACCTTCCAGTGCAAGCCGGAGATCCGCCGCATTGATGCAGACGGCAGCCGCTATGCCGATAAATCCGCCACCCTGAACGATTGCTGGACGGTGAAGCTCACCGGCACCCTGATGGAGCTCACCCCGGAAGGCTTCGCCTCCGCCCTCATGGGGGCGGAAGTTACCACCGAGGGCAGCATCACCACCCTCCGGGTCAAGACGGATCTGGGGGCGGACAGCTTCATCCCCCGGCTGTGCTGGGTGGGGGACACCAGTCAGGGCTTCGCCCTCATCGAATTGAAAAATGCGCTGAACGTGGCAGGGGTTACCTTCTCCTTTGGGGACAAGGGGGAAGGCACCCTGCCCTTTGAATATCAGGCTCACACCGATGGGGAGGACGACTACGCCCCCTTCAGCCTGGTGTTTCTGGAAGGGGGCAAGTAAATGGGCGCAAAAAGGCTGGGGGACATGCCTGCGGAAGAGATGGCGAAAACCCTTTGCCGGCTTGTTCCGCCCATGTGCGCCATGGCCAGGGATCCTAAAGTGGCAGAGGGGCTGAAGCTGATCCGCCGGGAGGATCCCCTGCTGATGACCCTGGGCAGGGCGGGGGAGATGCTGCTGCCCTGCCTTGTAGGGGATCACCTGGAGGACATGCTGGAGGTGCTGGCCATCCTTACCGGGGAGGAAAAGGGGACGCTGCGCCGTCAGCCCGGCCGGGACACGGTGCACAGCTTCCTCCGATGCGTGGACGAGGCGCTGGCGGATTTTTTTCCCTGTGCCGGTGGTTCGAGGAAGGGGAGATTCTCCGGGGGATCATCGGCGTGCCCAGGCTGAGCAGCGTGAAGGCTCTGGGGTTTTACCTGGCAGAGGAAAAGCAGCAGGCGGTTTTCCGCCAGTATGCAGGCAGGCTCCTGTGGCACATGGCAGCGGCGCTCCACGGGCAGGTGACAGGGGAAGCGTTCCCTCTGCCCACCTGGGAGGGCATGCAGCAGGCGCAGACCCAAAGCGGGGAGGAGATTCGGGAGCTTTTGTTGAGAAAATTAAAAAGATAAAAAGAAAAGTCAAAACCTAATAGGTTCATTCATCTCGAAGGGACTCTAAAAGTTGGGTGCCGAAGGGGTTAAAGGGGGCGATCGGAAAGCCCCCTTGAGTCGCTTTTGAAAAGTGCAGCAAGGGTATGCACTACCTGCAACAGTCTTCCAGTGTTTATTCGCAGGGGGCTTTGCGGTCGCCCCCTGCACCCCTTCGCAGCATCCCTTCGGAAGCAGCTTGGTTTGTTATGAAAGTAAAATGAAACAAGCTCATTCATCTTGAAGGGGTTCTAAAGGTTGGGCTCCGAAGGGTTCCAAGGGGCGACCGGAAAGTCCCTTGGAAGTAGCATAAAAGAAAAGCAACAGTTCACTCATCAAGATGGATGCCCGAAGGGGTTAAAGGGGGCGACGGTCAAGCCCCCTTGAGTAACACAAACGATTGTCGCAAAGGTACGAGAACCTTGCAAAGCATTG
>CAVIWF010000110.1:0-2369 GCA_963646285.1 bacterium
AGAAATGCGGACTGCGAAGGAGTCCAGAGGGCGACCGCAAAGCCCTCTGGAATAAGCAAAACCAACGCCTTGCAAAATGTGCGTACACTTGCGGCACTTTTCGAAAGCATCTCAAGGGGGCTTTCCGATCGCCCCCTTTAACCCCTTCGGCACCCAACTTTGTGAGTCCCTTCAGGATGAAAACAGCTTATTTCTTCTTTCTTTCAAAAGAAGATTGTTGCTTCCGAAGGGAGTGCGAAGGGGTGCAGGGGTAAGTGAGCGGACTTGCGCCTGTGGCGCAAATTGCGTCCGCGAACGCATCAACCGAAACGAGCAAGCGTAGCTTGCGACGATTGAGGTTGCGGAACGACCGCAAAGCCCCCTGCGAACTAGCACTTAAAGACTGTTGCTGTCATGCGGACTGCGAAGGAGTCCAGAGGGCGAGGGTCTTCGACCCGTTTAAGCCCTCTGGTAAGTTTAGGGTCACGGTCACCCGTGACCCTTGTTTGTTAATAAGAGGGAGAACACCATGATGAAGCGGTTGACTGCGCTGATCCTATCCCTGATGCTGCCCATGTCCCTGGCATCCGCCACGGCAGAGGGCTTTCAGGCCTGCCACAAAGTGACCCTGACCAAGCAGGACACCACCCAGGACAACAAGAGCATTGTCCGTGTATGGACGGCGGACACGGTGCTGGACAGCGTGGATGCAGAGCTTGCCGCCATTGCCCAGGGCTATGTGGATGCCCTTGCCCCCACCCTGGAAAAGGCCGCAAACAAAACGGAGAAAAACTCCCGGCTGGATGTGGGCATCCGCTACAGCCGCACCGGGCTGACCTGGCTCAGCTTTCTGGTGCAGGCACGGGTCACCTATCACCGGGATCTGATTGGTCAGCAGATCACCAGCCGCACCTACGACATGACCACCGGGGAAGAGATTCACCTGACGGACATCTTCGATGAGGACAGCGAAGGCTGGCAGCTGCTGGAGGACGCCGTCCGCACCCAGGTCACCGCCTACTTCCCCGATGAGGAAGCGGATGCCACCGCCGTGGAAGCCCTGTGCACCCGGGAAGCCCTGGAAGCCACCCCCTTCACCCTCCACGGCCTGTCCCTGGTGCTGCACATTCCGGCAGACACCCTGTACCCGGAGCATCACTCCCTGATGCAGGTGACGCTGATGTACCCGGACATCCGTGCCTACATGACCGACCGTGCCCAGACGGAAACGGACAACCTGACCTACTACAAGACCTGCGCCCTGACCTTTGACGATGGTCCCAGCCGCACCAACACCACCCTGGTGCTCAACAGCCTGATGGAGGTGGGGGAGCGGGCCACCTTCTTCGTCATCGGCAACCGGATTAAGGAATACGACGACCTGGTGCAGCGGGAGCATGACGAGGGCAATGCCATCGGCAGCCACAACTGGACCCACGGGGACGTGCGGAAGACTTCCGCCTCCACCATGCGGGCCATGCCGAAGAAGTGCGATGCCGCCCTGATTGCCGCCATTGGCATTCCCACCCGGTACAATCGGGTGCCCTACGGCCTGTATCCCCAGATGATCAAGAGCAAGGTGGGCTGGCCCCTGATTCAGTGGAGCCTGGACACCTACGACTGGCGGGGACGGTCTTCCTCCAATGTGCTGAACAAGGTGAAGAAGGAAATCTCCGATGGGGATATTATCCTGTGCCACGACATTAAGGACAACACCCCCGAGTCTGCCCGGCGGATCTGCCAGTACTTGCAGGAAGAGGGCTACATGCTGCTGACCATTGACGAGCTGTTTGCCAAGGACGGGGTCACCCTGGAGCCGGATACGGTGTATTATCGGTGCGTGGATGGGGATACCAGTAAAAAATAAGGCGTGAGCCTTAGCAATCCCTTCGGGTGAGAACAAGCCGCTTCCGAAGGGAGTGCGAAGGGGTGCAGGGGGCGACCGCAAAGCCCCCCTGCAAAACAAGACAACTTCATCCGAAGGGATGCTGCGAAGGTTCCCCAAGGGCGACCGCAAAGCCCTTGGGAATAAGCAGAACCACATTGTTGCAGGTTGTGCGTACCTTTGCAGCACTCTTCGATAGCATCTCAAGGGGGCTTTCCGGTCGCCCCCTTTAACCCCTTCGGGCACCATACGTTTGGGGTTTACCAAGCTTTTCGCTAACGGAGTTTCAAGGGGGCTTTCCGGTCGCCCCCTTGACCCCTTCGGCACCCGACTTGTAAAACCCCTTCGAGATGAATGAAACTATTATGTTTTATTTACATAAGCGAACTCCTTCATCCGAAGGAATGCTGCGAAGGGGTGCAGGGGGCGACCGCAAAGCCCCCTGCGAACCAGCATTAGAAAACCCGTTGCTTCCGAAGGGAGTGCGAAGGGGTGCAGGGGGCGA
>CAVIWF010000111.1:0-2287 GCA_963646285.1 bacterium
CCGAAGGGGTCAAGGGGGCGATCGGAAAGCCCCCTTGAAGTAACTCTATCGAACAAAAACAGGAAACCGCACAAGCTTTGATTCCTTTGCGAGAAAACCGTTATGTTTGTTCCAGAGGGCTTTGCGGTCGCCCTCTGGACTCCTTCGCAGTCCGCGTTTCTGCAAATGACTTCAAACGTTAGGTTTTGCAGGGGGCTTTGCGGTTACGAGTCGAAGACTCCGCCCTCTGGACTCCTTCGCCCTTCGCACCCCATTGCAACAATCATCAAAAAGTCGAGGAACACCTCATGCAGCGCATTTATCTGGATCACGCAGCCACCACCCCCACCGATCCCGCCGTGGTGCAGGCCATGCTGCCCTACTTCACCCAGGTCTACGGCAATCCCTCCAGCGTTCACTCCTTTGGCAGGGAAAGCCGCCGTGCCGTGGAGGCTGCCCGCCGCCAGGCGGCATCCGCCATTGGCGCCAAGCCGTCGGAGATCTACTTTACCAACGGGGGCACGGAAAGCGACAACTGGGCAGTGAAGGGCACCGCCTTCGCCCTGCAGGGCAAGGGACGGCACATCATCACCACCGCTGTGGAGCATCATGCCCTGCTCCACACCTGTAAGTGGCTGGAAAAGCAGGGCTTCACCGTGACCTATCTGCCGGTGGACGGCCAAGGCAGGGTAAACCCGGATGACGTGGCGGCAGCCATTCGCCCGGACACCATCCTTATTTCCGTCATGATGGCCAACAACGAGGTGGGTACCCTTCAGCCGGTGGCGGAAATCGGCGCCCTGGCCAGGGAGAGGGGCATCCTCTTCCACACGGATGCAGTGCAGGCCATGGGGGCTGTGCCGGTGCAGGTGGATGAGCTTCATGCGGACATGCTGTCCCTCAGCGGCCACAAGTTCTACGGCCCCAAGGGGGTGGGGATTCTGTACCTTCGCACGGGGGTGCGGATGGATCATCTGCTCCACGGCGGCACACAGGAGCGGGGTCAGCGGGCAGGCACGGAGAACCTGCCCGGTATCGTCGGCATTGGGGAAGCCACTCGCCTCTGTCAGGAGCGAATGGAGGACAATGCACGCATTGCCCTTCTGCGGGATCGCCTGCAATCGGGGATCCTTGCCGTCCTGCCGGACGCCCGGGTGAACGGGGATCCGACCCACCGCCTGCCGGGGAACCTGAACATGTGCTTCCCGGAGGTGGACGGGGAAGCCCTGCTCCTCCGGCTGGATCTGGCGGGCGTGGGGGCATCCGGGGGATCTGCCTGCACCAGCGGCAGTGTGGATCCCAGTCATGTGCTGCTGGCCATGGGGCTGAGCCGGGATCACGCCCGCAGTTCCATTCGCTTCTCCCTTGGCAGGGACAACACGGAGGAGGAAATCAACCGTGTGCTGGACATCCTGCCCCCCATCGTCCATGACCTGCGGGGACAGCGGGCGCATATTTGATTTGATGCGATTGCGGGAGGGGCGGCTTTTGTGCCAAAAGCCCCCCTCCCGCACCCACCCCCGAAAACCAGCTTATATGCAAATGATTGATTGCGCCTTCGGAAGAGGGCGCTTTCTTTTGAAAGGAAAAGGAATAAGCTGTTTTCTACTCGAAGGGGTCAGACAAGTTGGACGCCGAAGGGTTCCAAGGGGCGAGGGTCTTCGACCCGTTTAAGCCCCTTGGAATAAACAATAAAGTCAAGAAACAGGAAACTCTAAACGCTTGGTGCCCGAAGGGGTAAAGGGGGCGAGGGTCTTCGACCCGTTTAGACCCCCTTGAGCTTCTCATGAAGAGTGTCACAAGGGTACGCACTACCGCAACAGTATGGTGATGCTTGTTCCAGAGGGCTTTGCGGTCGCCCTCTGGACTCCTTCGCCCTTCGCATGACAGCAACAGTCTCCCAATGTTAGGTTTTGCAGGGGGCTTTGCGGTCGCCCCCTGCACCCCTTCGCAGCATCCCTTCGGATGAAGGTGTTTTGTCCTGAAAGAAAAAAAGAAATAAGTTGCTTTTACCTTCAAGGGACTCTTAAAGTTGGGCTCCGAAGGGTTCCAAGGGGCGACGGTCAAGCCCCTTGGAATAAACAATAAAGTCAAGAAACAGGAAACCACACAAGTTTCGGTTCTTTTGCAACGGAACAAAAAAAGAGTGCCCTTCGGCACTCCTCAGACCATCAACAAACCCTGGGTGGCGTTGGAGGGCTCGCAAGCCCTTCAACTCTAAATCGAAAATCGGCGAGCCCCTTCGGGGCGTTCAAACGGGGCGAAGCCCCTGTGCGGCGATTTTCGTGCTTTTTCGTCAGAAAAAGCT
>CAVIWF010000112.1:0-2131 GCA_963646285.1 bacterium
ATATGTGCTACAAGGAACTGGACAAACGGTTTGCGGTGGTACACGGCAAGAAGATCACGAAGAAAGCCCGTGTGGAGGCAACCGTCCTGAACAGCCTGACCCCGCTGTCCAAAGCCGAGATTTGCAAGATTCTCCCCGATGTCAGCCCCACGACGGTGGAAGCCGTCCTCGGTGCCATGGTCAGAACCGGTTCGGTAAAGCGCATCGGCACAGGACGAGCAACACGGTACATAAAGGCGTGAAAAGTGTTGATACGTTTTGCGGGAGGGGGTGCTTTTGAGTCAAAAGCACCCCCTCCCGCAACCTCCCCTGAAAACCATTTGGGGAGCGTCTTTTCGATGTTCCTTTTCTCCGATTACTGCCTATTCCAACGCTTTATCTGCATATGTTTCAGAAAAGTATATGCAGATAATTTTTATCTTGGCTTATTTTTCTGCCTATATCTTTTTCTCCCTCGTCCCCTGCCGTTCTGGCAGGGGATATTCATTGCCAAAATGAAAAAGCATCCGAAACAAACATCCCTGATGCTTCATTGTATACCGACCACTAACAGCTAATCACTAACCGCTCCTCACTCTTCCTCCGCCTTCGCACTCAGCTGCATCCCCTTCATCAGGGTGCTCATGTCCTCATCGGACATTCGGGGCAGGGTGACCACGTACAGGGCTTCCGTGCCCTGGGCATGGAGGCGGATGGTGGACTGGTTCTCCATTTTCACGGCCTTCAGTCCCGCCATGGACAGGCTGGACGCCTGATTCAGGTGATAATCCCCCCGGCTAAGCAGGGACAGGGCTCTTGCCGGGTAAATGGTGCGCAGCTGCACCGTGCCCCCATCCTCCGTGGTGTAGGTTAATTCCAGAATGCGGGCGAACCCGTTTTCAAAGGCGGTATCGTAGCTGGATGCGGCAATGAGCCTGGGACCCGTGCCTGCCACAAAGGACAGCACCGGGGTGGGGAAATGGCTGATCAGCTCCGCCAGCTGCCCTTCCTCCGTAATGTTTTCCGCCGGGGAGGGGGACAGCAGGGGCTGGGATGCAGCAGAGGCCACGGTGGTATCATCCTCGTCTGTGGTGGGCTGACCCAGCACCACCGCCAGATAAAACACGGCAATGAGGATAGCCGTCAGCACCAGGGAAAGGAAGATATGCACCGCCTTTTTCAGCCAGGGCTTTTTCAGGAAGGTCATTGCTTCAGCTCCTCTCGTGCTGCCATCAGGTGCACATCGCTGCCCACATCATTGCGGAAAACCTCCAGCAGGCATTCCGGGAAGAGGGTATCGAAGGGGGCAGGCAGGCAGGCGGCCTCCATGTTGTGCATCATCAGCGCCACAGGTCTGGCCAGGCACCTTTCCAGCGGAATGATGCGAATGCCCATCAGGGTGCCGTTGCAGGCATTGGAGCCCTTCAAAAACAGCTTCACATACTCCCGGCAAAGTCGGGTTGCGTACCGGCGAAGGAAGGCTTCCTCCCCATCCCCTGCCATTTGCCGGCAGAGGAGCAATTGGGGATCCTCCGTCAGCTCGTGGAGCATTTGCCGGCGCATGTCCGGGGTTTCCGATGCCGGATCCTGAAAGACGTGGAGCAGGTAGCACTTGATCACGTGATAGTCCAGGTGCCGGGGATCCCGCTGCCACAGCCTGCCCAGGTGCAGCAGTTCTTCCTGAATGGACAGCTCCTGGGGATACAGGGCTGCCGCCTGATCCAGCAGGGCTTTTTTCTTTTTGGGATCGGTTTGTTTTTCTGCCTGCAGGCGCAGGCTATCGGCAGATTCCATCTTTTTTTCTCCTTGTAGGTGAAACAGCGGCAATGTTGGTTCCAGAAGGCATCCGGCGTTCTGGGGAGCCCTTCGTTTCTTTCGTGTTTCTTCAAGGGGGCTTTCCGATCGCCCCCTTGACCCCTTCGGCGTCCCTTCGGATGAAAGTAGGCTGCAAATGAAAGGTAAAATATTCGTTTCTTCGGAAAAAGACTTCCCTCAAAAGGATGCACCCGAAGGGGTGCAGGGGGCGACCGGAAAGCCCCCTGCAAAGCCTAACAAGTGAAGTCATTTGCAAAAATGCGGACTGCGAAGGAGTCCAGAGGTAAGTGAGCGGCTACACGCCAGTGGCGTGTATAGCAGCTGCGAACGCATCAAC
>CAVIWF010000113.1:0-2060 GCA_963646285.1 bacterium
TCATGTCCAGCGTTTCCGCCAGGTCAGCGCCTGACGTTACGCAGCCGGGAACGTCAGGGACGACGGCACGGAAGCCGCCTTCTTCTTTGCGGGTAAGGTAAGCGGTATAAACGGATTTCAAAAACAGCACCTCCAAGTATTATTATACACAATATTAAGTAATAGTCAAGTGTTTTGCACAATATTGTGTATATTTTTCTGCCGGACAAGTGAAAGCAATGAGCACGGTTTCAAATTTTATACCACAAAATCCAAGGAGGGAATCCGATGAAAAAGACCTACGTTCAGTTTTCCAAACGCATGACGGTGGTGTCCGTGGTGTCTGCCGTGCTAATTGCCCTGGGCACGGAGTGGATTCTCTGGCAGATGGCGTACCCTTCCGGCATTGTGGAAGTGTGCAAAGCCATGCTGATGTTTGCAGGGCTTGTTTTTCACGTTTCCCTTATGTTATACTCTTTTCATCCCCTGAAAGGAGTCCTGCTCATGCCTTACTTCACCGACACTTATGCATCTCCCCTGGGCGTTATCACCATAGTGTGTGATGAGCATGTGCTGCTGGGACTCTATTTTTCCGGGCAGGAACACTTTCTGTCAGGGTTCACAGGCACGCTGCAGAAAGCCAATTCTCCCATTTTTGCTGAAACCAAGCGTTGGCTAGATTGCTATTTTTCCGGTACCATGCCCAGTTTTACGCCGCCGTTGCATGTTATCGGCTCTCCATTTCGCAAAACCATTTGCGACATCATGTCAACCATTCCTTATGGGCAAACCATGACCTACGGTGCCATTGCAGAGGAAGCAACCAGGCGCATGGCCATTCCCCGCATGTCTGCCCAGGCGGTAGGTGGTGCAGTGGGACATAACCCCATTTCTTTGATCATCCCCTGCCACCGGGTCATTGGCACAGGCGGCAATTTGACCGGCTATGCAGGTGGTATTCAGCGCAAAATTTTCCTGCTTGCCTTGGAAGGAATCGATGTCAGCAAGCTGCATTTACCCAGAAAAAAGCAGAGCAATCGAGTAGGAGGGAGTGACTAACTCCCGTCCTCTCGCCGCACCGTGCGTACCATTCGGTACATGGCACATCCGATACAAGCAGATTGAATAGCCTCATACGCCGTGGAGACTTCAAAGTATCCTGTGCGTATGAGGTTTTCGTTTGTTATGCCTCTTTTCACGGCTCTGATGTTCACCGTAAACCATTAACCTCTTCGGCTGTTTGCTGCCATTTTTACAAAGTATTCCAGTATGCCCAGCTTCATCAGGTTCTTTCGTTTGGTTTTCGGCTTCTTTCACTGTTTCCAGATGTACGCCCGAATTCTGTGCCGCAGCCATTCGTTCCATTGCGCCATGCTCTGCTTCTTTCATCATTTTCCGACCATTGACTCCACGATTGCGTTTCATCAGCGCACGCAGCTTGTTCTTCGCTTTGATCAACGCTTTGGGATGTACCCGAATGAGCATTCCGTCTTTTCCCCTACTGTACGCAAATTCCAGATATTTAGAGGCCTTCGCTGCATTGACTTTGGCGATGTAGCTTTTCTCCCAATTTACCTTCAGCTTCAGTTTTTCCTCCAGATAGCGGATACTGCTTTCCAGCAGGTTCCGGCTTTTACCTGCTGTTTCTCTATTCCCGGCTTATTGGTTTCGCCCTTCTCATGAGTTTTTCCACCAAGGTGCTATGGCTTCGACTGACTTCTGCACGTTCAGCACAACCTTTCGGCTGTAGTCACGCCTCTCGGCGCATTTCGCACAGACCTTCCCGGGTACCACACACTTCTTTCCTTTCATCTACCTACAGCATCTACCACATGCGATTCCGTGCAGCTATTGGGCTTTGACTTGTTCGGCATCCTTACCCTCACATATATTCTTCTATGCATTTTCTGTTTATCAGGCCAGAGGTTTCCTCGCCAAGGTTCACCGTTTCTCCCTAGCGTCCGTCCTCCTTCGGATTCCGCCTCCCGATGGACACCCATCTTCTTCCCGCTACCTAGCGTATTCGATTCTTCACCCTTTAGGAACGTGCACCGCCGAGCGAACATGAAAACCTCGCCAGT